>NZ_JBFTEH010000005.1:0-354571 GCF_041027365.1 Jiella sp. M17.18 | reverse complement strand
TGCGCAACCTTCGTCGCCGCGTCACGCGGTCCTGCTGACTTCCTTGCCGATGTCTGTCCCATGGCTCGATCCTCCTTCCCAAAATTAGCATGGAAAGAAGCTTAAGAGGACAACTTGTCCACGAGGCTCTGATCCTACTCTCGCTCGCGATGCACGAAGAAGAGATGCGGAAGCTTCGTGCTCGAAGAGATGACGCTTTGGTCGCGGAAACAGTGCTTCCCGAATATCGGCGCGCTTGGAATGATTTTTGAGCCTTGCCTTGAATGCATGTTCCTGGGAGAGACGCCCAATAAAAGTAGAAATGATGATCAGTTCTACCTATCCCAGGCATCCGCCTCGTGATGGAGGNTGATTTTTGAGCCTTGCCTTGAATGCATGTTCCTGGGAGAGACGCCCAATAAAAGTAGAAATGATGATCAGTTCTACCTATCCCAGGCATCCGCCTCGTGATGGAGGGGCTCGCGCGCCCGACACGGCGTCATTCTCGGGCCCCGTCCCGAGAATCCAGGGCGGACGCCGCTGCCTCGGCCGCTTCTGCCCTCGATAGCTGTCGCCGATGGAGCCTTACGATCTCTGGATTCTCGGGACGGGGCCCGAGAATGACGAAGTTGATCCAGCGCTCGCGGCCTTACGCCCCCGCCTCATCCAATACCCGCATCTGTTCGCCCGACAGCGTCACCTTCGCCGCGCCGAGCGTCTCGTCAAGCTGCTTCACCGAGGTCGCGCTGGCGATGGGGGCGGTGACGGCGTCCTTGGCGATCAGCCAGGCGAGGGCGATCTCAGCGGGCTTGGCGCCGGTGTCCTTCGCCACCGCGTCGAGCGCCTTGAGGATGCGCTGGCCCTTGCCGCCGTCGTCGAAATAGCCGCCGAGCATGCGCTCGCGATTGGCGCCCTGAATGTCGGCCTTGGAGCGGTACTTGCCGGTGAGGAAGCCGCTGGCGAGGGAGAAATAGGTGACGACGCCGAGGCCGTGCTTCTGCGCGGTCTCCTTCAGCGGGCCCTCGAAGTCGCCGCGGGCGTAGAGATTGTATTCCGGCTGCAGCACCTCGTAGCGCGGCCAGCCGTTCGCCTCGGAGACGGTCAGCGCCTCCTCGACGCGCGCCGCCTCATAGTTCGAGGCGCCGAGGACGCGCACCTTGCCGGCGTCGACGAGCCGGGCGAAGGCGCCGAGCGTCTCCTCCAGCGGCACGCTCTTGTCGTCCTCATGGGCGAAGTAGACGTCGATATGGTCGGTCTTCAGCCGCTTCAGCGACGAGTCGATCGCGGCCATGATGTTCGCCTGCGACAGCCCCTTGTGCTTCTGCCACTTGGCGACCTTCGACAGGATCACGAGGTCGTCGCGGCGCTTGCGGGAGGCGATCCACTCGCCGATGATCGTCTCGGATTCGCCGCCCTCGTTACCGGGCGCGAAGGCGGAATAGACGTCGGCCGTGTCGACGGCGTTGAAGCCGGCCTCGACGAAGCGGTCGAGGAGGGCGAAGGAGGTCTCCCTGTCGGCCGTCCAGCCGAAGACGTTGCCGCCGAAGACGATCGGCGCGATGGAAATGTCGGAGCGGCCGAGTTTGCGCTTGTCCATGAGGGTCTCCTGAGATGGGGTATGCGGCCGGGAAGGGCGCGCCGAGAGAAGGGCGCGCCGCAGCCGGAGCCGCCTGAATGCGGTTTCGAGGGGAGACGTGTCGCGCGAAAGCCGCAAGGCAAGCTGACGATTGCGTGCGTCGGGACCTACGACGCGGCGCAATCTGGTATGAGTGCGCGAGATGCACTATCTAGAACGTCAGCGAACAGGAGCGTGCGATCCCGACCATCGTCGTCCTCGGCAGCGTCAAGATCACGATCTATGCCGACGATCATCATCCGCCGCACTTCCATGTGCTGACGGCCGAAGGAGACGTGATGGTGCGGCTGTCGACACTGCAGGTGATGGCGGGCTCCATCCGCGCGAAGGACCTGCGAACTGCAATGGAATGGGCGACCGCCCATCGAGAGGTTCTCGAAGATGAGTGGAACAGACTCAATGCCTGACGACGCGGTGGTCACGGTCGGCGGCCCGCTGCCGCGCATCGCCGACGTCGAGCCGCTCGATCGGTTCCGGGTCCGGCTGACATGGGGAGACGGACGGGTCGAGGAGCGGGATCTGGCTCCTCCCGTCTGGAACCACCGGCATTTCGTGCCGCTGCGCACCGATCCCGACCTGTTCCGTCAGGTGTCGGTCGCCGACTGGGGCAGTGCGCTCGCCTGGCCGGGCGGGCTGGAGCTGTCGGCCGAGTGGATCGATCGTTTGCCGCGGCCGATGAGCAACGAGGAGTTTCGGCGGGCCATGGACGACCTGTCGATGACGCTGGACGGGATGGCTGCAACGCTCGGCATCGCCAGGCGCCAGGTCGCGGCGTACCGAAAGGACAAGCCGCTGCCGAACTATATCGCTCTTGCGGTCCGCGCGCTCACCAGCGCGCGCGCCGCCCACGCCTGATCAATCCGCCGCGCGCGGTTGCGGATCGCCGGGCTTCCGCCGACCCTCCCGCCGGCACCGCTCGGAGCAGTAGCGCACCGCGTCCCAGACCTTCGCCCACTTCTTCCGCCAGACCATCGGCCGGCCGCAGGCGGCGCAGGTCTTCGTCGGCAGGTCGCCCTTCCTGTGCTTCATGCGGCGGATGTGGCGCCGGGCGCGCCGCCTGTCGAGCCGGAAGGCTTTTTCCGCCCGCGCCGCGAGGTCGCAGTTGATCGCGGCGGCCGGCGCCGCATCTGCGGCAGGGCACATCGGGAGCAGCGGGCGGCGGCACGGCGAAGGCGGCCGCCGACGAAGGGAGCGGCATGGGGCGTTATCTCATCCATGGCGGCAGCGGCGGGATCGGCGCCGCGATCGCGCGGCGGCTGGCGAAGGCGGGGCACGAGCTGGTGCTCGCCGGCCGCAACACCGAGGCGCTCGACCGGCTGGCGGGCGAACTCAACTGCGCCTTCGTGGAATGCGACGTCACCGACCCGGACGCGATCGAGAACGCCGCGAAGGAGGCGGGCGAGCGGCTCGACGGGCTCGTCTATGCCGTCGGCACGATCAACCTGAAGCCTTTCGGCCGGCTCACCGAGGCGGACTTCCTCGGGGACTTCCGGCTGAACGCGCTCGGCGCCGCACAGGCGGTGCAGGCCTCGCTCCCCGCGCTGCAGAAGGCGGACGGCGGCGCGAGCGTCCTGTTCTTCTCGACCGTCGCGGTGAACCAAGGCTTTGCCGCCCATGCCTCGATCGCCATGGCGAAAGGCGCGGTGGAAGGGCTGACGCGCTCGCTCGCCGCCGAGCTCGCGCCGGCGATCCGCGTCAACGCCATCGCGCCCTCGCTGGTCGAGACGCCGCTCGGCCAGAAGGTGGCGGGCAATCCGAAGATGGCCGAGGCGGTGGCGAAGATGCACGCCGTGCCGCGCCTCGGAACCCCGGAGGACATCGCGGCGCTCGCCGAACTGCTCCTGACCGATGCGGGGTCCTGGATCACCGGCCAGGTCATCGGCGTCGACGGCGGCCGCTCGGCCGTCCGCGTCATGCGCAGCTGAGGCCTCGGGCATGGCGACCCTGCGCTTCGTCCTCGGCGACCAGCTGAGCCGCGGCCTCTCCTCGCTCTCCGACATGGAAGACGGCGACATCGTGCTGATGGCGGAGGTCGCCGACGAGGCGAACTATGTCCGCCACCACCAGCGCAAGATCGCCTTCCTGTTCTCCGCGATGCGGCACTTCGCCGAGGATCTTCGCGGGCGCGGCATGAGCGTCGACTATGTCGCGCTGGACGATCCGGAGAACACGGGCTCCTTCACCGGCGAACTGAAGCGCGCGGTGGAGCGGCATCGGCCGGAGCGCGTCGTCGTCACCGAGCCCGGCGAGTGGCGCGTCAAGGAGATGATGACGGGCTGGGAGAAGGCCGTCGGATGCCCGGTCGAGATCCGGCCGGACGACCGCTTTTTCTGCAGCCACGCGCGGTTCCAAGCGTGGGCGAAGGGGCAGAAGCAGCTGCGCATGGAGTATTTCTACCGCGAGATGCGCCGCGGCACGGGCTTCCTGATGTCCGGCCCGGACGATCCCGCGGAAGGCCGGTGGAACTTCGATCAGGAGAACCGCGAGCCGCTGAAGGCGAAGGTCGCGGCGCCCGAGCGCCCGACCTACAGCGTCGACGAGACGACGCAAGAGGTGCTCGATCTCGTCGCGAAGCGCTTCGGCAATCATTTCGGCAGCCTCGAGGGCTTCGACTATCCGGTCACCCGGCGCCAGGCGCTGCACTATCTCAACTGGTTCGTCGAGACGGCGCTGCCGGAGTTCGGCACCTATCAGGACGCCATGCGCGCGGGCGCGCCGCTGCTCTTCCACTCGCATGTCTCGGCGCTGATCAACTGCGGCCTGATCGATCCGCGCGAAGCCTGCGAACGCGCCGAGGCGGCCTATCGCGAGGGTTCGGCCCCGATCAACGCGGTCGAGGGCTTCATCCGCCAGATCATCGGCTGGCGCGAGTTCATCCGCGGCGTCTACTGGCTGAAGATGCCGGGCTATGGGGACGAGAATGCCCTCGACGCGCGGCGCAAGCTCCCGGACTTCTTCTGGACCGGCGAGACCGAGATGAACTGCCTCAGCCAGTGCGTGCGCGAGGTGCAGGCGAGCGCCTACAACCACCACATCCAGCGCCTGATGGTGCTCGGCAATTTCTGCCTGCTCTGCGGCTTCGATCCCAAGGAGGTGCAGGAATGGTACCTGACGGTCTATCACGACGCCTATGAATGGGTGGAGATGCCGAACGTCGTCGGCATGATCCTCTTTGCCGACGGCGGGCTGTTCGCCTCCAAGCCCTATGCGGCGTCCGCCAACTACATCGACAAGATGTCGGACTATTGCGGCCCCTGCGCCTATTCGCCGAAGAAGAAGGAGGGCGAGGGCGCCTGTCCGTTCAACCTCCTCTACTGGGACTTCATCGCCCGCAACCGCCAGGTCCTGCAGAAGAACCACCGGCTGCAGCGGACCTATGCGACGCTCGGCCGCATGGACCCGGAGAAGGTCGAGCGGGTGCGCAAGGAGGCACGGGCCTTCCTCGACGGACTGGTTGCGACGGGCGACTATTGAGACGCCTCGACCGGCTGGCCGCAGGTTGTGCGGACGACACGCCGGCGAAGCGAGGGGCGCAGCCGGTCTTGATCTCGCCGCGAATCGACGGATCATCGGTCGGACCGGGGCTTGTGCAGCGCCTCGGGTTAAGACGTCGTTAACTCTATGCGGCGCAGCATCCAAGGGTCGGCCGGAATGGGTCGGCCGGCGCCGCGAAAAGGTGTGCCGATGCGTGCCAGAACTCCCGATCCGTCCTTCGTGAAAATGCTCGAAGGCTACAGCCTGACCTCCGCCGAAGTGCTCTACCGGATGCCGGACCATCCGACGCTGCTGCAGACCTTCTTCTGGCAGTTCGAGGATCTCGCTCCCGATTATCCCCGCCTCACTCGCTTCCTCGACCATTGGGAGCGCGAGATCGAGGCGATCATCCACTCGGTGCGGGTCATGCATGCCGGGCTCATCGAGCCGCGCGAGGTGCGCCTCGTGAAGGACGGCGGCCGGCTGCACTGACCGCCCGACCGGCACGAGCCGACGGGCTGCGGGGAGCTGCGTCACCCGGCCGTCCCAGCACCGGTCGGATAGCGGCACCCACGCCGCCGGAGCGCGTGCCGCTCTGCTGCCGGCTCCCGCGCGGTCAGCGGATCGGGGTCAGCACTTCGCGGCCCGAGCCCTTCTTGTCGGCGACGGTGACGACGCCGTTCAGCCGGCCGTCGCTCATCACATCATAGGTGACGACTTCCGGCTGGCCGGAGCGGTCCTTCAGCGTCGCCACGAACTTGCCGTCGTTCATCCGGCAGACGCCCTGCGACACCCGGCCGGTGTTCCAGCGGATCCGGCAGTCGGTCGTGGAGCGCGTCTCGATCCGGGCCGTGCCGGCATAGTCCCGGCCTTCGACGGTCTTGCCGGCGACGTGGTAGTTGCCGGCGATCTGCTGCGCGCCGGCGCCGCCCGTCGTGGCCAAGACTGCGGCGGCGCAAAGCCCTGCAAATATCTTCATGATCGTTCCCGCGGGCGGGCATGGTCTCCCACAGACCGGCCGATGCCGGATGCTGTCCGGGCGGCGGTCCCTCCCAAGCCCGGCGCCCGTCACCATTGGTAACACGGAACGTCATCTTGGCAAGCCGCGTGTATTTTTCGGCCTCTCACGTTGCGTCGAACTTCGCGCTGCAGCAGAACTGCTGGCGGAATGGTGCGCTGCACTTTCGCCAGTGAAGCAACGGCGGGACGGGGCGTCCCGCCGTGCCCGCCGTCAGATCAGGAGGTCTGCGACGATCTGGTCGTCGGTGATGTCCTGGTAGCGGATGCCCTCGCGCTCGAAGCGTTCGATCAGCGCCGGGAAGTTCGCCGCGTTCTTGGTTTCGATGCCGAGCAGGATCGAGCCGAAGTCGCGGGCGGACTTCTTCAGATATTCGAAGCGGGCAATGTCGTCCTCCGGGCCGAGGAGGTTCAGGAAGTCCTTCAGGGCGCCGGGGCGCTGGGCGAGGCGCAGGATGAAGTATTTCTTCAGCCCCTCGTAGCGCAGCGCCCGCTCCTTGACGTCCGGCAGGCGCTCGAAGTCGAAATTGCCGCCGGAGACGACGAGCACCACGGTCTTGCCGGCGATCTCGTCCGCAAGGCTGTTCAGCGCATCGATCGCCAGCGCGCCGGCGGGTTCGAGCACGATGCCCTCGATGTTCAGCATCCGCAGCATGGTGTCGCAGAGCCGGCCTTCCGGCGCGAGGATCACGTCCTGCGGCGAGAAGCGCTTGAGCGTCGCGAAGGGGATCGCGCCGATCTCGGCGACCGCCGCGCCGTCGACGAAGCCGTCGATCTGCGGCATGCGGGTGAGGGCGCCGCGCTCGAGGCTGGTGCGAAGGCTCGGCGCGCCCTGCGGCTCGACGAAGCGCATCGCCGGCATGGGGCCGTCCCAGGCGTCGAAGTAGCGGGTCATGCCGGAGGCGAGGCCGCCGCCGCCGACCGGCATGACGACGAGATCCGGCGTCTCGCCGGCGAGCTGCGCGAGGACCTCGCGCGCGACGCTCGCCTGGCCCTCGACGATGTCCTCGTGATCGAAGGGCGGCACCAGAGCGGCACCCGCGTCGCGGGAATAGGCCTTGGCGGCGGCATAGCAGTCGTCGAAGAAGTCGCCGACGAGTTCGACCTCGATCGCTTCGCCGCCGAACATGCTGGTCTTCTCGATCTTCTGCTGCGGCGTCGTCACCGGCATGAAGACGCGGCCCTTGAGGCCGAAATGCCGGCAGGCGAAGGCGAAGCCCTGGGCATGGTTGCCGGCCGAGGCGCAGCAGAAGCGGCCCGTGGCGGAGCCCTCCTCGATCCGCTTGCGCATGAAGTTGAACGCGCCGCGGATCTTGTAGGACCGGACCGGGGTCAGGTCCTCGCGCTTCAGGAAGACGCGCGCGCCATAGCGGGCCGACAGGTGCTCGTTCAGCTGCAGCGGGGTTGCGGGGAAGAGCTCGCGCAGCGCCTCTTCGGCCTTGGCGACGCGAGCGGGAAAATCGGATGCGGACATGGAAGATCGTCTCTCGAACGGAAGCGGCCGTCATCCCTGGCCGGGCTTCCTCGGCTGGTCGGCGGTGCCGTCCCGGCACCAGGCACATCGCGACGGCCCGCTCGGTGGGGCAGGTCGCGGCCGGACACGCTCTTGACGCTCGAAGAAGCTGCTTGACGCGGCTCGGCGGCTAGAGGGTGCCGGCGCCGATAATGAGACCATCGCCGACGATCAGGGATACGGTTCCGCAGATCAGTGTCGCGATGATCATCTGACGCCCCCTTTTCTCCGGCCGACCGAAACGTTCGCGCCAGCCATCGAGCATCGTACCGGCTTTGTAAAGGGGGTGGGCGCGACGCGCGTCGGATATGGCCGACTTGCGCAGACTTCGACCTGATCGACGAAAGATCGTGCCCGCCACCCGGCTCCGGTCGATCCGTCGGGTCTGGACCGGGATCTCCGCCTCGCGCCGGCGGGTACAGAAAACCCCGCAACATTCGGCCTGCAGAAACGTATTCCTTGAGCGTGATCCCGGGCCGGCAGAGACAGAGGCCCGGAAGATCGATCGGAAAGGAATGCCATGAAGACGTGCCTCGCCACCCTCGTTTCGCTCTCGCTGCTGGCGGCCGCCCCGGCCTTTGCCGGAGGGCTCAAGGACATCAAGCAGTCGGGGGTCCTGCGCATCGGGACGGAGGGCACCTATGCGCCCTTCACCTACCACGACGCCGCCGGCAAGCTCGTCGGGTTCGACGTCGAGATCGGCGAGGCCATCGCCAAGCGGCTCGGCGTGAAGCCGCAATTCGTCGAGGGCAAGTGGGACGGCCTGATCGCCGGCCTCGGCGCGGACCGCTACGACGCGGTCATCAACGAAGTCGGCATCACGCCGGAGCGCCAGAAGCGCTTCGACTTCTCGGACCCGTACATCGTGTCGAAGGCGGTGCTGATCGTCAAAGACGGCGACGACCAGATCAAGAGCTTCAGCGACCTCAAGGGGAAGCGCTCCGCCCAGTCGCTGACGTCGAACTACGGCAAGATGGCGGAGGCCGCCGGCGCCACGCTGGTGGCGACCGACGGCTTCGACCAGTCGATCCAGCTGGTCATCACCGGCCGCGCCGACGCGACGATCAACGACAGCCTGTCCTATCTCGACTTCAAGAAGCACCAGCCGAAGGCGCCGGTGAAGGTGGTCGCGACCAGGAAGGATGCCGCACCCTCCGGCGTCATCGTCCAGAAGGGCCATCCCAAGCTCGTCGCTGCGATCGACGCGGCGCTGAAGGACATGAAGGCCGACGGGACCTATAAGCAGATCGCGGAGAAGTATTTCGGCGAGGACGTCTCGCAGTAGGGCGAAGCCGCCTTAACTCGATCGTCTTCCGGCGACGGAGCCCCGCTCCGCCGCCGGATTTGTGACAGTCCCCCCGAACGAGCGGCGAGGCCCGATTGCCCGACTGGCTGCAACTGATGCTGACTTCGCTCTGGCCGCTCCTGCGTGCCGGGCTCATCCTGACGGTGCCGCTCGCGATCCTGTCGTTCGTGCTCGGCCTCGGCGCCGGCCTGCTGACGGCGGTCGTCCGGCTGTTCGCGCCGAAGCCGCTGGCGGCCATCGCCGGGTTCTATGTCTGGATCATCCGCGGCACGCCGCTCCTCGTGCAGCTCTTCGTCATCTTCTATGGCCTGCCAAGCGCCGGCATCCTGATCGATGCGTTCCCGGCGGCGCTGATCGGCTTCACCCTGAATGTCGGCGCCTATACGTCCGAGGTGATCCGCGCCGCGCTGACGTCGATCTCCAAGGGCCAGTGGGAAGCGGCCTATTCGATCGGCATGACGACGCGCCAGGCGATGCTGCGCACAATCCTGCCGCAGGCGACGCGCGTCGCCGTGCCGCCGCTCGGCAACACCTTCATCTCGCTCGTGAAGGACACCTCGCTCGCCGCCGCGATTACCGTGCCGGAACTGTTCCAGCAGGCGCAGCGCATCGTCGCCGTGACCTACGAGCCGCTGATCCTGTATATCGAGGCGGCGTTGATCTATCTCGTCTTCTCCTCCGTCCTTACGGCCCTTCAGACCCGGCTCGAGACCCAGTTCGGGCGCTATGGCGGCTTTCTGGAGCGTCAGAAATGATCCGTCTGTCCGATATCGAGAAGCGCTTCTCCGGCAATCTCGTGCTGAAAGGCGTCGGCCTGACGGTCGAGGAGGGCGCGGTCACGGCGCTGATCGGGCCCTCGGGCAGCGGCAAGAGCACGCTGCTGCGCTGCGCCAACCTGCTGGAGACGCCGGACGCCGGCGCGGTCGAGATCGGCGACCTCAGGGTCGACTTCTCGGCGGACCGGCGGCCGTCGCAGGCGGACAGCCTGCGGGTTCGCCGGCGCACCGGCATGATCTTCCAGAACTTCCAGCTCTTCCCGCATCGCCGGGTGGTGGAGAACGTCATGGAAGGGCTGGTGACGGTGCAGAAATGGCCGAAGGCACGGGCCCGCGAGCGGGCGATGGACCTTCTGGGGAAGGTCGGCATGGCCGAGAAGGCGGAGGCCTGGCCGGCGACGCTGTCGGGCGGGCAGCAGCAGCGCGTCGCGATCGCGCGGGCGCTCGCGCCGTCGCCGGCTCTGATCCTGTGCGACGAGCCGACCTCGGCGCTCGACCCCGAGCTTGCCGAGGAGGTGGTGGATGTCCTTCGCACGCTCGCCGCGGAAGGCGCGACCATGCTGATGGCGACCCACGACCTCCGGCTCGCGCGCTCGGTGGCCCGCCACGTCGCCTTCCTCGAAGGCGGCGAGATCGTCGAGGAAGGGCAGCCGGACGCGATCTTCGGCAATCCCCGCGAGCCCCGGACGATGCGCTTCGTCAGGAGCCTCGGCCTGTAGCCGCCCGGCATGCCGAGGCGCCGGGCGGAGAGGTGGCGGCATCGTCAGGCGGAGGCCCGGCCGCTCGTTCGGCTGACGTAATCCGCCCGCCGCTCCAGTCCGTCGGCGAGGGAGATGCCGTGGCCGGGCGTCTCCGGAATGCGGATGAAGCCGTTCTCGACCACCGGCAGGCCGCGCGCGATCTCGGCGTACCAGCCGGTATAGAAGGCGCGGACCGATTCCTGGATCAGCGTGTTCGTCGCATGCATCGAGAGCTGGCAGGAGGCGGCGTAGACGACCGGGCCGGTGCAGTCGTGCGGCGCGATCGGCACCTTGAAGGCCTCGGCCATGCCGGCGATCTTGCGCGCTTCGGTGATGCCGCCGCACCAGGAGAGGTCCAGCATGCAGACGCCGGCCTTGCCGGTCTGCAGATATTCGCGGAAGGCGTGCTTGGAGGCGAGTGTCTCGGAGGCGCAGACGAAGGCGTCGCTGTGGTCGGCGTATTCGGCGAGGTCGCCGACATTGTCGAGCCGGAACGGGTCTTCGTGCCAGTAGGTCCTGAACGGCTTCAGCTCGCGCGCGAGCTTCTTGGCCATCGGCATCGACCACAGCGAATGGAACTCGACCATGATGTCGATGTCGTCGCCGACCGCCTCGCGGATCCGTTCGAAGGGCTTCAGCGCGGCCTTCAGTTCCGCCGGCGTGATGTCCCAGCCGGCCGAGCGCTCGGCCGCGATGTCGAACGGCCAGATCTTCATCGCCGTGATGCCCTGGTCGAGCAGCGAGCGGGCGAGGGCGCCGGCGTCGGTGAGGAAGGCCTCGAGGTCCTCGTAGGGCCCGTCGCTCGCGCCGCGATGCCAGTTGGCGACCGACTGGGCGCGCGCGTCGCGGATGTACTTGTAGCCGGCGCAGGTGTTGTAGGTGCGCACCCTCTCGCGCGAGCGCCCGCCAAGCATGTCGGCGACCGGCTTGCCATGCGCCTTGCCGAAGAGGTCCCACAGCGCGATGTCGATCGCCGAATAGGCGCGCGTCTCGACGCCGGCGCCGCGCCAGCCGAGATAATCGGTCATCTCGTTGACGCGCGCCTGCAGCGCCAGCGGGTCCTTGCCGATCAGTCGCGGCGCACACCAGTCGTGGACATAGGCCTCGACCGCGGTGGCGCCGAAGAAGGTCTCGCCGAGCCCGGTGAGACCTTCGTCGGTGTGGACGAGCACCCAGACGAGATTGGCGAACTCGCCGAGCCGGACCGTCTCGATGCCGGTGATCTTCATCGCTTTGCCTTTTAGCGGACGCCGAGCCTCAGCGCCCGGTGATGCCGGGGAAGAAGACGAGGAGCGCCACCGCCACGATCTGCATGCAGACGAACGGCACCAGCGACTTGAAGATGTCGCCGAGCGAGATGTCGGGCGGCGCGACGCTTTTCAGGTAGAAACCGGCCGGCCCGAACGGCGGCGACAGGAACGCCACCTGCATGTTCATGCAGAACAGGACGCCGAACCAGATCGGGTCCATGCCGAGCTGCTTCACGATCGGCACGAAGATCGGCAGGGTCAGGAGCGCGATGCCGACCCAGTCGAGGAACATGCCGAGGATGAACAGGATCAGCATCATGAACAGGACGACCACGGTCGGATTGTCCGAGATGCCGGTGATCAGGTTGTTCACGAAGGTGAGGCCGCCCATCAGGTTGAAGACGCCGACGATGGCGCTGGCGCCGATGCCGATCCAGACGATCATGCCGCAGGTGGCGAGCGTCTGGACGGCGGCGCCGCGCAGGAGCTCGAAGGTCAGCTCGCGGCGGATCGCGGTCGACAGCACGACGCCGGCGACGCCGACGGCGGAGGCTTCGGTGACCGAGGCGATGCCGCCGTAGATCGAGCCGAGCACGAAGGTGATGACGAGCGCCGGCAGGACGAGGCCCCGGAGCAGCTTCAGTTTCTCGGTGAGGTCCATCTCGTCCTCCTCCAGAACCGGCGCGACGGCCGGATTGAGGTAGGCGCGGAAGAGGACGTAGACGACGTAGAAGCCGGCCAGCATGAAGCCGGGGATGAAGGCGGCGGTGAAGAGGTCGCCGATCGAGACATTGGCGGTGAGGCCGTAGATGATCAGCACGATCGAGGGCGGCACCATGGTGCCGAGCGAGCCGCCGGCGCAGACGACGCCGATCGCAAGATTGCGGTCGTAGCCGAGGCGCAGCATCTGCGGCAGCGCGAGCAGGCCGAGCAGCACGATCTCGCCGCCGATGATGCCGCTCATCGCGGCGAGGATGACGGCAACGAAAATGGTCTGGATGGCGACGCCGCCGCGGATGCGGCCGGCGATCAGTTTCATCGCGTCGAACAGGTCTCTCGCTATCCCCGATCGGTCGAGGATCGCGGCCATCAGCACGAACATCGGCACCGAGACGAAGACGTAGGAGGCGACGAAGGAGTAGATCCGCGTCGTGATCAGCGGCACCACCATCGGGCCGAACCAGCCGATGGCGAAGAACAGCGCCACGAACAGCGTGACGAAGGCGAGCGGCATGCCGACGAGCAGCATGGCCAGCAGCATGCCGAACATCAGGAGGGTGCCGTCGGCGATCCCCAGGGCGGAGAGGTGGAACATCGGTCAGCGGCCCCGGCGCACGTAGTTGACGGCAAGGATGACGAACTGGATCGTCATGACGATCATGACGAGCATCAGGAAGCCTTTCAGGAGCGCCGGGGTCGGCGGATTCCAGGCACTGCCCGTTCCCTCGAGCCGCAGGGCGCCGGTCGGCGACCACCACGACTTCTCGACCATGGTCCAGCTCGCCCAGGCGAAGAAGGCCGCGAGCACCAGGCACAGGAGCGAGATCACCACGTCGAAGACGCGGCGCAGGCCCGGCGGCAGGTGGTCGTAGATCAGCACGACGCGGATGTGCCGGTCGCGCGCGACGCAGTAGAGCCCGCCATAGATGAAGGCTGCGGCGCAGATGAAGATCGTCGTTTCGGTGACCCACAGCGTCGGTGCGTCGAGCACGTAACGCATGAAGATCTCGTACATGATGATCGCCGCGGAGACGAGGAACAGGCAGGCGACGAACATGCCGCCACGCTCGATCGCACGCCCGAGGATCCCCGCTTCGGGAATGGCGGATTCGTCCGCCAGCGTGTGCTCGGCGAGCGCTTCGTCGACGTCGGTGTCGGGGGGAAGATCATGTGACATGCGGCTGATCCATGGCAAGGAAAACGCCGGCGCGAGGTGCGCCGGCGTTCGAACGAAAGCTTACTTCATCAGGTCGTGGTCTTTGAGATACGCCGTCAGCGTGTCGTAGACCTTCTGGGCGTTCTCGGACTTGGCGGCGACCTTCTTCCACTCGCCCTGAGCGATCTTGCGGAACTTCGCCCGCTCCTCCTGCGACCAGTCGTGGATGTGGATCTTGCCGCCGGCCTTGGCCTTGGCCACCGCCTCCTCGTCGCGCTTCTGCAGCACGTCGAGCTCGTGGTCGGCGAAGTCGCGAACCGACTGGGTCAGCTTGTCCTGCAGGTCCTTCGGCAGTTCCTGCCAGTCCTTCTGGCTGATCGCGATCTCGACCAGCGGCAGGGAGTGGAAACCGGGATAGACCGGGTTCGGGGCGATGTCGTTGAGCCCCTGCGCCTGATTGGTCGAGAACACCGTGTAGTCGGCGGCGTCGATGACGCCCTTGTCGAGCGAGGTGTAGACTTCCGAGCCGGGCAGGTTGACCGGCGCGGCGCCGGCCGCGGCGAAGACGTTCTGCACGAGACCTTCCGGCGCGCGCATCTTCAGGCCCTTGAGGTCGGCGACGCCGTCGAGCGGCACCTTGGAGACGAGCGATTCCAGGCCCGGCGTCGTCGCGCCGATGAAGTGGAGGCCGTACTGGCCGTCCAGTTCCTGCATCAGCTTGCCGCCGCCGCCATTGCGCATGAAATCGAGCATGGTGTGCGGGTCGGACCAGGCGCCGACCGGGTTGGCGATCAGGCCGAAGGCGGGGTCCTTGCCGGCGAAGTAGGAGACGTCGGTGATGTGGCCGTCGAGGATGCCGGCCTGGATGGCGTCCTGGGTCTCGGCATGGTCGACGATCGAATCGACCGGCAGCAGGGTGATGTTGATCTTGCCGTCGGTGATCTTCGAGACGTTCTTGGCCCAGCCCTGCTGCAGCTCGAAGTTCGGATTGCCGGCCGGATCGGACGACTGGAACTTGAAATTGAAGTCCTGCGCCGCGGCGGCGCCCGTGAGAGCCGTCGCAATCGCCGCTGCGGCGAGAAGGCGGGTGGTGATCTGATGCATGGTTTCTCCTCCTGCATGTGTCTGGTCGACGAGCGGCTGGCGCCGGATGAAGCGAAGCCGAACCCTCAGGCAGACGGGGTCCGCCGGTGGGCGATATCGAGCGGAAGTGGGTTGCGAGACGGCGCTACGAGCCTGGCCGGTGCGATCCGAACTGATGCGGGCGGCGGCGGCGGCCGCCCCGCGGATCGCCTCCGGTCCCGCCATCCGGGCCGCGAAAGCCTCCAGTGCAAGTCTGAAGATCGCTGCCGCAGGCGATGGCGCGAACGCCTCGGGTCTCCATCCTCCTCCCTTCCGAAGGTCTGCGTGATAGCGCTATCATTGTCAAGTCGCGGGGGCGCCGCTACGGTTGCCGTCGGGAGGGGATGATGCGTAAGCCACAGGATCATAAGGCGGTGACGCTGCTGGATGTCGCGGCCGCCGCGGATGTTAGCGCGATCACGGTTTCGCGGGCGCTGCGAAAGCCGGAAAAGGTCTCCGAGGACGTCCGCCGGCGCGTCGCCGCAGCGGTCGAGAAGCTCGGCTACGTGCCGAATCTGGCGGCGCAGGCGCTCGCCTCCAGTCGCACGAACGTTCTCGGCGTGCTTATCCCGTCGGTCACCAACAACGTCTTCTCCGACGTGCTGCACGGCATCTATCAGGAGGTGCAGGGCACGCGCTTCCAGGTCCAGCTCGGCAACACCCGCTATTCCGCGCTGGAAGAGGAGAAGCTGCTGCGGATCTTCCTCAGCCAGCGGCCGGCGGGCCTGATCGTCTCGGGAATCGACCAGTCCGATGTCTCCCGGAGCCTCCTCGCCGAGGCGAACTGCCCGGTCGTGCAGATCATGGAGATCGGCCCGGAGCCCGTCGACATGATGATCGGCTTCTCGCACCGCGAAGCGGCTCGCGCCGCCTGCGAGCATCTCGTCGCGCGCGGCTACCGGCGGATCGCGTTCGTCGGCGCCCGCATGGATCCGCGCACCCAGCGGCGGCTGGATGGCTATGTCGATGCGCTGGAAGCGGCCGGACTGTTCGACGAGACGCTCGTCGCGACGACGCCGCAGCCCTCCTCCTTCACCCTCGGGGGCGCGCTCTTCGCCGACCTTCTGTCCCGCCGTCCGGATGTCGACGCGGTCTTCTGCAACAATGATGATCTGGCGGTCGGCGTCCTGTTCGAGGCGCAGCGCCGCAGGATCACGGTCCCGGGCCGGCTCGGCATCTGCGGGTTCAACGATTTCGAGATCACCCGCTCGACCTTTCCCTCGCTGACGACCGTCGTCACCCACCGGGAGACGATCGGGCGGAACGCCGTGACCATGATCGCGGGGACGCTCGCCGGCACGAATCCGTTGCCGCGCGTTCTCGACGTCGGCTACGAGGTCGCGGCGCGGGCGAGCACGGGCGAGGTGTCCGGCAGGCGGTGAGGCGCCGCTTCGCGGCATGACAACGCCGCGGCGGGCGCGGCGGCGTTCCGGTTGATCACGGTCAATGCAGTGCAGCATGGGCCGGTCTCTTCTCCGGCTCGACAGGCGCCCGAAAAACCCCATGCTTGTCGCAACCTGCGCCCGGACAACAGCTAAGGGACGGCCCGATGAGCACCCGAAATTTCGACGCGCTGTTTGCGCCGCGCGCGATCGCGCTGATCGGGGCCAGCAACCGGCCCCACAGCGTCGGCAACGTCATCGCCCGCAACCTGTTCTCGGCCGGCTTCAAGGGGCCGGTGATGCCGGTGAACCCGCACGAGACGGCGATCGAGGGGCGGCAGAACTTCCGATCGATCGCGGCGCTGCCGGTGGTGCCGGATCTCGCCGTCATTGCGACCCCGGCGCAGAGCGTCCCCGGCATCGTCGGCGAACTCGGCGCCCGCGGCTGCCGGGCCGCCGTGGTCATCACGGCCGGTCTCGGCGAGACGGCGGCGGACCGGCCGCTGCGCCAGGCGATGCTGGACGCGGCGCGGCCGCATCTGATGCGCATCGTTGGGCCGAACTGCCTCGGCCTGATCTCGCCGCCGCTCGGCATCAATGCGAGCTTCGCGCATCTGACGCCCAGGGCCGGCGACATCGCACTGCTCAGCCAGTCCGGCGCGATCGCAACCGCCGTCATCGACTGGGCGCACGAGCGCGGCATCGGCTTCTCGCATGTCGTCTCGCTCGGCGACATGTGCGACGCCGACTTCGGCGACATGCTCGACTATCTGTCGACCGACCGGGCGACGCGCTCGATCCTGCTCTATGTCGAGAACGTCACCTTCGCGAAGAAGTTCATGTCCGCCGCGAGGATCGCCGCCCGATCGAAGCCGGTCCTGGTGATCAAGGCCGGGCGCAGCGCCGCCGGTGCCAAGGCAGCGCTGTCGCATACCGGTGCGCTGGCCGGATCCGACGCCGTCTACGACGGCGCCTTCCGCCGCGCCGGCGTGCTTCGGGTGCGCGAGCTGGAGGAGCTGTTCGAGGCGGCGGCGACGCTTGCGACCGGCATCCGCATCACCGGCGACCGGCTGACGATCCTGACCAATGGCGGCGGCGCCGGAGTGCTGGCGGTGGATGCGCTGGAGGCGCGGGGAGGCCGGCTGGCGCCGCTATCCGACGCCGAGCGCGCGGAACTGGGCGAGGTGCTGCCGGGGACCTGGTCGCGGGCAAACCCCGTCGACATCATCGGCGATGCGACGGGTGCGCGCTACGCGGCCGCGCTCGACATCCTCATGCGCGACAAGTCCAGCGACGCGATCCTCGTCATCAACTGCCCGACCGCGGTCGCCGACGGCATGGACGCGGCGAGGGCCGTGGCAAAGGCCGCGAAGACGCGCCCGCGCTTCCCGGTGCTCACCAACTGGCTCGGCGGCACCGCCGCGGCGCCGGTGCGCAGCTTCTTCGCGGCCGAACGGATCGCGACCTATGACAGCCCGGACAAGGCGGTTCGGGCCTTCACCCATCTCGTCGACTATCGCCGGAACCAGGAACTGCTGATGGAGACGCCGTCCGCCGGCGTCGCCATCGAGCCGGCGAAGGTCGAGGCGGCGCGGGCGGTGACCGCCGGCGCGGCGCGGGAGGGGCGGGGAACGCTCAGCGAATGGGAGGCCAAGCGCGTCCTCTCGCTGTTCGGTATCCCGACCGTGGAGACGGTGCTGGTGGCGAGCCCGGAGGAAGCGGTGGAAGCCTTCGCCGCGATCGGCGCGCCGGCGGCGCTGAAGATCGTCTCGCCCGACATCACGCACAAATCCGACGTCGGCGGCGTGAAGCTGAACATCGGCTCGGCCGGCGAAATGCGGCAGGCGGTCAGCGACATGACCCGGGCGGTGAAGGCGGCGATGCCCGATGCCGTCATCACCGGCTTCACGGTGCAGAAGATGGTCGTGCGCCGCGAGGCGATCGAGCTGATCGCCGGCCTTGCCACCGACGCGACCTTCGGCCCGGTCGTGCTGTTCGGTCAGGGCGGCAAGGCGGCGGAAATCGTCGGCGACCGGGCGATCGGGCTGCCGCCGCTGAACTCGGTCCTCGCCCGCGAGATGATCAACGGGACCAAGGTTTCCAGGCTGCTCGCCGGCTATCGCGACGTGCCGCCGGTGCCGCTCGATGCGGTCGCCGACGTGCTGATCCGGCTTGCGGAACTGGCCGTGCTTCTGCCGGAGGTCGCCGAGCTCGACATCAATCCGCTGCTCGCCGATGCCGAGGGCGTGGTCGCGCTCGACGCACGCGTCAGCCTCAGGGCGAAGGACGCCAAGGCCGTCGGCCCGGCGATCCGGCCCTATCCGCGCGAGCTGGAACGCGAGATCACGATCCGCGACGCCGAACGGTTCCTGCTGCGGCCGATCCGGCCGGAGGACGAGACGGCGCTCGCGGACATGGTGGCGCAGTGCACCGACCATGATCTCAGGCTTCGCTTCATGGGGCCGATGAAGGTCTTCCCGCACCAGACGGCGGCCCGCTTCTCGCAGATCGACTACGACCGCGAGATGGCCTTCGTCGCCGTCGCGCCCGGCTCCGGCTATGGCGAGGGGCCGATCTTCGGCGTGGTGCGCATCGTCGCCGATCCGGAAAACGAGGCGGCGGAATTTGCCGTCCTGGTGCGCTCCGACATGAAGGGCCACGGCCTCGGCTATGCGCTGATGAACGCCATCCTCGCCTATGGGGAAAAGCGGGGCCTTTCCCGGATCTACGGGGAGGTGCTGCGCGAGAACGCCACCATGCTGAAGATGGCGCGCGACCTCGGCTTCCACATGGCGCATTCCGAGCCCGGCTCCGACACGACGCGGGTCACCGTCGACCTTCAGGCTGCGCGCCGCGCGGCGAAGGCCGCGTCCTGAGGCAGCCGGGCGCCGGAGCGAGACCCACCCGCCGGCCCTGAACGGCGGCCGGAGCCGCCCGCTCAAGCGGCGGCGCGAGCCGATTCAGGCCGTCCGCAGGGGGATCGGCTGGACGGCTACAGGAAAACCCGGCCGCCGCTAAAGTGCGACGTCGATTAGGAAATTTCCGTTGCCGATGCGCTTTCGCGACGAGCGCCGGGCGTCCTGCGGCTGTTTGTGCCGAGCATCCGCCCATTTACGCAGTCACGACCCGATCTCTCTCGGGCCGGCCGAGCCGACCCATGACGAACGCTACGAGAGGGCCGACGTGCCGCGCAGCTTCCGCATCCTTGCCGCCATCATCCTCCTGCCGCTTCTCGCCGCGCCCGCACTGGCGCAGACGTCGGATACCGGCAGCAGCCATTATTACAGCGAGGACACGATCAACGCCGGCCTCGGACCCGTGCCGGACACCGTCAACCGCGAGACGCCGCAGGCGATGATGGAGAGCTTCCTCTTCGCCGCCAAGGCGGATGCCTGGAAGACGGCGGCGCACATGCTGGACCTGTCGAACATGGACCCGCAGAAGCAGGCGGCGCTGGGTCCCGTCCTCGCGCGCCGGCTGAACCAGATCGTCCGGCATGCCATGTGGCTCGACTGGGGCGACCTGCCGGACCGGCCGGATGCGCTCGAGGCCAACGCCTCGTCGAAGAACCCCCTGGCCGGCGAGCCGCGCCGCAACATCCGCCTGGCGATCATCGATCTGCCGGGGCGCCCGGTGTCGATCCGCATCGCGCGGGTGAAGCCGAAGGACGGCGACCCCGTCTGGCTGTTCTCGCGCCAGACGGTCGGCAACATCAACGAGATGTACGCCTACTACGGCCCCACCGCATTCGAGCGCTCGCTGCCGGCCTGGATGCGCAAGACCGCCTTCTGGACGCTCGCCTGGTGGGAGGTGATCGCGCTGCCGCTTGTGTTCCTGATCGGTCTCGGCGCGGCGGCGCTGGTCTATGTCTGGCTCGGCCGCCTGAAGCAGCACCGGCGCTACCGGCTGGCGGCCGGCATCCTCGACGCGGTGCAACTGCCCGTCGCGCTGTTCGTGTGCGTCGGCACCTTCTCGCTCGTGCGGTCCTGGCTCTTCACCTTCTCCGGCGCCGTCAACGCCTTCCTCGGTCCGTTGCAGACAGTCCTCATCGTCATCGCGCTGGCACTGATCGCGGTGCGGATCGTCGATGCGGTGCTGGAGCGGGTCGTGCAGCACAATATCCGCGAGCTGGGCGACGCCGAGGCGGCGGAACAGCGCGACCTCTACACCAACATCTCGGCGGCGCGCCGGGCCGCCATCGTCGTCGCCTTCCTGGTCGGCGCGGCACTGGTGCTGATCCAGGTGAACGCCTTCCAGACGCTCGGCTTCTCGCTGCTCGCCTCGGCCGGCGTCCTCGGCCTGATCTTCGCCTTCGCCGCCCGCAGCGTGCTCGCCAACATCATGTCCAGCCTGCAGATCGCGCTCGCCAAGACCGCCCGCATCGGCGACGCGGTCCTCTACGCGGGCGACTGGTGCTACGTCGAGAAGATCAACTTCACCTATGTCCAGCTGAAGAGCTGGGACAACCGCCGCCTGATGGTGCCGGTCTCCCAGCTCGTGTCCAACACGCTGGAGAACTGGACCAAGCAGGATGCGAGCCTGATCAAGCCGGTGGTCCTGCGTCTCGACCACCGGGCGGATGTCGACAAGCTGCGCGAGGCCTTCGGGAAATTCGTCGAGGAGAGCGACGACGTGATCCAGAAGGACCAGGCCAAGGCGCAGGTGATCGACCACGACTGGAACGGCATGGTCCTGCGCTTCACCGTGACCGGCGAGGACCCTGTCTCGGCGTGGGGGATGCACTGCCGACTGCGCGAGGAGATGCTCAAGGTCGCCGCACGGCTGGAATCCGAAGGCGCGGATGTCCCGGACCGGGCCGTCTACCTGCCGCGCGAGCGCGAGGTGAAGGTCGAGGCGTTCGCGGGGGATTGAGCGGTTCGGGTCGGGTGCCGCGCTTCAGCATCACGAGGCCCGGCGGCGGCGCGGAGACGTCACGCGGTTCGTCGGACGGGGGCTTTCAGACCCTGACGATTGAACCGAGTCTGAAGCGGATGCGGCAGAGCGCGGCGATTTCTACGCCCCCACCGTCTTCAGCATCGTCTTGGTGATCGACTGGCGCACGCCGTCGTAGTCCGCCCAGGGGTCCGGCTGGTCCAGCCGCTCCAGAACCGCATGGATGTCGAACAGGTTCGCGCCGGGCAGATCCTGCAGTTCCTCCCAGCTCACCGGCGTCGCCACCGGCGCTCCCTTTCGCGAGCGGGTGGAATAGGGGCAGATCGCCGTCGAGCCGCGGTCGTTGCGCAGCCAGTCGACGAAGATCTTGCCCTTGCGCTTGGCCTTCGACATCGTCGCGATGAAGCGCTCCGGCTCGTGGGATTCGAGGAGGTGGGCGAAGGCGCGGGCGAAGTTCTTCACCTCGTCCCAGCCCTGCCGCCGCTCCAGCGGGGCGACGATGTGGACGCCCTTGCCGCCGGTGACCATCGGAAAGGTGGTGAGGCCGATCTCGGCGAGCGCGTCGCGCAGCTCGAACGCCGCGCGCTTCACCGCGGAAAAGTCGAGGCCCTCGTCCGGGTCGAGGTCGAAGACCAGGCGGTCGGGCTTGTCCAGCCTGTCGTTGCGCGCGCCCCAGATATGGAATTCGAGCGTGCCCATCTGCACCGCGCCGACCACGGCGGAGGCGTCCGGCATGGTCAGATACTGCTCGGTCGACCCGTCCTTCTCGATGACCGGCACGGTCTTCACCGCATCCGGGAAGCCGCCGGAATCGTGCTTCTGGAAGAAGCAGTGCTTCTGTCCGCCCGAGGGGCAGCGCACCAGCGAGACGGGCCGGTTCGACAGATGCGGCAGCATGCGCGGTGCCGCCGCTTCGTAGTAGCGGGCCAGCTCTTCCTTGGTGATGCCCTGGCTTTCGAAGACGACGCGGTCCGGATGGGTCAGCCGGATGCCGGCGACCGCGACGGGCCCGCTGCTCTTGGCGCCGGCGCTGGACGGGCCCGCCTTCGGCTCGCGGGACTTCGCCTTGGCGGGATTGGCCGGGGCCGACGCCTCCTTGGCGGCGGCCTTGGTCTGGGTTGCGGTCTTTTCCGGCGTCTCGTCGGTCACCTCGTCCGCCCCCTTGTCCGCGCGCAGCCCCTTGAAGACGCCATGGCGGATGTGGCCGTCGGCGGTGATCTCGGTGAATTCGATCTCGGCGACGAGCGTCGGCTCGACGAACTTCGCCTGCCGCTTCACGTCGGCCGGAATCGCCGCGAAGGGCGAGGTCTTGCGGGCAAGGTCCTTGAAGGCCTTGGCGAGCTCGTCCATCCGCGTCTCGTCGAAGCCGGAGCCGACCCGGCCGCGATAGACAAAGTCGTCGCCCTCGTTGACACCGAGGAGGATCGAGGAGAACGGCCGGCCACGCTTGTCGGAGGGCTTCCAGCCGCCGATGACGAATTCCTGGCGCTTGGTGCACTTCACCTTCAGCCAGCTCTTCGCCCGGCCGGAGCGATAGGGCGCGTCGGCGCGCTTGGCGACAATGCCCTCGTGCCCGGCGGCGCAGATCTGCTTGAAGACCGACGGCCCCTTGCCCGCGACGTGTTCGCTGAACAGGAGCGTCTCGGATTTGGCCGTGGCGAGCATTCCCTCCAGCGCCGCCTTGCGCTCGGTCAGCGGCTTGTCGCGCAAGTCCTCGCCATCGAGGGAAAGACAGTCGAAGCAGAAGCAGGTGAGCGGGCCGCCCTCGCTGAGGTGCTGCTGCAGCGTGGAAAAGTCCGTCTTGCCGCTCGCATCGAAGGCGACGATCTCGCCGTCGATGAGCGCCGAGCGGCAGGGCAGGGCCTTCGCCGCCTCGGCGATCGGGGCGAATTTCTCCGTCCAGTCGAGGCCGTTGCGGGTGTAGCAGCGGACCGTCCCGCCGCCGACGGCGATGAGGACGCGGTAGCCGTCATACTTCATCTCGTGCAGCCACTCGCCGCCCTCCGGCGCCGTGTCCACGAGTGTCGCTAGCTGTGGCTGGACGAAGTCGGGCAGGGGCAGGGGCTTCTTCGCGCCCGCGGCCTTCCGCTTCGAGGCGCCGCTTTTCCCGGAGGGCGCCGACTTCGATCGCCCGCTCGACGTCTTCGGGCTGGCTGGCGCCTTGGCTCCGGTCTTGGCCTTGCCGGCCGCCGGCGCGTCCTCGACCCCCGCTTGCGGCTGGTCGCGGGCCGGCCGGGAGCTGTCCCAGACGGCTTCGGACTCGTCCGCGATCGCATCCATGCTGCGGCCGGTCTTGACGCTGGTGTCGGCCTTGAGGATCTCCTCGCCCTCGCCGTAATGCGCCTCTTCGTCCTTCTCCTTGATCAGCAGCCAGTTCTCGCGCGTCTCCTTGCCGCGCGGCTTCATGCGGACCAGCGCCCAGTGGCCGTGCATGCGCTCGCCGTGCAGGTCCATCTTGATCGAGCCCTTGGCGAAGCCTTTCTCCGGATCTTCGCGCGGCTCCCAGGTGCCGCGGTCCCAGAGCATCACCGTGCCGCCGCCATATTCGCCCTTCGGGATCGTCCCCTCGAAGGTGCCGTACTGCATCGGGTGGTCTTCGGTGCGCACCGCGAGGCGCTTGTCCGTCGGGTCGAGGCTCGGGCCCTTGGTCACGGCCCAGCTCTTCAGGACGCCGTCCCATTCGATGCGGAAGTCGTAGTGGAGGCGCGTCGCGTCGTGCTTCTGGACGCAGAAGAACAGGCCGTCGGCGGCGCCGTCTCCCGCATCGTCGCCGGAGGGCTCGCGGGTGCGGGTGAAGTCGCGCTTCTGCCGGTAGGTGTCGAGCAGCGCCTTGCCCTGGCTGCCGGCCTTGCCCTTTCCCGCGGTCTTCGCCTTCGGCCGCTCCGCCGTCTTCGTCGCCATCGCTCCGCTCCGTCAGGCGCTCTTGCGCCGGCCGGACGCGGAGGATTTCGCCGCTGTCTTGGCGCCGGACTTGGCCGATGACGACGACGTCTTGCCGGAGGAGCCCGAGGACTTCGCCGTGCGGGCGGCGGATCCCGAAGACGACGCCTTCGTCCGCCGGCTGCTCGACGAAGCCTTCTTCGGCTCCTCCTTCTCCCCGCCGCCACCCTGTTCGAGGCTCTTCTTCAGCGTCGCCATCAGGTCGACGACGTTACTCTTCGTCTGCCGCGGCGTTTCGTCCTCGTCCTCGGTGTGGGCGATCGCCTGGCCGCCGTTCTTGCGCTTCTCGGCGATCAGCGCCTTCAGAGCGGCGGTGTAGTGGTTCTTGTAGTTGGCGGCGTTGAATTCCGAGCTCTTCTTCTCGATCAGCTGGTTCGCCACCGCGAGGAGATCCTCGTCGGCTTCTTCCTCCGAAATCTCGCCGAACAGCGAATCCGACTTCCGCACCTCGTTCTCGTAGTGCAGCGTCTCGAGCAGCAGGCCCGAGCCGCAGGGACGGACGGCGACGAGATATTCCTTGCCGCGCAGCGACAGCTGGCCGAGCCCGGTCTTCTGCGACTGGCGCAGCGCGTCGCGCACCACCCGGAAGGCGTCCTCGGCGAGTTCGTCCTGCGGCACGACGTAATAGGGCTTGTCGAAGTAGAGCGGCGGAATGGAGCAGGTGTCGACGAACTGGACGAGCTCCAGCGTCTTCTTCGTCTCCAGCTTGACGTCCTCGATCTCCTCCTCGGAGAGGATGACGTATTCGTCCTTGCCGATCTCGTAGCCCTTGACGATGTCCTCCTTGTCGACCGGACCGATGCCTTCCACGACCTTGTCGTAGTGGATGCGCTTGCCGGTCGGTCGGTGGATCTGGCGGAAGCTGATCGTCTCGGAGGAACTCGTCGCCGTGTACATCTCGACCGGGATCGAGACGAGCGACAGGCGAATCTGTCCCTTCCACACCGGGCGTGGCGCCATTCCTCAACTCCTGACACATGCGGGCGAGGCCGAGCCGCACCCGGAAGACTGCCGCAACTCGGTCACAAACGGCCCCTCGGGGGAGTCGTTCCCTCGGGAAAGGCGAGTCATTTCAGAATCTTGGGCGGGCGAAAGCCGTTGAAATGACTCGAGGATCGCGAGAGCCGCTCTTGCGGAGCGCGCTCAATGGGTTAGCAAGGTCGGGCCCGAGGGCATGGCGATTCGGAACGAGGACGAGCGGCGGTCAGGCGAGCGTGATCCGGTTTCTGCACACGGCCGACTGGCAGATCGGCAAGCCGTTCGGCGGCTTCGAGGTCGAGCAGCAGGTAAGGCTGCGCGAGGAGCGGCTGGCGGCCGTCGGACGCATCGCGGCGCTGGCGGCGGAGCGGGATTGCGACGCTGTGCTCGTCGCCGGCGACGCCTTCGACGACAACACCGTCACCGACAAGGAGATCAACCGGACGCTGGAGGCGATGCGGGCGTTCTCCGGTCCTTGGGTGATGCTGCCCGGCAATCACGACGCCGCGCTGCCCGTCAGCGTGTGGACACGGCTGCCGCGCCTCGCCGAGCGGCTGGGCATCGCCAATGTCGTCGTCGCCGACCGGCCGGAGCCGATCTCGCTCTGCGACGGGCGCTTCGCGATCCTGCCGGCGCCGCTGACCCGTCGCCACGAGGGCGCCGACCTGACGGCCTGGTTCGATGCGGCCGAGACGGCGCCGGGTGCCGCGCGCGTCGGCCTCGCCCATGGATCCGTCGCCAACCGCCTGCCGGAGGCGGCCGAATCCGGCAATCCCATCGCCGACGACCGGGCGGCGCGGGCGCAGCTCGACTATCTGGCGCTCGGCGACTGGCACGGTTTCGTCGAGATCGCGGACAGGACCGTCTATTCCGGGACGCCCGAGCCCGACCGGTATCCTGCCAACGCGCCCGGCCATGTCGCGATCGTCGAGATCGCGGCGGCGGGGACGGCACCGCGCATCGAGCGGGTGAAGACCGGGCGCTTCGACTGGCGGCCGGTCGCGGTTCGCCTGGACGGCAGCATCGCGGCGCTGGAGGACGTCCTGGCCGACCTTCCGCGCCCGGGGGACACGCTGTTGAAGGTCACGCTCGCCGGCGCGCTGTCGCTGCGCGAGCGGCTGGCGCTCGACGAACTCCTCGATGACTGGCGGGCGCGGCTGTTCGATCTCGCCGTGATCGACGCCGATCTCGTGGACGAGCCGGACGCCGAGGATCTCGACGCGATCGACCTCTCCGGCTTCGTGCGCATCGCCGTCGATCGTCTGCGGGCGAAAGCCGCGGATCCCGCCGATCCGGAGCGCCAGGCGGCGGCGATGGCGCTGCGCATGGCCTATGCAGAGCATCGCCGGCTTTCCGGCGAGGGCCGCTGAACTCATGCGACGGGCGCGCCCATGTATCTGAAGACGCTGACCGTCACCGACTTCGCCGGGCTCGTGAAAGCCGAGATCGGCGGCCTCGAACCCGGCCTCAACATCATCGTCGGCGACAACGAGGTCGGCAAGTCGACGCTGCTCACGGCGCTGCGCGCCGCCTTCTTCCAGAAGCACCGCGCCAGCGGCGAGGCGGTGAAGGCGTTCGCGCCCTATCACGGTTCCGGACGCCCCTTCGTGTCGCTGGACTTCGAACTCGGCGAGACCCTCTATTCGCTGTCCAAGGCCTTCCTGCAGAGGCCCTCGGCCGAACTGCGCTGGTCCGGCGGGCAGATGTCCGGCGATGCGGTCGAGGAGAAGCTCGCGGAGCTGATGCGCTTCACGCCGCCGGGCCGCGGCGAGCCGAAGCTGTCGGAGCACCAGGGTGCCTTCGGCCTGTTGTGGGTCGAGCAGGGCCGGTCGAATGCCGGCCTCGACCTCGGCGCCGGCAAGGACGCGCTGACGGCGTCGCTGGAGGGCGAGGTCGGCCAGATCCTCGGCGGCGAGCGCGGCCGCACCCTGACCGCTGCCGCCAAGGCGCTGCAGGACCGCTTCTTCACCGACACGCTGCGCGCCAAGACCGGCTCGCCGCTGAAGGCGGTCGAGGAGCGGCTGACCGCAGCAGAAGCGGAACGGGTGGAGAAGCAGGCGACGCTGCGCGAGCTGGAAGACAAGCTGAAGCGCCTCGCCGATCGGCGCCACACGCTGACGGGCTATGAGCGCGACGAGACCGTCCGCAAGGCGGAGGCCGCGCTTCAGGAAGCCGAGGAGGCGGCGCGCCGGGCGGGCGAGCGCGAACGCGAGTGGCAGGCGGCGGACGCGGCACGGAAACATGCCGAGATGGTGCGCGACCAGGCGCTGGACCGGCTGAAGCGCCGCGACGCGCTGATCGCGGCTGCCGCGGAAGCGGAGACCCGCGCGGCGGCCGTCCGTGCCGGCTTTGCCGCCGTCGATGCCGAGGCGCGCCAGGCCGCGGCCGATGTCGTGAGCCGGACCGAGGACCGCGAGCGCGCACGGGACGCGGCGCGGCTCGCCGAACGCGTCGAGGAGGCTGTCCGGGCACAGCGCGAACTCGAGCGCGAGCGCCAGGCGCTCGCCGCGCTGGACGAGCGGGTCGGCCGGGCGGAGGCGCTCGCGGCGGATCTGCGGGGGCGCCAGCAGGCGCTGTCCGCCGTCACCATCGACGACAAGGCGCTGAAGGCGATCGAGGCGGCCGAGGCGCGGCGCCGCGACTGCGCGGTGCGCGTGACGGTCGCCGCTCCGGCGGTGACCTTCGCGCCGGCCGATGCGTCGGGGTCGGTGCATGATGCCGCCGGTGCGGCCGTTCCCGCCGGCGAGGCGCAACGGGTGACGCAGCGCACGACCTATGCGCTCGGCGGCTTCGGCACGGTGACGATCGAGCCGGGCGGCGACGCCGCGGCGCTCGCCGAGGAACACCGAGCGGCGGAAGGCGTCCTCGCCGCCCTGCTGGAGCGGGTGCGGGTGGCCGGCGTCGAGTCCGCGCGCGCCGAACGGGCGAAGGCGCGCGACCTCGAAGCCGAGATCAAGGCGCTGACGGCGCGGCGCGATGCGCTGCTGCCCGAGGGACCGGCGGACGCCGGCCGCTTGCGCGAAGCGGCGGCGGCAAGCGTTGAGCGGCTCGCTGCGCGGCTGTCGGACCTCGATCCCGCGGCGGCCGGCGAGGCCGGGACGGACGCGATGCGCGAGCGGCTCGAATCGACCCGCCGGGCGCTGCAGGTGGCCGAGGCGGCGCTGGAGGAGGCGCGCCGGGCGTCCTCCGACGCGGCGCTCCGCCGCGCGACCGCCGAGGCGGAGGTCGCCCATCGTGCCGCCGAGGCCGAGCGGCTGCGGGCCGAGGCCAGGGCGGCGGAGGACGCGCAGCCGCGCGCCGCTCTCGCCGAGGCGGTGGCGGTCGCCGAAGCCGACCGCGCAGCGAAGGCCGAGCTTCTGGCATTGCGCGCGCGCGAGCGCGATGCCGCCGATCCCAAGGCTGCGGCCGAGGCGCTGGCGGCTCGCCGGACGGGACTCGACCGCATCCGCAAGACGGTGGGCGCCCTGCGGGACGAGATCCTGTCGCTGGAGGCCGAACTCCGGCACGCCGGCGGGACCGGCCTCGGCGAGGCGATCACCGGGCTCGACGACGAGATCGCGGTGCTTCAGGCGCGCCGGGCCCGGCTGCAGCTCGAAGCCGACGCCTCGCGCCTGCTCTATGGCGAACTGGCGCGGGCGCAGCGCGAGGCGCGCGAGCACTGGCTCGGCCCCATCAAGAGCCGCGTCGCGCCCTATCTGAAGCTGATCCATCCGGAGACCGAGGTCGAGCTCGACGAGGAGACGCTGGAGATCAAGGCGCTGCATCGCTCGGGGGTCGCCGAGGACTTCAAGCGTCTCTCGGCCGGCGCGCGCGAACAGGTGGCGGTGGTCACCCGGCTGGCGCTGGCACATGTCCTGAAGACCGGCGGCCATCCGGCGGCGGTCATTCTCGACGACGCGCTGGTCAACACCGACGAGAAGCGGCTGGAGCGGATGCACCGGGTGCTGGAGCGCGCGGCCGGCGACCTGCAGGTGATCGTGCTCACCTGCCGCGAGCGCGATTTCCGCGATCTCGGGGCGCCGATCTTCCGGCTCTGACAGTCCGGAGCGCTTCTCCCTCCGACGCCGATGGAAAGCCTCAGAGCCGGCGGCCGGCGCCGAAGGACACGGTGCGGGTCTCCGGCAGGCCGTAGCGATCGGTCGGCCGCTCCGCCGTGTCGACGAGGAACGAGAAGATGCGGTTGAGGATGTTGCCGGGGCCGATCGCCCCTTCGTCGACGATCACCCGGTCCGCACCGACGAAATAGATCACGTCGTCGCAGTCGATGCCCTTCGACCGCAGGATCGGGACGAGGACCGACGGCAGGTTCACGCGCTGCATATAGCCGAAGAACAGTTCGATCTTCACGATGTCATGGCCGAGCCGGGTGAAGCGGTAGCGCTCGGCCTCCGGCACGCGCGGCTGCCCGGTCGAGCGCACCGAGCAGACGACGGTCGGGCGGAAGGCGAGCCGGGCGAGCTTGCGCATGCGCACCAGCGCCTCCGGCGCGAGATCGCGCGAACGGGTCAGGAAGACCGCGGTCTGGCCGATGGTGTGCCCTGGGAACTCCCGCGACGCGATCGCCCCCAGTCCCGTCTGGTCGTTCAGCCGCTCCGCCCGCAGCATGGCGATGCCGCGCCGCCAGGCCGCCATGATCAGGAGGATGCCGCCGCCGATCGCCAGCGGCAGGAATCCGCCCTCGAGAAGCTTGGAGAAGTTGGCGGTCGCGAAGGGCAGGTCGACCGCAAGGAAGACGACGAGGAAGGCGACGGCCAGCCAGACCGGCGTCCAGCGGTTGAGGATCAGCACGGCGCCGAAGAGGATCGTCGTCGTCACCATGGTGATCGCCACCGCGATGCCGTAGGCCGCCGCCAGCGCGTCGGAGGTCCGGAAGGTGATGACGATGCCGATGGCGAGGATGGCGATGAGCCAGTTCACCCGCCCGATATAGACGTCGGATTCGTTCTCCTCCGAGGTGTACCGGGTCTTCATCGGCGGCAGGAAGCCGAGCTCGATCGCCTGCTGCGCAAGGCTGAAGGCGCCGGTCAGGATCGCCTGGCTGGCGATGATCGTCGCCGCCGTCGCCAGGATCACCATCGGCACGCCAAGGCCGTTCGGCACGAGATCGAAGAACGGCCGGTTGAGCGGATGGCCGGACAGGATCAGCGCGCCCTGGCCGTAATAGTTGAGCAAGAGCCCCGGCAGGGCGACGAGGAACCAGGCGTTGCGGATCGTGCGGCGGCCGAACTGACCGAGATCCGCGTAGAGCGCCTCGCCGCCGGTCACCGCCAGGAACACCGCGCCGAGGATGGCGAAGGATTCGCCCGGCACCGCGGCAAACAGCCGGATGCCGTGGATCGGGTCCACGGCCGCCAGGACCGCCGGCGTGCGCAGGACCTCCATGAGGCCGAGAATGCCGATCGCGGCGAACCAGGCCACCATCACCGGGCCATAGAAACGCGCGATCGGCCCGACGCCGCGCCGCTGCATCCAGAACACCGCGAACAGGACCGCGATGGTGATCGGCACGACGTAGTTGGAGATTGCCGGGGCGGCGACGTGCAGCCCCTCGATCGCCGACAGCACCGAGATCGCCGGCGTCAGCACGCCGTCGCCGAACAGCATCGCGGTGCCGATCAGCCCGAGCCACAGAAGGATGCGGGTGACCCGCGATTCCCAGCGCTCGGTCCTCAGCAGCGTCACCAGCGCCAGGATGCCACCTTCGCCCTCGTTGTCGGCCCGCAGGATGAAGATGACGTATTTCACCGAGACCACCAGAATCAGCGACCAGGTGATCAGCGACAGGACGCCGAGGGCGGCAAAGCCCGGATGCAGACCGGCGGGAACGGCGGCGGTGAGTCCGGCCTGGAAGGCGTAGAGCGGGCTCGTTCCGATGTCGCCGAAGACGACGCCGAGCGCCGCGAGAACGGGGGTGAGGCGGAAGTCGAGCTTCAATCCGGGAGGAATCCAGTTGCAGGCAAGGTTCGCGGCCGGTCGCATGGCGCAAGCGGCCAGCCCCTATCTGCTCCTCGCCCCGACTTCGGGAAGGACAGGGCCGCCTTTCCCCCGGCCTTGCAGCGATCTGCGCCGGTGGGTGACCGGAAAAGTGGCATCGGTGCAACACGGGTGTGGCCAAAGCGTCCTCAGACCCCGAATGTGGCACTTAGGTGATTGCATCAAATGCGCCGCTGGATAATGTCGCCTCAGAAAGATCGCGGGGACAAATCGCTTCGACTTTCGCAGAGGGGATGGGGCAGGGAAGGCTGTCCTTCATAAAAGGCCCAACCCTAACCTATAAATTGACTGGAGGTCAGGACATGAACATCAAGAGCCTTCTTCTCGGCTCCGCTGCGGCCCTCGTCGCAGTCTCCGGCGCCCGCGCTGCGGACGTCATCGTGCCGGTGGCTCAGCCTGAGCCGGCGAACTACGTCAAGGTTTGCGACGTTTACGGCAGCGGCTTCTACTACATCCCGGGCACCCAGACGTGCCTGTCGATCAACGGCTACGTCCGTCTGCAGCTGAACGCGACCGGCGATCTCTCCGACGACGCCGGCCATCACTTCAACACGCACCTCGACGGCACCGACGTCCGCAACTACAATGCGTACTCGCAGACGCGCGTTCGTCTGAACTTCGACGCCCGTGAAGAGACCGAACTCGGCACCCTGCGCGCCTTCGCCCGCGTCCAGGCCACCAACAAGTTCGGCAGCGGCTACAACAGCACCAACGGCGCCAACTACGGGATGGACCAGGGCTACATCCAGCTCGGTGGCCTGACCATGGGCTACACCAACTCGCTGTGGACCGAGGACAACAAGCAGTGGGCCGACGGCCTGCTGACCGACACCGACCTCGCGCTCGGTGACCAGAACGTCAACCGCATTTCGTACACCTACACCAATGCCGGCTTCGCCGCGGCTCTGTCCGTGGAAGACAGCGGCTCGGGCGACTGGAAGCCGAACGTCGTCGGCCGGATCGGCTATGCCGGCGGCTGGGGCTATGCCTACATCGCGGGTTCGTACGACGAGCAGGTGAACGACGGCAACCTGACCTACGCGACCTACACGCCCACCATTGGGGCTGGCGGCATCGTCTCCTCTTACACCTACAACTTCGGCCTCAACCCGGCCGACAGGAACAACGGCGCCTGGGCTCTGAAGGCCGGCATCGACTTCAAGGACCTGATCGCCAGCGGTTCCGAGCTGAAGATCGAGGGTAACTACGCCTTCGATCCCTCGAGCTACTCGACGATCGGCCTCTTCGACACCACCGCGTCGACCTTCACCACGGTCAACGGTACCACGACGGGCACGTTCGGCTACGGCGTCCTGGGCTCGGTGCCGGTGAAGTGGCAGGTCGGCGCTGGCTACGCCCAGCAGTTCGGCAAGCTCGGTGTCGCCGTGTCCGGTGCCTACGGCAAGACGTTCGCGACCTACGGCTACACCACGCCGGCCATCGCTGGCGGCACCATTGCCCGGATTGCGGACGACAGCAGCTACTACAAGCTCGTCGGCAACGTCGGCTACGAGATCGTGAAGAACTTCTCGGTTCTCGGCGAAGTTCGCTACACGAACCTCGATCTGAACGGCACGACCGCCAATAACCTCAACGGCAAGCTCGACCAGACCTCCGGCTTCCTCCGGTTCGTCCGCTCGTTCTAATCGGACAATCGTCTGATACATTGAGAGGCCCGGCGTTCGCGCCGGGCCTTTTTGCGTCCGGACTTGCCGCAGCGGGCCTGCCGCTCGCCGGCGAGGGCCGGACCGACGTGCCTCTTGCCGCTTTCGCTCCGCACCGGCCGCAGGCCCGCCGCCGCTCGCCCGTCTGTTGCCCGTTGCCCGCCTGCTGCTAAGGTCTCTGAAGGCTTTGCCGAGCGGAGACGCGGCGATGTGGATGTTCCTGGGGCGGTTGCTTCTTCTCGCCGGCGGTGTTCTCGGCGCGAGGGCCCTTCTGGCCGAGCGCCCGCCCAGAGGAGGCGAGGCGGCACCGGGCGCCGGGCGGGCTCGGCGGAGCGTCGGCGGTCGTGCATCGGCATCGTCCCGGCCGTGCGGTTCGGGATCCGCCGCATCGGGCGGCCCGCCGCGGGCGGATCCGGCCGCCGAGCCGACTTTTCCGGGAACAAAGCCGGTGAGCGAGCGTCACTCCCGGGAACAGCGCGAGGAGCAGGCGATGTCGGACGATCACAAGCACCCAGCCGAACCGCAGGCGGATTCCAAGGCCGGGATTCCAGCGGAGACGGCCGCGGAGGCCGCCATGGCCGAGCATGGGCCCGACCATCCGATGGAGGCATGGCGCGAGACGAGCCGAGTGGCCGAGGCCAGCCGCAGCGCGCCGGTTCCGGCGGGAGCGGGCGGAGCCGACGATCCGCTGGCGGAAAAGCACAAGGCCCGCTTCGACCGCGACTTCCGCACGCTCGACTACCGGCAGCTCTCGCAGGACGAGGCCGACCGCGAGGCCGAGCGCCGGCGCCGCGCGCGCGAGCGCTCGAGCTGGCATCCGGCGAGGGCAGGGGCCGAGCGGTGCCCGCCGCTGAAGGCGCCGCAGTTCTCGCATTTCGGGGGGAGCTTCATCTCCGCCGAAGTGATCCGCGGCAAGAGCGATGTCCCGGTGCCGGACATGATGCCGACGCTGCCCGGCGAGACGCCCGAAGACGAGACGCCGCAGCCGGCGCGGTCGCAGGCGAAGCATCCCTTCGGCGCTCCCGATCCGCACGGGCGGACTCCGGCGCCGGAGGCCCGCAAGGCGATGCCGCAGGACCCGCTGGTCGAAAAATACCGGGCGGAACGCTTCGAGGCCGACGGCGCGGAGCCGGGTCGGTCCGGCCCGGGCGACGTCAAGCCATCCGGCGGGGCTCACGCCATCGGCCGAGCCTTCGAGGAACCGGAGGAGCCGGACGCCGGAGAGCTCGCCGCATTCCGGGTGAACGGCGTCAGCGGCCCGGTGCACGGCGCGCCGGCAGGGCACGCGGCCGGGAGACCGGCCGCAGGCGCTCCCGCCGCCGAACCCCGGCGGCTCGATGCGCCGCGCGGCGGTGATCCGGACGACCTGACGCGGATCTCCGGCATCGGGCCGGCGGTCGAGCGGCTGCTGTTCGACATCGGCATCTTCCATCTCGACCAGATTGCTGCGCTGAGCGACGAGGAGATCGCATGGCTGGAGGAGCGCCTGGGGCTGGCGGGCCGCGTCGCCTCGGAGCGCTGGGTGGAGCAGGCGAAGACGCTAGCAGGCTCGTCCGGAACCTGATCGCCGCGGGCGCGCCTGCTACCCGTCGATCCGCTCGACAAAGCCGGCGATGCTCGCCGGCAGGTCGCCTGTTTCCAGCATCGGCGCGTGGCCCTGGCCGGCCACCGTCACCCGCTGCAGGTCCGGGTGCATTTTTGCCATCCGGTCGACCGTCGCCTCGGCGAACAGCATGGAAGTCTCGCCGCGGATGACGAGCATCGGGACCGCGCGCATTATCGCGAACAGGTCCCAAAGCTCCGGCAGGTCGGCTCCGAGGTCCATCGTCGCCAAGGGTTCCAGCAGCTGCGGATCGTAGTCGCCGACGATCCGCCCGCCGCGCTCGATGAAGGCAGCCCGCGCGAATCGTTCGAAATCGTCCCGCGACAAAGCGGGAAAGGCCGGGCGGTTCGCGGCGACCACCGCATCGACGGCGGCATTCCAGTCGGGGAAGGATTCGACCCGCCCGACCGTGTCGCGGATCTGCCGCAGGCCTTCCGCCTCGATCCGCGGCCCGGCATCGTTGAAGATGGCACCGGCAAGGAGGTCCGGCCGGCTCGCGGCGAGGATCTGGATGACCAGCGCCCCGCGCGAGGTGCCAAGGAAGATCGCGCGCGTCACCCCGAGATGGTCGAGCCCTGCGGCGATGTCGGCGGCCTCGGCGGGAACCGTGTAGTCCTCGGCGCGAGCGGCGTGGTCCGAGCGTCCGCGACCACGATAGTCGAAGGCGATTACCGGCCGCCGCTGCGGCGAACCGCGCAGGATCACGGCGAGCGAATGGAAGTCGCGGGCGTTGCGCGTCAGGCCCGACAGGCAGACGAGCGGCAGGCGCGCATCGTCCAGCCGTCCGTAGATGCGAGCCGCCAGCTGCAGCCCGTCATGGGTGTAGCGGATGTCTTCGAAGGCGCCGGGGTCCATGCGGGAAGACTGCTATGCCGGTGCCGGCGGCGCAAGGCGGGGAGTTACCCACAGGCGATCGGCCCGCCGGCTTCGACCTGCGCTCTGCCTCAGGAGGCGTTGGCGCGGCCGAAGCGCAGGTCCCGCGTGATGTCGAAGCCGGCGCCGAGGCGGATCTTGTAGACCTCGTAGTTCTCCAGCACCCGCTGCACATAGTTGCGCGTCTCGGTGAAGGGGATGCGCTCGACCCAGTCGATCACCTCGTCGAGCGACTTGCCGCGCGGGTCGCCGAAGCGGTCGATCCATTCCTTGGCCCGGCGCGGACCCGCATTGTAGGCGGCGAAGGTCAGGATGTAGGAGCCGTTGAAATTGTCGATCTGCTCGCCGAGATACTGCGCGCCGAGCATGGCGTTGTAGCCGGGATCGGAGGTCAGGCGGCTCGGCGAATAGGACACGCCGATCTTGCGGGCCATGTTCTTCGCCGTGCCGGGCATCAGCTGCAACAGGCCGAGGGCTCCGGCGGCGGACCGGGCGCTCGGGTTGAACGCGCTCTCCTGCCGGGCGATCGCATAGGCGAGCGCCTTGCCGGCCGCCGAGATGCGGGCGTCGTCCGGGATGACGCCGATCGGGAAGGCCAGCGCCGGCGCGTCGATGCCGCGCCAGTACGCGATCTTGCCGACCTGCAGCGCCAGGTGATGGTCGCCGCGATCCTCGGCCATGACGGAGAGCAGGGCGAGTTCGCCGGGGCTGTCGAGTTCCTCGGCGAGGTCCTTGTAGAGGATGTCGGCGCGCCAGTCCGAGCCGATCTCCTCCAGCCGGTGGATCGCGCGCACTGCCGGCCGGCTGGCGAAGCGCCGACGCTCCGCCTCGCTCGGATGCGGGAAGTCGATCTCGCCCGGGCTGCGGCCGAGGCGGGCGGCGGCGAGCTGGCCGTAGAAGGTCGCGCCATAATGGGCGGCGCGGGCATAATAGGTGGCGGCCTCGCGCGAGCCGGCGGCTTCCGCGGCGCGGCCGAGCCAGTAATAGCCGCGCGACAGCGACAGCGGCATGTTGGACATCCGCACGATCTGGGAGAAGTGCGACAGCGCCCTGCGCGGATCGTTGAGGAAGCGCAGGGCGATCCAGCCGGCGTGGAACTCGGCCTCGACCGCCTCGCTGCCGCTCTCGACGCCGTGTTCGGACGCGACGCGGTAGGCGAGCTTCGGTTCGTTCCGGTCGAGCAGGTCGCGGGCGACGATCCGACGCTCGTTCCACCATGCGTCCGGATCGATCAGGGTGGCGGGGTCGCTGGGGGCGCCGAGGAGAAGCGAAGCCGCCTCGTCGGTCTTGTCGTGCTTGCGATCGTATTCGACGAGCGCGAGGCGGAAGCCGGGATCCGAGCGCTGGGAGGCCGGCACCGCATTGAGCAGGCGGCCGGCGCTCGACTCGTTGCGGATGACGGCGGCGCGCGCCTTGTAGAGCGCCTCGGCTCCGGCGAGGCTCGCCACGCGGCCGGCGTCGGTCACGTGCTCGCCGTAGAGCAGCCGGTCCATCCGGTACTTGTGGTCGGCGCGCGAGAGCAGCGGCCCGAAGGTCTTGAAGAGCTCCGTCTCGACCTTGCGATCCAGCGTATCGTTTCGCCACACCGCCGAAATCAGCCGCTTGGCCTCGCCGACCTGCCCCACCTGGATATAGGCGCGGGCGAGCGCCATCGCGCCTTCCGGGCTCTCCGGCCTGCTGCCGCGAAAGGCGTTGATCACCTCGGATGCCGAGCGGTTCTCGTTGTAGAGCGCGCGTTCGGAGTTGATGCGCAGCGTCTTCAGCCCCGGCCAGCCCGCAAGTTCGCGCGCCGCGGCGGCGATCTCCTCGGCGGGCACGTCCGGGCCGCCCTTCAGCGCGATCGCCCAGGTGAGGATCTGACGGTCGAGGGAACCGGGCATCAGGCCTTCGCGGATCGAGCGGGCGGTGTTGGTATCGCCGTCCGACAGCGCCTGCAGCCCGTCCTTCAGCGCGCCGCTCTGCGGCGTCACCGAGGCGGGAATCCGCGGCATCGCCGCGATCGAGGCGGTGAAGGCGGCGCTGCTGGTCGGGACCGGCACGTCCGCGGCGGGCGTGACGAACGGATTCGGAGCCGGGATCGCGACGGGACCGCCGAAGCGCGCGGGATCGACCGCCGTGCCGTCGTCGGCGATGCCCGGGCGGGCGGTCGGCATCGGGCCGATCGCCGGCAGCGTCACGCTGTCCGCCAGCGCCGGGACCGGCAGCATCGTGGCGGCAACGACTGCCGTCAGGATCCGGCGAGTGCGCTCGTGTCGTGTCATGGCTTCCCTTTCGGGCGGGCGGTGGAGTTCTCGGCGTCCGGCGGCTTTCGCCGCACATGGTTTTCGAATTCTCCACGACCGCGATTAAGGCGCGGTTACCTCATGCGATTTTCCGCCGGGATTGCGGTTTTCGGCTGCTTGTTTCACCAGATCGGCTCCCCTAAGGTGCCGCATTCCAGCGGCCAGATTGGGGCCATCGGCCCGGCGATGCAACGCGGTGCGTCAGCGGGTCTGCGTCGCGGGCAACAAGGCCGCGTCTGCCGGCAGCTGGGGAGTGGGAAGAGAACGATGTTCAAGGGATCGATACCGGCGCTGATTACGCCCTTCGCCGAAGACGGCTCGCTCGACGAGAGGGCTTTCGCCGCGTTCGTTGAATGGCAGATGGGCGAGGGCTCGAGCGGCCTGGTGCCCGTCGGCACGACCGGCGAGAGCCCGACGCTGACGCATGACGAGCACAAGCGCGTCGTCGAGATCTGCGTCGAGGCGACGGCGGGCCGGGTGCCGGTGATTGCCGGCGCCGGCTCGAACAACACCGAAGAGGCGATCGATCTTGCGCGCTTTGCCGAAAAGGCCGGCGCGAACGGCCTGCTCGTCGTCACGCCCTACTACAACAAGCCGAACCAGAAGGGCCTCTACGCCCATTATGCCGCGCTGGCCAAGGCAGTCTCGCTGCCGATCCTGATCTACAACATTCCCGGCCGCTCGGTGATCGACATGACGCCGGAGACGATGGGCCGCCTGGCCGCCGACTTCTCCAATATCGTCGGCGTCAAGGACGCCACCGCCAAGGTCGACCGCGTCTCCGAGCAGCGCGCCACCTGTGGGACGGATTTCGTCCAGCTGTCCGGCGAGGACGCGACGGCGCTCGGCTTCAACGCCCATGGCGGCCACGGCTGCATCTCGGTGACGGCCAATGTCGCGCCGCGCCTGTGCGCCGACATGCAGGCCGCCTGCGCGGCCGGCGACTACGCCAAGGCGCTGTCGATCCAGGACCGGCTGATGCCGCTGCACAAGGCGCTGTTCATCGAGCCGAACCCGACCGGGGTGAAGTACGCCCTGTCGAAGCTCGGCCGCGTGCGCAATTCCGTCCGCTGCCCACTGGTCCCGGTGGACCCTTCGACGGAAGAGACGATCGACGCCGCGCTCCGCCATGCCGGCCTCCTCGATTGAATTTCGGGCCGCAATGCGCATCTGAAGAGGCTCGATACGCACCAAGATGAGGGAAGGGCATGCGCGGCTTCGCGCATGCGGGGAATGGATGGCCAAGAAGAAGTCTGCGGACTCCAACGTCGCGGCGGAGAACCGCAAGGCCCGGTTCAACTATGAGATCGTCGACACGCTGGAGGCCGGGCTCGTCCTGACGGGAACGGAAGTGAAGTCGCTGCGCGGCGGCAAGGCCTCGATCGCCGAGTCCTACGCCACCGAAGAGGGCGGCGAACTCTGGCTGATCAACTCCAACCTGCCGGAATATCTCCAGGCAAACCGCTTCAACCACAATCCGAAGCGGCGGCGGAAGATCCTGGTGCACCGCTCGCAGCTCTCCAAGCTCGCCGGCGCGGTGCAGAAGGACGGCATGACGCTCGTCCCCTTGCGCATCTATTTCAACGACAAGGGCATGGCGAAGCTGCTCCTGGCGCTGGCCAAGGGCAAGAACGCGCCGGACAAGCGCCAGACGATCAAGGAGCGCGACTGGAACCGCCAGAAGCAGCGGCTCCTGAAGCAGGGCTGACGCCCGCTTGGGCTTTGCCGCCGCGGTGCGCGACGGGGGCGGGCGCCGCTCGCCTCAGAACGCCATCGCCCCGCCGTCGGCGCGCGGATCGCTGGCGCCTTCGATGACGCCGGACGGGTGGCGGACGACGGCGCCGGCATGTCCGGCGGCGTCCGAGAACGGCGCGATGATCTCGACGTCGTGGCCGCCGGCCTTCAGCTCCGCGACGAGCTCCGGCGGGAAGCGGTCCTCGAGCTTCAGCGTCGTCGTCACGTCGCCCCAGGTGCGCCCGAGCAGCCAGCGCGGCGCCGTGACCGCCTGCTGCAGGCCCTGGCCGTACATCGCATAGCGCGAGAACACGGCCGCCTGCGTCTGCGGCTGGCCCTCGCCGCCCATCGTGCCATAGGCCATCACGCGGCCGTCCTTCAGATGCGCGAGTGCCGGGTTCAGCGTGTGGAACGGCCGGCGGAAGGGGCCGAGCTGGTTCGGCCCCGGTGTCAGTGAGAAGCCGGCCCCGCGGTTCTGGAAGGTCACGCCCGTCTTCGGGCAGGTGAGGCCCGAGCCGAATTCCCAGAAGACGCTCTGGATGAAGGAGACGGTGGTGCCGTCCTTGTCGGCCGCGCCCATCCAGATCGTATCGCCGGGCTTGGCCTCGTGCGGCCAGGGCAGGGCGGTCCGGCGGTCGATCTTCGCGTGGAGCGAATCCAGCGCCTCGGCGACCAGCCATCCGGCCGCCGGTGTGTCCATGAAATCCGGATCGCCGAGCCCGGCATTCCGCAGGATGAAGGCCTGCTTGGTCGCCTCGATCAGCCCGTGCAGGTGGTCGAAGCCCTCGGCGCTCCCGACCTTCAGCCGGTCGAACAGCGCCAGGATCATCAGCGACGAGACGCCCTGCGTCGGCGGCGGCATGTTGAACACCGTTCCGGCGGAGAGTTCCACCGACAAGGGTTCGACGATCTCGGCGTCGAAGCGCTGCAGGTCGGAGAGGCGCAGCGGCGAGCCCGCGGCTTCCAGAAAGGCGCCGTGGGTCGCGGCGAGGCTGCCGCGATAGTAGCTGTCGAGCCCTTCCGCCGCGAGCGTTTCCAGCGTCCGGGCCAGCGCCAGCTGGGTCAGGACGTCACCCTCGCGCGGGGGGCGGCCGCCCGGCAGGAAGATGTCGGCGAAGCCCGGCACGTCCTTCAGGCCGGCGAGCTTGCCGGCGGTCGTCTCGGCCTGGTTGCCGGTGACGACCATGCCGTCCCGCGCATAGCCGATGGCCGCGGCGAGGATCTCCGCGAGGGGCAGGCGCCGGCTGGCGTCGACCATCGCCAGCGCCTTGGCCCAGCCCGCGATCGTCCCGGGCACGGTCAGCGCCGCATGCGGCCCCCGCGTCGGCATCGCCTCGACGTGCCCCCGCTCGGCGTACCATTCGGGCGTCGCGAGGCCCGCGGCGCGGCCGCAGGCGGAGATGCCGACCGGCTTTTCTCCGGGCCTCTGGACGATCCAGAAGCCGTCGCCGCCGATCCCGTTCATATGCGGGTAGACGACCGCGATCGTCGCGGCGGCCGCAACCATGGCCTCGATCGCCGTGCCGCCTCGGGCGAGGATGTCGCGCCCGGCGAGCGCGGCCGAGAGGTGGGGGGCGCTGACGCAGCCGTTCAGCCCCTTGGCGCTGTGCAGCATCGGGCTCTTCTCCTATCGCGGATCGAGGCGGATCCGCCTCCGCCTCAGTCGGCCATCGCGCGTTCGGGGTCCTCGATGGTCGCGGCAGCCTGGCGGCGCTTGCGGAAGGCGAAGAAGACCGCGAGGCCGAGGAACAGGATCGTCGCCGCATAGAGCGCGATCGAGATGCCGCTCGACACGAACACCCAAGGGTCGCCCGCGGAGATCGCCAGCGCGCGGCGCATGTTCGCCTCCATCTCGCCGCCGAGGAGGAGGCCGAGCACCACCGGCACCACGGCGATGTCGAGCTTCCTGAGGACGAAGCCGAGGAGGCCGAAGCCGACCATGACCACGAGGTCGAAGGTCGAGTGGCTGAGCGAATAGACGCCGACGAAGGAGATCATCACCACGAAGGGCATCAGCGCCCAGAGCGGGATCGACAGCATCCGCGTGAAGACGCCGACCAGCGGCAGGTTCAGAAGCAGCAGGAAGACGTTCGCCATGAACAGCGACGCGATCAGGCCCCAGACGATCTGCGGCTGGTCCTGGAAGAGCAGCGGACCCGGCGTGATGTTCAACGAGATGAGGAGGGCGAGAAGCACGGCCGTCGTGCCGGAGCCGGGCACGCCGAGCGCCAGCATCGGCACCAGCGCGCCGCCGGCGGCGGCGTTGTTGCCGGCTTCCGGCGCGGCGACGCCCTTCGGGTCGCCGGTGCCGAAGGTGTTCGACTGGTCGGAGAAGCGCCGCTCCACCGTATAGGCGAGGAAGGAGCCGAGCGAGGCGCCGGCGCCGGGCAGGATACCGGAGACGAAGCCGACCAGCGACCCGCGGAACATCGCCGGAATGGTGCCCTTGATGTCCTTCCAGCGGGCGAAGGCGCGATCGACGGCGACGGCGCCGGTGCGCTCGCTCAGATGCGTCTCGAGCAGGATCAGCACCTCGGAGATGGCGAACAGGCCGACGATGGCGATGATCGCCTGGAAGCCGTCGTAGAGATGGATGTTGCCGAAGGTGAAGCGCGCGGTGCCGCTCTGCGGGTCGATGCCGACGCAGCCGAGGGCGAGGCCGATCGCCGCGCCGAGCAGGGTCTTCGCCGGATTGGAGCCGGTGACGCCGCCGATCGTCGCGAAGGCGAGGAGATAGAGAGCGAAATACTCCGCCGGGCCGAAATGGATGGCGAAGCGCACCAGCAGCGGTGCGAACAGCATCAGCCCGATCGTCGAGGCGATGGCGCCGACGAAGGACGCGATGCCGGAGATGGCGAGCGCCTCCGGGGCCTTGCCGTTCTTGGCCATCGGGTAGCCGTCGAGGCAGGTCATCATCGCCGGCTCGTCGCCGGGGATGTTCAGCATGATCGACGAGATGCGCCCGCCATACATGCAGCCGTAATAGACGCAGGAGAGCAGGATCAGCGCGGAGCCGGCCGGCAGCTGCAGGGAGAAGGCCAGCGGAATGAGGATTGCGACGCCGTTCACCGGCCCGAGACCGGGCAGCGCGCCGACGATCGTGCCGACGAAGCAGCCGATCAGCGCCAGCGCGATGTTGAGCGGGATCAGCGCTTCCTCGAAGCCGTGGAAGAGAAAGCCGAGCGTTTCCACCAGAACTCCTTCATGCGGCGCGTGCCGCAGCGGGGATCACCCGAAGATCGGACCGACCGGAAGCGGAAGATCGAAACCGTAATTGAACAGGAAGTAGAGCCCGAAGCCGACCACGATGCCGCAGAGCACCGACTGCAGCCAGCTGCCGCCGAGGATCTTCGCGAGCACCAGCGTGATCAGGAGGGTCGCCAGCGGGAAGCCGAGCGGCTCCAGAATGAACGGATAGGCGAACAGGGCGACGATCGTGCCGATCTGCCCCAGCGCCTGCGGCCAGCGGAACCATTCGGGGTTCGGGTCCGGGCGCAGGACCAGGAACAGCGCGAACAGGCCGAGCGGGAAGGCGACGATGCGGGGAAACAGCGACGGGCCGGCCGGATCGCCGAAGGCGACGACATAGTCGCCCGCGGTGATCCAGAACCAGACCGCGAGGACGAAGAGGATCGTCCCCGCGATGCGATCGCTCAGGCGAGCGGTCATGAAGGTCTACCTTACTTGATGACGCCGATCGCCTTGGAGAGATCGTGCATCTTCTCCTCGGACTGCTTGGCGAACTGCTCGAAGTCCTTGCCGCCGCGCCAGATCGGGGTCAGGCCGGACTTGGTGGCGGCTTCCTTCCAGGCGTCGGACTCGTAGAGCTTGTGCAGGATGTCGACCCAGCCCTGATAGGCCGCATCGTCCACCTTGCCGCCCATGTAGAAGCCGCGCCAGTTGTAGCCCTCGACGTCGTAGCCTTGCTCCTTGGCGGTCTTGACGTCGGGATAGGCCTTCAGCCGGTCGGTGCCGAGGATCGCCAGCGCGTTGACGTCGCCCGACTTGATGAAGCCGCCGATCTCGCCGACGTCGACGAGGACCACGTCGAGCTTGCCGCCGAGCAGCTGCGTCACCGCATCGCCGCCGCCCTCGAACTGCACCCAGCGGATGTTCTTCAGCTGGTTGTCCGGCACGCCGGCCGCCTGGGCGAGCATCAGGAAGCGCAGGTGGTCGTAGCCGCCGATGCCCGACGAGCCGCCGGCGACGATCTTCGTCGGATCGGCCTTCAGCGCCTTCATCAGCGCGTCGAGGCTGTCGTACTTGGAGCCCTTCTTGACCATCACGGTGCCGACGTCGGCGCCGAGCATGGCGACCCAGCGCATGGCGTCGAACTTCGCCGGATACTTGTTCTGGGCGAGCTGCGTGATGCCAACCGTCGAGGTCGCGACGATCAGGTTGGGATCCTTGTTGCGCTTGGCGGCGATGTTGGCATAGGCGACCGCGCCGGTGGCGCCCGGCATGTTGGTGACCTGGACGTTGCCCGGAACGAGCTTCTCCTCGGTCAGCAGCCGGCCGGCGGTGCGGCAGGTGAAGTCCCAGCCGCCGCCGGGATTGGCGGGCGCGATGCACTCGACGTTCTGCGGCTCGAAAGCCATTGCGGGCATGGCGACCGCCACGAACGTGGCCGCGACCAAGAGGCGCTTCAGGAACATATCGGTTTTTCCTCCCAAGGCGCGGCTTGCCGCCGTCCAGGCGCGCATCGCCGCGTTGCGTCATCCGTATCCGTCTGGCGGCGAGATTCCTCAATCTGCCGCTCTTAAGTTCGATGGCATCGTTCGGCGCGCGCGGTCAAGGTTCAAAAGCCGCGCATCGCCGTGGCGGCGCAGCATGGTTACGGCCCGGTTGCGCAGCGACGCGCGGGGTTTACGTCGGGCGCCCCCCGGGGCTAAGGGGCGGAAGACGAGTTCCCGGGGAAGGATGCGCCATGCCCGACAATGCCAAGATCATACCGATGCCGGTGCCGGCCGGGGCCCAGATCGACATCTGCGAGGTGGGCCCGCGCGACGGGTTCCAGATCGAGAAGACGATCATCCCGACCGACAAGAAGATCGCCATCGTCGAAGGCCTGATGGATGCCGGCCTGAAGAAGATCCAGATCACCTCCTTCGTCTCGCCGCGCGCCGTGCCGCAGCTCGCCGACGCCGCCGAGGTGCTGGCAGGCGTCGAGCGCCGGCCAGGCGTCGTCTTCAGCGCGCTGGTGCCGAACGCCAAGGGCGCCGAGCGGGCCGCCGAGACGCAGGTCGACATCATGGGGCTGTTCTGCTCGGCCTCGGAATCGCACAATCGCAAGAACGTCAACGCCTCGATCGAGGAGACGCTGAACCGCTTCCTGCCGGTGGCGGAGATCGCCAGGGCCGCCGGCAAGACCGTCCAGGGCGGCGTCGCGACCGTGTTCGGCTGCCCCTTCGAAGGCGAGGTGCCGCCCGCTTCGGTCGTGCGGATCGCGCGCTTCTACCGCGACCTCGGCATCACCGACCTCAATCTCGGCGACACGACCGGCATGGCGACGCCGACCACCGTCAAGGCCGTGCTCGCGGCGCTGCGCGAGGCGGTGCCGGAGATGACGGTGACGCTGCATTTCCACAACACCCGCGGCGTCGGCCTCGCCAACGTCATGGTCGGTTTGGCGGAGGGCGTCACGCATTACGACTCCTCGATCGGCGGCCTCGGCGGCTGTCCCTTCGCGGCGGGCGCGACCGGCAACATCTGCACCGAGGACCTCGTCTACCTGCTGGAGGAGAGCGGCTACCGCACCGGCGTCGACCTTCCGCGGCTGATCGAGGTCTCGAAGCTCACCCAGTCGGTGATCGGTAGGGAACTGCCGGGGCAGGTGATGAAGGCCGGCCCGCGCCTGCAGCATCATGCCATGGACGCCGTCTCGACGGCGGCGGGGTGAGCGCCATGGACCAGCCGCTTGCCGGCATCCGCGTCATCGACCTGACGCGGATCCTCTCCGGGCCGTTCTGCGCGATGATGCTCGGCGACCTCGGCGCCGACGTCATCAAGGTCGAGACGCCCGGCGAAGGCGACCACATCCGCAGCCAGGGCGCGATCGTCGACGGCATGTCCTGGTACTTCGCCAGCTTCAACCGCAACAAGCGCTCGATGACCCTCAACCTGAAGACGGACGAGGGCAAGGCGATCCTGCGCCGGCTGCTGAAGGACGCCGACGTCCTGGTCGAGAACTTCCGGCCGGGCGTGCTCGCGGCGATGGGCTTCGACCGAGCGGCGCTCGACGCCATCAATCCGCGCCTCGTCGTCGGCTCGGTCAACGGCTACGGCTCGACGGGGCCCTACAAGGACCGGCCGGCCTTCGACTTCATCACGCAGGCGATGTCCGGCTTCGTGTCGGTGAACGGAACGGCGGAGAGCGGCCCGATGCGCGCCGCGCCGCCGCTGACCGACCTCATCGCCGGCCTCTACTGCGCCTTCGCCATCGTCGCGGCGCTGAGGGTGCGCGACCGCGACGGGCGCGGCCAGGCGGTCGAGGCGTCGATGATGAACGGCATGATCTCGATGATGGCCTATCTCTCGGCGGCGCAGCTCTCCACCGGCCAGACGCCGCCGCCGACCGGCAACGACCATCCGATCGCCTCGCCCTACGGCCTGTTCCACGGGTCGGACGGCGCCGTCGCCGTCGCGCCCTCGACGACGCCGACCCTCAAGCGTTTCCTGGAGACGATCGGCCTCCTGCACCTGCTCGATGACGAGCGCTTCGACACGATCGAGAAGCGGATCGCCAACCGGCCGGCGCTGAACGCGCTGGTCGACGAGGCGATGCGCCACGAGACGCAGGCGACCTGGATCGAGAAGCTGAACGCGGCCGGCGTGCCCTGCGGCCGGGTTCAGACGCTCGGCGAGGTGTTCGAGGACCCACAGGTCCTGGAGCAGGAAATGGTCCTCTCGGTCGAACATCCCGGCCACGGGACCGTGCGGATGACCGGCTTCCCCATGAAGTTCTCGGAGACGCCGTCGCAGGTGCGCCATCCGGCACCCGATCTCGGCCAGCACACCGAGGCGGTCCTGACGGAAGCGGGCTATTCCGCCGAGGAGATCGCGGCATTCCGCGCAGCCGGCGTCGTCTGATCAGGGGCATGGTGCGCCGCCGGGCGCGCCCGGCGTGCGGCCGCGATCAGATCGTGCCTGCGGTCCGGTCGAGGAAGTCGTGGAAATGGACCACCACGCCCTCGTCGTCGGCAAAGATCACCGCATAGGCCGGCGGTTCGAGGCTGGCGACGAAGCGATCGGAGAACTGCAGCGCCGTCTGCTGACTGGTGCCGCGCAGCGCGGTGAAGGGCAGGCCGCGCCAGCTTCCCGAGACCGGGCGGTGGACATGGCCGGCGAAGACATGGCGGACATTGCCGTTCCGTGCCGCGACCTCAGCGAAGGCATCGGCGTCCGCGAGGCCGACACCGTCGAGGGCCGGCATGTGCAGTTTGAACGGCGGATGGTGGGCGAAGACCAGGCAGTCGCGGCCCTTCGCCTCCGCTAACTGCCGGTCGAGGAAGGCGAGTCTCTCCTCGCAGAGTTCGCCCTCGACCGCGCCCGCTTTCAGCGTATCCAGCAGGACCAGCCGGCCGGCCGGCAGGTCGACGCTCTTCTGCACGAATCGGCCGGTAGAATGCGCGTCGCCGAAGACCGCGCGGAAGGCGTCGCGATCGTCGTGATTGCCGAGCATCAGATGCACGGGCAGCGGCAGCGCTTCGACGCGTTCGGCGAGCGCGCGGTAGGCGCTTTCCTCGCCATCGTGGGTGAGGTCGCCCGAGATCACCACGGCTTCGGCGTCGGCGTGGTTGGCGGCGATGTCGGCGAAGCAGGCGTCGAGGCGCTCCAGCGGGTCGAGGCCGAAGAGCGTCTCGCTGGGCTGAACGAGATGGACGTCGGTGACCTGGATGAGCTTCATGAGCGGTCTCCTTCGAGCATCGGATGGCCGGATCGGGCGCTGCGGCGAGGCACCAGCCGCGCCGGCACGCGAAGGGTGAGGGGCGGCGCGGCGGGGTCGGCCTGCCGGCGGACGAGCAGCGCGATGGCCTGTGCCGCCATCGTCTCCGGATCCTGCTGGAAGGTGGTGAGGGCATAGGCCTCCCAGCCGGCCTGCGGCACGTCGTCGAAGCCGATGACGGCGAGATCCCCCGGGATCGTCAGGCCGAGGCCCAGCCGGGCGTGGTCCATCGCGCCCATTGCCAGGAGGTCGTTGACGGCGTAGAGCGCCTTCGGCCGGGCCTCGGCGAAGAGGGTCCGCGCGGCTTCCTGCCCGCCGGCATAGTCGGCCTCGGCGCCCTGCGCGAAGATCACGTCGCCGCCGCGCCGCCCGACCGCGCGGCGGAAGGCGTCCTCGCGCTCGGCAATGCTCTGCGTGCCGGAGCGCGCGCCGATCAGGCCGACCGGCCCACCGGCGGACAGCGCCAGCAGACGCTCCGCCGCCTCGTCCCCGGCCGCCGCATTGTCGGCGAGGACGCCGTCGAGGTCGGGTTCCGTGCGGCCGATCAGGATGACCGGCTGGCCGTTGCGTCTCGCGCCCTCCAGCATCGGCGCCGGGGGCGAGCCGGAGATGACGATCGTCGCCTCGGCGCGGTAGCCGAGCAGGATGCCCTGCGCCGCCGCGACTTCCTGTGGGGTGTCGCCGGTGTTGATCAGGACGGGAACGCTGCCGCGGGCGATCAGCGCCTTGGCGAGCGCCGCGACGAGATGCGCGCGGAAGCCGAGGTCCGGCCGCGTGCCGACCAGGCCGACGAGCCGGCTCTGGCGGGCGAGCAGGCCGCGCGCGAGGTCGTTGACCTGGTAGCCGAGTTCTTCCGCCGCCTTGATCACCCGCTCGCGGGTCTCGCGACCGATGCTGGCGCCGGGCGTGAAGGCGCGCGAGACGGCCGAGCGCGACACGCCAGCGCGGTCCGCCACCTGCTGCGCGCTGACGAAGCTCGGCCCGGCCGGCGGCGGTCTGGTCTGATCGTTCGCCATGGAGTCTGCCTATCGCCCCACCTTGGCGAGGACGTCTGCCCGCAGGAAACGCTCGACCACCAGCATGAACAGGATGGAGGGCACGAGCAGGAGAAGCGCGGTGATCGACGCCGTCTGATAATTGCCGCCGGCCCCGGCGGTGTAGAGGAGAAGCGGCAGCGTGGTGACGTCGGGGGCGCCGACGAAATAGCTGCCGGTGAACTCGTCGAGCGATTCCAGGAAGACGAAGATGCCGCTGGCGATGATGCCCGGCATGGCGAGCGGCAGGGTCACGTCGAAGAAGGCGCGCAGCGGCCCGGCGCCGATCGAGCGGGCGGCCTGCTCCAGCTCCTCGTCGACCGCGGCGAAGGCGGCGGTCGCGATCCAGATGGCGTAGACGAGGCCGTGGGTGACGTGGACCAGCACGACGCCCAGGATCGTGCCGTTGAGCCCGATGCCGTAGAACAGCCGGGCGATGTTGACGTAGACCGGCATCTCCGGAAAGGCCTGCGGGATCAGGAAGGCGATGAGGATGAGGCTGCGCAGCGGCAGCTTCAGCCGGGCCAGCGAATAGGCGGCGGGAACCGCGAGCGCCAGCGAGCCGGCGACGGCGAGAAGCGCGATGACGATGCTGTTCGACAGCGAGGTGAGCGCGCCGCCGCGAGGCTCGAAGACCCGGCCCCAGAACTCGAAGCCGTATTGCAGCGGCAGGATGTGCGGGTAGTACCAGCGCTCGGCGAAGGCCCAGAGCAACAGGTTCGCCAGCGGCCCGAAGATGACGAAGGCGAGGAGGCCGAGGCAGAGCGCGCGCGGCAGCCAGCGCAGGTTCGGACGGAATCGCGCGAAGGATGGGGCGCGAGAGACGGCGAGGCTCATCGCGACCGCTCCCTGACGCTCTGCCGCAGATAGGCGAAGGCCACCGCGAAGGTCATCGCCAGCGAGATCAGGCCCAGCGCGTCGGCGACGCCGTAGTCGCCATAGGCGTTGATGCGGAAGGCCATGTCGGCGGTGATCATGGTCGGCGTCTGGGCGCTGATCATCAGCGGCACCGAGAGCACCGACATCATGGTGACGAAGGAGAGGATCATCCCGACGAGGAGGGTCCCGCGGACCTGCGGCACGACGATCTCGACGAGGATCCTGAGGCGAGAGGCCCCGAGATTGCGCGCCGCCTCGATCGTGCCGCGATCGAGCGCGGCCATGGCGCCGGCGACCAGCAGCGCGACGAAGGGTGTCTGCTTCCAGACGAAGGCGATGACGATGCCGCGCCAGTCGAGGAAGCTCGTCGTCTGCAGCGGCGTCAGCAGGCCGGCGGCGACGAGGAGATTGTTCATCAGCCCGTTCTTGGCGAGGAAGGTCCGCATGATCTGGCCGACGACGATGAAGGGAATGAACAGCGGCCAGCGATAGAGCCAGCGCAGGATCGCGACGGCGCGCGGATTCTCGCCGAGCGTCAGATAGCCGCCGATGATGATCGAGAAGAGCGCGATCAGGACGGTCGAGAGCGACACGATCGCCAGCGTGTAGAGGATGTCGGTGGCGTAGAGCTCCCAGACCTTGGCGAAATTGCCGAGGCCCGCGCCCGCCTCCGTCTCGAAGGCGCCGGTGACCGACGTCGTCAGCGGATAGACGAAGAGCAGGAGGATGGTCAGGAGGGCCGGCAGGACGAGGCCGAGACCGACGAGGCGTTCGCGCATCAGATCATCGCAGCGGGGAAGGGATATCGAAGGGGGCTCGGCCCGGATCCGGGAAGCCGCCCGCGTCGCGGGCGGCTCCCTCCTCGGATCGCCTAGTTGGCGACGTTCTTCTCATAGGCTTCGAGGATCGCGTTGTTGTAGGGCGCGATCGGGAAGGGCTTGGCGTATTTCGCCAGGTCTTCCGGCGTCACGTCCTTGAACAGCTTGTCCCAGGTCGCCTGGTCGAGCTCGGGCTTGACGTATTTCGCGTCGATGCCCGGGTACCAGTTGAAGCGCTTGACGATGCCTTCCGCCTGGACCTTCGGCGACGTGGCGAGTTCGACGAACTTCTCGGCGAGCTGAGGGTTCGGGGCACCCTTCGGGATGACGTAGTGCATCGGCTGGCCGGGCATGCCCGGCGCCGGCAGGACCAGCTTGAAGTTCGGCGGCAGCTTTCCGTCGGCCTGCCAGGAATAGAACATGTCGACCCAGACGGGGCCCATGGCGATCTCGCCGCGCGACAACATGTCGAGCGTGCCGGCATTGCCGGGGGTGAGCGTCGCGACCTGGTTGAAGTCCTTCAGCTTCTGGAGGGCGGCGTCCCACTTCTTCGTCTGGCTCTCCTCGAAGGGTCCGTTCATCAGCTGCTTGGCGTCGCCGTCGCCGAAGGCGTAGATCCAGCCCATGACGAAGGACACGCCGGACGCGCCGCCCTTGATGCCGTTATAGCCGAACTCTTTCGGGTGCGCCTTCGCCCAGTCGGCGATCTCGGAATAGCTCTTCGGCGGGTTCTTCACGAGGTCGGGATTGTAGGCGATCGCCGTCTGGCTGGAGAACATCGGCATGACATAGCCGTCGACATTGGTGCCGAGCGCCATCTTGGCCTTGTCCGACGTGACCAGCTTGCCGGTCGAGATGTCCGAGCGGTACTTCTTCAGGAAGCCCTTCTCGACCATCGGCCCGACGAACTTCTCGTGGACGACGGCGACGTCGGTGTCCCACTTTTCGTTGCCGGACTGGGCCTCGAAGCGCTCGAGGATCTTCTGTGAGCCGGCGTCGCCGGGGCCGGTGCCGACGGCGCGGACGGTGTCGCCCGGGTTCTGCTTTTCGAAGAGCGGCCCGAGATACTGGTTGATGTAGTCGACCATGTTGGTGTCGCCGGCGGTGACGACGGTGAGCTGGGCGGCCGAGGCCGGCAGCGCCAGGGCACCGGCCATCAGGCCGGCGAGGAGAAGCGTTTTCATCTTACGTGACTCCGTGAATGAAGGGTGGGGTCTTCCGGGTCATCCCGCCCTCCCGCTGGATGGCGCGGGCGGACGGGAATGGGGGAGGGCGGGCTCGGGAGCCGGGCCGAAGAGGAAAAGGTGTTCGGCCGGCACGCGAACCGTCACCGCGGTGCCGGGCGGCGTCGCGGCGGCTGCGTCGACCAGAATGTCGCGTTCGCCGATCGAGACGACGTGGCGCCAGAGGCCGCCGGGATAGGAGACGCCGCGCACCGTGCCGAAGAAGTCGGCGAAGCCTTCGCAGGGCGCCGCCCGGCCGGCTTCGAGCCGGGCCGCCTCGGCGCGGAAGCGTGCCTCCACCGGGCCCGACGCGAGCGGCCGCCCGTCGCGCGGCAGGACGGCGGCCGCATTGGCGGCTCCGGCGGCGACGGTGATGCGCTCGCCCGTGACCGCGACGGTCAGCGGCAGGACGTTCTCGGCGCCCATGAAGGCGGCGACGAAGGCCGAGGCCGGCCGATTGTAGACGGCCTCCGGCGTGCCCTGCTGGGCGATCCGCCCGCGGTCGAGAATGACGATCCGGTCGGCCATCACCATCGCCTCCTCACGGTCGTGGGTGACGTGGACAGCGGTGATGCCGAGCCGCTTCTGCAGCTGCCGGATCTCCTGTCGAACGCTCAGCCGCACCCGCGCGTCGAGATTGGACAGGGGCTCGTCGAGGAGCAGGATCTCCGGCGAGACGGCGAGGGCGCGTCCGAGCGCGACGCGCTGGCGCTGGCCGCCCGACAGCTCGCTCGGGCGGCGCTCGCCGAGGCCGTCGAGGCCGAGCATCGCCATCACGTCGGCCACCCGGCGAGCGATCTCGGCGCGGGCGAGGCGACGCAGCTTCAGCCCGTAGCCGATATTGGCGGCGACGCTCATATGCGGCCACAGCGCATAGGACTGGAAGACCAGCGCCATGCCGCGCCGGTCCGGCGAGAGGGCGGTGATGTCCTCGCCGGCGAGGCTGACCGTGCCGGAGCGGGGGCTGGCGAAGCCGGCGATGGTGCGCAGGAGCGTGGTCTTGCCGCAGCCGGACGAGCCGAGCAGGGCGACGAATTCGCCCTTGGCGACGCTGAGGCTCAGGCCGTCGAGGACCGTAGTGCGACCGTAGCCCACCTCGACGCGATCGACCCTGAGAAACGAGGCGGAGTCCATCGAAATCCCCGTTGCACGGCTGTGCAATGCGCAGTGAAACACCTTTTGCCGGCGTTTGGTAGCGGCAGTTTGATACGCCTGTGTGACAGCCGAGGGTCGACGCGGGGACGGGTGCGATCCGGTCGAGACGAGCGTGCACCCCGGGGGCACCGCCAGCCGGATCGCTGCGGCGGCCGACGGCGGAGGCGGCGACGTCTCAGCGGATGCCGGCGCGCAGAAAGCTCTGGATGAAGGCGCGCTGGAAGATCAGGAACAGGATCATCAGTGGCGCCGAGGTCATCAGCGCGGCGGCGGTGATGACCGACCAGTCGATGCCCTGGTCGACCGAGGCGAAGACCTGCAGCCCGACCGTCAGCGGCCGCGTCTCGACCGAATTCGTCACGATCAGCGGCCAGAGGAAGTTGTTCCAGTGATAGCTGACCGAGACGAGGCCGTAGGCGACGTAGACCGGCCGGGCGAGCGGCAGATAGACCCGCAGGATCGTCTGCAGCGTGCTCGCGCCCTCGAGCCGCGCCGCATCGTCGAGCTCCTTCGGGATCGTCTTGAAGGCCTGGCGCAGCAGGAAGATGCCGAAGGCCGAGGCGACATAGGGGATGCCGATGCCGGTCAGCGTGTCGATCAGGCCGAGGCTGTGCAGCGTGCGGTAGTTCTCGACGATCAGGACGTCCGGCGTCACCATCAGCTGGACGAGGATCAGCGCGAACAGGACGGAGCTGCCGCGAAAGTTCCAGCGGGCAAGCGCGAAGGCGGCGAGCGTGCAGACGACGAACTGCGCCAGCATGATGCCGGTGACGAGGATCGCCGTGTTCAGGAAGTAGCGGGCGAAGGGCGCGGCGACCCAGGCGCGCGCAAAATTGTGGAGGGTCAGCGGCGCGGTGAGCGAGAAGTCGGTGGCGTAGGCCGAGGGGTGAAAGGCCGCCCACAGCGCGTAGAGGATCGGCAGCGCCCAGATCAGGCCGGCAAGCCAGGCGGCGCCGGCGACTGCGAACCGTCCCACGCGTTCGGCGGTCGTTGTGCGCCTCATCGATAGTGGATCCTGCGGTCGAGCAGGAAGAACTGCGCGATCGCCACGGCCGCCAGCACGATCAGGAGCACGCTCGACAGCGCCGCGGCATAGCCGGAATCCCAGAACGAGAAGGCGACCTGGTAGATGTAGAAGAGCAGGAGGCTCGTCGCATTGTTCGGGCCGCCGCCGGTCATCGCGATCACCTGGTCGACGATACGGAAGGCGTTGATCAGCGCGTTGATCGCGACGAACAGGGTCGTCGGCATCACCAGCGGCCAGGTGATGCGGGAGAACACCTGCCAGCGCGAGGCGTTCTCCAGCCGCGCTGCTTCGTAGAGGTCGAGCGGCACCTGCTGCAGGGCAGCGAGGAAGAAGATCATGAAGAAGCCGGACTCCTTCCAGATCGTCACCGCCATCAGGCAGGGCAGGGCCGTTGCCGGCGTGCCGAGCCAGTTGGTGCTCGCGCCCCCGAAGAGATGCGCGATCTGGTCGAGCAGGCCGTAGCCGGGGGTGTAGAAGAACAGCCAGATATTGGCCGCGGCGATCATCGGCAGGACGGTCGGCGTGAAGAAGGCGAGCCGCAGGGCGGCGCGGCCGGGGATCCTGCCGTTCACCCAGAGCGCCATCACGAGCGCCAGCGCGATCGAGATCGGCACGGTGACGACGGCATAGGCGAGGTTGTTCCAGAAGGCCTGCCAGAAGATCGGATCCGCGACCATCGCGGCATAGTGGTCGAGGCCGACGAAGTGCGACGGGCGGCGCCCGCGCGGCGTCGAGTAGAAGCTGTCGACGAAGGTCGCGACCGCCGGAACATGCGTGAAGCCGGCGAGCAGCACGATCGCCGGCAAAGCGAGGAGCCAGCCCTGCAGATGGATGTTCCAGCCGGTCTTGCGCGTGGTTGTCATGTCGGGCTCGACGATGGCCGGCGCCGCGCCGGAAAGCTGCGGCGCCGACCTCCGGTTTCGGTCAGTCCTGGAAGGGCTTCAGGATGCGGTCGGCTTCCTGCTGGGCCTGGTCGAGCGCGGGCCTGGCCTGGCTCGTGCCGGTGAGGATCGCCTGCAGCGCGTCGTTCAGCGCCTTGGTCACGCGCTGGTTCTCATGCGTCGAGAGCTCGGCCTTGGCGACCTTCAGCTGGTCGCGCGCGACGGCCGCCGCCGGGAAGTCCTTGACATAGGTCTGCATGCGGTCCGTCTGCCAGGCGTCCGGCCGGGTGGCGATGTAGCCGGTCGCAATGCCCCAATCGGCGGCCCGGTCCTTGGTGGTGAGGAAGTGCGCGAACTTCAGCGCCGCCGCTTCCTTGTCCTTGTTGCCGGTGTCGAAGAGGTAGACGTTGCCGCCGCCGGTCGGCGAGCCGCCCTGCACCTTCTTCGGCAGTTCGGCGACGCCGAAGTCGAAGGGGGCGTTCTTGCGGACGTTGGTGAGGTTGCCGGTCGTCGTCCACATGATCGCGGTCTTGCCCTGGAAGAAATCCTTGGGCGTCGTTCCCCAGTCGATGATGCCGGTCGGCTCGATCTTGTCCTTCTGGCCGAGATCGGCCCAGAACTGCGCGGCCTCGACGACCTTGTCGCCGTTATAGTTGACCTTGGTGCCGTTCTGGTTGGCGAGGTCGGCGCCGTTCTCGATCGCCAGCGCCTGGAACAGCCAGTAGGGGAAGCCGGAAGAGGGAATCTCGAGGCCCCACTGCGTGACGTTGCCGGAGGCGTCCGTCTTCGTCAGCTTCTGGCCCATCTGGACGAGTTCGTCCCAAGTCTGCGGCGCATGGTTCGGGTCGAGCCCAGCCTTCTTGAAGGCGTCCTTGTTGTAGTACTGGACGATGGTCGAGCGCTGGAACGGCACGCCCCAGGTGTGGCCGTCCGCCTGGCTGTTCGCCATGAAGGCCGGGTAGAACGCGTTCAGCCACTCCTTGTCGGCGTCGGATTTCGCGACGTCGTCATAGGCGAGGATCATGTTGGCATCGATCAGCGTGAACATGTCCGTCGACAGGAGCACGGCGACGTCCGGCGCGTTGCCGGCCCGCGCGGCGGTCATCGCCTTGACGATCGAGTCCTGGTAGCTGCCGGTGTAGACCGGCTTCACCGTGATGTTCGGGTTGGCCTTCTCGAACTCGGAGACATAGCCGTCGATGATCTTGGTGATCGGGCCGCCGACGGCGATCGGATAGTAGAAGCTGATCTCGGTCGCGGCATGAGCCGGCGCGGCGAGCGCCGAGGTGACGAGAGCGGCTCCGGCGAGAGCCCTGGCGATGCGGTTCATGGCGTGACTGTCCCCTGTTGACGGATCTGGTGGGTGGTTGCGCCGCCGGAGCAGCCGGCGGATTCGAGGCGGCGTCCGCTGGCCGCGTCGAAGAGGTGCATGGCGGTGCGGTCCCAGCCGAGCGCGACGGTTTCGCCGGGGTGCGGGGCTTCGGCGCCCCGGACCCGCGCGACGATCTCGCGGCCGCCGAGCCGGCAGGTCACCAGCGCGTCGGCGCCGAGATATTCGACCGACACCGTCTCCGCCTTCGGGCCGCCGGGCTGGAGACTGCCGGCCGGCGCCAGGGCGACGTCCTCCGGCCGCAGCCCGAGCACCAGGCCGCGACCCGGACGATCGAGGACGGCCGGACCCTCGACGCCGGCGATGACGGCGCCGCGTCCGTCCGGCGTGTCGGCGAGGTCGAAGACGTTCATCGCGGAGCCGCCGACGAAGCGGGCGGCGAAGAGGCTCGCGGGCCGCTCGTACAGACCGGCCGGCGTGTCGTCCTGTTCGATCCTGCCGCCGCGCATGAGGATGACCTGGTCGGCCATGCTCATCGCCTCGGTCTGGTCGTGGGTGACGTAGATCATGGTGACGCCGAGGCGCTGCTGCAGCGCGCGGATCTCGCGGCGCAGATCCTGGCGCAGCTGGGCGTCGAGGTTGGATAGCGGCTCGTCGAGGAGGCACACCGGCGCCTCGGCGATCAGGGCACGGCCGAGGGCGACGCGCTGCTGCTGGCCGCCGGAGAGTTGCGCCGGCTTGCGGTCGAGCAGGGGCGCGAGGCCGAGGAGCTCGGCGACCTTTGCCAGCCGGTCGCGCTGCCCGGACTTCGGCACCTTGCGGACCGACAGGCCGAAGGTGATGTTGTCGGCGACGGAGAGGTGCGGGAACAGGGCATAGGACTGGAAGACCATGGCGACGCCGCGCGCCGCGCCGGCACGGCCGCCGACATCCGCGCCGCCGATGGCGATCTCGCCCAAGGTCGGCTCGTCCAGCCCGGCGATCATCCGCAGCGTGGTGGACTTTCCGCAGCCGGAGGGCCCGAGAAGCACGGCAAGGCTCCCCTTGCGGACCGTGAACGAGACGTCGTCCACCGCCCGCGAGGGACCCCAAGCCTTCGTCAAGGATCGAACGGCGACCTCTGCCACACCCGTTTCCCGCTTCGCAAAGCTGTGCGGACGAGGTCCGCCGAGCGGCGCGGGTAGCAGCCCTGCATGACAGCTCCGTGAAGGGGAAGCGGTCGCAGGGCGGGAAGCGCAGGATCAGAATGCGCGAACGGCGCCCCCGGTTACCGGAGCCGCCGTTCCAGAACGCGTCGCTGAGGCTGGCCTTACAGGGCGGCCATGTAGGTCGGCAGATCGTCGAGCGTCTTGACCACGATCATCTGCTTCACGCGGCCCTGCTTGAAGGCCTGGAGAAAGCGCGCGTAGTTCTTGAAGACGACGCAGCCGTTCGACTGGGAGCGGTCGTTGCCCGGGCCGATATACATGTAGGGATGGGCCAGCAGCCCGTCGCGATTGAACTTCTTGCGGCCGTCGGCCGGAAGCAGCCGGATCGCCTCGGCGCCGTGGAAGCGGCTCTCGCGCAGGACGAGGTTGTAAATGTTCGGCGGCGTCGGCCCGCGGTTCTTCTGGTTCACGTAGCGCGGGTTGTCCTGCATCTGGCCGAGCCCGGAATGCGCTTCCAGGCGCCCGTCTCCCGGCAGGTACACCGTCGCCGAAGAGATGTCGTACACGGCGACGCGGCTGCCCGGGCCGGGCAGGGAGGACGAGCCGCCATTGGCGTGGAACAGGCGGTGGAAGAAGCTTCCGATGCCGGACTGGCCGCTGTCCTGCGGAGCCGCGGCGGCGCCGGCGTCCGGCCGGGCATAGGCGACGACCGGGGTGGGCTTCTGCACCGGCCGCTTCTCGGGCCGGGGCGCCTCGATCGCGGCGACCGCATTCGGCTGCGGCACGCTGCGGGGCGGCGCCACGTCCTGCGGCTCCAGGCTCGCGACACGCACCGGCCGCTGTGGCGGCGCTTCCGGGCGTTCGGACGGAACCGCGACCGCGGAAGGTCCGGGCGGAAGCGAGTCCGGCTCGGACGGGCGGTTTTCTGCCGGCTCTGCGACTTCGGCCTGTATCTCGGACGAGATCGAGCTGCGGAAGGACGGCACGGGAACGTTTCCATCCGTCGGAAGCATGGCGAGAGGCGCCACCTCGTCGGAGGATGCGTCGGCGCCGAGACCCGGACGAGGATCCAGTGAAGCGACCTGCACCGCCTCCTTGGCCTGCGGCGGATCGGACGGTGTCGGAACGATCTTGGCGAAGAGGCTGGCCGCCGCGACGGCCTTCTCGGATCCGCCGGCCGTCAGCCGCGCATTGAGCAGAGCCGTGCTCGGCGGCGTCGCTGTCTCGGGCGCGTATGCGACGCTCTGGAGCAGCGGGCCACGGCTACGCGCGCCGGCTCTGCCCGGCCCTTTCGCGCTCGCCACCTGCCGCTCGGGAGCGGCCGGTCGGCTGAAGACGCGACCGCCGCGCTCGGCGAGATCGGCCGAATGGAAGACGCGCGAGCTGCGGTCGGCCTCGGCAACGCCCCACCGGCCCGCCGAACCCGTCGTCGCCGACGGAGCTTCGGCCTGCGCCAGCATGACGCCCTGCGGGATTTCGTCCGCTCCGCGCTCTGGATGCGAAGCATGGCTTGTCGTCAGGACGGTCGTTGCCGAAAACACCGCAACGCCGATCCAAGCAGCATGCCGTGACGCGCTTCGCGCTTTGCGCGAAGTCTTGCGTGCGTCCGGCCGCGCCCCCTCGAGATTTGCTGCAGTCAATCGCTTCCCCTGTCGCGACGCTCAGATCAATTTCGCTGCGAGTCCCCTCGGCACGTGTCCGGCATCACCCTGCCGGCCGGTCCGATCGCTGCCATTGAGTATGACAAATCTTGGTAACCAATTCCTTTCAGCAGGTCGATCCGTCCTTCGGTCCGATCGGCTGACCCCGCTACGAAGCAGTGCCTTTATGTCGATCTCATGGAATCCGCCGTTATTCTTCCGCAAAAGATTCGAGGCGTGCAACCGTCTTCGCACGGCCGCAAAGCGTTAAGTAAGCGTGAAGAGAGCGCCAGCTTAGCGGGAGGGCTTGGCCGCGGCGGGCCCACATGCCCGAGGGGAAGAAGCCGCTCCGGTTCGGCTAAGAGCCTGAGAGGATTGACGTGGGCACGCCGCGAGGCGGCGGGATGAGCCAAGAGCCGCGGGCAGGACATCCCGCGATCGCTCGGCCGAGGCGGGGTGCGGGAACGCCGTCAGGCGCCTTTTGACTTCGGCGCGATATCGATGGCCGCGACCTGAAATTCGCAGAGATGCCGCCGAAGATGGCGCGGCCGCACCGACGGCAGCCGGCGACGCGCCGCGCCCAGATCGGCCTCGGCGAGGCGGTGGCATCATGGCCGGCAGAGCAAGTCCGACGAGGCGGGTCCGGGAAGCTGCCGTCGATCCTGCGGAGGTCGGGGGCGTCGGACCGTCAGGCCGAGAGGCCGGGCGAATGCCCTAGCTCGCCTTGGCGGTGAAGGGCGCCTCTTCCACGCTCTGGGCGCCCGGCTCCTGTGTCGGCTCCCGCCGCTGCGCGGCCGCCTCGTCGTCGAGGCGCATGGCGAGACCGGCGGCAGCACATTCGCTCATGATCAGACGGATGAGCATCAGCCGGCGCGCGGATCCGTCGTAGCCGAGTTTGCGGCCGATGCGGTCGGCGAGTTCCGGCACGTCGATGAACGACCCGCTGCCCGCGCGCGCCACGTGCGACTTCACCACTTCCCTCAACGTCCTGTCCATCTGATTCCCTCGTCCCTCGACTGCAGCCTCATGCAGGTCGCGGGTTCATGCCGCATTCAAGATTGTGAATTTCGCCGCAGATCGCTCGCGCCGGTATGCTGCGCGGGCCGTCCGGGCGGAGACGTCCCCTCCGCCCGCGTCGCCGGCCTACCGACCGATTGCGGCAGCATTGACTCCGCCGAACCCGGCGGCGTCCCTACGCGCCTCCCCGGCGCCGGACCGAGCGCCGCGGTAGCGGGAACGCCGGCGCCGATGTCCGGCCGTCCGGCTCGGATCAGACGCGTTCCATCGCCACGGCGATCCCCTGGCCGACGCCGATGCACATGGTCGCGAGCGCGAGGCGCTTGCCGGTCTCGGCGAGTTCCAGCGCCGCCGTGCCGGTGATGCGCGCCCCCGAAGCGCCGAGCGGGTGGCCGATGGCGATGGCGCCGCCGTTCGGGTTCACATGGGCGGCGTCCTCGGCGATGCCGAGATCGCGGAGCACCGCGATCCCCTGGCTGGCGAAGGCCTCGTTCAGTTCGACGACATCGAAGTCGCTCGGCTTCAGGCCGAGCCGCTCGCAGAGCTTCTTCGAGGCGGGCGCCGGGCCCATGCCCATGATCCGGGGCGGAACGCCGGCGGTCGCACCGCCGAGAATGCGCGCGATCGGCGTCAGTCCGAAGCGCCTGGCCGCCGCCTCGCTGGCGACGATGAGCGCCGCCGCGCCGTCGTTGACGCCCGAGGCGTTGCCCGCGGTGACCGAGCCGCCCTCCTTGCGGAAGGGCGTCGGAAGCCGGGCGAGCTTCTCCAGCGTGGTGTCGCCGCGCGGATGCTCGTCGGTGTCGACGATGCGCGGATCGCCCTTGCGCTGCGGAATGGTGACGGGCGCGATCTCCTTGGCGAGCCGGCCGGACGCTTGAGCCGCTGCCGTCTTCTGTTGCGAGCGCAGCGCGAAGGCGTCCTGGTCCGCGCGCGAGACGGCGAAGTCGGCGGCGACGTTCTCGCCGGTCTCCGGCATGGAATCGACGCCGTACTGGCTCTTCATGACCGGATTGACGAAGCGCCAGCCGATGGTCGTGTCGTAGATCGAGGCGTCGCGGGAATAGGCCGTCTCGGCCTTCGGCATGACGAAGGGCGCCCGGGACATCGATTCGACGCCGCCGGCGATGGCGAGCTCGATCTCGCCGGCGCGAATGGCCCGGGCGGCCGTGACGACCGCGTCCATCCCGGAGCCGCAGAGGCGGTTCAGCGTCACGCCGGGGACGCTGACCGGCAGGCCGGCGAGGAGGGCGGACATGCGTGCGACGTTGCGGTTGTCCTCGCCCGCCTGGTTGGCGCAGCCGTAGAACACCTCTTCCACCGCTTCCCAATCGACCGAGGCGTTCCGCTCCATCAGCGCCCTGATCGGAACCGCGCCGAGATCGTCCGCGCGCACCGAGGCGAGGGCGCCGGCGAAGCGTCCGAAGGGGGTGCGGATGTAATCGCAGATGAAGGCGTCGGCCATGATGTCGCTGTCCCCGAATGATCAGTCGGCCGCGTTATGGCGCGACCGCCGGCAAAAGAAAATGCCCGCCGAGGATGCCGGCGCGGCGGAGGCGCGCGGCTGGCAGGCACCGGTGCCTGGGGCCGAGCCCGTCACCCGATGCTGTGGTCGTCATCGCCCGGCGCAGGGACGGGCGCCGCGGCCGTCCGCGCCGCGACGGTCCGACGCGCCCGGTAAAGGCGCCGCACGCGCCCTTCCAGCGCGTCCGGGGTCTCGGCGTAGAGACGGCGCGCGGCATCGCGTGCGCTCTGGCGGAGTTCGCTCTGCCGCCGGTCCATCAGGCCGAGCACCACGGTCAGTTCCTCGTGCGAGCCGAAGGTCTTGGGATCGGCGGCAAGGGCCGCTCGGAAGACCGCATAGTCGTGGTCGAGGCCGAGATCGTCGCCGATGCCCTTGGCGGCTTCCGCCATCGGCCGGAACACCTCCGGCCAGAGCGGCGCGATCAGGCGGAAATGCATCGAGGCGTATTTCGCGCGCTTGCGCAGATCGTGAAAGATCTCCGCCTGTGGCTGCTTCTCGGTGAGCCGCAGCGCCTTGCGGCCGCGGCGGTGGGTCCGGGCGATTCCCGCAGCGACGATCTTGGCGGGATCGGCCCGCTTGGGAAACGTCAGCCGATCCAGCCGCTCGCGCGCGTCCCGAAGGACCTCGCGCACCCGGGCAAGCGTCGGTGCCAGATCGCCTTCTTCGGCTGCGGCGGCATCGCGCTGCGCGACCAGGCGATCGCGGACCGTGCGGAACGGCGCGACCTTCACCTCGTCCTTGAACCGCTCGCCGAGCGCGTCCACCGCCTCCACCAGCGCCGCCTTGTCGCGGACGACCGAGAGTTCGCGGGCGGTGTCGCGGAACTGCGCGTTCTCCGCGTCATAGAAGTCGGCGTCCGCATCCTTCACCAGCCGGATCAGGCCGCGCAGCTTCTTGAACCGCTTGCGCGCGTCGTGGATGGCCTCGTGCGGGTCCTCGCCTCCCTCGCCGAGGCTCTTTTCGATCTTGCGGATCTGCTCCTTCGCAATGCGGCGGATTTCCTCGTCCAACGGCTGGGTCGGGTCGATCTCGTAGGCCATGCGGTCGGCGTCTCCTGTGCTTGCGGCGAAATGTGGTTGCGGCGGACGCGACCGCAAGCCGCCGTGTTCGGGACCGCTTTCGGGTCCGCAGCCTTCATGCCGGGGATCTCGACCCTCGCCGGAACTCGGTCAGACATGTCGGGGAATCCCGCGTCCCTCAGCTCCGCCCTGACGATGACCGGGCGCGGCGGTCCGCCGGCGGCCTGCATGTTCTTGACCTGTTCCTGCCTCTGCATTACCCCGGCTTCAGGACCGCGTGGCGGTTCGACGGAACGCCGCTGGGCGCAGGAGCGATGGGCAAGGCCTTGAACGACGATCGGAAAGCAGTGGCGGACGGGGAGCGCACCTCCATCGCGTCGAGACGCGGCGCGGCGCGGCGGAACCGATGATCGGCAAGCTGAAGGGCACGATCGACGAGATCGGCGAGGACCATGCCGTCGTCGACGTCCATGGCGTCGGCTACGTCGCCTTCTGCGGGGCGCGGACGCTGGCGGCGCTGCCTGGCGTGGGCGAGGCGGCCATCCTGTTCATCGAGACGGTGGTGCGCGAGGACGCGATCCGTCTCTACGGCTTCCCGTCGGCGGCCGAGCGGGACTGGTTCCGCCTGCTGCAGACCGTCCAGGGCGTCGGCGCCAAGGTGGCGCTGGCGGTGGTCGGCACGCTGTCCCCCGGCGACCTCGCCAACGCCGTCGCGCTGCAGGACAAGGCGATGGTGGCCCGCGCCCCGGGCGTCGGCCCGAGGGTCGCGGCGCGCATCGTCGCGGAGCTGAAGGACAAGGTTCCCGCCTTCTCCGGAGCTGGCGCCGAGGAGAGCTTCGGCCTGAAGCGCGACATCGGCGGGGGCACCGCCGCAGCGCCGGTCGCCGACGCCGTCTCGGCCCTCGTCAATCTCGGCTATTCCCGCGACCAGGCGGCGAACGCCGTCGCGGCAGCGGTCAAGGAGGCCGGCGAAGGCGCCGAGAGCGCCAAGCTGATCCGGCTGGGACTGAAGGCGCTGAGCCGGAATTGACGATGGACGTGAGGCGCATTCCTTACTATCTTCGCTCGTAAGGAGTTGCTTGGAGGTAAGGATATGTCCGCGGTGACGACGATGACCTCGAAGGGGCAGATGACGATCCCAAAGGAAATCCGGGAGCAACTTGCACTGCACGCAGGGACGCGGTGCGATGTCTCCGTGGTCGACGGATCCGTTGTTCTGACGCCACGTCGCCTTCGGATTGCGGATCTTGCAGGATTCCTCGGAAATCCACTGGGACGTGCCCTGACGGTCGGGGAAATGGATGATGCCATTGCAGAAGCGGTGGCGGACGACGACGAGCGGATCAAGCGCGAGTGGAACGAAGCGCGTGATGATCGGAGTTGATACGAACGTCCTGCTTCGTTTCATCCTGGCGGACGACCCCGCGCAGCATGATCGGGCTGCCGAATTCTTTACTGCAAGAACGAGGGCCGAGCCGGCGTTTGTGTCGATTGTCGTCTTGATAGAAGCAGTCTGGTACCTTCGGCAGGTCGCAAAAGTTCGGTCCGAAGCCGTTGCCACCGCGTTCTTGAACTTGTTGTCGCTTGAGGAAATTCGGTTCGAGGACAGGGATTATCTGCAGGATCTGTTCGCGGATCGGGAGAAAGTCAAAGCCGGCATCTCGGACTATCTGATCGCTCGCGCCAGCCGTCGCGCCGGATGCATGCACACTGTCACCTTCGACCAGAAGGCCGCTCGGGACATTTCCGGTATGGAACTCCTCGCATGAGCGAGACCGCGCGCCTGATGTCGGCTGACAAACGCGGCGAGGACGTCGATGCGACGCTGCGACCGCAGCGGCTCGACGAGTTCGTCGGCCAGGCCGCGGCCCGCGCCAATCTGAAGGTCTTCATCGAGGCGGCGAAGGCGCGCGGCGAGGCGCTCGACCACGTGCTCTTCGTCGGGCCGCCCGGCCTCGGCAAGACGACGCTCGCGCAGATCATGGCGAAGGAGCTCGGCGTCAACTTCCGCTCGACCTCCGGCCCGGTGATCGCCAAGGCCGGCGATCTCGCCGCGCTGCTCACCAATCTGGAGGAGCGCGACGTCCTGTTCATCGACGAGATCCACCGCCTGTCGCCGGCGGTGGAGGAAATCCTCTACCCCGCGATGGAGGACTTCCAGCTCGACCTCATCATCGGCGAGGGGCCGGCGGCGCGCTCGGTGAAGATCGACCTGTCGAAGTTCACCCTCGTCGCCGCGACGACGCGCCTCGGCCTCTTGACGACGCCGCTGCGCGACCGCTTCGGCATCCCGGTGCGCCTCAACTTCTATACGGTCGAGGAACTGGAGCAGATCGTCACCCGCGGCGCGCGGCTGATGAGCCAGCCGATGAGCGAGGACGGCGCCAGGGAGATCGCCCGCCGGGCGCGGGGCACGCCGCGCATCGCCGGCCGGCTCCTGCGCCGGGTGCGCGACTTCGCCCATGTCGCGGGCGCCGAGACGGTGAACCGCCGCGTCGCCGACGAAGCGCTGTCGCGGCTCGAGGTCGACAGCCTCGGCCTCGACCAGCTCGACCGGCGCTATCTCGACCTCATCGCGCTGAACTTCGGCGGCGGCCCCGTCGGCATCGAGACGATCGCCGCGGCACTGTCGGAGCCGCGCGACGCCATCGAGGACATCGTCGAGCCCTATCTCCTGCAGCAGGGCTTCCTGCAGCGCACGCCGCGCGGCCGGCTGCTGACCCAGCATGCCTTCCGCCATCTGGGGCTCGCCGTGCCGAGCACCTACCAAGGCGTGCAGTCGAGCCTGTTCGAGGAGGGCGGCGAGGGCTGAGTGCGGCGCGCCGGCGCTCAGGCGGCGTCGCGCGACACGCCGCCGTCCCGCCTCCGGCGCTCCGCGAACAGCGCCTCCACCAGTGCCCGGCAGTGCTCCTGCGAGGGCGGTTCGGCGAAGAGGATGCGGTAGACGATCGGCGCAACGACGCCGTCCATGATCGCCTCCAGATCGGGAAAGGCTTCGCTGCGTCCGGCGGCGCGTTCGGCGAGCGTCAGCATCTGCCGGCGCACGATGTCGCAGCATTGGCCCGGGATGTTGGCGCCCGAACGGCTCGCGAGGATGTCGCGATACATCTGGCGCCCGACATCGCTCGCCATCTCCTCAGCATATTGCTCCGCCCAGGCGGCGAGATCGCTCTTGGCCGAACCGGTGTCCTGCGGCTCGCCGTCGGGCCGGATGCGCTCCATGGCGACATCCGCCAAGAGCTCGGCCAGGTCGCCCCAGCGGCGATAGATGGTCGAGGGCGTCACCTTGGCGCGATCGGCGATGGCCGGAATGGTGATCTCCGAGCGATCGACCTCGGCGAGCAGCGATCGCACGGCCGCGTGGACTGCGGCCTGGACCCTGGCGCTACGGCCGCCCGGCCGGCTCACGGGCTTCGGTGACATGGCTTCCACTCCCTCGGACGAGCCCGAAGCACGGGGCGCCGAATTTTGTTATCGCAAAATATTTGCGTTTAGGCCGGAGGGGCGCTAGATGGAGAACGCAAAGAATTCGCTTTAAGGAAGATAGGCGCATGTCCACCCCTTCCGCAACCACCTCCGCCGCTGCGCATCCGGCCGCGCTCCGCTTCTACGGGCTGACGCTCGGCGCGTTCTTCGCGGCCTCCGCCGCGCCGACGCCGCTCTACCGCCTCTACCAGGAGATCTTCGCGATCTCGCCGCTCCTCGTGACGCTGATCTTCGCGATCTATGCGTTCAGCCTGCTCGCCGCGTTGCTCGTCGTCGGCTCGATCTCCGACCATGTCGGCCGCCGGCCCGCGATCGCCGCGGCCCTGGCGGTGCAGGCGGTGGCCCTTCTCCTGTTCCTGTTTGCGGAGAATGTCTGGTTTCTGCTCGCGGCCCGCCTCGTCCAGGGTTTCGCCACCGGGGCGGCGGCGAGCACGCTCGGCGCCGCGCTCGCCGATGCGGACGCAAGGCGCGGGCCGCTGGTCAACAGCCTCTCGCCGCTGCTCGGCATGACGGTGGGGGCGCTCGTCACCGGTGCCCTCGTGCAGTTCGGACCTGAGCCGATGCGGCTCGTCTACGCGCTGCTCCTGGCCGTCGTCGTCGCGCAGCTCGCTCTTCTGCGAACGATGCCCGAGACGGCCTCGCTCAGGCCGGGGCTCGCCGCCTCCCTGCGGCCGCAGGTACGCATCCCGTCGGAGGCGCGGCGGGCCATGGCGATCATCACGCCGATCAACGTCGCGCTCTGGGTGCTCGGCGGCTTCTATCTGTCGCTGATGCCCTCGCTGATCGTCCGGGCGACGGGGCAGCAATCGGAACTCCTCGGCGGCGCGGTCGTTGCCGCGCTGATGCTGAGCGGGGCGACGGCGGTGTTTTCGCTGCGGCGATACCCTCCGGCGCGTGCTTTGACCGTCGGCGCGCCGGCGACCGTTGCCGGCATCGGCACGCTCGTCGCCGGAGTCCATACGGGTTCGGTGCCGGTGCTCTTCCTCGGCACGGCGATCGCCGGCATCGGCTTCGGCGCGAGCTTCCTCGGCTGCCTCGGGACGGTGGTTCCGCTGGCGCCGGCCGACCAGCGGGCGGAGCTTCTCTCGGCATTCTATGTCGAGAGCTATCTCGCCTTCAGCGTTCCCGCCATCGTCGCCGGCTTCCTCGCCAGCGCGATCGGCATCCAGAGGACGACCGACATCTATGCCGCCGGCATCCTGCTGCTCGTCGCGGCCGGCTTCGCCGGGCGCTCGATGTTTGGGCTCGAGCCGCGGGCGGTGGCTGTCCCGGCGGCTTGCCCCGCCGAAAGGGCGGCGGCCTGCGGCAACGGCTGACGCCGGGCGGACGCCGGCTGAACGCCGCATCGGCCGGCGGCGTGACCGCCGGCCGGTCCCGCTGTATCCAGACGACATGAAGCCGAAGGACGACATCCGCCTCGTTCGCGACGCCGGAAGCGGCGTCGAGGCCATCCGCGCGCGCTTCTTCGGCCACGCCTACGATCTGCACCATCACGACGAATGGCTGGTCGGGGTGACGGATGACGGCGTCCAGGACTTCTTCTGCCGTGGCCGGCGCCGCCAGAGCACGAGCGGCCGGGTGATCCTGATCGAGCCCGGCGAGGTCCATGACGGCCAGGCGGTGACGGAGGGCGGCTTCGCCTACCGGATGCTCTATCTGCCGCAGGCCCTTCTCCGCATGCCGCAGGGTGAGGGGCGGGACCGCGACGGCCGGTTCCGCGAGACGCTGTCGGACGACGCTCGGCTGGGACGGGCGATCCGGCGCGGCTGCGACCTCATCTTCGGGCAGTCCGAGCGCCTCGTCCGCGACGCCGGGCTCGACCGCGTGGTGGAGCGGCTGCAGAGCCATCTCGGTTTCGCGCCGCCGCCATCGGCGCCGCTCGCCGCGCCGGTCATCGCCGCCCGGGCCCGGGAGCGGCTGCACGAATGCCTGGACGAGGACATCGGCGCCGACGCCCTGGCCCGCGAGGCGGGAGCCGCGGACCGGTTCCAGCTCGCCCGGGCGTTCCGTGCCGCCTATGGCACGGCCCCGCACGCCTATCTCGTGCAGATCCGGCTGATCGCGGCGCGGCGGCGACTCGCCGCCGGCGAGGCGCCCTCGCAGGTCGCCGCCGCCTGCGGCTTTGCCGACCAGAGCCATCTCGGCCGCAGGTTCCGCCGTGCCTACGGCGTCACGCCCGCCGCCTACCGCGCCGCCTGCACGAGCGTTCCAGACGTGAGGGCGCCGGCCGGCTAGTCCTGCCGCTTCGAAACCGGAACAGGACGGAGCAGGGCATGGTCTTCGAGACCAAGGTGGCGATCCTCGTGCGCGAGGATCTGGCGGCATGGCAGAAGCTGAACGTGACGGCGTTCCTGGCGACCGGCATCGCCGGCGCGGTGCCGGAGGCGATGGGCGAGCCTTACGAGGACGCGGCCGGCCGGCGCCATGCCGCGCTGCTCGGCCAGCCGATCATGGTCCTCGCCGCGACGACCGACGTCCTGCAGCGGGCGTTGCGGCAGGCGGTCGAGCGTGGGCTGACGCGGGCCGCCTATGTCGAGGCGATGTTCTCGACCGGGCACGACGCCGCGAACCGCGAAGCCTTCAAGGCCGAGCCCGCCGATGCGCCGAACCTCGTCGGTCTCGCGCTGTTCGGCCCGAGGAAGGACGTCGACAAGGCGACCAAGGGCGCGAAGATGCATCCCTAGCGCCTGATCCGGACGGGCGGGGACCGGCTTTTTCCGAACGAACCGTCTGCGGCTCCAGACGGGGACGGAGCCGGCTGCCTATCCCGCCGGGCTTGCGACCTCCAGCGTCTCCTCGCGGCCCGTTGGATCGCTGAGGCAATCGGTCACGCGCTTGCCGGCGGCCTCGACGGTCTTCAGGGCCGAGCCGTCGAGCGCCAGCCGCGCCAGGCCGAGGAAGCGGGTCTTCTGGAACCGCACGGCCTCGCGCTGCTCGTCGTCGCGGCAGGCCGGGGCGATCTGGGCGAGGCAGTTCAGATAGTGCTCGCCGGCGATCATGTCCGAGGCCGCGTATTGCCGGATGTGGCCAAAGGCGACTTCCAGGAATTCCGCAAAGCCCGCCCGCATGGCGATCAGCCGGAGGTTTCCCTCCTCGTCGCCGATCAGCCGGCTCGGCATCTTCATGCTGGCGAGCTTGCAGCAGGCGGCCTTCAGCCAGTCCATGCAGGTGATGGCGGTATAGGGGTCGTTGACGCCGGGCGACAGCGCGCGTCCGGCGATTTCGACCAGTTCGTCGAACAGGAAATTGATGTCCTGGCGCGGCGAGCGGCTGCTGCCGGCCGCGATCGATGCCAAAAGGGCGTCCCGCGTATCGTCGTCGACGCGGTCTTTCGGCCAGGCGTCGAAGAGCACGCGGCCGGGATGGACGAACATGCCGGGCCGACAGATCATCCGCACCACGAGGCCGTGTTCGCAGGCTGCGCTGATCAGCGAGTTCCGGTCGACGATCTGGAGATAGCCGGTCCGGTCGCAGGCGATCTCGGCATAGCCGCCGCCCTGCCGCTCGCCGCCGCGGTCGCTTCGGAAGCAGGCGGGCACCTCGTTCCACAGCCGCTGCGCCTCGTCCTCGTCTTCCTCTTCGCTGCGCTTGGCGAATTCCTTGTCCATCCGCTTCAGCAGCGATTCCCCGATGCCGGAGATGACGTTGGAGATGTGGATGTTGGAGGGGACGTGGTGGATGAAGTAGATCAGCACGCCGATCGATACGATGGCGAGGAAGAGCCCGCCATAGATCGCGACCGTGGGGACGAACATCGGTCCGTAGCCGGAGTTCGGACCGCCGTCGCGCACGCTGCGCAGGACCAGCATGGTGTAGATGAAGGTCGCGACGAAGACGCCGAGTGTCACCTGGTTGCCGCGATCCTGCATGAAGTTGGTCAGCAGCCGCGGGCCGTAGGTGCCGGAGGCGAACACCACCGTGGCCATGGTCACCGAGAAGACGGTGCCGGCGACGGTGATCATCGAGCCGCCGATGGCGCCGAGCACGGCGCGCGCGCCGTCCGGCTGGGCGGAGAACAGGAACGGGCTGGTGCCGAAGACGTCGCGCGGAAGATACTGGTCGATCTCGATCAGGCCGAAGGCGAGGACTCCGGCGAGGAGCGCCATGACGGACGGGATGAACCAGTAGCTGCCGATGATGCGCTCATAGGTCTGCAGCATCAAGGCGCGCATACGGAGACTCCCACCGGACAACTGGTCGTTCGGCCATCTATGGGCTAGGCGGGCTTCCACAAGGTGGGGATGCACAAGCGGCCCGCCCGCCGCACCGTTCGATCGGGCGCCGGCAAGCGGATTGGACGCGGGCGAGTGCGCATGCAGCGAGCGGCGGGGCGGAGCCCTCGGACGCCTGAAAGCGAGGAAGCGATGAGCGAAGCGATCAGCGGTCGGCTGACGGAGGCCGGCCACGAACTGGACGTGCGGATCTATTTCGAGGACACCGACTTCTCCGGCGTCGTCTATCACGCGCGCTATCTGCACTTCCTGGAGCGAGGGCGCTCGGACTTCCTGCGGCTGAAGGGCTTCGACCATCGCACCCTGATGGAGGGCGGCTTCGGCGCGCCGATGGCCTTCGCGGTGCGGCACATGGAGATCGACTTCCTGCGCCCCGCCCGCATCGACGACGTCGTCACCGTCGAGACCCGCACGCGCATGGTCGGTGGTGCCCGGATCCTGCTCGACCAGACGATCCGCCGCGACGACGTGGACCTCGTGAAGGCGGCGGTGAAGGTCGCCGTGATCTCGCCGCAGGGCAAGCCGATGCGTATGCCTGACGGGGTGATGTCGCAGCTCGCGCCGCCGGCCCAGCCGGCCTTAACCCGGGATTAACCATGACGGCGCACTGTCCGCTCGACGGCAATTCGAGGCGAATTGCGCCATTGTTTCACCTGATTCAGCTGTGACATGGCGCTGATGGGGAAGCGTTGGCGGCAGATGGTCCACCCGGACCGCGGCAGTGCCGGACGCGAGGCGGCGAGGGCGCTTTCGGGGCAGCGGATCGCCGGGGCGCATTTTCGCATTTGAGGATTGAGGGGAATGGACGGAAACGTCGTTCAGGGGACGCTGGCTGCCGCCGGTTCCATCTCGGTATGGGACCTGTTCTGGCACGCGAGCTTCATCGTCAAGCTGGTGATGATCGGGCTGCTCCTCGCCTCGATCTGGTCCTGGGCGATCATCATCGACAAGACGATGCGCTACGGCAGCTTCCACCGCCAGCTCAACAAGTTCGAGAGCCATTTCTGGTCCGGCCAGTCGCTGGAAGAGCTGTACCATTCGCTCTCCGAAAGCCGCACGTCCGGCATGGGAGCGCTGTTCGTCGCTGCCATGCGCGAGTGGAAGAAGTCGTTCGAAAAGGGCGCGCGCTCCCCGATCGGGCTGCAGACACGGATCGAGAAAGCGATGGACGTGACGCTCGCCCGCGAGATGGACGGGCTGGAGTCGCGCCTCGGCTTCCTCGCGACGGTCGGTTCGGCGGCGCCGTTCATCGGCCTGTTCGGCACGGTCATCGGCATCATGACCTCGTTCCAGGCGATCGCCGGCTCGCAGCAGACGAGCCTCGCCGTCGTCGCGCCGGGCATCGCGGAAGCGCTGCTCGCCACCGCCATCGGTCTCGTCGCGGCGATCCCCGCGGTCGTCGCCTACAACAAGCTGTCGTCGGATGCCGGCAAGCTCGGAATGCGGCTCGAAGCCTTCGCCGACGAGTTCTCGGCGATCTTGTCGCGGCAGATCGACGAGAAGCTGGCCCAGCAGCGCTGAGCGTCACACGTCGTTCCGGCAGAGGCCGGGAAGGGGACCACGATGGGCATGTCCACGGGATCGGGAGGCTCGCACCGCAGCACGCGCCGCGGCCGTGCGCGCCGTCGCCCGATGAGCGAGATCAACGTCACGCCGATGGTCGACGTGATGCTGGTGCTCCTGATCATCTTCATGGTCGCGGCGCCGATGCTGACCGTCGGCGTGCCGATCGAGCTGCCGAAGACGGCGGCCAAGCCTCTGAACTCGGAGACCCAGCCGATCACGATCTCGGTGAAGTCGTCGGGCGACGTCTATCTCAACGACAGCGAGATCGCGATCGCCGACGTCGTGCCGAAGCTGCAGGCGATCGCCAAGGCCGGCTACCAGGAGCGCATCTTCGTACGCGGCGACAAGGCCGCGGACTACGGCACCGTGATGAAGGTGATGGCGCGCATCTCGGCCGCGGGCTTCAAGAACATCGGCCTCGTCACCGACCAAGACGTGAACGCCTGAGCGCGCGCGAGCAAGCATGAGAACCGGCGTCGTCGTCTCCACGGTCCTGCACGCGGTCCTCCTGACCTGGGGGCTGTGGTCGCTCAGCGCGCCGGCGCCGCTGCAGGTCGCCAATGTCGATGCGATGCCGGTCGACCTCGTGCCGGTGGAGTCGCTGTCGCAGGCGATGGCGGGCGACAAGGACGCCAAGAAGACCGACAAGCCGTCGCCGAAGCAGACGAAGACGCCGCAGAAGCTGCCGATGCCGGCCCAGAACATCGGCGACAACGAGACCGATCTCGCGACGCCCCCGACGCCGGTGGAGCGGCCGAAGCCGACCGAGCAGGCGGCCGCGGCGGCAAAGTCGGCCGACACCCCGCCGGCCCCGAAAGACGTGCCCGAGCCGACACCGCCGCCTCCGCCCCAGCCGAAGGTGGCGGAGAAGACGCCGGAGCCGAAGCCGACCCCGAAGCCGCCGGAACCCAAGCCCGCGGAGAAGCCGCCCGAGCCGAAGCCGGCGGACGTCAAGCCGGCGCAGGCCGATGCGGTGGAAGAGGCGATCGCCGACGCCGCCAAGCAGCCCGATCCGACGCCGGTGCCGAAGAACGTGCCGGTCCCGCAGGACAAGCCGAGCCCGCCGAAGCCGGAAAAGGCCGAGACGCCTCCTGAGCCGAAGCCCGCCGAGACGCCGAAGGAGACCAAGGTCGCCGAGGCCGAGAAGCCGAAGCCGGCCAAGCCCGCGAAGCCGAAGAAGACCGAGACGTCCGACGAGAGCAAGTTCGACGCCGACAAGATCGCCCAGCTCCTCAACAAGGAGAAGTCGGCCGGCGGCGGCGCCAAGCGGTCCGAGCAGCAGGCCTCGCTCGGCATGCAGCACACGACCGGGGCGAAGCTGTCGCAGAGCGAGCTCGACGCGCTGCGCGGCCAGATCCAGAAATGCTGGTCCCCGCCTGCCGGCGTCGAGGGCGCCGGGTCGCTGCGCGTCTCGATCGAGATGCATCTCGACCCGTCCGGCCAGCTGCAGGGACGGCCGGTGATCGTCGACGGCGGCAGCGGCTCGATGCAGCAGCGCATCGCCGGCGAGGCGGCGCTGCGCGCGGTGCGCCGCTGCGCGCCGTACAACCTGCCGGCCGACAAGTACGAGACCTGGTCGGAGGTCGTGCTCAACTTCGACCCGAGCCAGATGTTCTGATGGCCGACGTTCGGACCGACGAGCGGGCTTCAGGACATCCGCCGCGACCGGTCCTGTCTGGGCCCGCGTACCGCTCCGCCATCAAAAATCCCGATTGCGGCTTACCACCGTGGGCGGGCGGCGCCGGAGCGTCGCCCGGCGAGGGGGTGCCGGGGGGTGGCGTCCGGCCGAAGCGGCCGGACACCGCGCCGATTACTTACGAGAGGGTTTGGTGGCCGCAACGGCCGCCAGCCTTCCGACCTCAACGGAAGGTCATGGAATGCAGACGATGATGAAGAGCCTGTTCGCGGCGGCCGTTCTTGTTGCCGGTGCCGTCCTGGCTGCGGCGCCCGCCGCCGCCAAGGTGGAGATCGACATTACGCAGGGCAATGTTCAGCCCCTGCCGATCGCGATCAACCCGTTCCAGTCGCAGAACGGGGTCGGGCGGCAGATCTCCGACGTGATCAGCGCCGACCTGAAGCGGTCCGGGCTGTTCGCGCCGATCGACCAGTCCGCCTTCATCCAGAAGAACCTGACGCCCGATGTCAGCCCGACCTTCACCGACTGGACGGTGATCAACGCCCAGGCGCTGGTCGTCGGCCGCGTCTCGCCGGAGGCGGACGGACGGCTGCGGGTGGAGTTCCGGCTGTGGGACACGTTCGCGGGCCAGCAGCTCGACGGGCAGCAGTTCTACACCAACCCGGAGAACTGGCGGCGGGTGGCCCATATCATCTCGGACGCGATCTACGAGCGTCTGACGGGGGAGAAGGGCTATTTCGACACCCGCATCGTCTTCGTCGCCGAGTCCGGCAGCAAGGCCGACCGGGTCAAGCGCCTCGCCATCATGGACCAGGACGGGGCGAATGTGCGCTATCTCACCGACGGGCGCGACCTCGTGCTGACGCCGCGCTTCTCGCCGAACCGGCAGGAGATCACCTACATGTCCTTCGGCAGCGAGGGGCCGCGGGTCTACCTTCTGCAGCTCGAGACCGGCCAGCGCGAGATCGTCGGCAATTTCCCCGGCATGACCTTCGCCCCGCGCTTCTCGCCGGATGGCCAGAAGGTCGTGATGAGCCTGCAGCAGGACGGCAACGCCAACATCTACGCGATGGATCTGCGCTCGCGGGCGACGACGCGGCTGACGGCGACGAACGCCATCGACACCTCGCCGTCCTATTCTCCGGACGGCAAGCGCATCGTGTTCGAATCCGACCGCGGCGGGCGCCAGCAGCTCTACGTGATGAACGCCGACGGCTCGGGCCAGCAGCGCATCTCCTTCGGAGACGGCTCGTATTCGACGCCGGTCTGGTCGCCGCGCGGCGACCTGATCGCCTTCACCAAGCAGGCGGGCGACCAGTTCCAGATCGGCGTGATGCGGCCGGACGGCTCGGGGGAGCGCATCCTCACCTCCGGCTTCCACAACGAGGGGCCGACCTGGGCCCCGAACGGCCGCGTCCTGATGTATTTCCGCGACCAGAAGGGCGGCGCGGGCCCGCATCTCTACTCGATCGACCTGACCGGCTACAACGAGCAGGAGGTCCCGACCCCCGGCTTCGCCTCCGACCCGGCCTGGTCGCCGTCGCTGGAATAGGCGGCCTGCGCCGCGGCCGTTCAGCCCGGCGCAAGCCTCGCCGCATAAGACCGGCCGACTGTTGCGCGCCTGCATCAGCACGGCTCTGCCGCGCAACCGCCCGGTCCCTGGGCGGGCGCGGCGCTCGCTCCGGCCAAGTCGCTCGAATCACTTCAAGAATTGCTCGGCTTTACCGGGCATTAAGTGTCGGGATGGTAAGCGTCGGGTAACTGAAGTCCAACGGATTTGAAGGAGCTGGCCATGGGCCGGATCGCAATCGGGGTGAACAGCCGCATCGCACTCGCACTGGCGGCCAGCCTGCTCGCCGCGGGCTGCGCGAGCAAGAAGGACATGCTGCCGGACAACGCCGCGGGCCTCGGCCTGAACGGCGCCGGCGGCGCCTACGGCCAGGGCGCCGGGACGCCGGGCTCGCAGCAGGACTTCACGGTCAATGTCGGCGACCGCATCTTCTTCGACACCGACTCCTCCGCGATCAACCCGAAGGCGCAGGAGACGCTGCAGCGCCAGGCGCAGTGGCTGAACCGCTATCCGCGCTATTCGATCACGATCGAGGGCCATGCCGACGAGCGCGGCACGCGCGAGTACAACCTCGCGCTCGGCGCCCGCCGCGCCGCTGCGACGCGCGACTACCTTGCACAGCTCGGCGTCGCTGCGAACCGCATGCGCACCATCTCCTACGGCAAGGAGCGGCCGGTCGCGACCTGCGACGACATCTCCTGCTGGTCGCAGAACCGCCGCGCGGTCACCGTCCTGAACGGCGCCGGCGCCTGAGGCATCGCTTCCGCGGCCGGCGCGGGCTTTCGCGCCGGCCGCGCTGAACCGGCCGCCAGCCTTGGGCGGGCGGGTCCGAGGAGGCGATCCGGCGTCCTTCGCCCGGCTCGGCCGGCGCCTCGCCGCCGAGCTGCCATGGCGTTCTGTGTTGCGGCGCGCCAAATTTTGGCCGAACTCAGCCCTTCCATGCTAATCCCCTGTGGCGTCGGGCGAGTACGGCGGTCGGACAGACCTTCCGCGTCCCGACGAACCGAACGAGGGGATTTGCTTCATGACCATGCGTAGGCTGATGCGCGCCGCTGCGACAGCGACCTTCGTGCTGGGCGCCGGCGTGTCCGGTGCCTCCGCCTTCGACCTGCCGGGCATCTTCGGCAGCGACAATACCGGCCCCACCGCCTCGGATGCCGCGCCCGATGTGCCGCAGGCGCCCGTGCGCATGGCGCAGGCGGGCGACGAATTGCTGCGCCTCAACCAGCTTGAGGAGGAGGTTCGCAAGCTGACCGGCCGGGTGGAGGACCTGAACTTCCAGCTCCTGCAGACCCAGGAGACCCTGCGCAAGTTCAAGGACGACACCGAGTTCCGCTTCCAGGATCTGGAGGGGAAGGGCGGCGGCCAGTCGTCCAACGCGCCCTCCAAGGACCGTCGCGGCGAAGCCTCGCCGCCGACCGCTCCCGGCTCCGCCGCGCCGGCGCCGCGGCAGAGCGCGTCGGTCGCGCCGCCGGCTGGGTCCGGCTCGTCCGATGCGGTCGGCGAGGGCTCCGGCGACAATATCGGCCAGCTGCTCAACAACGGGCTCGACACCAGCTCGCTCGACGCGTCCAAGTCCTCGACCGCCAGCAGCGGTGACAGCACGGTCGCCGCCGTCTCGCCGCAGGGGGCCGGAGGACTCTACGACCTCGCCTACAACTATCTTCTCGCCGGTGATTACGCCCGGGCAGAGCAGTCCTTCCGCCAGTATGCCCAGACCTATCCCGACGCCAAGGACGTCTCGGACGCCCAGTACTGGCTGGGCGAGAGCCTCTACCAGCAGCGGAAATACGCCGACGCGGCGGAGGTCTTCCTCGACGCCCAGAAGCATCATCCCGACGCCAAGAAGGCGCCGGACATGATGCTGAAGCTCGGCATGTCGCTCGCCAAGCTCAACAATCGTGACACCGCATGCGTGACCTACAAGGAGGTCGCCCGCCGCTATCCCTCGATGAGCGCCAGCGTGAAGCACAAGCTGGAGAGCGAGGAAAAGGCTGCGAGCTGCTGACGCCGCAGGGTCCTCCAGGACCCGTCCTGCACATTCCGGCGCTGCCGCCGGAAAGCGAGCCTCTGTCTGCCGACGAGCTTTGCCGCGCGTTTTCCGCACTGGTCGACACGGCCGCCGAAGAGCGCTGCCCGCCGCTCGGGGGCATAGTCCTCGCCGTTTCCGGCGGTCCGGATTCCCTGGCTCTGCTGCTGGCTGCGGATGCCTTCCGCAAATCCGGTAACGGGCCGGAAGCGAGGCGCATTCACGTCGCGACGGTCGACCATCGGCTGCGGCCGGAATCGGGCGCCGAGGCCGCCCATGTCGCCGCGCTCTGCCGCAATTTCGGACTTCCGCATTCGACGCCGGTCTGGCGCGAGCCGGCGACGCAGGGCAACCTGCCGCAACAGGCCCGGCTTGCCCGCTACCGGCTGCTCGCGGATTTCGCCCGCCATTGCGGCGCGCGGCTGATCCTCACGGCTCATCACGAAGACGACCAGTTCGAAACCCATCTGATGGCGCGTCGGCGCGGCGCCGGCAGCATCGGCCTCGCCGGCATGCGCAGCCTGCGCGAGATGGCGCCCGGCCTCTTCCTCGGACGGCCGTTCCTCCCGGTGGCGGGGGATCGGCTGAAGGCGACGGTCGCGGCGCACGGACTTCCGGCCGTCGACGATCCGACCAATCGCGACACGCATTACGAACGCGTCCGGATCCGCGCCGATCTTTCGGCCGGGCGGCATGATCGCCCCGCCCTTCGCGGAGAGATCGCACGGCACGCCGCCGCCCGCGACCGGATCGAGGCGCGTCTTGCCGCCGCGATCGACGCCTTCGAGTCGGACGGCCGGCTCGCCTTCCCCCCCGATGGCGCGATCGTGGTCGACCGGGCGGCCGTTGTCGGCCTGGATCCGGACCTCGCCTTCCTCTTCGTCCGCCGGGCGCTCTTTGCCGTATCCGGGCGCGAGCATTGGCCGGACGCGGAAGGGGTCCGGCGTATCCTGTCCAAGCTTGCCGACCCGAGCGTCCGCGTCTCCGCGACCCTTGCCGGGGCGGGCGTCGCGGCCGCGGGCTCTTCGACCGGAGGAAGCGTCGCATTCTTCCGGGAGCTTGGCCGCCTCGGCATTTCGCCGGAGCCGATCGACGCTTCGCGCGAAACCCTGTGCTTCGACGGTCGTTTCGAAGTAGACGTGCGGAAATGGTCCGGTAGCGGTGCGGTGGTCGCGTGCTTCGGCTCGTTCGGGCGGGGCAGTCTGCGAGAGCAGACCGTGCCGGTCATTGCGTTGGAAGGTGGTATCGTGGCGGCGCCGGAGGCGCTCGGCGGCAAGCGTCCGCCCGGCGCCGAGCGGCTGGACACGGTACCCCTCGTGCACTGGCGCTTCCGGCGCGATCTGCCCACTCGTTCGACTGCCGCACGAGCCGCAGACGCCCTGTAAACCGACACCCCGCCATTTTGCCGCAAATCCGCCGGAGGATGTTGGCAAGAGATGGCGCAACACCTATCTTCGACAGGCATCGCCGGGCCCGCTCGGCGTCCACCCCAGGAAGAGTGATGAACCAGAATTTCCGTAACTTCGCGCTGTGGGCGATCATCGCCCTCTTGCTGATCGCGCTCTTCCAGTTGTTTTCCAACAGCTCTCAGACTGCGGGCGCGCGCGAGATTCCCTACTCGCAGTTCCTCTCGGACGTCGAAAGCGGCCGGGTGCAGGCGGTGACCATCCAGGGCCAGCGCATCTCCGGCAAGTATTCCGACGGCGCCTCGCCGTTCCAGACCTATGCGCCGAACGATGCCAACCTGGTGCCCAAGCTGGAGGCGAAGAACGTCCAGATCTCGGCCACCCCGCCGGGCGACAACACCAATCCGATCTGGTCGATGCTCCTGTCCTTCGGCCCGATCCTGCCGATCCTCGCCGTCTGGATCTTCCTGATGCGCCAGATGCAGGGCGGCGCCGGCGGCAAGGCCATGGGCTTCGGCAAGTCCAAGGCGAAGCTCCTGACCGAGGCGCACGGCCGCGTCACCTTCCAGGACGTCGCCGGTGTCGACGAGGCCAAGGAGGATCTGGAGGAGATCGTCGAGTTCCTGCGCGAGCCGCAGAAGTTCCAGCGCCTCGGCGGCAAGATCCCGCGCGGCGTCCTCCTCGTCGGCCCTCCGGGCACCGGCAAGACGCTGCTTGCGCGCTCCGTCGCGGGCGAGGCGAACGTGCCGTTCTTCACCATCTCCGGCTCCGACTTCGTCGAGATGTTCGTCGGCGTCGGCGCGAGCCGTGTCCGCGACATGTTCGAGCAGGCGAAGAAGAACAGCCCCTGCATCATCTTCATCGACGAGATCGATGCGGTCGGCCGCCATCGCGGCGCCGGCCTCGGCGGCGGCAACGACGAGCGCGAGCAGACGCTGAACCAGTTGCTGGTCGAGATGGACGGCTTCGAGGCGAACGAGGGCATCATCCTCATCGCCGCGACCAACCGTCCGGACGTGCTCGACCCGGCGCTCCTGCGTCCCGGCCGCTTCGACCGCCAGGTCGTGGTGCCGAACCCGGACGTGACCGGCCGCGAGAAGATCCTCAAGGTGCACGTGCGCAACGTGCCGCTCGCCCCGAACGTCGACCTGAAGACGATCGCGCGCGGCACGCCCGGCTTCTCCGGCGCCGATCTCGCCAACCTCGTCAACGAGGCGGCGCTGATGGCGGCGCGGCGCTCCAAGCGCCTCGTCACCATGCTCGAGTTCGAGGACGCCAAGGACAAGGTCATGATGGGCGCCGAGCGCCGGTCGATGGCCATGACCGAGGAAGAGAAGAAGCTGACGGCCTATCACGAGGCCGGCCATGCCCTCGTCGGGATCCATGAGCCGTTCAACGACCCGCTCCACAAGGTGACGATCATCCCGCGCGGTCGCGCGCTGGGCGTGACGATGAACCTGCCGGAGCGCGACCGTTACGGCATGCGCAAGAACGAGATGGAGGCGCGCCTTGCGATGATCTTCGGCGGCCGCGCGGCCGAGGAGATCATCTACGGGCCGGAAAACGTCACCACCGGTGCCTCGAACGACATCCAGCAGGCGACCAACATGTCGCGCGCCATGGTCATGGAATACGGCATGAGCGACAAGCTCGGCCGGCTGCGCTACAAGCAGAACCAGGACGAGGTGTTCCTCGGCCACTCGGTCTCGCAGCAGCAGAACATGTCCGAGGACACTGCCCGGCTGATCGACTCCGAGGTCCGCGAGATCATCGAGACGGCCGAGAACAAGGCGCGCAAGATCCTCACCGAGCACATCGACGAGCTGCATATGCTCGCCAAGGCGCTGCTCGAATACGAGACGCTCTCCGGCGAGGAGGTGCACGATCTTCTGGCCGGCAAGCCGCTGACCCGCGACATGGGCGACGACACGCCGCCGTCGCGCGGCTCGGCGGTTCCCAAGGCCGGCGCCTCCCGCCCGGCAGGGCGCGGCGGCGAGGCGGGCGACAGTCTGGAACCGCAGCCGACCTGATCGGCTGCTGCCCCAACGGGATATTGCTGCACAGGAAGCGGGAGCGACTCGATCGGGTCGCTCCCGTTTTGTTGACGAAGCGGTAACCGCGCGGCTAATCCGGCATCGGAAGGCAACCGTTGCACAAGCCAGCGCATGCAAGGCTTTCCGCATCGCGCAGGCTGCGGGATCACGCCAATCTAGACCCGGACCCGGCCCCGGCGCATCACCGACGACAGGATGGTGAGATGGGAAGAACCTATTTCGGCACGGACGGCATCCGCGGGACGGCCAACCGTCACCCGATGACGGCGGAAGTTGCGATGAAGGTCGGCATGGCAGCCGGCATCGCCTTCCAGCGCGGCAGCTATCGCCATCGCGTGGTGATCGGCAAGGACACGCGCCGGTCCGGCTACATGATCGAGAACGCCATGGTCGCCGGCTTCACCGCCGCCGGCATGGACGTCTTCCTGCTCGGCCCCATGCCGACGCCCGCGGTGGCTATGCTGACCCGGTCGCTGCGGGCCGACATCGGGGTGATGATCTCGGCCTCCCACAACCCATTCGAGGACAACGGCATCAAGCTGTTCGGCCCGGACGGCTACAAGCTGTCCGACGAGATCGAGGCGCGGATCGAGGCGTTGATCGACGAAGACCTCTCGGCGCGCATGCAGGTCGGCGCGGGGATCGGGCGGGCCAAGCGCGTCGACGGCGACATCTACCGCTACATCGAATTCGCCAAGCGCACGCTGCCGCGCGAACTCTCGCTCGAGGGCTTCCGCGTGGCGATCGACTGCGCCAACGGCGCCGCCTACAAGGTTGCGCCGGAGGTCCTCTGGGAGCTGGGCGCCGAGGTGGTGAAGATCGGCGTCGAGCCGGACGGCGTCAACATCAACCGCAATTGCGGCTCGACCGCCCCCGCAGCGCTGTCCGCCAAGGTGAAGGAGGTCCGGGCCGACATCGGGATCGCCCTCGACGGCGATGCGGACCGGGTGGTGATCGTTGACGAGCATGGCGTGATCGTCGACGGCGACCAGCTGATGGCGGTGATCGCCGAGAGCTGGGCCGAGGACGGGCGACTCGCGGCCGGCGGCATCGTCGCGACGATCATGTCCAATCTCGGCCTCGAACGCTTTCTGGAGGCGCGCAAGCTGCAGCTCGCCCGCACCAAGGTCGGTGACCGCTACGTCGTCGAGCACATGCGCGAGCATGGCTACAATGTCGGCGGCGAGCAGTCCGGCCACATCGTCCTGTCGGATTTCGGCACGACGGGCGACGGCCTGATCTCGGCGCTGCAGATCCTCGCCGTGGTGCGCCGCAAGAGCGGCACGGTGTCGGAGGTCTGCAAGCGCTTCGATCCGGTCCCGCAGGTCCTCAAGAACGTCCGTTTCTCCGGCGGCGAGCCTCTGGAGCGCGACCGCGTGCAGGGCGCGATCGCGGCCGGCCGCGACCGGCTCGGCAATAGCGGACGGCTGGTGATCCGCCCGTCGGGCACCGAGCCGCTGATCCGGGTGATGGCGGAAGGCGACGACGCCGGGCTCGTCAACGCCGTCGTCGACGACATCGTCGGAGCACTTCGCGAGGCGGCTGCTTGAATATCAAGCGGTAAGCGTAAGATCAGATTCGCATAAACCACTCGTTAACCATCTCCGTTTACCGTGTTCCTTAGGGTTAACGGTCACAGCCAATTCCGGCGGCCGCTGAGAACCGGGGATGGGGATATGAAGACGAGGTTTTTGACGGCCCTTGCCGCGATCGGCATGGTGGCGTCGCTGGGCGGCATGGCGCATGCCGCCGACATCATCGAACAGCCGCCCGTATATGTGCCGCCGGCGCCGCCGGTGTCCACGTCCGGCTGGTACCTGCGCGGCGACGTCGGCTACAATTTCAAGAGCAACTCCGAGGGCAGTTGGAAGTTCTGGAACCAGTATGAACCGCCTTACCGCGGCGTCGACGACACCTATCAGTATAACAGCATAAAGCTGGGCGGGTCGGCGAGCTTCGGCGGTGGTCTTGGCTACCGCTTCACCGACAACTTCCGTATGGATGGAACCCTCGACTACTTCCGCCCCGGCGTCAGCGGACAGACGCAGTGCCCGTACCAGATCAGGACGGACGATTCTCATAAAATGTATGATCCCAGCCTGACCTGCTACTACACCGACAAGTCCCGAGCCAACGTCTGGACCGCAATGGCCAACGCCTATGTCGACATCGGTCACTATGGCCGGTTCACACCCTACATCGGGGCCGGCATTGGTGCTGCTCATGTCAGTTATGACGACGTCAGCAGCCAGGAGAACTGCCCCGACTGCCAGGTGCCGAACTACATCCGGTACAGCGGCACTCACCCGGGCGAGAGCAGTTGGCGTTTCGCCACGGCTCTGATGGCGGGAACGAGCGTCGACTTGTCGCAGAACCTCAAGTTCGACGTGGGCTATCGCTATCTGCACATCAACGGTGGCCGCACGGCCGGATATGACGCAGCAGACAGGGACCCGTGTACGTACGGCGTCTGCGCCAATGGCGCCACCGGTGCGCAGACCCGCGACAACGGCTTCGACATCCACACGATCAAGGCCGGTCTACGCTACGAGTTCGGCGGTGGAACCGGCTTCGGCAAGGCGCCGGCTCCGGTCGTCGGCGCGCCCTATGCGGAGCCGCCGGTCTACAGCGAGCCGCCGATCTACAAGTAAAGCGGGTTCCGGAGCGGACGACACGTCCGCTCCGCATCGCCGGATCAGCCAGAACGCCCCCATTGGCCGCCGCCGGTGGGGGCGTCTTGCTTGAGAGTGCCGCCGGGACCCTTCGAGCACGGCTTCCGACGCCGCCATCCTCACCCGCGCGAGAAGAGGTCCTTCACCTGCGCGCGGGCGAGGCGGACGAGGTTGCGGGAGCGATGCGACGCGCGAAGGCCGCTCACCGCGCGCGTGACCAGCTTCTGGCTGTCGGGCGCCAGGCCGACGACCACGGTCGCCAGTTCCAGCCGGTTCGGCCAGAAGCGGTTCATCACGAAATTGTCCGGCATGGCGCAGGAATCGACGCGGCGGATGGCGGGATCGGCGAGAAGGGCGCGCGTTGCCTCGGCGACCACCTGCTGGCCGGGCGAGGCCTCGGCGAAGGTCTCGTCATAGGCCGTCTTCCAGGCGAAGGCCTCGGCACCGTCGATGAGCACGACGAGGCTCGCCACCACTCGATCGCCGACCCTGAGGCCGAAGATCCGGACGCGGCCGTCCTCGGCGAGCGCGTTGATCGATTCGCGGGCGAAGGCGGCGCGGAAACGGTCGATGACGAGGGCGCTGCGCTCGCGCCCCTTCCAGCCGCTGGCCTCCAGGGACAGGAACTCCTCGAAGGCTTCGCGCACGGCGTCTGCGCTGCGCGCCACCTGGAACGTCACCGGACCGCTCTCCGAGAGCCGCCGCCGCTGGCGGTGCAGTTCCCGCCGCCGTTTGGGCGCGAGGCCCTGGACGAAGGCCGTCTCGACGCCGGCTTCCTTGATGATGGCGGCGCGGCTCGTTTCGTTCACCGTGGCGACCGGCAGGCCCGTCTGGCGGGCGGCCGCCCTCAGGATCGCATGGAAGGCGCCGTCCGTCCGGATCTCCGGCAGGACGAGCACGCGGGGCAGGCCGAGCTCCGGCCTCGCCAGCATGGCGAGAAAGCTTTCGAGCGTGCTCCTCGGATCATCGCCGTCGAGCGGCGGCGTGCCCAGCCGGCCAAACGGATGAGCCCAGGCGCGGATCGTCTCGATGCCGCCGAACCGGCGCGAGGGCTCGCGGGTGAACGGCATCATCAGCCGCAGCCGGCTGCGCGCCGGTCCTTCGTCGCGCATCACCATCAGCTGGACGTGCCGCTCGTCGAGCCGCGGCATCGCCGGCACCAGGAATTTTGGGTCGAAGAAGACGTTGGCCTCGATGGCCCGGCGCGACAGATGCTGCAGCTCGTCGATCAGGGCGAAGGCGTCGGACGGATCGTAGATCGAGAAGCGCCGGGACTGGTCGCCCCGTCCGACCGCCACGTCGACCACCGGTCCGCCGAACTGCGGGGGCTTCGCCGCGGGGAGGGGACGTTTCGGAGTGTGAGGATCGTCCAGCAACGGATCGGCTCGCATCGCTCAACTTTCTGCCTTCGACTTCCGGGCGCTTCGCGCAGACGCGCGAGCATCCGGGAAGAGCTACGGACGAGGTCGACCGTCAGCTTTATCAGCGACAGCTTAAATTTCGGTGGGCGAGCGCAGGCGTTAACGTTTCGTATCAATACGGCTCAACCGGCAAAGCCGCCGGCCGCCAGAAAGGCTTCTTCCGGCTCGGTCGTGGGGCGCGCGAGGATGGCGTTGCGGTGCGGGAAGCGGCCGAAGCGGGCGATGATCTCGCGGTGCTCGTGCGCCGCCTTCACATTGGCCTCGTTGCCGATCTCGTCCATCCAGCCGACGCAGGCCTCCTGGTCCTCAAGGTCCTCCGAATGCATCAGCGGCAGAGCGAGGAACTGGTTGACGTCCTCGCCGACGGTCCGGTGATCGCCGCGGGCGAGCGCCATCTTCGCGAGAGAGAGGGCCTTCCCGTCGGTCGCGAAGGCGAGGGGGCTGCCGCGGAACAGGTTGCGCGGGAACTGGTCGAGCACGAGGATCAGCGCCAGCGTGCCGGTTGCGGTCTCGGCCCAGCCGTCGAGATCGCCGCGCGCCGCCTGCTCGTAGACGTCGCCGAACCGGTGCCGGATCGTCTCGTCAAAGGCCTCGTCCTTGTTGAACCAGCGGTCGGGCCCGGCCTCGCGCCAGAACTCGACGATCGTCTGCGGGTCGACGGCGAATCGCGTCATGAGGGTCTCCGTTGCGGCTTCTGGCGGGGGGCGTTGCCGGCTGATATCGATGCCTCGCCGGCCCCGCCGTGTCAGGTGGGTTCGACGACGGGTTTGGACAGGGCGGACAGGATGGAGATCGATCTCAGGGGCCTGAAGTGCCCGCTGCCGGCGCTCTACACGGAGCGGCGTCTCGCCCGGATGCAGGCGGGCGACGCGCTCGAGGTCCTCGCCGACGATCCGCTGGCGGCGATCGACATCCCGCATGCCTGCCGCAGCCATGGCCACAGGCTTGCCGAGACGACGCGCGAGGGCGAGGCGATCCGCTTCCGCATTGTCGTTGGCGACGCGGCGTCCTGAGCCGACCGGCCGATGTTCGCTCGCGCCGGCCATTCAGCCGGGATAGGGCGGCAGCGTCCGCTTCGGCGCATCGCCGTAGTCGACCCGGGTGAGGTACAGCCCGTCCGGCGGCGCGACCGGGCCGCAGCGCGTGCGGTCCTTTGCCGCCAGCGCGTCGGCGACGTCGTCCGCGCTCCAGCGATGCTCGCCGACGAGCTTCAGCGTCCCGGCGAAGGAGCGGATCTGGTTGTGCAGGAAGGACTGCGCCATGGCGTGGATGTGCACCTCCTCGCCCGGGCCCTTCACCACGTCGAGCCGCTCCAGCGTGCGGATCGGGTTCTTCGCCTGGCAATGGGTGGAGCGGAAGGTGTCGAAGTCGTGCGTGCCGACGAGGCGCTGCGCCGCAAGGTGCATCGCCTCGACGTCGAGCGGCTTCCACACCCACCAGACCTGGCCGGACAGCAGCGCCGGCGGCGCCCGCCGATTGAAGATGCGATAGAGGTAGTGCCGCTTGCGGGCGGAGAAGCGGGCGTCGAAATCGTCCGGCACGCGCTCGGCCTGAAGGATCGTCACCGCCTCCTCGCGCATATGCGCGTTCAAGGCGTCGCGCACCGTGTCGGTGTCCCAGTCGCGCTGAAGGTCGCAATGGGCGACCTGGCCCGTCGCATGCACTCCGGCATCGGTGCGCCCCGCGCCGAACAGGGTGACGGCGTCGCCGGTGAAGCCGGTCAGCGCCGTCTCGATCACCTCCTGCACGGAGAGGCCGTTCGCCTGGCGCTGCCAGCCGCAATAGGGCCTGCCGTGATATTCGACGGTGAGCTTGTATCGGGGCATCAGGCGGCGCCCAGGATCGTTCCCTTCGGAACGGCCGCACCGCGCAGCAGCGTCTCGGAGTCGAGACGCTTGCCGCCGGCGCGCTGCAGTTCGAGGAGCCGCACGGCGCCGGAGCCGCAAGCGACGAGCAGGGCGTCGTCGAGCGCCGTCCCCGGCGCGCCGCTTCCCGGTTCGGCCGTGGCGCGCAGGATCTTCACGCGCTCCGGCTTGCCCGCGAAGGGGATCGTCGTCCAGGCGCCGGGAAATGGCGAGAAGGCGTTGATCTTGCGGGCGAGCGCTTGGGCATCGGTCGCGAAGTCCAGTTCGGCCTCGCCCTTGTCGATCTTTCGCGCATAGACCGGCTCGCGGCCGGTGTGCGCGGCGATGGCGTCCTGCGCCTCGAAGGCCAGCGTCCCGGCCTCGAGCTTTGCCAGCGCCTCGACCATCAGCTCCGCCGACAGCGCCGCCAGGCGGTCGTGGATCTCGCCCGCCGTGTCGGTCGGCCCGATCGGCGTTTCGGCCGTCAGCGCCACGGGGCCGGTGTCGAGCCCGGCCTCCATCCTCATCACCATCATGCCGGTCACCGCGTCGCCGGCTTCGATGGCGCGCTGAATCGGCGCCGCGCCCCGCCAGCGCGGCAGCAGCGAGCCGTGGCCGTTGAGGCAGCCGAGCCGCGGCGCGTCGAGCACCGCCTGCGGCAGCAAGAGCCCGTAGGCGACGACAACCGCGACATCGGCTTCGAGCGCGGCGAAGGCCTCGCGCTCGGCAGCGTCCTTGAAATTCAGCGGCGTGCGCACGGGCAGGCCGAGCCGCTCGGCTTCCGCCTGGACCGGGGAGGGCGTCAGCGACAGGCCGCGGCGCCCGCCCTTTCGCGGTGGCTGCGAATAGACGGCGGCGATCGCGTGGCCGGCGGCGTGAATCGCGCGGAGGGTCGGCACGGAGAAGTCCGGCGTGCCCATGAAGACGACGCGCAGGCTCATCGCGCGCCGCCCTCTACGCCGAGACCCGGCGGGCCTGCTTGGTGAACTTCTTGACCACCATGTCGCGCTTCAGCTTCGAAATGTGGTCGATGAAGAGGACGCCGTTCAGATGGTCGATCTCGTGCTGCAGGCAGGTCGCGAGGATCCCGTCCGCCGTCTCCTCGTGCATCTGTCCGTCGAGGCCGAGATAGCGCACCGTCACCTCGGCCGGACGCTCGACCTCGGCGTAGTAGTCGGGGATCGACAGGCAGCCCTCCTCATAGGTGCTGCGGGCGTCGGAGGTCGACAGGATCTCCGGGTTGAGGAAGACGCGCGGCGCCTTCTCCTCCTCTTCCTTGGAGACGTCGATCACCAGCATGCGCAAGGGCTCGCCGACCTGGATCGCGGCAAGGCCGATGCCCGGCGCGTCGTACATCGTCTCCAGCATGTCGTCGGCGAACGTCCTGACCGCCTGGTCGACGGTCTCGATCGGCTTCGACTGCAGGCGCAGCACGGGGTCGGGGAGGATGATGAGCGGCTTGATCGTCATGGCGCTGAGGTAATGGCTGGCGCGGAACCGGTCAACGGCGGATGCACGCTTCGGCGTGCGCAGCGGCCGGCAGCGCCGCAACGACCACCTTGTTCTTGTTTTGATCTGGTTTCGTTAACCGGCTTGTCCTATGGTCCGCGCCATGGACAGAAGTCTCGCCGCCGCGCTCGATGCGCCGATCGCCACGCTCGCCGGCCTCGCCGTGACGCCGGCGCTCGTCGGCGCCTGCGCGGTGGCGCTGGTCTTCTTCCTGCTCTGGCGCCGGGAGGCCGCACGGTCCAGGGCCGCCGCCGCGGCGCTGGAGGCGAGCGAGGCCGAAAGCGACCGCCTCGACGCTGTCCTGAAGTCGCAGGCCGAGATCACCGGCCGCATGCAGACAATGGCGGAGATCTTCGGCGCGCGGCAGGCGGACCTCACCCGCACGCTCGCCGAGCGATTCGACGGCCTGTCCGCACGCGTCGGCCACTCGATCCTCACGACGACGCAGGAGACCAAGAGTTCGCTGGCGGCGCTGGCCGAGCGCCTTGCCGTCATCGACCGGGCGCAAGGGGAGATCCGCGGGCTCGCCGGCGAGGTCGTGCGGCTGCAGGACATCCTCGCCAACAAGCAGACCCGCGGCGCCTTCGGCGAAGGGCGCATGCAGGCGATCGTCGCCGACGCGCTGCCCATCGGCTCCTTCGAGTTCCAGGCGACGCTGTCGAACGGCAAGCGGCCGGACTGCCTGATCCGCATGCCGAACGGCGCGCCGGCGCTGGCGATCGACGCCAAGTTCCCGCTGGAAGCCTATAGCGCGATACAGGCGGCCGAGAGCGAGGACGCCCGCAGCTTCGCCGCCAGCCGCCTGCGCCGCGACATGGAGGTGCACATCAAGGCGGTGTCGGAGAAGTATCTCGTTCCCGGCGAGACGCAGGACACCGTCTTCCTGTTCGTGCCGTCGGAGGCGATCTTCGCCGAGCTGCACGAGCGTTTCGAGGACATCGTCCAGAAGGCTTACCGGGCGCGTGTCGTCATCGTCTCGCCGTCGCTGCTGCTCCTTTCGATCCAGGTGGTGCAGGCGATCATGAAGGATGCGCGCATGCGGGCCGAGGCCGGCCGCATCCAGACCGAGGTGCGGCTACTGGCTGAGGACCTTGCGCGGCTCGACGCGCGGGTCGCCGCGCTCAAGACCCACTTCGGCCAGACCGGCCGTGACATCGACCAGATCCTGGTCTCGACCGACAAGCTGGTGCGGCGCGGCGAGCGGATCGCGGCGGTGGACCTTGGGGAAGGCGGCGGTCCCGAGACGGCTGTCGCCGGCCATAGGACCGGCGCCTGACGGCCGCCGTTAAGCATCACCCGCTTGTGTACTTGCGCGGGCGCCGCGAAACGCCGACATAACCGTTCAGGCAAAATCTTGAAAAAAGGTAAAGGACGCGTGGATCGAATCGGATTTTGCCGCGTTGCTTGTCGGACCAGTTCTGGAACAGGGGGATGAGATGCGGCGCGCGGCGCGGGGAATGGCGATAGCGATCGCACTGGCGGTGACGCCGGTGGCGCTTTCGACTGTGGCGGCCAAGGCCTCAGATCTTTCCGACGCCTACAACCATCAGACCGATCTCGCCTTCCGCAAGGGCCTGCAGATCCGGCTCGCCTGGACCGGCGACTATGCCGGCCCGTTCACCGGGACGATCGACGCGCCTTCGCTCCGCGCCATCCGCGACTTCGAGGCGCGTCACGACCTGACGCCGGACGGCGTCATCGACGAGTCGATGCTGCGGCTGCTGATCTCGCTGTCCGACAAGGCACAGGCGCCGCTCGGGCTGAAGCTCGTCGACGACGCGGCGACGGGCGTGCGCATGGCGATGCCGCTGTCCCTGGTTCACGATCTCGGGCCGACGGAAGTCGGTACCCTCTGGGGCTCGGCGGACGACGCGCTCGAAGTCGAGAGCATCCGGATCGCCAACGGCCAGACGCTGCGGGGGCTGTTCGACGTCCTCAGCCAGCCGAGCGCCGATCGCACCGTGCTCTCGTCCGAATTCGCCGATAGCTGGTTCACCGTCTCCGGCAAGGAATCCGGCCGCTCCTATTTCATGCGCTTCGCGGCGCGGGGCACGGACCTTCGGGGCTTCTCGGTCTCCTATGAGAGCCGGCTCGACGGGGAGGTCTCGCCTTACGTCCGCGTTGCCTCGAACCTGTTCGAGCCGTTCGCGGCGGAGCCGCACGGCCCGCTCGTCGCCTCGAACGAGCCGCGGACGCTGTCGTCCATGCTGACGCGCAAGCGCAAGGCGGTGCCGGCCGATGCGCGCTATGCCATGGCCTCCGTCGATCCGCAGCGGCCCAACCTCTTCGAGATCCCGCAGGCGCGCGAGCCGCAGGCCGAGCCCGCCTCTGTGGCGGCGGACGTCAAAGCGCCGCAGTTCGAGATGGCCGGGAGCGGCTTCGTCGTCTCCTCCGATGGCTGGCTCCTCACCAACGCGCATGTCGTGAAGGCCTGCAAGACGGTGAAGGTCGGCGCCGGGACCGTGGCGAGCGAGGTGCGCATCGATTCCACCGACGATCTCGCGCTGATCAAGGTCGACGAGAAGCTCGGCAAGCCGCTGGCGATCTCCGCCTCGAAGCCGCGCCTCGGCGAGGATATCCTGGCGCTCGGCTACCCCCTGCGCTCGATCCTGGCGGATTCGCTGAACGTCACCCGCGGCAACGTCTCCTCGCTGCTCGGCCTGATGAACGATCCGCGCTACCTGCAGATCTCGGCGCCGGTGCAGCCGGGCAATTCGGGCGGGCCGCTGGTCGATTTCGCCGGCCGTGTCGTCGGCGTCGTGACCGCCAAGCTGAACGCCGTCGCGGTGGCCGATGCGACCGGCGACATCCCGCAGTCGATCAACTTCGCCATCCGGCCGGACACGGTGACGCGCTTCCTGCACGCCAACCACATCGCCTTCCGGACGGCCGATGCGAAGGCTCCGCTCGAGAGCGTGCCGGATGCGACGGCCAAGGTGAAGGACTCCGTCCTCCCGGTCGTGTGCTACGACCACTGACCGACCGCGCGGGGCTGCACGGCCCCGCCGATAAAGGGCGGACGTCTCACCCCATCATACGAGACAAGAGGAGCTTTCTCAGGCGCTCCTTCTTTCAGCGCGCCTTTTGCGGGTCGTCGGCGGATGCCACCGCCGTCGATTCCCCGGCCTGCCGCGCCGCGTAGTCCTGATCGAAGGCGTCGAAGGCGCGATCCATGGCGCCGGTCTTGGAGCCGAGCCAGGGGAAGTGACCGTAGCGGAACGACAGCTGCTTGTCGGCATCGACAGCGGGATCGCCGTCCACCGCGAGTTCGTAGATCGCCGAGGCGAGACCCGCCCGGTCGGCGCCGGCCTTGCAGTGGACCAGAATCGGCTTGGGCGCGTTCTTCAGGATGAAGGCGAGCTGGCGCATCGTCTCCGGCGTCGGCTGACGATCGGCCGAGAGATGAAAGCTGACGAAATCGGCGCCGTGCTTTTCTGCGACGGCCCGTTCCGCCTTCCACCATGCGTCGCCGTTGCCGCCGCGCAGGTTGACGATCGTGCGGATGCCCTTTTCCGCCATCAGCCGGTCCAGCCGCTCCGTCGGCAGGGTCGCCGACCGATAGAGCTCGCCGGGCTCCACCACATGGATGTTGCCGACGAGGTGCAGATAGCCGGAATAGCCGCCCAGCGTTCCGGCGGCCAGAAGGACCAGGGTGACGACAGATATCGCAGTCCAACGCAGCAAGCGCATCGGGGGCTCCTCGGTTCAACAGGCCATCGGCATTCGGCATGAGCGCCGCGAGATCGGCGACACGCATGGACCACCCGTTCGATCGCCGTCTCCAGCGACGGTTGCCCGGCAGGTGCCGCGTTCTGCGCTGGCGGGAAATCCGGCGATGGCCTCCGGTGGTTCTAGACGGTTGCGGAACCCGTTGGAAGTGGCGCCGTTGCCACGACAGCGCAGAGAGCCGACTCCCGCAGGTTCCCCAACAGGATGAATGACATGGCCGATTCCGATACCGATCCGAAGATGATGCGGGCGCAGCAGGACAGGGACACGCCCGAGCACATCGCGCGCGACGAGACGGCGCCGCGCCGAGAGGCGGGCGACACCGACGCTGCCAGTGCGGCCGATCGCGAACGCGCCCTTGCCGGCGGCACCGCGAACTCCGTCGACCAGATGGACGCGATCCTCGGCGCGAACCGCGCAGGCCACGGGGCGCAGGCGACCGCCGCGGACGAGGCCGAGGCGGAGGGCGAAGCGTCCGGAAAAGCCGGTCTCGTACGCTCCGGACGATCGCGACTGGAGGATTGATTCCGGGAGGCTTTGGATCGGCATCCTATTCCGGACCGGCATCGGGTTACGTGTCGGTGGGGTACGGGATGGTCGATTCGAGCAGCGGAGGATCGACCGCGTTATCTTCGCGTGAGGCATGCACCGGGCAGCGTCCTGTCTCCGAGAAGCCGGCTCGGCGGTATCGCTGGGAAAGGGGCCACTCTCGGCGGGAGCATGGCGGAAATCGTCCGCTGTTTGGCTGCGCTTCGTCTTTCCGCCGGCTTGTGCCGATGATCGACTGCGTCCATCGTCAAGTCCGATGGAGTGCAGAAAATGTCCGCCCCCGATACCGCCCTTCTGGTGATCGATGTCCAGGAGAGCTTCCGCCACCGGCCCTACTGGCAGGAAGGGTCCGTCGACCGCTTCCAGGCTGCGCTGAACCGGCTGATTGCCGGGGCGGCCGCAGACGCGGTTCCGCTCGTCCAGGTCTTTCATGTCGAGGAAAGCGGCCCGTTCTCCGAGGCCTCCGGCCACGTGCGCACCCTGCAGGGCGTCGACCTCGCGCCCGATGCGGTCTTCACCAAGCGCCGGCACAGCGCGCTCGTCGGCAGCGGGCTCGATGTCTGGCTGGTGCGGAACGGCATCCGCCGGGTCCTTGTGTCGGGGATCCGCACCGAGCAGTGCTGCGAGACCACGACGCGGCATCTCTCCGACCTCGGCTATGATGTCGGCTTCGTCTCCGAGGCGACGCTGACCTTCGACATGACCGCCGCCGACGGCCGGCTCTATACCGCCGACGAAATCCGCCGGCGCACCGAACTGGTCCTCGCCGGACGCTTCGCGCGGATCGTCACCGTCGACGAGGCGCTCGCCGGCCGAGCCGCCTTGGCCGCCTGAGGACGCAACATGCCCGAGACAGTGCGGCCGGTGCTGATCGTCGTCCCGCCCCGGCCGCTGCTGCTCGACATCGCCGGCCCGGCGGAAGTTCTGCGCCGGGCCAACATGGCTGAGCGCCGCCCATTCTTCGCGCTCGGCTATGTTTCGCCGCTGCCGGTGGTGACGACCTCCGTCGGCCTGCCGATCGGACCGCTGCAACCGCTGCCGGAGGCGCTTGCCCCCGATGCGATCGTCCTCGTCGTCGGCGCCGCGGACGCCGTGATGGGGATGCCGTCGTCGGCCGAGGACGATGCGGTGCGGGACGGTGCCCATGCCGCCATCGTCGGCTGGTTGCGCCGGATCGTCGCTCCCCACGTCGCCGACAATCCCGAGACGCGGGTCGTCTCGATCTGCTCCGGCGCCCTGCTGCTCGGCGAGGCCGGGCTTTTGCACCGACGCCGCTGCACCACGCATTTCGCCATGCTCGACAAGCTGTCGCGCAAGGCGCCGACGGCGACGGTGCTGGCCGATCGCCTGTTCGTCGCGGACGGTCCCGTCTGGACCAGCGCCGGCGTCACCGCCGGCATCGACCTCGCCCTGCAACTGGTCGCGGAGCTCTGCGGTCCGGCGGTCGCCAGCGACGCGGCGAAGCATCTCGTCGTCTATCTGCGGCGTTCGGGCGGCGACCCGCAGCTTTCGCCCTGGCTGCGCGGGCGCAATCACCTGCATCCGGGGATCCACCGTGTGCAGGATGCGGTCGCCGCCGAGCCCGGCCGCCCCTGGACGGCAGCCGAACTCGCCGCCATCGCTGCGGCGAGCGAGCGCCATCTCTCGCGGCTGTTCCGCCAGAATGTCGGCAGCAGCGTCCCGGACTATCTCAACGGCCTGCGCACGGCGCTGGCGGCCGAACTTCTGGCCAGTTCGCGGCTGGGGCTCGAAGCGATCGCCGAGCGCTGCGGCTTCGGCTCCGCGCGCCAGCTGCGGCGGGTCTTCGCAAGGCACCAGGCCATGAGCCCCAGCGCGCACCGCCTGGCGCACCGGGAGGCGAAGGCGGTCGATGAAGCCGGGGAGTCCGGCGGTCAGCGGATCTTGCGCAGGAAGCCGGCGAGATCGCCGGTGACGTAGTCGACGTGGTCGCCGTCGCGGCCTTCGTGCTCCCAGACGTCGCCGAACGTGTCCTCGAAATTCTCCGGCACGATCAGCACCGTGCGCATGCCGAGGCGCTTCGGCACTTCGAGATTGCGGGCGAGATCCTCGAACATCGCCGCATGCGCCGCGTCGATCCGATGCAGGCCCATGAACTTGTCATAGGTTTCGGCGGCGGGCTTCGGGACGAGGTCCGCGGCGACGAGGTCGAAGATGTCCTCGAAATGGTCGAGGACGCCGAGCTGGCGGGCGGCCCGCTCGGCATGCCGGCGATCGCCGTTGGTGAAGATGAACTTGCGCCCCGGCAGCGCCTCGATCTCCGCGCCGAGGGCCGGGTCGGGCTCGATCCAGGAATAGTCGATGTCGTGGACGAACTGCAGGAAGGCGTCCGGGTCGACGCGGTGTTCCTGCATCAGCCCGCGCAGCGTGGTGCCATAGCGCCGATAGAAGTCCTTCTGTTTCGCCCGCGCCTCGTCCCGGGGGAGGGACAGGAGGTCGGCGACGAAGGCCGTCATCCGCTCGTCGATCTGGGAAAACAGGTTGGATCGGCGCGGATAGAGCGTGTTGTCGAGATCGAAGACCCAGTCGCGGACATGGGCGAAGTCCGCCGGTGTCGCGTCTTCGGTCTGGCGGATGGCGGTCTGCGAAGGCATGGCGTCCAATCTGCGGGTTCGATCGGCGCGGTGGCCGGGAACCGAAGATGATAGAGCCGGAAGCTTGAGGCAAGGCGAACGGCAGGATGCGAAGGCGGAATGGCCCGTTCAGCCCTGCACCATCCTGTCGGCCTGCCCGCGGTGCCTTCGCCGGGTCCTCACCGCACGATCAACGTGCCGGCGCCGTGCTCGGTCAGGAGTTCGAGCAGCACCGCGTGGCGGGTCTTGCCGCTGAGGATGACGACGCCCTCGACGCCGCGCTCGATCGCCTCGATGCAGGTCTCGACCTTCGGGATCATGCCGCCGGAGATCGTGCCGTCGCGGATGAGGTGCTTCGCCTCCGAGACCGACAGCTCCTTGATCAGCTGGCCGGACTTGTCGAGGACGCCGGGCACGTCGGTGAGGAAGAGCAGGCGGGAGGCTTCGAGGGCCCCGGCGATCGCGCCGGCGAAGGTGTCGGCGTTGATGTTATAGGTGGCGCCGTCGCGGCCGGGCGCGACCGGGGCGATCACCGGGATCATCTCGGAGCGCGCAAGGAGGTCGAGCAGCGTGCGGTCCACCTCGACCGGCTCGCCGACGAAGCCGAGGTCGAGCACGCGTTCGATGTTGGAGTCCGGGTCGAGGACGGTCTTGCGGGCCTTCTCGGCGAAGACCATGTTGCCGTCCTTGCCGCACAGGCCGATCGCCCACTCGCCCTCCGCATTGATGAGCGCGACGATCTCCTTGTTGATCGAACCGGCGAGGACCATCTCGACGATCTTCACCGTTTCGGCGTCGGTGACGCGCAGGCCGCCTTCGAAGCGCGACTCGATGCCCATCTGCGAGAGCATCCGGCCGATCTGCGGGCCGCCGCCATGGACGACGATCGGGTTGACGCCCGACTGCTTCAGGAGCGCGATGTCGCGGGCGAAGGCCTGGCCGAGCGAGGCGTCGCCCATGGCGTGACCGCCGTATTTCACCACGACCGTCTTGTTCTCGTAGGCCTGCATGAAGGGCAGGGCCTCGGCGAGGAGGGCGGCCTGGGTCTCGCCCTTGTCGTTCGGCGTTGCGGCACTCATCGTCGTTCTCCCTCGGCGCCCGGGCGCAATCGGTCTGCGCGCGCGCTTCTAGCGGGAAAACGGGGCGAGCGGAACCGGTTCAGGCGGCTTCGTCGCGACGCATCGGCCGGATAAGGATGTCCGCGGAGATGCCCAGCTGTTCATGAAGTCGCCGGATCATCTCGATCGACAAGGCGATCTTGCGATCAAGTACCGCGGTCACTCTTGCCTCATCTCCGATGATCGGCTCCAGATCCTTTCGCAGAAGGCCCTGCTGCTCCATGCGGAAGACGATCGCATCGACCGGATCCGGCGGGTCCATCGGGAAGGTTGAAGTCTCGTAGGCTTCGATGAGTGTCGCAAGGACGTCCAGGCGGTCGCCCTCGGTCGTTCCGCCGGGGGCCCCCCATAGAGCTTCGATCTCAGCCAGTGCGGCTTCGTAATCGGCCTCCGTGCGGATCGGCCTGATTTCATCTGCCATGCTCGACATCCCTGACGCTGATCCGGTCGTAGGCCGCGTGCGTCCCGATCCATTTGATCCAGACGATCGCCTTCTCGAAGTCTATCGCTACGACCAGCCGATGAGAATTGCCCTTGATATTGAACACGATCCTGTCGGCACTGACGATGCTTGCCGTGGCGTATGAGGCTTTCACGTCTGCGCTGCTTCGCCAGGCGGCGCGCCTTGCTTCGTCGAACCACGCATCGAGCGAAGCCTTGACCGCGGCCTGATCGCGGTGCCCCGCAAGGCTCTCGATGTAGTCTCGCAACGTCTTCCGAGCGATGATCCTCATCGGCGCTTCGGCTGACGCTGACGTGAGATCAGCGGGAACGGGAGGTCGGCCCTCACCCCGCCACTGCCCGCTGCACGTCCTCGATCGCGCCGGCGTCGTCGATCGTCGCCGGCGTTTCGAACGGCGTGTCGTCGACGATCGCCTTAATCGTGCGGCGCAGGATCTTGCCCGAGCGGGTCTTCGGGAGGCGGTCGACGACGATCACCCGCCGGAAGGCCGCGACGGGGCCGATCCGCTCGCGCACGATCTCGATCAGTTCGCGCTCGATCGTCGCGCGGTCGAGGCCCGCGTCCTTCTTCAGCACCACGAGACCGCACGGGATCTCGCCCTTGATCTCGTCCCGCATCCCGATGACGGCGCATTCGGCGACGGCCGGATGACCGCCGACGGCCTCCTCCATCTCCCCGGTCGACAGGCGATGGCCGGCGACGTTGATGACGTCGTCGGTGCGACCCATCACGTAGAGATAGCCCTCGTCGTCGATGAAGCCGGCGTCGGCCGTGGCGTAGTAGCCGGGATAGTCGGAGAGATAGCTCTGCCGGAACCGGTCGTCGGCGTTCCACAGCGTCGGCAGGGCGCCGGGCGGCAGCGGCAGCTTCACGCCGATCGCGCCCATTTCGCCGCGCGGCACTTCCTGCCCCATCGCGTCGAGGATGCGGATGTCGAAGCCGGGCATCGCGACGGCCGGACTGCCGCGTTTCACCGGCAGCAAGCCGAGACCCATCGGATTGGCGGCCATCGGCCAGCCGGATTCGGTCTGCCACCAGTGGTCGATGACCGGCCGGTCGAGGGCCTTTTCCGCCCAGACGATCGTCTCCGGATCGGCCCGCTCGCCCGCGAGGTACAGCGCGGCGAAGCGCGACAGGTCGTAATTCCTCGTCAGGGCGCCGTCCGGATCCTCCTTACGGATACCGCGGATTGCCGTCGGCGCGGTGAACAGTACCTTCACGCCATGCTCGGCGATCACCCGCCAATAGGCGCCCGCATCCGGCGTGCCGATCGGCTTGCCCTCGTAGAGGATCGACGTGCAGCCTTTCAGGAGCGGTCCGTAGACGATGTAGCAGTGGCCGACCACCCAGCCGACATCGGATGCCGCCCAGAACACCTCGCCGGCCCTGGTGCCGAAGATCGCCTCCATCGACCAGAACAGGGCGACCATGTGCCCGCCATTGTCGCGCACGACACCCTTCGGCTTGCCCGTCGTCCCCGAGGTGTAGAGGACGTAGAGCGGGTCCGTCGCCTTCACCGGCACGCAGGGCATGTCCCGGCCGCCGTCGATCTCCGCCAGGGCTTTCTCGCGCAGCACCGCCCAGTCGTGGTCGCGACGTTCGACCAGCTGGCACGGCTTTTGCGGCCGCTGCAGGACGATCGTCGCCTGCGGCTTGTGTGCCGAAAGTTCGATCGCCTTGTCGAGCAGCGGCTTGTAGTCGACGATCCGGGCCGGCTCGATGCCGCAGGAGGCCGACAGGATCAGCTTCGGCGTCGCGTCGTCGATGCGGGTGGCGAGCTCGCGAGCCGCGAATCCGCCGAAGACGACCGAATGGATGGCGCCGAGCCGGGCACAGGCGAGCATCGCGACCATGGTCTCCGGCACCATCGGCATGTAGATGATTACCCGGTCGCCCTTGGTGACGCCGAGGTCGGAGAGCGAGGCCGCCAGCGCCGTCACCTCGCGGAGCAGGTCCTTGTAGGTGAGCGTCCGCTTGACGCCGGTCACGGGCGAATCGTGGACGATCGCTGCATGATCGCCCCGCCCGGCCGCGACATGGCGGTCGAGCGCGTTGAAGCAGGTGTTGCAGGTCGCGTCCGGGAACCAGCGGCCGTAGACGCCGGCGTCGGGATCGAAGGCGCGCACCGGCTTCTCCACCCAGTCGATCGCGTCGGCGGCCTCCAGCCAGAAGCCCTCCGGATCCTCGCCCCAGGCGTTGTAGACCTCGTGATAGCGGCTCGCCATCCTCTTCCTCCCACGGTTCGGCGGCCTTTCGGCCGCGCCGCCCCGGCTCCCGACGGGGCTCCTCCCGGGCCCAGTCTATCGCGTCGACCGTTCGGCCGGAATGCTGCTTTCGGCCCGCATCTCGGCGACGCGCGCCGGACGTTCCCCTGCGGCAGTGGCCAGTTGACTCATTGGGTTGCTTATGGCGGAACTACAACCTGAGAGGCAGATCAGGTTGTGATGCGTGGGGGTGCATGACGACGATGGCCGGGACCGTGAACAGCGCCCTCTCGATCCTGTCTCTCGTCTGCGTGCCGCTACTGCCGGTCTCGCCGTCACCCGCCTTGGCCGGCGCCTGGACGCTGTCGGCCGGTCGCGGGCAGGCAATCGTCACCGGCCTCTACTCCGGCGCCACCGCCGCCTTCGACGAACGCGGCGGCAGCGTTGATCATCCGGATTTCGCCAAGGGGACGGTCAGCGGCCGCGTCGAATACGGTCTCACCGACCGCGTGACGATCCTCGGCTCCGGCGAGATCGGCAGCGAGCGGGACGGTGATCTTCCGTTCGCCCGCCCGGCGATGTCGGAGGCGGCGATCGGCGCGCGCGTGCGCATGTACGATCGCGACGGCTTTGTCGCATCGGCTCAGTTGTCGGGCCTCGTGGAGCCGAGCGGCGACGGCCGTCACCTCGACTGGTCGCAGCCGACGCTCGAGCCGCGCCTCCTCGCCGGCTACGGCTTCCAGATCGGCGGCATGCCCGCTTTCGTCGACGCCGAGGCCGGCTATCGCTACCGGACCGGAACCGCTCCCGACGAAATCCGGATCGATCTCACCGTCGGTCTTCGGCCCTGGCCGGACGTGCTGATCCTCGCGCAATCCTTCTCGACGATCTCGGCCGGTGGCGGCACGGCCGGCCGCTACGACTACCACAAGGCGGAGGGCTCGGTGGTCTACGACGTTTCCAAGCGCTGGTCGCTCCAGGCCGGCGTCTTCGCGACCGTCGCCGGAACCAATGCCCTGAAGGAGCGGGGACTGGTCACGGCGCTGTGGTACCGGTTCTGAGGGAGGAGCGGGTCGGCGGAGGCGAGACCGTACGACCAAGCTTGCCGCGGGAGTCCCAAGCCAGTCGAGCTTGGGCGACGCACGCGTTTTGAGTTGCGCACCTCATCCGATCGCGATTAGCCTTCCGCCATGCAGCAGACCTCGCATCCCACGCTGATCGATGTCGCGCGCCTCGCCGGCGTCTCGCGCGCCACCGTCGACCGCGTCGTCAACCGCCGTCCGAACGTCCGGGCCGAGACCGTGGCGCGCGTGCGCGCGGCGATGGAGGCTTTGCGCTATCGGCCGGACCCGCTGGCGGCGGGGCTTGCACGCCGCGAACGATACCGTTTCTGCTTTCTCCTGCCGGCCGGGGCCAACGCCTTCATGGCGGAACTCGCAGGCGGGATCGACGCCATGGCCGACTGGCTCGCCCGCAGCCGCGCCTCGATCGACTGCCGCACCGTCGACGTCTTCGATCCTCGCGCGCTCGCCGCGGCGATCGACGCGCTGGAGCGCAGCTATGCCGGCGTGGCGGTTGTCGCGCTCGACGATCCGCTGGTTCTGGCCGCGATCGACCGCCTGGTCGCCGACGGCGTCCCGGTCGTCACGCTGGTTTCGGACGTGCCGGCCTCGCGGCGATCGCACTTCGTCGGCGTCGACAATTCCGCCGCCGGGCGCACGGCGGCCCGGCTCGTCGGCCGGTTCCTCGGCGGGCGGACCGGCAGCGTCGGCATCCTCGTCGGCTCGCTGTCGCTGCGCGATCACATGGAGCGCTGCTTCGGCTTCTCGCAGCTTCTCGGTCGTGACTTTCCCGGCCTGACGATCCTGCCCGTCGCCGAGATGCGCGACGACCCGGCGCTCGCAGCCGCCGCCGTCCGCCGGCTCGCTGCCGAACGGGAGGACCTTTCGGCGCTCTATAACGCCGGTGCCGGCAACGAGGGGGTCGCCGAGGCGCTCCGGGCTGCGGATCCGACGGGCCGCCTCGTCTTCGTCGGTCACGAGTTGACGCCGGCCTCGCGCGCCGAACTCCTGGCCGGCCGCTTCGATGCCGTGATCGCCCAGAATCCCGGCCACGAACTGCGCTCCGCCGCCCGCCTGCTTCTTGCCGATGCGACGGGCGATGCCGTCATCGCCGAGCAGGAACGCATTCGGATCGACATCTTCATCCGGGAGAACCTGCCCTGAGCGCCTTCTGCGAATTCTGAGGCACGTACTTCAAAACGCCGCCACAGCGTGCCATGATCGCGTTCGAAATCCGCTTCGTGCCCGCGTCGGCGACCGCCGCGTCACACGCGGCCGCCGTTGCCATTTTCAATCCGGGCTGCGCGCCCGTCAGCGAAAGCATCGACATGCCGAACACGTCATTCTTCGACCGCAAGACGCCGGTCGCCTTCGAAGGCCCCGACAGCCGTGATCCGCTCGCCTATCGCTTCTACGACAAGGACCGGGAGGTGATGGGCAAGCGGATGGAGGACCATCTGCGCTTCGCCGTCTGCTACTGGCACTCCTTCACCTGGCCGGGCGGCGACCCGTTCGGCGGCGAGACCTTCAACCGGCCCTGGATGCACGGCGACGATGCGCTCGCTCTGGCGAAGCAGAAGGCCGATGTCGCCTTCGAGATGTTCCGTCTGCTCGACGTGCCGTTCTTCACCTTCCATGACGTCGACGTCGCGCCGGAAGGCGCCTCGCTGCAGGAATCGAACGACAACCTGAAGGCCATCACCGACATCTTCGCCGAGAAGATGCAGAGCGCCAAGGTGAGGCTCCTCTGGGGCACGGCGAACCTCTTCTCCAACCGCCGCTACATGGCGGGCGCTGCGACCAATCCGGACCCCGACGTCTTCGCCTATGCGGTCGGCCAGGTGAAGGCGGCGCTCGATGCGACGCACCGGCTCGGCGGCGCGAACTACGTCTGCTGGGGCGGGCGCGAGGGCTACGAAACGCTGCTCAACACCAACATGGCGCGCGAGCTCGACCAGCTCGGCCGCTTCCTGTCGATGCTCGTCGACTACAAGCACAAGATCGGCTTTGCGGGCCCGATCCTGATCGAGCCGAAGCCGAAGGAGCCGACCAAGCACCAGTACGACTTCGACGCGGCGACCGTCGTCGGCTTCCTGCGCAAGTACGACCTCACCGCCGACGTGAAGCTGAACCTCGAACAGAACCACGCCATCCTCGCCGGCCATTCCTTCGAGCACGAGGTGAAGGTCGCCTATGCAAACGGTCTCTTCGGCTCGCTCGACATCAACCGCGGCGACGACCTTCTCGGCTGGGACACCGACCAGTTCGCGATGGACGTGAAGGAGATCGCGCTGGTCTTCCACGAGATGCTGCAGCACGGCGGCTTCACCACGGGCGGGCTGAACTTCGACGCCAAGATCCGCCGCCAGTCGATCGATCCGGACGACCTGCTGATCGCCCATGTCGCATCGATGGACGCCTGCGCCCGCGGACTTCTCGCGGCGGAAGCCATGCTGAAAGACGAGGCGCTGACCAAGCCGCTGGCCGATCGCTATGCCGGCTGGGAGAGCGCCGAGAGCAAGGCGATCATGGCCGGCGAGCGGACGCTCGAACAGGTCGCGGAGCGGGCGCTCGGCCTGAACCCGCAGCCGCGCTCGGGCCGCCAGGAATATCTGGAAGGCGTCGTAAACCGTTACGTGTGATTGTGGCTTGATATGGAGGTGCTGCGGTGTGTATGTCTACACATGGATAGCCGCAGCATCCTCGACCGGCTTCTGAAGGATGGCTGGATCGAGATCCGGCAGCGCGGCAGTTCTCTGCAGCTCCGACACCCGACGAAGCCGGGCCTCGTGACGCTGCCACATCCTCGGCGCGACGTTCCGGTCGGTGCGTTGCGCAGCATCGACAAACAGGCGGGCCTCAAGCTCAGGCGGGAATCGTGACGGATTACGTCGCATTGATCCACAAGGACGCCGACAGTGACTTCGGCGTGTCGTTTCCTGATCTGCCAGGATGCGTCACGGCGGGACGCGATCTGGACGAAGCAAGAGCCATGGCCGAAGAGGCGCTTGCGTTCCATGTGGAGGGCCTTCTGCAGGAGGGCCAGACGCTTCCGCGTCCCTCCAGCCTGCAATCCGTCATGGCAGACCGAGAGAACCGTGACGGCGTGGCCATCCTCGTCCCGGCGAAGCCTCCCGCCACGCGCATCGTCCGCGTCAATGTCACGCTTCCCGCCGCCGATCTCGAGGCCATCGACGCCTATGCCCGGGCCCACGGCATGACCCGCTCCGGCTTCCTGGCCGCGGCGGCTCGACAGAAACTTCGGGAATCAGCCTGAAAGGCACCCTTCGCCCATGACGACATATCTCGGTCTCGACCTCGGCACCTCGTCGCTGAAGGCGCTTCTGATCGACGAGGCGCAGCGGCCGATCGCCTCGGCGACGGCACCTTTGTCCGTCGAGCGTCCCGCCTTCGGCTGGTCGGAGCAGAACCCGCAGAGCTGGATCATCGCCTGCGAGGAGGCGCTCGCCAAGCTCCACGCCGGCCATCGCGAGGCGCTGGCCGCGGTTGCCGGCATCGGGCTTTCCGGCCACATGCACGGCGCGACTCTCATCGGCGAGATGGGCGAGGTGCTGCGCCCCTGCATCCTGTGGAACGACACGCGCAGCCACGCCGAGGCGCGCGAACTCGACGACGCGGAATCGCGCGAGATCACCGGCAATATCGTCTTCCCCGGCTTTACCGCGCCCAAGCTCCTCTGGGTCGAGCGGCACGAGCCGGAGATCTTCGCCAAGGTGCACAAGGTCCTGCTGCCGAAGGACTATCTGAGGCTCTGGCTGACCGGCGAATGCGTCTCGGAAATGTCGGACGCCGCAGGCACGTCGTGGCTCGACACCGGCAAGCGCGCCTGGTCGGAGCGCATGCTGGAAAAGACGCATCTGACGCTCTCGCACATGCCGAGCCTCGTCGAGGGGACCGAGGTCTCGGGCTGTCTGCGGGGGGATCTTGCGGCCAAGTTCGGCATGAAGGCGGGAACGCCGGTCGCCGGCGGTGGCGGCGACAACGCGGCGTCCGCCTGTGGTGTCGGCGTCGCCGAACCCGGCACCGGCTTCCTCTCGCTCGGCACGTCCGGCGTGCTCTTCACCGCGGTCGCGGGCTACGACCCGGTGCCGGAGACCGCTCTCCACACCTTCTGCCATGCGATTCCGGGCCTCTGGCACCAGATGGGCGTCACGCTTTCGGCAGCAGGCTCGATCGAATGGCTGTCGAAGCTCCTGAAGGAGGAGCCCGCCGCGCTCACCGGCGCGCTCGGCGAGACGCTCGCCGAGCCCGGTCGGCTGATGTTCCTGCCTTATCTCTCCGGCGAGCGCACGCCGCACAACGACGCCGACATCCGGGGTGTCTTCGCCGGGCTGGAAGCCGACACGGGCCGCGAGGCGATGACCCGAGCCGTGCTGGAGGGCGTTGCCTTTTCCATGCGCGACTGCCTGGAGGCGGCGGGGGAGGGGGCACGGCCGAACCGGCTGATTGCCGTCGGCGCCGGCTCCCGCTCGGCCTACTGGCTGAGCCTGATGGCAACGGTGCTGGAAACCGAGATCGTGCTGCCGGAGGCCGGTGATTTCGGCGCGGCCTTCGGCGCCGCCCGTCTTGGGCTGGTGGCGGCGACCGAAGCCGATCCGAAGAGCGTGATGACGGCGCCGCCGGTCGCCCGCAGCTTCTCGCCGGTGGCGGACAAGGTGGACGCTTATCGCGGCGCCTACCGGCGCTATCGCGCACTGTACCCGGCGGTGAAGGCGGCGATGGCCGGCTAGAAGCGTCTCCTGCGGCGCCTGGACGTCAGGCGCCGCCGAGCCGGCAGGCCGGCGTCCGGCTCAGTTGAACTGCTCGTCGGGATAGACGCCCCAGATGTCCTGCTGGCGGACATAGCCGGCGCGGCCGGAGACGGTGACCTCGCACCAGGCCGACGCGCATTCGTCGACCTTCGAGACGACCCCCGGCTCCATGCGCGCCACCAGCGGCGCGTCGACCGCCGGGCTCTGATGCACGTCGATCATCGTCGCCTTGCCCTTCAGCCAGGGGGCGGCGATGGCGGTACGATCGCCCGACAGGAGCGAGTGGTAGACCCAGCCTTCCGAGCCCTCGGAATCGCGGATGCGCCGCCACAACTCGTATTCCTGGATCACCTCCACCGGCAGGCCCGGCTTCAGGTAGAGCCAGGTGACGGGATAGTCGCGGCCCGGCCCGATGCGGGCGTTCACACGGGCCGATTTCAGGCTGACATAGCGCGGCAGCGGCAGCTTGGAGACCGGCCCCAATTCCACCGCCGACGCCTTCGGCATCGTCGACAGCGACATGGTGACGGGGATCACCACCAGAGCAAGGGTGGCGGCGACGCGGCGCAGGAGAGGACCGGATCTCATGGGCGACGAACTCCAGGCAGACTGTTGAGACTTGCGGCCGGGCTGTCTCCCGGCGGACACGGGAGCCGTCCGACCGTGCTTGGCGCCGGGGAAAGGCTTTGTTTTCGCCTCCCCTGCTTGTTAGGACTTGGCCGGCTCCTGATCCGCATGATCGGCGGTTTGGGTTAACAACGTCTTGAATCTCAGGAGGAGCGCGGCCGATGACGATGCGCGAGAAGCCGCTCGTGATCCTGACGCGGAAGCTCCCGGAGCCGGTGGAGAGCCGCATGCGCGAGCTCTTCGAGACGCGGATCAACGCCACCGACCGGCCGATGAGCCAGTCCGACCTCGTCGCCGCAGTCCGCGAGGCGGATGTCCTCGTGCCGACCGTTACCGACCGCATCGACCGGGCGGTGATCGAGCAGGCCGGGCCGCGGCTGAAGCTGATCGCCAATTACGGCAACGGCGTCGACAACATCGACGTCGAGGCGGCGCTGTCGAAGAGCCTCTTCGTCACCAACACGCCGAACGTCCTCAACGAGGACACCGCCGACATGACCATGGCGCTGATCCTCGCCGTGCCGCGGCGCCTCGTCGAGGGCGGGACGCGGCTCGTCGGCGGCGGGCGTTGGCCCGGCTGGTCGCCGACCTGGATGCTCGGCCGCAGGATCTGGGGCAAGAAGCTCGGCATTCTCGGCATGGGCCGCATCGGGACGGCCGTCGCCCGCCGGGCGAAGGCCTTCGGCCTGGAGATCCACTACCACAACCGCCGCCGCGTCAGCCCGAAGACCGAGGCCGAACTCGGCGCCACCTATTGGGAGAGCCTCGACCAGATGCTCGCCCGCATGGACATCATCTCGGTCAACTGCCCCTCGACGCCGGCGACCTTCCATCTCCTCTCGGCCCGCCGGCTGGCGCTGGTCCAGCCGCACGCCTTCGTGGTCAACACCGCGCGCGGCGAGGTGATCGACGAGAAGGCGCTGATCGCGGCGCTCGAGGAGGAGCGGATCGCGGGTGCCGGCCTCGACGTCTTCGAGGAGGAGCCGACGATCGACCGCAAGCTCTTGCGGCTCGCCGAGGAAAATCGGGTCGTCCTCCTGCCGCATATGGGCTCGGCGACGATCGAGGGCCGCATCGAGATGGGCGAGAAGGTCATCATCAACATCCGCACGCTGATGGACGGCCACCGGCCGCCGGACCGGATCCTGCCCGGCACGCTCTGAGGCGTTCTGCCCGGCCGGCGATGGCCGCCGCGCCCTGATCTCCGACCGCGGAAGGCCGGCTGGAGCGCAACCGTCTCCGGCGACGTGTCAATCCCTAAAATTCTCGAAATCGGGAACTCCTCCGACTCTGGTGCTTTTATGGCCACGAGAGATCGACACAAGTCGACACCAGATCGGCCCGGAGCCAGCCAAGATGAAATTCGTATCAATCGCCCTCGCTTCGGCGAGCATGCTTTCTGCTGCCGTGATTCCGGCGCTCGCGCAAAGCAACGATGACCAGAAGAGCTATCAGGTATCGGAACTGCGCCCGTCGATGATCCCGATCCCGGTGTCCCGTCCGACGACGAGCGGCGCCTCGGATGCCGCGCATCATCCGGCCATCCGCCGCACCAAGGACGGCATCCGCATCGTCGGCCCGCTGTTCTTCCCGGACCACTGACGCAGCCACCAAAGACGCCGACGCGCGGCGGGCGAGCCCGAGGGTTCGCCCGCCGCTGTCGTTTCGGAGACGCTTCGGACGAGCCGTCAAGAGCGGCGCCACCCCCCGACGATCCGTCGACCGGGTCCGGCGCCAGGGGGCGGGGAACAGTCGAGATGGCGTTAACCAAGAAAAAGCATGGGCCGCGAACCTTTGGCTCACTTCCACGTTAGTTGCTCAGCCAAACATTCTCGAAAGGAGATCCAGCCATGATCGGTTGGGCCATCACGTTCCTCGTCATCGCGCTGATCGCCGCCGTGCTCGGCTTCGGCGGCATCGCCGGCACGGCGATCGGCATCGCGAAGATCATCTTCTTCGTCGCGATCGTGCTCTTCGTACTGTCGCTGATTTTCGGCGGCTTCCGCGGCCGACGCTCGATCTGACGCTCCGGCGGCACGATCACTGAAAGCAGAAGAGGGCGGCGTCCATCGCGGACGCCGCCCTCTTCTCGTTCTGCGATGACACCTCCGGCCGCGTCAGCGGGCCTTCGGGCGGCGGTAGCGGATCGTCTCGAAACGCATCGTCAGGAGGTCGACCATCAGGAGCCGCCCGATCAGCGGCTCGCCGGTCCTGCAGATGAGCTTCACCGCTTCCGTCGCCGCCAGTGTCCCGAGGACGCCGGTGGTGACGCCGAGGATCCCCGCCTCGGCGCAGGTCGGCACGACGCCCTCCGGCGGCGGCTCCGGGAAGAGGTCGCGGTAGCGCGGATTCGGCCGGCCCTCGGCGTCGGCGAGATGCGGTGCGAGCACCGTCAGCGACCCTGAAAAGCGCTGCACGGCGGCGGTGACCAGCGGTCTGGCCGCGGCCTCGCAGAGATCGGCCATGGCATAGCGCGTCGCGAAATTGTCCGAGCCGTCGATGACGAGATCGTAGTCGGCAACGATCGGCGCGCCGGTCGCGGCGGTGATCCTGGCGGGATGTGGCACGACTTCGACATGCGGGTTCAGCGCCGCGACCCGCTCGGCTGCGCTGTCGAGCTTGGAGCGGCCGACGTCGGCGGTCCCGTGCAGGACCTGGCGCTGCAGGTTCGACAGCGACACCGTGTCGTCGTCGGCGATGCCGAGCGTGCCGATGCCGGCGGCGGCGAGGTAGAGGACGACGGGCGAGCCGATCCCGCCGGCGCCGATGACGAGAACGCGCGCGCGCTTCAGCGCCTGCTGGCCGGCGCCGCCGATCTCCGGCAGGACGATGTGGCGGGCGTAGCGCTCGAGTTCGCTGCGATCGAGGGGCGTGCTGGTCATCGAAGGATCGTCCTCAGGCCGGCTCGACGCGGCCGGCGCTCACCCGCAGCATCTGGGCCCGATCGCCGAGCGCGTCAAAGAGGCTCGCGTCGGTGCCGGTCATGAAGGTCTGCACGCCGAGCGTCTCGACGAGGTCGAAGAGGGCCGCGCGGCGGCCGGGATCGAGATGGGCGGCGATCTCGTCGAGAAGCAGGATCGGCGAAAGGCCGGAAACCGCCGCCGTCAGCCTTGCATGCGCGAGCACGAGGCCGATCAGCAGCGCCTTCTGCTCGCCGGTGGAGGCGAGGGCCGCCGGCATCTCCTTCGCCGCGTGGATCACCTGAAGGTCGGCGCGATGCGCGCCTTCGCGGGTGCGGCCGGCGGACCGGTCCACATAGCGTGCCGCGCGCAAACGCCCGCGCACGGCGTCCTCCACGTCGAGCGCCGGGCCCGAGAGGTCGAGGTCGTCATAGCCGGAGGACAGCGCCAGCCGGGCGGCCGGGAAAGGGCTGTCGGCGGCGCCCCGGGCGATCATCTCCGCCATCATCCGGATGAAGTCGGCCCGTGCCAGCGCCATGGCGACGCCGAGTTCGGCCATCTGCGCCTCGAGTCCCGACAGCCAGGAATCATCCAGCCGATTGTCGGAGAGGAGCTTGTTGCGCGAGCGCATGGCGCGCTCGAAATCCGCCGCGCGGCGACCGTGGCCGGGATCGACGGCGAGCACCATCCGGTCGAGGAAGCGGCGGCGGTCGCCGGCGGGGCCGGTGAAGAGCCCGTCCATCGCCGGGGTCAGCCACAGTACGCGGGCGATCTCCAGGAGCTCGTCGCCTGTGCGCGCCGGCGTCTCGTCGATCTTCACCGTCCGCGACAGGATGCCGCCGGGATCGGGCCGCACCTGCGTCACGATCTCGGTCGGGTTGCCCACGGACGAGATTGCGGCCCTGAGATGGAAGCCGCCGCTGCCGCCCTGGCGGATCATGTCGCCATAGGTCGCGCGGCGCAGGCCCCGGCCGGGCGAAAGCAGGGAGAGCGCTTCGATGAGATTGGTCTTGCCGGCGCCGTTCTCGCCGAAGAAGGCGACGAAGGCCCGCTCGAAGCCGATCGCGACGCTATCGTAGTTGCGGAAGTCGGCAAGGCGCAGCGACGTCGCCCGAACGGCGGGTGCCGGTCGGGGGGCAGTCGCGTCGTCGGCTGTCTGCGGCACGAAGGGCGCGGTCAGACCCGCATCGGCATCAGGACGTAGAGCGTCGAGGTGTCGCCGCCGTCCTTGATGAGGGTGGGGGAGCCGGGATCGGCCAGCATGAACACCGCGCTTTCGCCCGAGAGCTGGCTGGTGATGTCGAGGAGATAGCGGGCGTTGAAGCCGATCTCGATGTCGTCGGAGCCGTACCCGACCGCCAGCTCTTCCGTCGCCGTGCCGGCATCGGGCGAATTCACCGTCAGCGTCAGCTGCTGATCGGAAAGGGCGAGCTTCACCGCACGGCCGCGCTCGGAGGAGATGGTCGAGACGCGGTCGACGGCGGCGGCGAAGTCCTGCCGGTCGAGCGTCAGCTCCTTGTCGTTGTTCAGCGGAATGACGCGCTGATAGTCCGGGAAGGTGCCGTCGATCAGCTTGGACGTCATCACCACGTCGCCGATGACGAAGCGGATCTTCGAATCCGACAATTCGACCGTCACCTCAGCGTCGTCATTGCTGTCCCCGAGGAGCTTCTGCACCTCGCCGACGGTCTTGCGCGGAATGATGATGCCCGGCATGCCCTCCGAACCCGCCGGCGCGACCATCTCGGCACGGGCGAGGCGATGGCCGTCGGTGGCGACCGCGCGCAGCCGCAGTTCGCCCTCGGCCTCGATCGTGTGCAGGAAGATGCCGTTGAGATAATAGCGCGTCTCCTCGGTGGAGATCGCGAACTGCGTGCGCTCGATCAGCCGCTCCAGCTCGCCGGCCTTGATCTTGAAGCTGTGCGTCAGCGTGCCGGCGGTGATGTCCGGAAAGTCCGATTCCGGCAGGCACTGCAGGCGGAAGTTCGACCGGCCGGACGAGACGGTCATCTGCGTGCCTTCGTCATTGGTCGAAAGCTTCACCTCCGAGCCGTCCGGCAGCTTGCGCACGATGTCGTAGAGGAGATGCGCCGGAACGGTCGTCGCGCCCGCCTGCTCGCCGGTCGCCGGAACGCTCTCGGTGATCTCGATGTCGAGGTCGGTCGCCTTCAGCCGCAGCGCATCGTCTTCGGTGCGCACCAGCACGTTCGACAGGATCGGGATCGTGTTGCGCCGCTCCACGACCCGGTGGACGTGGGCGAGCGACTTCAGGAGGTTGGACCGTTCGATGATGATACGCATGACGAGAAGGCCGTGTGGTTCGGTGTGGGGCGCCATCCGGTGGCGCCGAAACCGGGTTCGACGTTCTTAGAGGCTGACGCCCGGCTTGGGAAGGCAAAACCATGGCGAAAGCCCCGTCAAGGCGCATGCCGACGGGTTTTCGCCGGCCAGGCCCGGCGGAGGGCCTGGCGCTCCGCTGCTATTCCTCGATCATGCGGCGGATGAGGTCGAGCTCCTCGGAGAACTTCTCGTCCTGCGACCGCTCGCCCTCGATCTTCCTGACCGCATGCAGCACCGTCGTGTGGTCGCGGCCGCCGAACCGCCGGCCGATCTCGGGGAGCGAGCGCGGCGTCATGGTCTTGGCGAGGTACATGGCGATCTGGCGCGGGCGCACGATCGTCTTGGTGCGCCGGGCCGAGAGGAGGTCGGTGCGCGAGACGTTGTAGTGCCGCGAGACGAACTTCAGAATGTCCTCGATCCTGACGCGCCGTTCGCCGCCGGCCCGGTTCAGCTGGTTGAGGAGGTCGTCGAGATGCTCCGGCGACAGCGGCTGGCCGAGCGAATGCCGAAAGGCGATCTGGTTGAAGGCGCCCTCGATGTCGCGCCCAGACCCCGCCACCCGGCGGGCGATCGTCTCCATCATCGCTTCCGGCATGGAGAAGCTCGGATCCTCGGCGCGCATCGCGCTCGCCCGGCTCTCGATGATCGCGCGGCGCAGCGGATAGTCCGGCACCGCGATCTCCAGCGTGATGCCGTTGGCGAGCCGCGAGCGCACGCGCGGGTCGAGCGATTCCAGCTCGGTCGCCGGCCGGTCCGCGGCGCAGATCACCTGCTTGGCGGAATCGATCAGCGCGTTGAGGAGGTGGCAGAACTCCTGCTGGATCGACTTGCCCTGCAGGAACTGCACGTCGTCGATGATCAGGATGTCGATGCCGCGCAGCGTCTCCTTCAGGTCGAGCGCGCGGTTGTCGCGGATCGCGGTGGCGAAGCGCCACATGAAGTATTCCGCCGTCAGATAGACGACGCGCGGCCGGTCCTTGCGGCGCACGGCGGCGTTCGCGATCGCCTGCAGGAGATGCGTCTTGCCGAGGCCGACCGCCGCGTGGATGAACAGGGGATTGAAGCGTACGGACTGCGGCCCGTTCTCGGCGATCGCCCGGCCGGCGGCCAGCGCCACGCGGTTCGACGCCCCTTCCACGAAGGTGTCGAACACGTAGCGGCCGTCGAGCGGCGAGCCGAAGTCCGGCGTGGTCTGCGGCGCAAGCTCGGCGAACGCGCCGTCGGCGCCGTGCGCAGCGGCCGAGACGGCTGTGGCGGCGACGTCCGCCTGCGCGGCCGATGCCACCGGCGCTCCGGCCGCCGGATCTTCCGCCCGGCCCGCGACGCGGCTGCGGCGGATCGTGACGCCGCCGCCGCGCACCGCGCTGCGAATGGCGATGTCGACGCGCAGCGTGCCCGGCACCTCCGCCTTGAAGATGTCGGTCAGGAGCTCCTGGTAATGCGACTGGATCCAGCTGCGCAGGAAGGCGGTGGGCACGGAGACCTGACACACGCCCTTGCCGACGGAATCGATCTTCATGCGTTGGAACCAGCTTGTATAGATGTCCTGGCCGAGCTGCGCCTTCAGCCGCGCGCTCACCCGCTCCATCAGCTCCGCTGCATTCCTGTCGCCGCCGTCCATCTCTGCCCCGATGCCAATTTGATCATTCACCTCGCTGCCGGCCGGCGCGAAGTTCTTCATCACCCAATGCGTCTGCGTCCCGCTCCGGACGCCGCTCGCTCCCGTCGTCGTCATCGCTGCACCCAGGGCAGGCCGGCAGCCTTCCATCCCGCGCGCGTGCCGCGGTGCCCGTCCGCATCTGCCGGGCCCTCGAAACCGTCGGCGACGTTGAAGCAGTTCTCGAAGCCCGCCGCCGTCAGCGCCGCGGCGCTGGCCATCGAGCGCGCGCCCGAGCGGCAGAGGAAATAGACCGGCGAGGCCTGCGTCCCGCCGGCCGCGGCGATCGCCTCGGCGACCCGCTGCGGGAAGGCGGGATCGACCGCCATCGTGGGATAGCTCTGCCACTCGATCAGGATCGGCTGCTTGCCCAGCGCCGAGAGTTCGGGAATGCCGACAAAGGTCCATTCGGCCGCGGTGCGCACGTCCACGAGAAACGCCTCGGGCGTGTCACCGAGCGCGGACCAGCATTCGCTGGCGCTGACATCACCCTTGTATGCTGCGCTCATCCCGCAATCTCCGAACTATCAATGCTGTCGACGACAAAAGAAATTCCGCCCGAGTTCCAGAAGAACTCGGCTGAAATCTCAACACGAAACAAATGGAAGCTTAGAAAGCTATAAGCGGCCGGGGACGTTGCCCAAGGTCGGATCCTGTGGCCGGACCCGCAAACTTCTGGATAACGCCTGTTGTCCCCGCACTTCGTCTTTCTCCGCACTTGCCTTGCCCGCAAAGTACGGAAGGAGCCGGAGAACGGCAAGCCGACTCTGGCGAGAATCGCGTGACGAGCAGCCGACCTGTGGCGGACTCGTCATGCGAGCGGCAGGCCGCTCGCACCGGAAGCCAGCAAATGCAGGGAGGTAGGCGCGAGAACGCCGCGCCGGGCTGGCGACAATTTTATGATTGAGGAATTTTTTGCGCCGCCCGCTTGACTCAAGGCTTCGGTAAATTTCGGTTAGCCGGCAATCGGTCAGAGCTCACTGACCTCGTTTAAGTCGCTGTCTGTAGGAGGCTTTTTCGTTCCGCTTGCGATCGTCGAGAGGGCTTTAGCAAAAGCGATGACGACTCGGTGACAGGGCGCGGACCGCGCCGGAGAATCGGGCCGGAATCAAAAAGGCCCGGCGATGTGCCAGGCCTTTATCGTGTCATGTGACGGTTCTCAGGCGGCGCTGAGCGCCTTTACCCGGTGCGACAGGCGGGCGATCTTCCGCGCCGCCGTGTTCTTGTGGAAGACCCCCTTGGAGGATGCCCGCATCATCTCCGGCTCGGCGATGCGGAAGGCCGCGAGAGCGGCATCCTTGTCGCCGGCTGCGATCGCTTCCTCGACCTTGCGCAGAAATGTCCGAACGCGCGAGCGGCGCGACGTGTTGATGGCCGTGCGGCGTGCGATCTTGCGCGTCGCCTTCTTGGCCGAGGGGGTATTGGCCATATCTCGTCTCTTTCCGTCAGTCGTCTCGTTGCACGCGCCGCGCGATGCTGGCCAGGAGCAGGCAGGCCATGAAGCAGGCAACGCAAAAACACGGACGGCGTCCGAAGACGCCGCCTTTTCGCCCCGGCTTATAAGAAGCCTGCTCGATCCCGTCAAGCGGTTGCGTCCGCCGCACAACATGAAAGGTCGGCGTCGGACCGTGACGTCTTGCTGGCCTTTCCTGCTCCAGCGGGTTCGGCCGGTGAGACGGCGTCCGCTTCATCCCGGCGATGCGTGGGCGGCCGCGGCATCGTCGGCACGCATTATAGACTCTTCTGCGTCGAGACTCCTCTGGGTGACGTGATGCCCAGGATGTCGGGGCGTCGCCTCGCGCTTCCGCCGCGTCCGGAACGGCGGAGACGGTCTTGCATCCGAACCGCCCGCGTCTTATAGGAGCAACCCTCGTGAGCCGTCCGGCAGGGCATGCCGTGGCGGTTCCTAATGCTGTCGCGACATCGTCGAAGCGGGCAGGGGCCTCGTGTCCCGGGCATCCGCTTTGCGTGGCGACCCCTCACACGGAGAGCAAAATGCCCAAGATGAAGACGAAGTCGAGCGCCAAGAAGCGCTTCAAGATGACGGCGACCGGCCGCGTGAAGGCGCAGCCGGCCGGCAAGCGTCACGGCATGATCAAGCGGTCCAACGACTTTATCCGCGACGCGCGGGGCACGATGATTCTGTCGAAGCCCGACGAGCGCATCGTCAAGACCTATATGCCGTACGACCGCTGAGCGGCCCGGCCAGGATAAGAAGAGTTTCAGGAGCTTAGATCATGGCACGCGTGAAGCGGGGCGTTACGTCCCATGCCAAGCACAAGAAGGTTCTCAAGCAGGCCAAGGGTTTCTACGGCCGCCGCAAGAACACCATCCGGGCCGCCAAGGCCGCCGTCGACCGCTCGAAGCAGTATGCGACGCGCGACCGCCGGGTGAAGAAGCGGAATTTCCGCGCCCTCTGGATCCAGCGCATCAATGCCGGCGTGCGCGAGCACGGCCTGACCTATGCCCGCTTCATCGACGGGCTGAACAAGGCCGGCATCGAGGTCGACCGCAAGGTGCTGTCCGACATCGCGATCCACGAGCCGGAGGCGTTCGCGGCGCTCTGCGAGCAGGCCAAGGCCGCGCTCGCCTATCTCACGGAGAGCGAGTTCGAAGGCGCCTATGAGCGCGCCGTCGGTGAGCAGCGCGCCGCCTGAGGCAGCCGCCATTCCAGGTGATGATGGAAAGGCTCGCGGCCGTTGAGGCGGCGGGCCTTTTTGCGTCTCGGGCTGCGCGGGCCTTTCCCGTCGGCGCGCCAGCCGCTATGGCAGCCGCAAGTGCCGGGACGTGAACGGTAGAAACAGGACGAGGAGCGGGCGCGTGACCACGAGCGAGACGATCGACACTACACAAGCTCTCGAACGGGACCTCCTGGAGGCGGTCGCCGCCGCGCGCGACGAGGCCGAACTGGAGGCGATCCGCGTCGCCGAACTCGGCAAGAAGGGCCGTGTCTCGGAAATGCTGAAGGGCCTCGGCAAGATGAGCCCCGAGGAGCGGCGCGAGGCGGGGCCACGGCTCAACGGGCTGCGCGACCGCGTCCAGAGCGCCATCGCGGCGCGCAAGGCCGACCTTGCCGACGCGGCCATCGCGGTGCGGCTTGCGGCCGAGCGCGTCGACGTCTCGCTCCCGGTGCGTTCCGGCCCGGCCGCGCGCGGGCGCATCCATCCGATCAGCCAGGTCGTCGACGAGATCACCGCGATCTTCGCCGATATGGGCTTCTCGATCGCCGAGGGGCCGGATATCGAGACCGACTACTACAACTTCACCGCCCTCAATTTCCCCGAAGGCCATCCCGCCCGGGAGATGCACGACACCTTCTTCCTAAAGGCGAATGCGGCCGGCGAACGCAAGCTGCTACGCACCCACACCTCGCCGGTGCAGATCCACACGATGGAGCGGCAGGCGCCGCCGATCCGCATCGTCATCCCCGGCAAGACCTACCGGCAGGATTCCGACGCCACGCACTCGCCGATGTTCCACCAGCTGGAGGGCCTCGTCGTCGACAAGTCCGCGAACATCGCCAACATGAAGTGGGTGCTGGAGGAGTTCTGCAAGGCGTTCTTCGAGGTGCCGTCGCTGAACATGCGCTTCCGGCCCTCCTTCTTCCCCTTCACCGAGCCGAGCCTCGAGGTCGACATCCAGTGCGACCGCTCCGGCGCGGAAATCCGCTTCGGCGAAGGGACCGACTGGATGGAGATCCTCGGCTGCGGCATGGTGCATCCGAACGTCCTGCGCGGGGTCGGGCTCGATCCGGACGAGTATCAGGGCTTTGCCTGGGGCATGGGCATCGATCGCATCGCCATGCTCAAATACGGCATGCCGGATCTCAGGGCCTTCTTCGATGCCGACATCCGCTGGCTCGAGCACTACGGCTTCCGTCCGCTCGACATGCCGACGCTGTTCGGCGGCTTGAGCAGCTGACGGCGGAACGCCGGAAGACCGCGCGCAGACGGCGACGTCGGGCGCAGGACCAGACCTGAGCCGGAAGCCGCCGGACGGCGCCCGGTGTCGCTCCAACCGAGGAATGCCATGTCCGTCCGTCTGACCGTCATCGATGCCATCGCCGTCCTCGCCGGCGCGATCATCGGTCTCATCGTGGCCGACATCGTCGCCTGGGCCTTCTTCAACACGGCGTTCCTCGGCATGGTCTCCTCGCTCGGCCGGTGGATCATCGTGCTGATCACCGTCGTGCTCTTCGCGGTCTACTATCGCGTGCTGCCGCCGACGGGTGCCGCGATCGCCGCCTTCTTCACCGGCATTTTCCTGCCGCTGGTGGCGGAGAAGATCGTGCTCGGCTCGTCGCTGCCGTTCAACTCGCTGCTCGTCGTGTTCGCCGTCTTCTCGCTGGTCGCGCTGTTCACCTACCGCTTCGTTCATGCCAACGGCGTGGTGCGGGACGTCGCCGGCGAACTCGGCCGGGGCGGCAACGACCGGTTCTGAGGCGCCCGGCCGGCGAGCACTGGAGGAAGAGCCAGCGCTGCGCCTTTGCCGGAAGCCGTCGGCGTTGACGCGGTGCGCGCCGCGTCCTACGCAGCGGCGGCCGCCCGACGTCTCCGCGCGGTGCACGACGCCCTCCGGCCCGATGGGCCCAACCCAGCCAACCGACGATCCGGACCCATGAAATTCACGCTCTCCTGGCTGAAAGACCATCTCGAGACCGACGCGCCGCTCGCCGAGATCTGCGAGCGGCTGACGATGATCGGCCTCGAGGTCGAATCCGTCGACGATCGCGCGGTGTTCGAGCCGTTCCGGATCGCGAAGGTCCTGACGGCCGAGCGCCATCCGGACGCCGACCGGCTGCAGGTGCTGTCCGTCGATGCCGGCCCCGACGTCAACGGCGGCAAGCCGCTGCAGGTCGTCTGCGGCGCGCCGAACGCCCGGGCGGGCCTCGTCGGGGTGCTGGCGCTGCCGGGCGTCTACGTTCCCGGCATCGACACGACGCTCGGCGTCGGCAAGATCCGCGGCGTCGAGTCGAACGGCATGATGTGCTCCGAGCGCGAGCTCATGCTGTCCGACAGCCATGACGGCATCATCGACCTGCCCGCGGACGCACCGGTCGGCACGAAGTTCGCGGACTATGCCGAACTCGCCGATCCCGTGGTCGAGATCAATCTCACGCCGAACCGGCCGGATGCGACCGGCGTCGCGGGGATCGCGCGCGACCTCGCGGCCTCCGGGCTCGGCCGTCTGAAGACCGCGGCGCCCGCGCGGATCGAAGGGGAGGGCGCCTGCCCTGTCTCGGTTCGGGTCGAGACGCCGACCTGTCGCGGCTTTGCGCTGCGCCAGATCTCGGGCGTCGCCAACGGTGCCTCGCCGGACTGGATGCAGAAGCGGCTGAAGGCGATCGGGCTCCGGCCGATCAACGCCCTCGTCGACATCACCAACTACCTCACCTTCGATCGCGGCCGGCCGCTGCATGTCTTCGACGCCCGGAAGGTGGCGGGCGACCTCGTCGTCCGCGGCGCGAAGGAGGGCGAGGAGGTGCTGGCGCTGGACCAGCGGACCTATACGCTGCCGGCCGGCACCTGCGTCATCGCAGACGACAACGGCGTCGAGTCGATCGCCGGCGTCATGGGCGGGGAGCATTCCGGCTGCGACGCGGCGACGACCGAGGTGCTGATCGAATCGGCGCTGTGGGAGCCGATCGACATCGCACGCACCGGCCGCACGCTCGGGATCATCACCGATGCGCGCTACCGTTTCGAGCGCGGTGTCGACCCCGCCTTCATGGAACCGGGGCTCGACCTTGCGACGCAGCTCGTGCTCGACATCTGCGGCGGGACGCCGTCGGGACGGACCGTCGTCGCCTACGACCCGCCGGCGCCGAAGACGATCCGCCTGCCGTTTTCGGAAGTCGAGCGGCTGACCGGCCTTGCCGTCGCGCGCGAGGCTCAGATCGACATCCTGACGACGCTCGGCTTCACGGTGCAGGCCGAGGCCGACGCGGCGGTCGTCACGGCGCCGAGCTGGCGGCCCGATATCGACGGCAAGGCCGATCTCGTCGAGGAGGTGATGCGCCTCACCGGCGTCGAGAAGATCGCGCCGGCGCCGCTGCCGGCCGCGGCGAGCGTCAACACCAAGATCCTCACCGTCCCGCAGATCCGCGATCGCGCCGCGCGGCGGGCTCTGGCCGCACGGGGCATGGTGGAGACCGTCTCCTACAGCTTCATCCCCGCGGCCCATGCGGGCGCCTTCGGCGGCGGCAGCGCGGCGCTGGTACTCGAAAACCCGATCTCCGCCGACATGTCCGACATGCGGCCGTCGCTGCTGCCCGGGCTGATCGCGGCAGCCAGCCGCAACGCGGCGCGCGGCTACGGCGACACGGCCCTCTTCGAGGTTGCAGGCGTCTATCTCGACGATACGCCCGAAGGCCAGCGGCGGGTCGCCGGCGGTGTCCGGCGCGGCACCGCCAACCTGGAGGGTGCCGGCCGTTTCTGGGGCGAAGCCGGCGGGTCCGTTGGCGTCTTCGATGCCAAGGCCGACGCCGTCGCGGCGCTCGAGGCGGCCGGTGCCCCGGTCGACCGGCTGATGATCGAGGCGCCCGCCAGCGACTGGTACCATCCCGGCCGCTCGGGGCGCATCAAGCTCGGCCCCAAGGTGGTGCTCGCCGAGTTCGGCGAATTCCATCCGAAGGCCCTGCGTGCGCTCGACGCCTCCGGTCCGCTCTGCGGCTTCGAAGTCTTCCTCGACGCCATTCCCGAGCCGAAGCAGAAGGCGACGCGCACCAAGCCGGTGCTGACGCTGTCGCCGTTCCAGCCGGTGCGGCGCGACTTCGCCTTCGTCGTCGACGAAGGTGTCGAGGCGCTGAAGATCGTCCGGGCGGCGGAGGGCGCCGACCGCAAGCTCGTGCGCGAGGTGCGGGTGTTCGACGTCTTCACCGGCCCTGCCCTCGGGGAGGGAAAGAAGTCGCTCGCCATCGAGGTGACGCTGGTCCCGCTCGACAAGACGCTGACCGAGGAGGATCTGGAAGCCGTATCGGCGAAGATCGTCGGCCAGGTGGAGAAGGCGACCGGCGGCACGCTGCGCAGCTGAGGCGAGGCGGCGCAGCAGACCGGCGGCGTCGCGCCTTCGCCGCCGCCTGCGGCCGTCGTCCGGCGCTGGGCGCGATCGCCCTGCAGCCCGTTCGGCGGCGGGAAGCGCTGCCATCGCTCAGGCTGCCGCGTTGAGGCGCTCGCCCGCAACGCGGTAGGAGATCGCCTCGGCGAGATGGATGCGGCGCACCGTTTCCTCGCCGTCGAGATCGGCCAGGGTGCGCGCGACCTTGAGGATCCGGTGATAGGCGCGGGCGGAGAACTTCATCTGCTCGGCGGCCTCGCGCAACAGCCTGAGCCCGCCTTCGTCCGGTTCGGCGACGGTCTCGATAAGCGCCGCGGAACAGTGGGCGTTCAGCGTCTCCGCACCGAGGCCCAGCGCCTGGTAGCGCTCTGCCTGGCGCCTGCGGGCGGCGGAAACCCGCGCCTTGACCGTATCGGACGTCTCTGAGGGCGAGGGACGGATAAGGTCCGCGGCGGTCACCGCCGGCACGTCCACCCTGAGGTCGATCCGGTCGAGCAGGGGGCCGGAGATCCGGCCTTGATACTCCGCGGCGCAGCGTGCGCCGCGCGCGCAGGTATGACCCGGCTCGCCCGCCATGCCGCATCGGCAGGGGTTCATCGCCGCGACCAGCTGGATCTTCGCGGGATAGCTGACGCGGTGGTTGGCTCGGGCGATGACGCTCTCGCCGTTCTCGATCGGCTGGCGCAGCGAGTCGAGCACCACCGGCGAGAACTCAGGCAGTTCGTCGAGGAAGAGCACGCCGCGATGCGCGAGCGACACCTCCCCGGGCCGGGCGCGCAAGCCCCCGCCGACCATTGCCGCCATCGAGGCCGAATGATGCGGCGCGCGGAACGGGCGACGGTCCGAGAGCTTGCCGCCGGACAGCTCGCCGGCGATCGAGGCGATCATCGACACCTCCAGGAGTTCGCGCGGCGTCAGCGTCGGCAGGATCGAGGGCAGGCGCTGGGCGAGCATCGACTTCCCCGAGCCGGGCGGACCCACCATCAGAAGATTGTGGCCGCCGGCCGCGGCGATCTCCAGCGCGCGCTTGGCGACGATCTGGCCCTTGATTTCGGCGAGGTCCGGCAGGTTCGCCGGCGCGGCGCGGATCGCCGGCTCCGGCCGGGCGATGACCTGCGTCCCGCGGAAATGGTTGGCGATCTGGATCAGGCTGCGCGCCGCGACGATGTCCATCTCGCCGCTGGCCCAGGCGGCTTCCGCCCCGCATTCGGCCGGGCAGATCAGCCCGAGATCGATCGCATTGGCGCCCATCGCCGCAGGCAGCACGCCCGCGACCGGCGCGATCATGCCGTCGAGCGAGAGTTCCCCGAGAACGACATAGCCCGACAGCGCGTCCGAGGGGATGGCGCCGAGCGCCGCCATCAGGCCGAGCGCGATCGGCAGATCGTAATGGCTGCCCTCCTTCGGCAGGTCCGCCGGCGCGAGGTTGACCGTCACCTTCTTCGGCGGCATCGAAAGGCCGGAGGCGTGCAGCGCCGCCTGGACGCGCTCGCGACTCTCGGCCACCGCCTTGTCCGGCAGGCCGACGATCTGGATGCCCACCTTGCCCGGCGCCACCATGACCTGGACGTCGACCGGAACGGCCTCGATGCCCTGAAAGGCGACGGTCTTCACGCGCGATACCATGCTGCCATCCCGAGACGGAGGCGGCCGCCCGGCCGCAAGACTGGGTTGAACCTTCAGCCATTGCAGCTAAGCATGTCGACGCGAATAAAACAAGAACAGGAAGCGAACGGAGCGAGCCGAATCGCGCCCGCCGTGTCGAACCGGTTGAATCCTAAAGAAGGATTACGCCTTCAGTCGGCGTTGAGAATCCCGGTCGAACAGCCGGTCCTAGGGCAGGATAGCCGGGAAGGAGAGCGACCAGAGCGCCGAAAAGATCAGCCCGAAGAACAGGATCCAGCCGAACAGCGTGTTCGACTTGAACAGGGCGAGACACTGGTCGGCATCGTCGATGTCGAGGCTGACGATCTGCCAGAGCATCTGCCCGGCACCGGCGGCGAGCGCGGCGTAGGCCGGCCAGGCCGGCCCGGCGCCGGGGACCGTGCCGGTCGTCATGAAGGCGAGGAGGAAGAGGCCGAGCGCACCGGCGTAGAGGGCCAGCAGCGCCGGTTTCGTCTTGTCGCCGAACAGCCGGGCCGTGGAGCGCACCCCGACCAGGGCGTCGTCCTCCTTGTCCTGATGGGCGTAGATCGTGTCGTAGCCGATCGTCCACAGGATCGAGCCGGCATAGAGCAGGAGGGCCGGCACGGCGAGGGCCGCCCAATGCGTCGCCCAGCCCATCAGCGCGCCCCAGGAAAAGGCGAGACCGAGACCGAGCTGCGGCCAGTCGGTGAAGCGCTTCAGGAAGGGATAGATCGCGACGGTCGCCAGCGACGCGATGCCGAGCACAATCGCGAAGATGTTGAACTGCAGGAGGACGAGGAAGCCGACCAGCGCCTGGATCACCAGGAAGAGCTTGGCCTGCAGCCGTGTGACCCGGCCGGACGGGAGCGGCCGCGACCTGGTGCGGGCGACGGCCTGGTCGATCTTCTGGTCGACGAGGTCGTTATACGTGCAGCCCGCCCCGCGCATCGCGACGGCGCCGATCAGGAACAGGAAGAGATGCCAGAGGCTCGGCAGGCCGGTATGCACCGCGCTCGGCGCGACGGCCTGCGGGGCGAGCGCCGCCGACCACCAGCATGGCCAGAGCAGCAGCTGCCAGCCGATCGGCCGATCCCAGCGCGCCAGTTGTGCATAGGGCCAGATGGCGCGGGGCAGCCATCGGTAGACCCAGTTGTAGACCGGAGCATCCGCAACCCGCCCGGTTCTGTCGGCGTAACCGCTCTTGAGATTCGACATGGCGTCAGGTTGATTGCAAAGACGCAGCAGTCAAGGAAAAATCATACATTCGGCGGACCTTCCTCCAGCGGTGCTTGGTCATTTTCGGTCGGTAGCGCAAAAGCGCAACAGTTTCGCGAAGGCCGATATGGTGGCTGGCTGACGATCTTCCGGACGGGGGCGGCGAGGATCGGCTTCCCGTTCCGGCCTCCAGTCGCCTGCCCGTGCGCCGGATCCTGCCGGCTCCGCGGCGGCTCATCTGGAGTCCCGCGTCACGGCCGCAAGCCGGGCTCGCGCGGGGGAGCGTTTTGGGAAACGGCCGCGGTAACGGCCGGCGCGGGCGGATGTGCGCCGCCACCCGGGCGCTTGATCGAAGCCGCCGCACTCCGCTACCCATGCGGTCTGCCGGATGCGCTTGCGGGCGCATCGTCCTTCAAGGGCCGGGCGATTCTCCTCGCCGGCCGTGCCGAAAGAACCTCCTGATGGCCAATCTCGACAGCGTCCTTGCCTGCCTCGACCTCAATCTCGATCGCTCCGTCGGGCGGCTGAACGAGCTTCTCGCGATTCCCTCGATCTCGACCGACCCCGCCTATGCGGCCGACTGCCGCCGGGCGGCGGAGTTCCTCGCGGGCGATCTCTCGGCCATCGGCTTCGACGCGGGGGTGCGCGACACCTCGGGCCATCCCATGGTCGTCGCCCATCACGACGGGCCGGAGGGCGCGCCGCACGTCCTGTTCTACGGGCATTACGATGTGCAGCCGGTCGATCCGGTCGACGAGTGGGAAACCGCGCCCTTCGAGCCGCAGGTGAAGGAGATGCCGGACGGCTCGCGCCGCATCGTCGCGCGCGGCTCGGCCGACGACAAGGGCCAGCTGATGACCTTCGTCGAGGCCTGCCGCGCCTATATCGCGGAGACCGGCGGCCTGCCCTGCAAGGTGACGATCTTCCTGGAGGGCGAGGAGGAATCGGGGTCGGATTCGCTGCTGCCCTTCCTCGACGCCAACCGCGCCGAACTCTCCGCCGACATCGCGCTCGTCTGCGACACCAACATGTGGGACAAGGAGACCCCGGCGATCGCGACAAGCCTGCGCGGCCTCGTCGGCGAGGAGGTGGTGATCAAGGCGGCGAGCCGGGACCTGCATTCCGGCTATTACGGCGGCGCGGCCGCGAACCCGGTGCGCGTGCTGGCGAAGATCCTGGCCGACATCCACGACGAGACCGGGCGCGTCACCATCCCGGGCTTCTACGACAATATTCCCGAACTCCCCGAGGAGGTGAAGGCGATCTGGGACGGCCTCGGCTTTTCCGAATCGGAATTCCTCGGCGAGGTCGGCCTGTCCGTGCCGTCGGGCGAGAAGGACCGTTCGGTGCTCGAACAGCTCTGGTCGCGGCCGACCGCCGAGTTCAACGGCATCTCCGGCGGCTATACCGGCGCCGGCTTCAAGACGGTGATCGCGGCGGAGGCCTTCGCCAAGATCTCCTTCCGGCTCGTCGCCGGCCAGGACCCGGAGAAGATCCGCGCCGCCTTCCGCGACTTCGTCACCAGCCGCCTGCCGGCGGACTGCGAGGCCGAGTTCCATCCGCATGGCGGCTCGCCGGCGATCCAGCTGCCCTTCGATTCGCCGTGGCTGGAGAAGGCCCGCGCCGCGCTCTCGGACGAGTGGCCGAAGCCGGCGGTGATGATCGGCATGGGCGGCTCGATTCCGGTGGTCGGGGAGTTCAAGGACCGGCTCGGCATGGAGTCGCTGCTGGTCGGCTTCGGGCTCGGCGACGATGCGATCCATTCGCCGAACGAGAAGTACGAGATGACATCCTTCCACAAGGGCCAGCGCTCCTGGGCGCGCATCCTCGACGCGCTCGGCCGCAAGGGCTGACAGGGCGACGGGTCGGGCGGCCGCGTCGGTCGCCCGGCCGTCGCCGTCACACGGCGACGGGGGGAGCCTCCTCGGCACGCGGCGTCTCAGGCTCCACGCTGCCCACCATGCGCCAATGGACCTCCTCGTCGTAGAGCGAGCGGAGTTCCGCATTGCGGCTTTCGAGTTCCGCGATCGACCCTCGCGCCCGGTGCAGTCTGGTCCTGACGGAGAGGACCGCGAGGCAGGCGAGGGCGATCGCGACGAAGCAGCCGACGGAAAAGACCTGCCGCTTCAGCGGGTCGGCGACCGGATCTGCGCCGATGACCGCCGCGATGGCGAGGAAGCAGGCGGCGAGGAAGATCATGACGCTGCGGGTAAGGGCGACGGCACCGAGGGCGACGACGAGTCCCACGAAGGCCAAGAGCGGGTGCGCCTGCGCCGCCGCCTGAAGGTCGCCGAGCCAGGCGAGCGCGACCGGCTCCGCCGCCGCCCACCAGGCCCCTGCGCTTGCCTCAAGCGTGTCCAAGTCCATGACGCCGCCTCGTCGGATCCTGCCGCGGCCCAACCTGCGAATGCCGCGCCGGCCATTTCAGCCGAAGTCTCCGCCATGCGCCAGACCGTTTCTGCAGCGAGCGCCCCGCCGGCCGGCCGCGAACCGTCTCCGCACGCCGGAGCGTCCGCTCAGGCGGCGCCGGAGGCCAGAGGCTGCTGCGGCCGCATCGCTACTCCGCCGGGTTCGAATTCTCGGCGAGTTCCTGCTGGGCCTCGACGTCCGGCTGGCGGGTGAAGCCCTTCAGCCCGGCATGGAGGTTGCGGTCGCGCTCGATCTCCACCGGCGAGGTGAGATAGGCGGTGATCAGCTCGGCCAGCGAGCGCAGCGCGTGGACATGGATCCGCTCGTAGCCGTGCGAGGCATCGACGCCGAAGGTGATGAGGGCGGTGCGCACGTCGTGGCCGGCCTCGATCGCCGAGGCGGAATCGGAGCGGTAGTAGCGGAAGATGTCCTTCTGGTAGCGGATGTCCTCGTCCTGGCAGAGGCGCACGAGCTTCTTCGTCAGGTGATAGTCGAAGGGACCGGTCTGATCCGCCATGGCGACTGTCACGCCGAATTCGGCCGAGTTCTGGCCCGGCGCCGAGGTGCCGTTGTCCACCGCGATCATCGAGGCGACGTCCGGCGTCAGGATTGAGGCGGCGCCGACGCCCACCTCCTCGGCGATGGTGAACAGCCAGTGCGTGTCGACCGGCGTAGAGGCGCCGGCGCGCTCCATCGCCTCGATCGCGGCCAGCATGACGGCGACGCCCGCCTTGTTGTCGAGATGGCGCGAGACGATGAAGCCGTTGTCGAGGAATTCCGGCTGCGGGTCGATGGCGACGGTGTCGCCGATCTCGATCCCGAGCTTCGCCACTTCGTTCCTGTCGCGGGCCAGCGCATCGACGCGAAGCTCGACGAACTCCCAGCCGACGGGGAGGGTATCGACCTCCTCGTTATAGGTGTGGCCGGAGGCCTTCAGCGGCAGGATGGTGCCGCGATAGGTGCCGGCGTCGGAGAAGATCATGCAGCGCGCGCCCTCGGCGAAGCGCGCCGACCAGTGGCCGATCGGCACGAGTTCCAGCCGGCCGTTCTCCTTCAGCCGCTTCACCTGCGCGCCGAGCGTGTCGAGATGGCTGACGACGGCTCGCGCCGAGGCGCGGCGCGAGCCCTGGCGCAGCGCCGAGATCGCCCCCCGCCGCGTCAGCTCCACCGTCAAGCCGAGGCGTTCGAGCTCCTTGGCGACATGCCGCACGACGGTGTCGGTATAGCCGGTCGGACTCGGGATGTTCAGGAGCGCACGGAGCTGGTCCTGCAGGTAATGCGAATCGATGGGAAGGCGCGCCACTAGTCTTCCTTCTTGAACTTCCGTTGCTGATTCCTCGCGGCTCGCACTGAAAACGGGATCGACAGGGGAAACAAGAGATCGATGAACCGCTCGGCCGTCGGCTGCGGCTCGTGATTGGCAAGGCCTGGCCGCTCGTTCGCCTCGATGAAGGCGTAGTCCGGCTTGTGCGGCGACTTGATCATCAGGTCGATGCCGGTGACCGGGATCTCGATGGCGCGCGCGGCGGCGACCGCCGCCTCCACGAGCTGCGGGTGGATCTCGCCGGTCACGTCGTGGATCGTGCCGCCGGTATGGAGGTTGGCGGTCCTGCGCACGGTCACGGTTTCACCCTCTGGCGGCACGTCGTCCATGGCGAAGCCGGCCTTTCGCACGCAGCGCTCGGTCTCGGCGTCCATCGGCACGCGGCTTTCACCGCCGGTCGCGGCGGCGCGGCGGCGCGAGACGTGCTCGATCAGCTCGCGCATGGTGGAGCGGCCGTCTCCGGTCACCGCCGCCGGACGGCGCACGGCGGCCGCCACAACCCGGTAGTCGATGACGATCAGCCGCAGATCCTCGCCCTCGAACATGGCCTCGAGCAGGACGCGCTCGCATTGTTCGCGCGCCGCCGCGATCGCGGTCCGCGCGTCGTCGAGATTGTCGATCCCGACGGAAATGCCGCGGCCCTGTTCACCCCGCGCGGGCTTCACCACGATCGCCCCGTGCGTCTCGATGAAGGCGGCGATCGCCTCCTCGTCCGCGCCGGCGTCGATCTGCGCCGGCACGCCGACGCCCGCAGCTTCCACGATGCGCCGCGTCACCGACTTGTCGTCGCAGATCGACATGGCGACGGCGCTCGTCAGCTCCGACAGGCTCTCGCGGCACAGCACCGTGCGCCCGCCCTGCGTCAGCCGGAAGAAGCCGCCGGCCGCGTCCACCACCTCGCAATGGATGCCGCGGCGCAGCGCCTCGTCCACGATGATCCGGGCATAGGGGTTGAGGCCCTCGAACCCCTGGTCCGAGCCGGTGAACAGGCGCTCGTTGATCTCGTTGCGCCGCTTCACCGTGAAGAAGGGCACGCGCACGAAGCCGAGCTTCTCGTAGAGCGCGATGGCCTTGTCGTTGTCGTGCATGACCGACAGGTCCATGAAGGCGCAGCCCCTGGCCTGGAAATGCTCGGCGAGCCGGCGCACCAGGCTTTCGCCGATGCCGGGATGGCTCGCCTGCGGGTCGACGGCGAGGCACCAGAGCGAGGAGCCGTTGTCCGGGTCGTTGAAGGCGCGGCGGTTGTGGACGCCGGTGACCGTCCCGAGGATCGCGCCGGTGGTCTCGTCCTCGGCGACGAAATAGGTGAGCGCGCGGTTGTCGCGGTTCGACCAGAAGAAGGCCGGATGCACCTGCACCATCTGCCGCGTCTGGTAGATGCGGTTGACCTCGGTGGCGTCCTGTTCCGAGGACAGGCGCCGGATGAAGTAGCCGCGCGGGCGCCGCGTGCCGGGGCGATAGGTCGACAGGTCCAGCCGATAGCTGTGCGAGGGATCGAGGAACAGCTCCTGCGGCGCGTGGCTGAGGAGGACGTGGGGATCGGAGACATAGAAGGCGATGTCCCGCCGGTCCGGTCCTTCCTCGCGCAGCGAGTTGGCGAGTTCGCGCTGGTCCGAGAAGGTCTGGGCGAAGACGAGGCGCCCCCAGCCGCAGTCGAGGATGGCGTTCTTCCTCGGCCCCTCGATATCCGTCCGCTCGCGGCCGGCCGCGCCCTTCAGCCCGTTGGTGCGCATGCGCTCCAGACGGTGGCCGACGCTCGACGGCCGCTGATTCCGGTTGTCGGCCATTGCGGCTCAGACCCCCTGTTGCTGCAGCCACATCTCCAGAAGGGCGACCTGCCAGAGCTCGGATCCGCGCAGGGGCGTGATGTGGTCGGCGGGATTGGCGAAGAGTTCGTCGAGATAGGACTGCCGGAACAGCTGGCGGTCCTTGGCCGCTTGCGAGCCGAGCGTATCCTTGACCATGTCGAGATACGGGCCGGAGATGTATTTCAGCTGCGGGACCGGGAAGTAGCCCTTCTTGCGGTCGATCACCTCGGACGGGATCACCTGCCGGGCCACCTCCTTCAGCACGCCCTTGCCCTCCTGCTTCAGCTTCTCCTCGGCGGGAACGCGGGCGGCGAGTTCGACCAGCTCGTGGTCGAGGAAGGGCACGCGGGCTTCCAGGCCCCAGGCCATGGTCATGTTGTCGACGCGCTTGACCGGATCGTCGACCAGCATGACATGGGCGTCGATCCTCAGCGCCTTGTCGACCGGGTTGGTCGCGCCGGCCATGGCGAAGTGGTTCGCCACGAAATTCCGGCTGACATCCTCCTCGGTCAGCCAGTCCGGCGAGATCTGGCCCTTCAGCGTCTCGTGGCTGCGGTCGAAGAAGGCGCCGGAATAGGCGGCCAGCGGATCGTTGGCGCCGGCCATCTTCGGATACCAGTGATAGCCGCCGAAGATCTCGTCGGCGCCCTGGCCGGACTGCACCACCTTGATGTGCTTGGAGACCTCGCGCGAGAGCAGGTAGAAGCCGACATTGTCGTAGGACACCATCGGCTCGGACATGGCCGCGATCGTGCCCGGCAGGTGCTCCATCAGCTCGGAGCCGGGGACGAAGATCTTGTGGTGCTCGGTGCCGTAGTGCTTGGCGATGAGGTCGGAGAACTCGAACTCGTTGCCGACCTCGCCATTGGCGTCCTCGAAGCCGATCGAGAAGGTGTTGAGGTCCTTTTGGCCCGCCTCGGCGAGAAGCCCGACGATCAGGGAGGAATCGACGCCGCCCGACAGCAGCACGCCGACCGGCACGTCGGCCACCATGCGCCGGTCGACGGCGAGCTTCAGCGCGTCGAGCACGAGGTCGCGCCAGTCGTCGGGGGAGAGCTTGTCGTCGCCCGGCCGCGGCGAGAAATCCGGCGCCCAATAAACCGCGTCGTCGAAGGAGCCGTCGGCCTCGATCATCCGCGTCGTCGCCGGCGGCAGCTTGCGCACGCCCTTGATGATCGTCAGCGGCGGCGGCACGACGGCGTGGAAGGTCATGTAGTGGTGCAGAGCCTCGCGGTCGATCGCGGTGTCGACGTCGCCGGTCCGGAGGATCGCCTGCAGCGAGGAGCCGAGATAGAGGCGCTCGGGAGTCTGCGAGAGATAGAGCGGCTTGATGCCGAAGCGGTCGCGCGCCAGCATCACCCGACCGCTCTCGCGCTCGTGGATCGCAAAGGCGAACATGCCGTGGAAGCGCTTGACGCAGTCGCGGCCGAAGGCGTGATAGGCCTTGAGGATCACCTCGGTGTCGCCGGTCGAGAAGAAGCGGTAACCTTTCCCTTCCAGTTCCCGGCGCAGCTCCGGATAGTTGTAGATGCAGCCGTTGAAGGCGATGGTGAGGCCGAGCTCCGGGTCCTCCATCGGCTGCGCGGCCTTTTCCGACAGATCGATGATCTTCAGGCGGCGGTGGCCAAGGCCGACGCGGCCGCGCACGATCTGGCCGGCGCCGTCCGGCCCGCGCCGTTCCAGGCAGGCGGCCATGCGCGAGATGCGCTCCGGCGACGCCGAGGCTCCGTCGAATCGTATCTCACCGCAAATTCCGCACATATCGCCTCCGGTTTTCTGTCTTGCCGATCGGGTCTCGCTGAAGAAGCCGATATAAGAGCCGAGCGGCGGAGATGAACCCGTGCGCGGCAAGCAATTTCGGCAGCGCAGCAGGAATCGCCGTCGGGGCCGATCCGGCCGATGCATCGCGGATGCTGCCACCGGGCACGCCGCGACGGTTGAACTACCTTGCCGAGACCGACATCACAGAGCACATGGCGAGAGCGATCTTCAACCTCGATGGGTCGATCCCGTCGGGCTCGCTTCGCGGGAGGAGGGGCGGGAAGCCGCCCGATCAGTGGCCGAATTCCTCCGACAGCGCGAAATCGGACGCGCCGGTGCCGCGAAGGGCGAAATAGGCGAGCTGGCGGGCGACGAGGGGGAAGCGCGGCGCCATCTCGGCGACCGCTTCCGGCGGCCAGCGGACCGGGCCGTCGAGCACCGAGACGAAGACGCGGCCGAGCATCACCGTGTCGCGGCCGGACGGCAGGTCGCGCTCGGCCGCAGCCTCGGCCATGACGGCGGCGAAGCGGGCGTCGTAGTCGGCTCTCGCCGCGATGGTCGCGGCGAGCGCCTGGCGGTCGGGCGGCGCCATGGCGGCCCCGAAATTGCAGGCGGCCGCCTCGGCAAAGCTGCGGTGGAACGCGATGCGGCCGAGCACGTCGCCGGCATGCGCCTCGGCGAGGTTACGCAGTCGCGAGATCGCCCGGTCGCGGGAGCCGGCGAGAGGCAGGCTCAGCGCTTCGAGGCCGGCCATGGTTGCGGCGCAGACATCGGCGAAGAGGTCGCTCTTTGAGCGGTAGTGATGGTAGACGAGGCCCTTGGTCGCACCCAGCCGCTCGGCCACAGCGTCGATCGAGGCCGCGGCAAAGCCCCGTTCGGCGAACAGGGCCGCGGCGGCGTCGAGGATGCGTGGGCGCGGGTTGTCGGTCTCTGCCCGCTCCGCCCGGGCGGCGGCGAAGTCGCGCTGTCCGCGCGGAATGCGCTTCTTCACGGCCGCCCGCTTCGGCTTCTTGCCGCGGCGATTGCTGTCGGTTTGCGGGCGCGCGCGTTTGACCATGCGGTATGTGCGCATTCCGCAAGCATCCCTGTCAATCGTGGAGAGCATTCCAGGCATGGATCCGGGTGCCGGAAAGGCGAGGGGCGGCGGCCGGCCTCGGCTCGGACCATGCGCCGGACGAGGCTTCTCGCCGGCCGGACGGATAACTGTTTCCTTGCCCGACCTCGTCCGCATATACCCCCGGCAGATGAAAGTGCGTCGTCCGCCCGCACCGGCCGGACAGAATCATGCGAGGAGGCAGGATGCCCCTGACATCGGTGGCCGAAACCGAGGCGAAGCTGCGCGAGCGGCTGATCCCGCTGGCGCAATACCGCGCCTATCAGGACGGCGAGGCCTTCGTGTCGGACTGGCTGACCGTCGACCAGACGATGATCGACCGCTTCGCCGTGGCGACGCACGACCACCAGTTCATCCATGTCGATCCTGAGCGGGCGAAGGCCGAGACGCCCTATGGCGGCACGATCGCCCACGGCTTCCTGACGCTGTCGCTGCTTTCGCCGCTCGCCTATGACGCGCTGCCCGGCGTCGAGGGGACCCGGATGGGCATCAATTACGGCTTCGACAAGGTCCGCTTCCTCAATCCGGTCAAGTCCGGCGCGCGGGTGCGCGGGCGCTTCCGGATGATCGGCCTCACCGAACGCGCGGTCAGCCTGCAGACGGCCTGGGACGCGGCGATCGAGATCGAGGGTGCCGCCAAGCCCGCCCTGACCGCGCACTGGATCACGCTGGCGATCGTCGAGCCGCCGGCCGACTGATCCGCGCCCTGCCGCGGCTGACTGCTTCGGAGGCATCCGCCTAATCGTTGGGCGGAAACTCTTGCGCGCTGCCTAGGTGCCTAACGATTCATCACTCCGCTGAGCTAGGAGCGAGCGCCGCAAGCCCGCCGCACAGGCCGCCTTCCTCGTCACGCCCGGGATTCTCGCCCCGCCGCTGCCTCTGGCACGGCGCTTGCTCCGTCTGTTTCGCCCCGCCGCAGAGCGGGCGGAACCCGACTGGAGAGAGCGTATGAGATCATCCATGAAGTGGCTGCAGGGCATGGCGGCCGCCGCGCTGATCGGCACGGTTGGCATCGGCAGCGCCAACGCGCAGCAGTTCAAGGGCGAGCCGATTAAGGTCGGCATCCTGCATTCCCTGTCCGGCACCATGGCGATCTCCGAGACGACGCTCAAGGACGCCATGCTGATGCTCATCGACGAGCAGAACAAGAAGGGTGGCCTGCTCGGCCACAAGCTCGAGCCCGTCGTCGTCGACCCGGCGTCCGACTGGCCGCTGTTCGCCGAAAAGGCGCGCGAGCTGATCAGCCAGGACAAGGTCGCGGCCGTCTTCGGCTGCTGGACCTCGGTGTCGCGCAAATCCGTGCTGCCGGTGTTCAAGGAGCTCGACTCGATCCTCTTCTACCCCGTCCAGTACGAGGGCGAGGAATCCGAGCGCAACGTCTTCTATACCGGCGCCGCGCCGAACCAGCAGGCGATCCCGGCGGTCGACTACCTGATGAACGAGGGCGTCAAGCGCTGGGTGCTGGAAGGCACCGACTACGTCTATCCGCGCACCACGAACAAGATCCTCGAGGCCTATCTGAAGTCCAAGGGCGTTCCGGCCGAGGACATCAAGGTCAACTACACGCCGTTCGGCTTCTCCGACTGGCAGACCGAGGTCTCGGCGATCAAGGACTTCGGCTCGGCCGGCAAGAAGACCGCGGTGGTCTCGACCGTCAACGGCGACGCCAACGTCCCGTTCTACAAGGAACTCGCCAACCAGGGCATCTCGGCCGAGGACATTCCGGTCGTCGCCTTCTCGGTGGGGGAGGAAGAACTCGCCGGCATCGACACCAAGCCGCTGGTCGGCCATCTCGCCGCCTGGAACTACTTCGAGTCGATCGACACGCCCGCGAACGACGACTTCATCCAGAAGTGGCACAAGTTCATCGGCAACGACAAGCGCGTCACCAACGATCCGATGGAGGCCCACTACATCGGCTTCAACATGTGGGTGAAGGCGGTCGAGAAGGCCGGCACCACCGATCCGGACAAGGTGATCGACGCGATGGTCGGCGTCACCGTGCCGAACCTGACTGGCGGCTACTCCGCCATGATGCCGAACCACCACATCACCAAGCCGGTGTTCATCGGCGAGATCCAGGACGACGGCCAGTTCCAGGTCGTCTGGCAGACCCCCGGCCTCGTTCCGGGCGACGCCTGGTCCGACTATCTGCCGGAGTCGAAGCCGCTCATCTCGGACTGGCGGGCACCCCTGTCCTGCGGCAACTTCAACACGAAGACCGGCAAATGCGGCGGCGCTGGCGAGAAGGCCGCGGCCGCCAAGTAAGCCTCGCTGTCCTCCCAGGCGAGACTTGCGCAGCGGGGCGGCCGGCGCCGCCCCGCTCACCTTCGAATGAGGCTGGTCCCCGACGGTTCGGGGCACGACAGAACAGGCAAGACGGCATGACCAGATCGGTGCGGCCCATCCTGGCCCTGATCCTGGCGCTCCTGGCGTTCCCGCTCGCCGCCCATGCGCAGGCGCAGGACCCGGCGGCGCTCGTCCAGAGCTTCGGCGGCAAGAAGAGTTTCGACGACACCGAGGCGACGGTGAAGGCGCTGGCCGCGACCGGCGACCCGAAGGTCGCCCGCGCGCTGAACGCGCTCTCCGACGGCGATCTCGTCTACCGCAAGGCCGACGGCAAGGTCTTCATCGGCAAGGGCCGCGGCACGATGGAGCTGTTCGACCCGATGACCGGCGACAAGGTCGGCGAGGCGACCTCCAGCGATTTCGCCAAGGTTCGCGTCAAGAATTCCATCCGCAGCGCCGTCACCGACGCGCTCGGCACGCTGACGCTGCGATCGCCCGATCCGGCCAAGCGCCGTTCCGCCGCGGACACCCTGTTCTCCACGGTGACGCCGGCGCAGATCGGCATGCTCGACGCTGCGATCAAGGCCGAGACCGACGCGGCGATCCGGCAGCGGCTGCAGGAGGCGCGTGCCGCGGCGGTGCTGAAATCCGACCGACCGGCAGCCGACAAGATCGCGGCGGTGAAGACGCTTTCGGCGAAGGCGGACCGCGAGACGCTGGCGATGGTCGGCGGCCTCGCTGCCTCCAGCAAGGATCCGGCGGTGATCAAGGCGGCAGAGACCGCGAGCGCCTCAATCCGGCAGACGATCGCGATGTGGGACGTCCTGCAGAACGTCTGGTACGGCCTGTCCCTCGGCTCGGTGCTGCTGCTGGCCGCGATCGGCCTCGCCATCACCTTCGGCGTCATGGGCGTCATCAACATGGCGCATGGCGAGATGGTGATGCTCGGCGCCTACACTACCTTCTTCGTGCAGGAGACGATCCGCCACCAGATGCCCGGCCTGTTCGGCTGGTCGCTGGCGATCGCCCTGCCGCTCGCATTCCTGGTCTCGGCCGTGGTCGGCCTGATCATGGAGCGCGGCATCATCCGCTTCCTCTACGGCCGGCCGCTGGAGACGCTGCTCGCGACCTTCGGCGTGTCCCTGATCCTGCAGCAGGCGGTGCGCACCATCTTCGGGCCCTCCAACCGGCAGGTCGGCAATCCGGACTGGATGTCCGGCGCCTTCGACGTCGGGTTGATGTCGGTGACGTGGAACCGGCTGTGGATCATCGTCTTCGCGCTGATCGTCTTCGCCGCGCTCCTTCTCGTCCTCAACCGGACGCCGCTCGGCCTGCAGATGCGCGCCGTCACCCAGAACCGCAAGATGGCCGCGGCGATGGGCATCCGCACCCCCTGGGTGGACGCCATGACCTTCGCGCTGGGCTCCGGCATTGCCGGGATCGCCGGCGTCGCGCTCAGCCAGATCGACAACGTCTCGCCCAATCTCGGCCAGGGCTACATCATCGACTCATTCATGGTCGTCGTCTTCGGCGGGGTCGGCAATCTCTGGGGGACGTTCGTCGGGGCGATGACGCTCGGCGTCGTCAACAAGTTCCTTGAGCCCTATGCCGGCGCCGTCCTCGGCAAGATCGTCGTGCTCGTGCTGATCATCCTGTTCATCCAGAAGCGGCCGCGCGGGCTGTTCGCGCAAAAGGGAAGGTTCGTGGACGCATGATCCTTCTGAAGTTCCTGGGGGCGCGGGTCTGGATCCTGGTCGCGGCGCTGCTCGCCGCGGCGGTGCTCGTGCCGATGGCCAATCTCTGGCTGCCGCCGGCGAGCCCGTTCCACGTTCCGTCCTATCTCGTGCCGCTGCTCGGCAAGTATGTCTGCTACGCGCTGCTCGCGCTCGCGCTCGACCTCGTCTGGGGCTATGTCGGCATCCTGTCGCTCGGCCACGGCGCCTTCTTCGCCCTCGGCGGCTACGCCATGGGCATGTATCTGATGCGCCAGATCGGCTCCCGCGGCGTCTACGGCAATCCGGTCCTGCCGGACTTCATGGTCTTCCTGAACTGGAAGGCGCTGCCGTGGTACTGGCACGGCTTCGGAGAGTTCTGGTTCGCGGCGCTGATGGTCCTGCTGGTGCCGGGCCTGCTCGGCTTCGTCTTCGGCTTCTTCGCCTTCCGCTCCCGCGTGACGGGCGTCTACCTGTCGATCATCACCCAGGCGATGACCTATGCGCTGCTGCTCGCCTTCTTCCGCAACGACATGGGGTTCGGCGGCAATAACGGCCTGACCGACTTCAAGGACATCCTCGGCTTCCCGATCCAGGCGGATACGACCCGGGCCGGCCTGTTCGCGGCGAGCTGCATCGCGCTCACCCTCGGCGTCCTTCTCGTCGGCTGGATCACCCGCTCCAAGCTCGGCAAGCTGATGGTCGCGGTGCGCGACGCCGAGAGCCGCACGCGCTTCATCGGCTGGCGGCCGGAATATGTGAAGCTGTTCGCCTTCACCGTTTCGGCGGTGATGGCGGGGATCGCCGGCGCGCTCTACGTGCCGCAGGTCGGCATCATCAATCCCGGCGAGTTCGCGCCGGTCAACTCGATCGAGATCGTCGTCTGGGCGGCGGTCGGGGGCCGGGGCACGCTGCTCGGGCCGGTGATCGGGGCGCTGCTCGTCAACTACGGCAAGAGCGTCTTCACGGGGCTCGCGCCCGAATACTGGCTGTTCGTCCTCGGCGCCCTGTTCGTCTTCGTCACGCTGATCCTGCCGCGCGGCATCGTCGGCACGATCGACCACGGCTGGAACGCGTGGCGGCAGAGGCGGCGCGCGGCAGCGCGCGAGGCCGGCGAGGCGGTGGACGACGATCCCGCCGCCGTGCCGAATCCGGCGGAGTAGCACCATGGAAAACACGTCCGCACCGGCGTCCGATGTCGAAGAGGGGGAAGGCCTGCGCGAGCCGGCGGAAGCCTTTCTGCGCGAAGCGGAGCTGCCGCCGCCGTCCGCGGTGTGGCCGCGGGCCGCCGGTGCCGACGCTGCCGCGCCGGCCGTCGCCGAAACGAACCCGCCGGCCGGGGAGATCGACGCGAGCCTGGCTGCGGAGCCGATCCTCGTCTCGCCGCATCCCTACGCCACCGAACGCGCGCGGCTGCTGGCGGCGCAATCGACCGGCCGGGCGCGCCGCGACACGCTGCTCTATCTCGACGGCGTCACCAAGAGCTTCGACGGCTTCAAGGCGATCAACAACCTTTCGCTGGTGATCGAGAAGGGCGAGATGCGGGCGATCATCGGCCCCAACGGTGCCGGCAAGACCACCATGATGGACATCATCACCGGCAAGACGCGGCCGGACAAAGGCGACGTCTACTTCAACGGCGACATCGACCTTACCGCTCACGACGAACCGGCGATCGCCTCGATGGGCATCGGGCGCAAGTTCCAGAAGCCGACGGTCTTCGAGAGCCATACGGTGGAGGACAACATCCGCCTGTCGCTCGCCGGCTCGCGCTCGGTTCTGGGGGCGCTGTTCCATCGCAAGGACGAGGCCGAGCGCCGGCGGATCGAGGCGATCCTCGAGACGACGCGGCTGATGGCGAAGCGGCGGGCGCACGCCGCGAACCTCTCCCACGGCCAGAAGCAGTGGCTGGAAATCGGCATGCTGCTGGCGCAGGATCCCGAGCTCCTGCTCGTCGACGAGCCGGTCGCCGGCATGACCGATGCCGAGACCGAGGAGACCGCGCGGCTCCTGCGCGAAATTGCCGAGACGCGCTCGGTCGTCGTCGTCGAGCACGACATGCACTTCGTCCGTGCGCTGGGGGTGAAGGTCACCTGCCTGCACGAGGGCTCGGTGCTGGCGGAAGGCCCGCTCGACCAGGTTTCGGCGGACCCGAAGGTGATCGAGGTGTATCTGGGACGATGATGGTTGCTGCTTCCATGACGCCGGGCGGTCGCCTCCGCCGCAGCTTCGTCATCGGCGGGCTGGTCGCTGGCGCTTCCGAACAACGAGAAAAGCCTTTTCGAGAACTCGGTCCGCAAGGGAGGTCGGCTATGCCGGGGCGAAGGAACGACAGGCGCACACTCCGACGCCTCGTCATTCTCGGGCCCCGTCCCGGGAATCCAGAGATCGTCGGGCGCTATTGGTCTGCAGCGCAGGGGGCGGAAGCAGCCAATGCAGCGGCAACCGCCTCTGGATCCTCGGGACGGGGCCCGAGGATGACGACCGTGGGAGGCGCGTCTCCATGCTGACCGTCTCCAACGTCGATCTCTACTATGGCGCGGCGCAGGCGCTGCGGAAGGTCTCGCTCGCTGCCAACAAGGGCGAGATCACCTGCGTTCTCGGACGCAACGGCGTCGGCAAGACCTCGCTCCTGCGCGCCATCGTCGGCCAGCAGCCGATCCGGGGCGGCGCGATCAGCCTCGACGGGCACGATCTCGGGCGCGAGGCATCCTATACCCGCGCCCGGCGCGGCATCGGCTTCGTGCCGCAGGGCCGCGAGATCTTCCCGCTGCTGACGGTCCGGGAGAACCTCCAAACCGGCTTTGCCCCGGTCAAGGCGTCCGACCGGTCGATCCCCGACCATGTCTACGAGCTGTTCCCGGTCCTGAAGGACATGCTCGGCCGGCGCGGCGGCGATCTGTCCGGCGGCCAGCAGCAGCAACTCGCCATCGGCCGCGCGCTGGTGACCCGGCCGCAGCTGCTCGTGCTCGACGAGCCGACGGAGGGCATCCAACCCTCGATCATCAAGGACATCGGCCGCGCGATCCGCTTCCTGAAGGAGAATTCCGGCCTCGCGATCCTCCTCGTCGAGCAGTATCTCGACTTCTGCCGGGAGCTCGCCGACAAGGTCTACATCATGGACCGCGGCGAGATCGTCTTCGAGGGTCCGGCCGAAGGGCTGGACGACCCGGCGGTGCGCAAGCACCTGACCGTCTAGGCGACGCCGAAGCCCGGGGCGCCGTCAGGGGCCGCACCGGTTCGGCGGGCGCGATGCGGCCGCGCTCCTGCGGATGCTGCGCTGCACGCTGGAATGGTGGCGGTGCAAAAGATCGCTTCTCCCTTGCGTTTCGTTCCCGCGCGGTTAGCTTTTCCGGGACAACGACGCGAACGGGCCATGGCGCCGCTCCGACGATCGAGCGTTCCCGCGTGAACCCGTTCCACCGGTCTTCGAAGACCTCGGGAGGAAACGGAATGACCCTTCGAAACTGCCTTCTGGCCGTTGCCGCCGCCAGCCTGCTCGCCGGACCGGCTTACGCCGTGCAGCTGTCGATCGTGTCCGGCTCGGTCGGCACCGATATCCAGGAACTGCGCGGCCAGCTCGACGAGTACGAAAAGCAGTCCGGCAACACGGTGAAGATCGTCGAGATGCCGGCCTCGACCACCGACCAGTTCGGCCAGTACCGGCTGTGGCTGTCCGCCGGCAATTCCGACATCGACGTCTATCGGACCGACGTGATCTGGGCCCCGCAGCTGGCGGCCGACTTCGTCGACCTGTCGCAGGCGATGAAGGACGAGATCCCCAAGCAGATCCCGTCGATCATCCAGTCGCAGACGGTGAACGGCAAGCTCGTCGCCTTCCCGATGTATACCGACGCTCCGGCGCTCTACTATCGCAAGGACCTGCTCGACAAATACGGCATGAAGCCGCCGAAGACCTGGGCCGAACTGACCGAGACGGCGAAGACGATCCAGGACAAGGAGCGGGCCGCCGGCAACAAGCAGATGAACGGTTTCGTCTTCCAGGGCGCGCCCTATGAGGGGCTGACCTGCGACGCGCTGGAATGGGTGGCGAGCCACGGCGGCGGCCAGATCGTCGCGCCGAACGGCGACATCACCATCAACAATCCGAAGGCGGTCGCGGCGCTGGAGCAGGCCAAGGGCTGGATCGGCACGATCGCGCCGGAAGGCGTGCTCGCCTACAAGGAGGAGGAGTCGCGCGGCGTCTGGCAGACCGGCAATGCCGTCTTCATGCGCAACTGGCCCTATGCCTATCCGCTCGGCGAAGGCAAGGATTCGGCCGTCGCCGGCAAGTTCGCCGTCGAGCCGCTGCCGGCCGGCAAGGACGGCAAGTCCGCCGCCTGCCTCGGCGGCTGGAACCTTGCCGTCTCGAAATACTCAAAGCACCAGAAGGAGGCGATCGACCTCGTCAAGTTCCTGACGTCGGAGAAGGCGGAGAAGGAACGGGCGCTGGGTGCCGCGCGCCTGCCGACCATTCCGTCGCTCTATTCCGACCCCGACATCGTCAAGCGGCAGCCGATCGTCGCCAAGTGGAAGGATGTCGTCGCCGGTGCCGTTCCGCGGCCCTCGGCCCCGACCAAGAAGCAGTACAACGAGGTCTCGAAGGACTTCTGGACCGCCGTCAACGAGACGCTGGCCGGCCGCGGGTCCGCCAAGGAGAACCTGACGAAGCTCGATCATCAGCTGCGCCGTCTGAAGCGGGGCGGCTGGGAATGACGGCAGCCGCCTGACGCGCGCCGCATCCATCGGCGCGCGGGCACGGAACAAGGACACGCCGGCCGGGGAGGAGACCGATGGCGAATGTCTCGCTGGGCGCGCCGCCCACCGACAAGGCGATCGCGGCCGAGGAACGGGGCGCGGCGCTGAAGTCCGACCTGTCGCGCCAGCGGCTGCGCGCCGCCTGGCTGTTCCTCGCGCCGATGCTCCTCGTCCTGGCGCTCGTCGCCGGCTGGCCGCTCCTGAAGACCATCTGGTATTCCTTCACCGACGCCAGCCTCTCCGACCTCGCCAATGCCAAGTTCGTTGGCATCCGCAACTACTGGGAATATGTCGACTACGGCGACGGCACCGGCGAGCATTTCGGCCTGTTCTTCGATTCCGGCTGGTGGAACGCGGTCTGGAACACCGTCTACTATGCGGTGATCTCGGTCTCGATCGAGACGGTGCTCGGCCTCGTCTTCGCGCTGGTGCTGAACGCCGAGTTCGTCGGCCGCGGCTTCGTGCGCGCGGCGGTGCTGATCCCCTGGGCGATCCCGACCATCGTCTCGGCCAAGATGTGGGCCTGGATGATGAACGACCAGTTCGGCATCCTCAACGACATGCTGATGTCGATCGGGCTGATCTCCGCGCCGATCGCCTGGACCGCCAATCCGGATACCGCGATGTGGGCGGTGATCATCGTCGACGTCTGGAAGACGACGCCCTTCATGGCGCTCCTCATCCTCGCCGGGCTGCAGATGGTGCCGGGCGACGTCTACGAGGCGGCGAAAATCGACGGCGTGCATCCGGTGAAGGTGTTCTTCAAGGTGACGCTGCCGCTGATCCGCCCGGCGATCCTCGTCGCGGTGATCTTCCGGGCGCTCGACGCGCTGCGCGTCTTCGACCTGATCTACGTGCTGACGCCGAACAACTCGCAGACCAAGTCGATGTCGGTCTTCGCGCAGGAGAATCTCTTCCAGTTCGACAAGTTCGCCTACGGCTCGGCCGCCTCGACCTTCCTGTTCCTGGTGATCGCGCTGATCACGCTGTTCTACATCAAGGTCGCCCGGCTCGACCTCGGCGGCCGGGGGACGTGAGCCATGCCGATCCTCGTCAAGCGCACCGGCTTCTACGCCCTCGTCGTCCTGATCGTCCTGTTCTCGATCTTCCCGTTCTACTACGCGATCCTGACCAGCCTGAAATCCGGCACGGCACTCTTCGAAGTGACCTATCTGCCGACGAGCCTTTCCCTCGCCAACTACCGGGACGTCCTCACCAACGGCGTGTTTCCGACGAACATCCTCAACTCGGTGATCGTCGCGGTGGTGGTCGTCGCGATCTCGCTGTTCCTGGCGGTCACCGCCGCCTATGCGCTGTCGCGCATCAACTTCGCCGGCCGCGGCCTCCTGCTGCTGACGATCCTGGCGGTCTCGATGTTCCCGCAGATTGCCGTCTTGGCCGGCCTGTTCGAGATGGTCCGGGCCGCGGGGCTCTACAACACGCTGTTCTCGCTGATCTTCGCCTACATGATCTTCACCCTGCCGTTCACCGTCTGGGTGCTGACCACCTTCATGCGCGACCTGCCGGTGGAGATCGAGGAGGCGGCGATCGTTGACGGGGCGTCGCCCTTCGTCATCGTGATGCGGGTGTTCCTGCCGCTGATGTGGCCGGCGCTGGTGACCACCGGCCTGCTCGCCTTCATCGCCGCCTGGAACGAGTTTCTGTTCGCGCTGACCTTCGTCTCCAACAATTCGACCCGCACGGTGCCGGTCGCCATCGCGCTGCTCTCCGGCGCTTCGGAGCAGGAAATCCCCTGGGGCACGATCATGGCGGCCTCGGTGATCGTCACCGTTCCCCTGATCGTCCTCGTCCTCATATTCCAGCGCAAGATCATCTCCGGCCTGACCGCCGGCGGCGTGAAGGGATGAGCCCGATGGAGCGGACGGACGCGGAACCGGTGGCGGGCGCTCGGCGCGAGGCGGCCGAATGGTGGCGCGGCGGCGTCATCTACCAGATCTATCCGCGCTCCTTCCAGGATTCCAACGGCGACGGCATCGGCGATCTCGCCGGGATCACGTCGCGGCTGCCCCATGTCGCCTCCCTCGGCGTCGACGCCATCTGGCTGTCGCCCTTCATGCCCTCGCCGATGAAGGACTTCGGCTACGACATCTCCGACTATCGCGGCGTCGACCCGATCTTCGGCACGCTGTCCGATTTCGACGCGCTCGTCGCGGAGGCTCATCGCCTCGGCCTGAAGGTGATCATCGACCAGGTCCTGTCGCACACGTCGGACAAGCACCCCTGGTTCGTCGAAAGCCGCTCAAGCCGCGACAACGGGCGGGCCGACTGGTACGTCTGGGCCGATCCGAAGCCGGACGGCACGCCGCCGAACAATTGGCTGTCGGTCTTCGGCGCCTCGTCCTGGGAGTGGGACTCCCGCCGCCGGCAGTACTACCTCCACAACTTCCTGACCTCGCAGCCGGACCTCAACTTCCACAATCCGGCGGTGCGCGAGGCGCTGCTCGCCGACGTCCGTTTCTGGCTGGACCGCGGCGTCGACGGCTTCCGGCTCGACACGGCGAACTTCTATTTCCACGATGCCGCGCTGGCCGACAATCCGCCGCTCGATCCGGCCTTGCAGTCGGAGGTGATGGCCTCGCGCAACCAGCCCTACAACTGGCAGGACCATCTCCACGACAAGAACCGGCCGGAGGTGCCGGTCTTCCTGGGCGAACTGAGGGCGCTGCTCGACGAATACGGCGCGATGGCGGTCGGCGAGGTGGGCGAGCGCATCCGCGGCGTCGAACTGATGGCGGAATACACGACGGGCGGCGACCGGCTGCAGATGTGCTACGCCTTCGACTTCCTCTCCGGCCGGATGCCGGCAGCTGCCGCGATCCGCGGCATCCTCGAACGCTTCGAGGCCAAGGCCTCCGACGGCTGGGCCTGCTGGGCCTTCTCGAACCACGATGTCGAACGCCATGCGACGCGCTGGGCCGGCGGACGCGACGAGGTCGAGCGCATCCTGCGTCTCGCGGCCGGCATCCTGCTCACCATCCGGGGCTCGGTCTGCCTCTATCAGGGCGAGGAACTCGGGCTGACCGAAGCCGACATCGCCTATGAGGATCTCGTCGATCCCTACGGCATCAATTTCTGGCCCGAGGTCAAAGGTCGCGACGGCGCCCGCACGCCGATGGTGTGGGAGGCCGGCGCGCCGCAGGGCGGCTTCACCACCGCACGGCCCTGGCTGCCGGTGCCGGCCGAACATCTCGCCCGAGCGGTCGACCGCCAGGAGGCCGATCCGGACTCGCTCCTGCATTTCTACCGCGCCTTCCTACGCTTTCGCCGCGCTCATCCGGCGCTGGTGGCGGGCACGATCGCCTTTCTCGATGCGGGACCGGATGTCCTCGCCTTCGTGCGGGAGGGCGCCGGCGAGCGCATCCTCTGCGCCTTCAACCTGTCCGAGGCCGAAGCCGCGCTCGACATCGGCGCCGACCGTCCGGTGCCGCTCGAAGGCCACGGCTTCTCCGGCCAGCTGGATGGAGGCCGGGTGATCCTGCCGGCGCATGACGGGTTCGTCGCAATGCTGTGAGGACGAAAGGCGAAGGGAGGAGAGAATGGCCGAACTCAAACTGACCGGGGTCCGCAAGTCCTATGGACAGGCGGAGGTCCTGCACGGCATCGACCTTGCCATCGGGGCCGGCGAATTCGTGGTGTTCGTCGGCCCGTCCGGCTGCGGCAAGTCCACCCTGTTGCGGGTCATCGCGGGCCTCGAGGACATCACCGGCGGCACGCTCGAGATCGGCGGAAAGGTGGTCAACGCGATGACGCCGAAGGAGCGGGGCATCGCCATGGTCTTCCAGTCCTACGCGCTCTATCCGCACATGACGGTCTACGAGAACATGGCCTTCGGCCTGACGCTGGAGAAGGGGAAGGGCAAAGAGGAGATCGACGCCAAGGTGTGCGAGGCGGCGCGCATCCTGCAGATCGAGCCCTATCTCGACCGCCTGCCCAAGGCGCTCTCCGGCGGCCAGCGCCAGCGCGTCGCGATCGGCCGCGCGATCACCCGCGACCCCCGCGTCTTCCTGTTCGACGAGCCGCTCTCCAACCTGGACGCGGCGCTGCGCGTGCAGACGCGGATCGAGATCGCCCGCCTGCACGAGAAGATGGCCGGCACGACGATGATCTACGTCACCCACGACCAGGTCGAGGCGATGACGCTCGCCGACCGCATCGTCGTCCTCAACAAGGGCTATGTGGAGCAGGTCGGAACGCCGATGCAGCTCTACAAGAACCCGGACAATCTCTTCGTCGCGAAGTTCCTGGGTTCGCCGGCGATGAACGTCCTGCCGGCCGAGATCGGCCGCGCCGGAGAGACGACGACCGTCCTGCCGGAGGGCGGCGGCCGGATCACCCTGCCGATCGCGTCTCCGGGGACTCTCGAGGGACGTTCGGCCCATCTCGGCATCCGGCCCGAGGATCTGACGATCGCGCAGGCCGGGGATGCGCCGTTTCGCGGGGCGGTCACGCTCACCGAGTCGCTCGGCGAGGTGACCCTGATCTATGTCGACATCGGCCGGCCCGACGAGCCCTTCGTCGCCAAGCTTCCCGGCGAGGTGCAGATCGCGCGCGGCACGGTCGTCTCGCTTGACGCCAGTCCCGAGGCGATGCGGCTGTTCGACGAGGAGGGCCGCGCCGTCAGATCCCGGGCCCGCCGCGCCGCCGCCTGAGGCGGCCCGGCAAAGGCCGCTTCGTCAGAACACGCTGGCGCCGTTGTCGGCGGTGCCGACAGAGGCGCGGAAGGTCGCGAAGAGTTCGCGGCCCATGCCGAAGTCGTTGCCGGACAGGTCCGGCGTCGCGGGCGTCCGCGTGGCGAGCTTCGCTGGCTCGACCAGCAGCTGCAGCGTCCCCATCTCGCCGTCGACGCGGATCATGTCGCCGTCCTCGACGAGCGCGATCGGGCCGCCAGCCTTGGCCTCGGGCGTGACGTGGATCGCCGCCGGCACCTTGCCGGAGGCACCCGACATCCGCCCGTCAGTGACCAGCGCCACCTTGTGGCCGCGGTCCTGCAGGACGCCGAGCAGCGGCGTCAGCTTGTGCAGCTCCGGCATGCCGTTCGACTGCGGCCCCTGGAAGCGCACGACGGCGATGAAGTCGCGGTCGAGCTCACCGGCGTCGAAGGCGACCTTCAGCTGGTTCTGGTCGTGGAACACCTTGGCCGGTGCCTCGACGACGCGGCGCTCCGGCTTCACCGCGGAGACCTTGATCACCGCCTTGCCGAGATTGCCGTTCAGCATCCTCAGGCCGCCATTCGTCGAGAACGGCTTGTCAGTCGTCGTCAGCACCTTCGGATCGCCGCTTTCGGCCGGGGCGTTCTCGCGCACCACGGTCTGGCCGTCGGCGCCGAGCCGCGCCTCGATCGTATAGGCTCGCAGGCCCGTGCCCCAGGCGGTGCGCACGTCCTCGTGGAGGAGGCCGCGATCGAGCAGCTCGCGAATGAGGAAGCCCATGCCGCCGGCGGCGTGGAAGTGGTTCACGTCGGCGAGGCCGTTCGGATAGACGCGGGCGAGCAGCGGCGTGACGTCGGAGAGGTCCGAGATGTCCTGCCAGGTCAGCTTGATGCCGGCGGCCGCCGCGATCGCCACGAGATGCATGGTGTGGTTGGTCGAGCCGCCGGTGGCATGCAGGCCGACGACGCCGTTGACCACCGCCCGCTCGTCGACGACGAGGCCGACGGGTGTGTACTCGTTGCCGAGCGCGGTGATCGACAGGGCGCGCTTGGCGGCTTCCCTGGTCAGCGCGTCGCGCAGCGGCGTGTTCGGGTTGACGAAGGACGAGCCCGGCGTGTGGAGGCCCATGATCTCCATCAGCATCTGGTTGGAGTTCGCCGTGCCGTAGAAGGTGCAGGTGCCGGGGCCGTGATAGGACTGCGATTCCGACTTCAGAAGCTCGTCGCGGCCGACCTTGCCCTCGGCATAGAGCTGGCGGATGCGGCTCTTCTCGTCGTTCGGCAGGCCCGAGGTCATCGGCCCGCCGGGGATGAAGATCGCCGGCAGATGGCCGAAGGTCAGAGCCGCGATGGCAAGACCCGGAACGATCTTGTCGCAGATGCCGAGATAGACGGCCGCGTCGAACATGTCGTGGCTGAGCCCGACGGCGGCGGCCATGGCGATGACGTCGCGCGAGAACAGCGACAGCTCCATGCCGTCCTGCCCCTGCGTGACGCCGTCGCACATCGCGGGAACGCCCGAGGCCACCTGCGCGGTGCCGCCGACCTCCCGCGCCGCCTGCCGGATCATCTCCGGGAAGCGCTCATAGGGCTGATGCGCCGAGAGCATGTCGTTATAGGCGGTGATGATGCCGAGATTGGGCGTCACGTCGCCCGACAGCCGCTCCTTGTCGAGCGGCCCGCAGGCGGCGAAGCCGTGGGCGAGGTTGCCGCAGGTGAGCGTCGAGCGCTTCGGCCCCTCGGCGCCCTTCGCGCGGATGCGCGCCAGATAGGGCTCGCGGGTGGCGGCCGAGCGTTCGCGGATGCGATCGGTGATCTCTTCGATGCGGCGGTCGGCGGTCATCGGTTTCAACCTTTTCCAGCGAAGAGCAGGAGCCTCAATCGGGCTCGTGCCAGGTGCGCCCGTCGCGCTCGATCAGCGCGATCGACGAGGAGGGTCCCCAGGTGCCGGCGGTGTAGCCCTGCGCCCTGACGTTCCGCTCGTCCCAGGCCTTCAGGATCGGGTCGATCCACTCCCAGGCGGCCTCGACCTCGTCGCGGCGCATGAACAGGGTCTGGTTGCCGCGGATGACGTCCATCAGAAGCCGCTCGTAGGCGTCCGGATTGCGGGTGCGGAAGGATTCGGCGAAGGTCATGTCCAGCGGCACGTGGCGCAGGCGCATGCCGCCGGGACCCGGGTCCTTGATCATCAGCCACTGCTTCACGCCCTCGTCCGGCTGCAGCCGCATCACCAGCTGGTTCTGCTGGACGTTGCCGGCGGCCATGCCCGCGAAGATGTTGTGCGGGATCGGGCGGAAGGTGACGACGATCTCCGACATGCGCTCGGACAGGCGCTTGCCGGTCCTCAGGTAGAACGGCACGCCGGCCCAGCGCCAGTTGGCGATCTCGGCCTTGATGGCGACGAAGGTCTCGGTGTCGCTGCCGCCATTGCCGAGATCGTCGGAATAGCTCTTCACCGCGGCGCCCCCGGATGCGCCGGCCTTGTACTGGCCGCGCACGGTGACATTCTCGACATTGGTCCCGTCGATGCGCTTGAGGGCGCGCAGCACCTTCAGCTTCTCGTCGCGCAGCGCGTCGGCGTCCATGGCCGAGGGCGGCTCCAGGGCGACGAGGCACATCAGCTGGGCGATGTGATTCTGCACCATGTCGCGCAGCGCGCCCGCCTTGTCGTAATAGCCGGCGCGGCCTTCCAGGCCGACCTCCTCGGCGACGGTGATCTGGACATGGTCGATATGGGTGGAGTTCCAGACCGGCTCGTACAGCGCATTGGCAAAGCGCAGCGCCATCAGGTTCTGCACCGTCTCCTTGCCGAGATAGTGGTCGATGCGGAAGACCTGATCCTCGTCGAAATACCGGCCGATCCGCTCGTTCAGCGCCTTCGCCGAGGCGAGATCACGCCCCACCGGCTTTTCCACCACCAGACGGGAATTCGGCGTCGACAGGCCCTTTTCGCTGATCCGGCTGGCGATCTCGCCGAACAGCGCCGGGCCGACGGCCAGATAGAACGCCCGGATCCGGTCCTGGCCGGCCTCGTCGAGCAGCGCCCGCAGCTCGTCCCAGCCGCCGTCCGCCATCGCGTCGATCTGCCGGTAGTAGAGGCGCTGCAGGAAGCGGTCGAGCGAGACCTCGTGCAGGTCCTCCGGCTTGACGTGCTTCACCAGCGCTTCGCGCGCGAAGCCGCGATATTCCTCGTCGGAGATCTGGCTGCGCGAGGCGCCGATGATGCGCGCCTCTGGCGGGATCTGCCCGTCATGGTCGCGATGGTACAGCGCCGGCAGCAGCTTTCGCTCGGCAAGATCGCCGTTGCCCCCGAAGACGATGTAGTCGAAGGGCTCGACGGGAATGATCTGGCTGGACATCGCTCGCCTTCCAATCGCTTGGCCCCGGGCTTCTCCGGAGTCCGCCGCTCATAGTCTAATCGATTGAATTATTCCAGAGGCAAGAAAAATCGCGCCAGGACCCGCGACCTTTCCGTCTCAGGCGCGGTTTTCGCGCCGCGCCGCCGCCCGGGAGACCGCGGCCAGAACCTGGTCCGGCGCGAACGGCTTCTTGATCGCCTCGACCCGCGCGTCGGCCTCGTCCGGCAGATCGAGCTTCTCGCCGTATCCCGTCACGAACACATAGGGCACGCCCTTGCTGTTCAACGGCCCGATCAGGCTGAAGCTCGTCTCGTTGCCGAGATTGACGTCGAGCAGCGCCACGTCGACGCTTTCGGCCTCGAGGATCTCCTTGGCGTCGGCGACGCTCATGGCGGAGAACACCTTCGACAGCCCGTTGTCCAAGAGAAGCTGCTCGGCATCGAGCGAAATGATCATGTTGTCTTCGACCACCAGGGCGGTCAGACCGTTGAGGCTGCTATTGCCGTTCGACACGCGCGCCGGCTCCATCGGGTTGGACAAGTTGCTGGCGTCGGCCTGAGCGGCTTCCGCGGTGATGTGGAAGACCGTCGGCGGCAGCGTGAACCGCGCCTTCAGTCCGGCCAGCCGGTAGTCGATCTCGACCTTGCCGCCGAGATCGTGGGGGATCGAGCGTTCGATGATGGTCGAGCCGAAACCGCGACGGGTGGGCGGGGCGACCGGCGGGCCGTCGCGCTCCTGCCAGCGGATCTCGCAGCAGTCGTTGGCGTCGACCGCCCAGTCGACGCTCACCGAGCCGAGCGAATCCGACAGGGCGCCGTATTTGGCCGAGTTCGTCACCATTTCGTGGAAGACCAGGGCGAGCGTCGAGAACGCCTTGGCGTCGACCATGACCTCCGGGCCGTTCAGGGCGACGCGGCTGGCCTTGTGGCCGATATACGCCTCGACCTCGGTCTGCACGATCGAGCGCAGGCTCTGCGCGGAATAGCTGTCGTCGGTGATCTGGTCGTGGGCGCGCGCCAGCGCCTGGATGCGGCCGCCGATGATCGCCGAGAAGTCCTCGACCGAGCGCGCGCCGGCCCGGCTCTGCACGACGAGCGCGCGCATCAGCGACAGGATGTTGCGGACCCGGTGGTTGAGCTCGGCGATGAGGAGTTCCTGCCGCTGGGTCGCCAGCGTGCGCTGGCGCTCGTTCTCCTCGTTGAAGCGCAGCAGCACTTCCAGGATGGAGACGCGCAGGGCTTCCGCCGCCTTCAGCTCGGACGGACCCCAGCTGCGGCTCTTGCCGCGCACCGTCTCCTGCCAGGCCTCGAAGCTCTTGCGCGGTGTCAGGCGCGGCCCGTTCGGCCCGTAGACGGCGTCCTTCTTCTCCGGATTGCCGGCCCAGGTGACGCTCTGGACGATCTCCTTGCGGAAGAACATGAGATAGTCGCGGGGCGTGCGCGAGATGGGAATGGCGATCAGCCCGGCGGCGCGGTCAGCGAAGTCGTTCGCCTTGGGATAGACGGCGGCGAGTTCGTCGCTCGCATAGACCTTGCTCGCGGCGGCTCGGTTGAGGAAGCGCGCGAGAGCGGGAAAATCGTCGGGAAAGGGGCAGGTGCCGACCGTGCGCGCCGTGCCGTCGGCCCAGATCGCGAAGCCGTCGCAGGGGATCAGTTCGCGGAAGTCGTGGGCGAAGTCGAACAGTTCGTCGATCGAGGGCGTGGTGGAGATCAACCGCCCGACCACCTTGTCGTGCAGGTCCCGGGCGATCTCCTCGGCCTGCCGCAGTTCCTTGGCGAGGCGCCCCTCGATGACCAGCGAAACCACCTGCCCGAACAGCTCGGTCGTCGAGCGGATCTCCATCGGCACGTGCCGGGCGCTGTAGTTGTGCAGGGCGAACAGGCCCCAGAGCTTGCCGTCGATGACGATCGAGATCGAGAACGAGGCCGAGACGCCCATGTTCTTCAGATATTCGATATGGATGGGCGACACCGCCCGCAGCAGCGACAGCGACAGGTCGAGCGGCTCGCCCTCCGGATTGATCGCTGGAACGACCGGAACCGTCTCGGCGTCGACATCGGCGATGATCCGGATCTGGTTGCGGATGTAGAGGGTCCGCGCCTGACGGGGAATGTCGCTGGCGGGATAGTTCAGCCCGAGGAAGGGCTCGAAGCCCCGCCCGACGCTCTCCGCGACGACATTGCCGGACCCGCTGTCGGCGAAGCGGTAGAGCATCGCGCGGTCGAAGCCCGTCACCGCCCGTAGCTGCCGGACGGACTCGTTGTAGATCTGGTCGAGCGTCTCGCAGCGCTGGATGCGCCCGATCATGCTCTTGACCAGCGTTCCCGGATTGACCGCCCGGTCCTCAGAGGCCGGCTCGGCCTCGATGACGATCGAATTTCCGGAAATGTGGATGGCGACGTCGAAGAGCCTGCCGTTGCCCAGAAGGTCGAGGCCGAAGATGCGCTCGGAGCCGTCGTTCGGCGCCAGCACCTGCAGGCGTCCGCGAATGGCATGCAGGCTGGCGCGCGGCAGGATGCCGCTCAGCGGCTCGCCCAGAAGGTCGTCCGGTGCGCGGCCGAGATAGTCGGCGACATTCGCCGAGACATGCTGCACCAGCCAGTCCATCGAGGCGGCGATCAGGAAGCCGAAGCCCTGGATCTGCCCCAGGAGATGGATCGGCTCCCGGTCGCAGTTGGACAGGTCGACGGGAAAGGAGGGGGTGTTATCGCTCATGCTGGATGGTGATCGACCGCTCGAAGGCCCGTGTTCCCGGCCTCGTCGGCCGCCTTCTCGAACAGCGAGAAAGCCGCGAGCGCCGCCTCGACGGAGCGTTGTCGCTCGCCGATCGTGGGCAGCCGGCTCGAGAGCTCGTCCAGAAACTGCGAGAAATGTCCGGGCTTTGCGGCGCTCTCGAGATAGAACATCGTGATGCCTGGCCAGCGCGACGCCGCATCGCCGCGTGTCAGGGCATGGTGGAGATAACGCGCGCCGAGACGCGATCCCTCGAGCACATAGAGCAGCCCCGCGGCTTCGGCAGGCCCCGCCACCGAAAACTTCGCGGCCTTATGGTCCAGCGGCGTGAGAGCCATGGCCGCCATGTCGGTTTCGAGCGCGCGCAGGAGGTCGGGACGCCCCGCCAGCACGGCGGCCATCGTTCCGTCGTCCGCCGCCGCGAGCAGCGGTTCCACCACGGCATGACAGGCGTGGTTCATGCGGACGAAGCGGTGGTAGAGGCACGGCGTCTCCGCCTCGACCATGCCGGCGAAGCGACCGTCGAGCCGGGCGTGCACGTCCCCGGTCGCCACCCGCAGCATCTGGCGCAGCGACGGGGGCGCATGCACGGGATCGACGGCGGCGGTCCGGGGAAGGGGTACGGCGGTCGGAATGTTCATCTGCCACGAAATGCATTTCGAATCCGGCACTTGCAAGGGGCAGCGAGCCGAGGGCGGGCAGAGCGCAGCGCCGCGTTGAAGCGGCACGACCAGGATTTGAGCCACGAACAACTGCCGGTTCCAGGTCCGGCGCGCGCGGGTTCGCGATGCCCTCCGGGCAAAGCGTCAGCGACCGAAAGCGCTTAGCCGGCGGAGGAGAGGCGAGCGCCCGGCCGCCAGCCTGTGGAGAGTAGGAAAAAGCGGCGCGCCGGTGCCTGCGGAGCAAAAATCCGTGATCTTCAATAGCCGGCTACGAAGATTTGGGAGTGTCGGCACCCTACAGCCGGTCGCGCAGCGAGAACCAGGTCATCGCCAGGAACAGCAGCGGCGCGCGCATGCGCCGCCCGCCGGGAAAGGCGGGAATGCGCAGCCGTTCGAACTCTGCCAGCCGGTCGCGGTTGCCCGCGACGCGCTCGGCGTAGAGCCGGCCGGCGAAGTTCGCGAGCATGACGCCGTGCCCGGAAAAGCCGCCGATCGTGGTCACGCCCGGGGCGAGGCTGCGCACATAGGGCAGGCGCTCCATGGTGATGCCGACGGAGCCGCCCCAGGCATGGGTGAGGCGCACGTCCTTCAGATGCGGATAGACCTCGGCGATCTGCTTGCGGATGTGCTTGCCGATGTCGCCGGCCGCCGAGGTGTAGGCCTCGCGGCCGCCGAACAGCAGCCGCCCGTCGACGCTCTTGCGGAAGTAGCGCACGACGAAGCGGGAATCGTCGCAGGACTCGCCGCCGGGCAGGACGCGATCCGGCTCGGAGAGCGGCTCGCTCGCGCCGATGAAGGAGCCGATGGGCATGACATGCGCGTCGACTGACGGCTCCAGCCCCTGACCATAGGCGTTGACCGCGAGAAGCGCCCGCTCGGCCCGGATGTCGCCTGCGGCCGTCTTCGCGACGATCCTGCCCTCGCGCCTGTCGAGCCGTTCGACCGTCGTGTTCTCGAACAGGAGGGCGCCCGTCTCCGCGGCGACCCTGGCGGTGTTCACGACCAGCTTCATCGGATTGAGATGGCCGGTGCCGGTGTCGCGGATGCCGCCGAAATAGCGCCGCGAGCCCAGCCGGTCGGCCGTTTCCTCGGCGTCCATGTAGCTGGCATGCGGATAGCCGTAGCGGGTGGCGAGGTCCTCGACCTGCGCCTGATAGTCCTTGAGGTAGCGGCGCCGGTGCACGACCGAGAGCTGGCCGCGCCGAAGGTCGGCGTCGATGCCGTTGGTCTCGATGAAGTCGAAGAGATGCGCCTTGGCGTCCTCGGCGATGTCGAACAGCGCCTTGGAGCGCTCGAAGCCGTATTCGGCCTCGATCTCCATCGGCCAGAGCCGCTGCCCCGTGCCCATCTGGCCGCCGTTGCGCCCGGATGCACCGTCGCCGAAGCGGTGCTGCTCTACGACGGCGACACGGACCCCGGCGCGGGCGAGGTGCAGCCCGGCGGACAGGCCGGTGAAGCCGCCGCCGACCACCACGACGTCCACGTCCAGGCTGCCGTCCAGCGCGGGATATTCCGGGCGGACGACCGAATCCTCGTACCAGGAGCGGCCCGGCGCGATCGGCGACTGATAGGGCGCGCTCATCTCAGACCTGAAGCAGCAGGAATTCGCGCTCCCACGGGCTGATCACCTGCATGAAGGTCTCGTGCTCTCCGCGCTTGACCCCGGCATAGGTGCCGACGAACTCACGGCTGAACACCTCGCGGAAGGCGTCCTCCGCCTCGAAGGCGGCGACCGCTTCCAGAAGGCCCCGCGGCAGCTCGATCTCGCCGTCCTCGTTGACGGTCCGGTCGGTCGGCTCGCCCGGCTTCACCTTTCCCATCATGCCGAGATAGCCGCAGGCGAGCGAGGCCGCGATCGCGAGATAGGGGTTGGCGTCGGAGGAGGGCAGGCGGTTCTCGACCCGCCGGCCGGCGGCGTCCGAGGAGGGGACGCGGAAGGCGGTCGTGCGGTTGTCGTACCCCCAGGCGTTGTTGGTCGGCGCGCCCATGCCGTAGGTCAGCCGGCGATAGGAGTTGACGTAGGGCGCCATCATGATCAGCGCGCAGGGCACATAGCGCTGCATGCCGCCGAGGAAGTGGTAGAAGAGGTCGGAGGCGCGGCCGTCCTCGTTCGAGAAGACGTTGCGGCCCGAGCGCGCATCGACCACCGACTGGTGGATGTGCATGGCCGAGCCCGGCTGGCCCTGGATGGGCTTCGCCATGAAGGTGGCGTAGATGTCCTGGCCGAGCGCCGCCTCGCGGATCGTGCGCTTGAACATGAAGACCTGGTCGGCGAGTTCCAGCGGATTGCCGTGGCGCAGGTTGATCTCGAGCTGCGCCGCACCCTCCTCGTGGATCAGCGTGTCGATCTCCAGCCCCTGCGCGTCCGAGAAGTCGTAGATGTCGTCGATCAGCTCGTCGAACTCGTTGACGCCGCCGATCGAATAGGACTGGCCGGACTGGATCTGCCGGCCCGAGCGGCCGATCGGCGGCACCAGCGGATAGTCCGGATCGACGTTCTTGGAGACGAGGTAGAACTCGATCTCCGGGGCGACGACCGGCCGCCAGCCCTGGTTTTCGTAAAGCGCCATCACGCGCTTCAACACGTTGCGGGGCGAGTAGCCGACGGCGGCGCCCGCCGTGTCGACGACATCGCAGATCACCTGCGCCGTCGGGTCGTTCTCCCAGGGCACGAGCGCCAGCGTCGAGAGATCCGGCACCAGCTTCAGGTCGCCGTCGTTCGGCGAGTAGCGGAACTCGCCGCTCTCTTCCGGATAGTCGCCGGAGATCGTGTGCATGAAGAGCGCGGAGGGCAGCGCCAGCGAGGTGTTGGCGGTGAACTTCTTCGCCGGCATCATCTTGCCGCGCGCAACGCCCGCGAGATCCGGCGTGATGCATTCGAGGTCGTCGATGCCGCGCACCGCGAGCCACTCCGCCGCCTCGTGCATCGAGCGCACGCCGCGCTTGGAATCCAGAAAGGCGCTGGCCTCGTCCGGCGACAGCTTGACGTTGTTGAAGCCGCGCTTGACCGGCATCGGCGCGCCCTTGATGGGGCTGGCCTCGTTGCCGCCGCCCGGCGCCTGCTTCTTGCGGGTTTCGATCCTCTGCGGCGCGCGAGGCCGGGAAGAGGTCGGTCTGGTTTTGTCGGACATGCGTTCCTTCGAGGCTGCCTGCAGGCGAGGGGAGCATAGACCGCCCGGGGGGGAGGATGGAAGGCGGGCCTTCGGCCACCGGACGGTTCGGCCCGGCGGAGCGCCGAAACAGGCGGCATCCGCCACCGACGAAGCCCGCCTCGAAGGGCCTAAGGCCGGACGATGTGCCGGATCGTGCGGCCCTCCGCCAGGGCGTCGAGGGCGATATTGATGTCGTCGAGGCCGCCGGTGCTGGTCCACAGCCGGTCGACCGGCAGGCGGCCGGCCTTGAACAGCGCGACGTAGCGCGGGATGTCGCGCTTCGGAACGCAGCTGCCGATATAGCTGCCCTTCAGGGTCCGCTCCTCCGCGACGAGCGAGACCTGCTGCAGCGACAGTCGCTCGTTCGGATCGGCGAGGCCGCCGGTGACCGTGGTGCCGCCGCGCCGGGTGATCCGGTAGGCGAAGTCGAGGGCCGGGATCGAGCCGGCGAGTTCCACCGCCGCGTCGACGCCGCCATTCGTCAGGGCCTTCACCGCCGCGACCGCGCCCTCGTCGCGCGGATTCACCGCATCCGAGGCGCCGAGGTCCAGCGCCAGTTGCCGCTTCTCCGCAATCGGGTCGACCGCGATCACCTGGGAGGCGCCGGCTGCCAGCGCGCCGAGAAGGGCGGCCAGCCCGACGCCGCCGAGGCCGATGACGGCGACGCTCTCGCCGGCCTTCACGTCAGCGGTGTTCACCACGGCACCGACGCCGGTCAGCACCGCACAGCCGAACAGCGCGGCGTGCTCGAAGGGCAGGTCGCGGTCGATCCTGACCACGGAGTTCCACGAGACGACCGCCGCCTCGGCGAAGGCGGAGACGCCGATGTGATGCCGGATCGGCTCCCCGCGATAGCTGAGGCGCATCGCGCCGCCGAGCAGGGTCCCCGCGCCATTCGCTGCGGCGCCCGGTTCGCACAGGGCGGGCCGGCCCTCGGCGCAGGGCAGGCAGTGGCCGCAGGACGGCACGAACACCATCACCACGTGGTCGCCGACGGCCAGATCCTCGACGCCCTCGCCGAGCGCCTCGACCACCCCCGCCGCCTCATGGCCGAGCGCCATCGGGACCGGCCGCGGCCGCGCACCGTTCACGACCGACAGGTCGGAATGGCAGAGGCCGGCGGCCTTGATCCGCACCAGCACCTCGTTCCTGCCGGGCGGCGCAAGGTCGAGCGTCTCAATCGCGAGCGGCCGCGTCTCGGCATAGGGCCGCGGGACGGGAGAGGCGTTGAGGACGGCGGCGCGCACGGACGGCATGTCGATATTCCTCCCGGGGGACGGCCGCATCCCGGCGAGGCCGCCCAAGCGTTCGTTTCGGCGAATGTTCACCGATGGCATGACGGGAAGAGGATTACCGGTAGACAAGACATGGGGAAAGGCCGGCCCACTCCTTAGCGGTCCGGCCTTCCCATGCGATCGCGGTCGGATCAGCGCTCGCTCTTCAAGACCACCGGGATCAGAAGGTCACCCCAATTGCCGTTGCCGGAATGGTGGCGGGCCGAGCGGACGAGTTCGACGGACACGCCGGCCTCGACGGCCTTCATGACCGACTGGTTGAGGCGATGGAGGTCGTTGGCGAGCATGCGGATGGCCGCCTGCTGCGCCTCGTCCATGCTGGAGGCCTGCTCCTCGGCGCGCTCCTTGACGCGGGTCCGTGGACGGTCCTGTTCGATGGCGACTGCACTCATGGTCTTCTCTCCCAATATTGCCGGCGTCTCGCTCGCGAGCGCTCCGGGCGTGGTTCGTCGTGTCCTGGAGGGGCCGGGCACCGTCTCCCAAAGGCTGTGCCCGGCCCCTGCCGGGCGGCTCCTCGCTCGCCCGGCCGGGCGTCGCTGGAATGGCCGAGGCGACTCGGCGCTCGTCACTCGGCGGCGACGCTGAACTGCGGGCTCTTCTTGAACTGCGCGCTCTCGGTGGATTCGCCCATGGCGGTGGTCGAGGAGAGCCCGCCGGTGATCGCCATCGACACCGCGTCGAAATAGCCGGTACCGACCTCGCGCTGGTGCTTGGTGGCGGTGTAACCGTCGGCTTCCGCCGCGAACTCGGCCTCCTGCAGCTCGGAATAGGCGGCCATCTGCCGGTCGCGGTAGCCGCGGGCGAGCTCGAACATGCCGAAGTTCAGCTGGTGGAAGCCGGCGAGCGTGATGAACTGGAACTTGTAGCCCATCGCCCCGAGCTCCCGCTGGAACTTCGCGATCGTCTGATCGTCGAGGTTCTTCTTCCAGTTGAACGAGGGCGAGCAGTTGTAGGCGAGCAGCTGGTCCGGATGCTCCCGCTTCACGCCCTCGGCGAAGCGCCGCGCCTGTTCGAGATCCGGCTTCGACGTCTCGCACCAGATGAGATCGGAATAAGGGGCATAGGCGATCGCCCGGGCGATACAGGGCTCGAGCCCGTTCTTCACGCGGTAGAAGCCCTCGGCGGTGCGGCCGGCGTCGTAGTCGACGAAGGGGCGGTCGCGCTCGTCGATGTCGGAGGTGAGGAGCTTCGCCGCTTCCGCGTCGGTGCGGGCGATAACGACCGACGGCACGCCCATCACGTCGGCCGCGAGGCGCGCCGCGGTGAGGTTGCGGATATGCGCCTGCGTCGGGATCAGCACCTTGCCGCCGAGATGGCCGCACTTCTTCTCGGACGCCAGCTGGTCCTCGAAGTGGACGCCCGCCGCGCCCGCCTCGATGAACGCCTTCATGATCTCGAAGGCATTGAGCGGCCCGCCGAAGCCGGCCTCGGCGTCGGCGACGATCGGCGCGAACCAGGTGTCGACGGAGAGGCCGTTGCCTTCGGCGGTCTCGATCTGGTCGGCACGCTGGAGCGTCCGGTTGATGCGGCGGCAGAGTTCGGGCGCCGCGTTCGCGGGATAGAGCGACTGGTCGGGATACATTGCCGAGGCGGTGTTGCTGTCGGCCGCGACCTGCCAGCCGGAGAGGTAGATCGCCTTCAGGCCCGCGCGCACCTGCTGCATCGCCTGATTGCCGGTCATGGCGCCGAGCGCGTTGACGTAGTCCTCCGAATGCAGGAGCTGCCACAGCCGGTTGGCGCCGTTCTCCGCCAGCGTGTAGCGGATCGGCACCGAGCCGCGCAGGCGCGTCACGTCTGCGGCCGAATAGGGCCGCTCGATGCCGTCGAAGCGGCCTTCTCCGGCGGATGGGACGAGATTGTAAAAATCGGTCATGGCAGGCAAGGCTCCAGTCGTCTCTTTCGGGCACCGGATGCAGGCATTCCCTCCTGGGAGCCCCCCGTCCGGTCCCCAAAGACTTGGCACCGCAGCCGGAATCGGGGAAGCGGAGATGGCTCTTGCCGGCTCGCAAATCGGGTCGGCTTGTGCGGCTCTTGACCGTCTCGGCCTGTCACGCTGTAAATGTTGTAAAGTCGGTGAGGCCGGCGGGCGGAACGGGAGGAGCGCTGCGATGCGAGGCGGTCGGGCTGACAGGGTGGAGCCGTACACCATGCCCCCCAGCGCCCTGCCGCCCGCCTGCGGGGAGGGCAAATGTTCGCTCAATTTCAACCTTTTAGACCGATGCTCGGGGCTCAACTCCAGTCGCATGGGACCTCGGGGAGGGGATGGCCATGTGGAAGGTCGTGACCATGAAGAAGCTTCTCGCCGCGCTCTCGCAATTCCTCTGGCCGACCTACCAGCCGGAGCGCCATTACATGCGCGGACCCGGCCCCGCCTGCGCGCGCAAGTCGGGCGGCCGGCTGGCGGCCTGATCCGCGCCGACGGCCCCGTCGCAGCAACGGGCCCGCGCCGCTTGCGGCAGCCGGCACCGACCGCTCGCCCGCCGGCCGGAGCGCTGCGCTGATGGCCGAGAACAAGATCTTCGCGGGCCCCCGCATCCGGCGCATCCGCAACGGCCTCGGCCTCACCCAGACGGCGATGGCCGAAGCGCTTTCGATCTCGCCCTCCTATCTCAACCTCATCGAGCGCAATCAGCGCCCGCTGACGGTGCAGCTGATCCTGAAGCTGTCGCAGACCTTCGACGTCGATCTCGCCGACCTGCAGGGCGGGCGGCAGGAGGGCGCGTTTGCCGAATTGAAGGCGATCTTCTCCGACCCGCTGATCGCCGCGGAACTGCCGGGCGACCAGGAACTCGCGGAGATCGCCGATGCCGCGCCGAACGCCGCCGCCGCAATCGCCAAGCTCTACCGCGCCTATCGCGAGCAGCACGCGCGGCTCTCCGACCTGTCGGACCTCTTCGCTCGCGAGGGCCGCTCCACCGGCCTGTCGGAGACGCGCCTGCCGATCGACGAGGTCCGCGAGACCTTCGAGACCCGCCCGAACTTCTTCGCAGCGCTGGAGACGGCGGCAGAGGACTTCCACCGGACGCTGTCGCCGGGCGACGATCTGATGGGAGCCCTGAAGGCGTGGCTGCGCCAGACGCACGACATGTCGGTGCGGGTGCTGCCGGTGGAGACCATGCCGCTGTGGCGTCGCCGCTTCGACCGGCACTCGCGCCGGCTGTTCCTGTCGGAGCGGCTGACCTCCGCCGACCGCCTGCGCGAGGTGGCGATGGAGGCCTGCCTCCTCGCCTTCGGCGACGTCGTCGCGGCGGAGACGGAGAGTTTCGCCTTCGCGTCCGACGAGGCGCGGCGCCTCGCCCGCTTCGAGCTGCTGCGCTATGCCGCGCATGCGCTGATGATGCCCTATGGCGCCTTTCAGGCAGCGGCGGTGCGCGCCGCCTACGACATCGACGTCCTGAAGGGCCGCTTCCAGGTGTCCTTCGAGCAGGTGGCGAACCGCCTGACGACGCTGCAGCGGCAGGGCGCGCCGGGCGTGCCCTTCTTCATGCTGGAGGTGGACAATGCCGGCAACCGCTTCCGCCGCGCAGGGGCCCGGGGCTTTCCCGTGCAGCGTTTCGGCGGCGGCTGCCCGAAGCTGCCGATCCACGCCGCCTTCGCCCAGCCGGGCCAGATCCTGGTGGAGACGGTGGAGATGCCGGACGGCGCCGAATTCCTGGTCGTCGCCCGCACGCTGGAAGGGCTGCAGCCGGGCTTCACCGAGCGCCCGCGTCGCACCGCGATCCTGATCGGCTGCGACATCGCCCACAAGGACGAGACCGTCTACGGTCGGCCGATCGGCCCGAAGGTGCCGGCGGTGAAGATCGGGCCCGCCTGCCGGCTCTGCGAGCGCCAGGCGTGCCTTGCCCGCGCCGAGCCGCCGCTGACCCGGCCGCTCGGCCTCGACGAGATGGTGACCGGCCTGTCGGCGTTTGACTTCCAGTGACCGGCGGTCCACATCGGGCGAAGCGCAGCGATCGCGGGCGACTCTCCAGTCACGGATCTGTCACGAAATGTCATCCCGGCCGGATGTCGTCGCACTATGATGCAGTCACGATGGGGACGCGCGGTTCCACTACGCTGCGACCGCGCTGCTAGCGAGTAAGAGTGATGGACAAGAGCGTCAGCCAGCAGAAGCTGAAGACCGAAGGACTGGAAGACACGCTGAGCCGGCCCGGCCTCGCCGCCCGCGCGATCCAGCGCATGGTCGACGGCGCCGAGCATCTGAACCTGAAGCATTCCGCCGTCGGCAACCCGCCGGTCTTCCCCACCGACGCCTTTCCCTGGGCGCGGGAGGTGGAGGCGGAGTGGCAGCTGATCCGCGCCGAGCTCGACAAGGTGCTGGTGCGCAAGGGCGAACTGCCGGCCTTCCACGAGATCTCCTCGGAGGTCCGCTCGATTTCTTCCGACAGCAACTGGAAGACCTTCTTCCTCTGCGGCTACGGCATCAAGTCGGAGCAGGCGATCGCCCAGTGCCCGGAGACCTGGCGCATCCTGCAGAAGATCCCGGGCCTGAAGTCGGCGATGTTCTCGATCTTCGAGCCCGGCAAGCACCTGCCCGCCCATCGCGGGCCCTATAACGGCGTCCTGCGCTTCCATCTCGGCCTGATCGTGCCGCCGGAGCCGGACAAGATCGCGATCCGCGTCGACGACCAGGTCTGCCACTGGGAAGAGGGCAAGGCGCTGATCTTCGACGACGCCTACGAGCACGAGGCCTGGAACCACTCCGACAAGGTCCGCGTCGTCCTCTTCGTTGACTTCGAGAAGCCGCTGAACTTCCCGGCCCGCCTGACCAACAAGGCGGTGCTCAACATGGCCGTGTTCACGCCCTTCATCCGCGAGGGCTACAAGGCGCACAAGGCCTGGGAGAAGCTGTTCTACGGCGAGGGCACCAAGCACCGCTGACGGTCGCCGCAGCGGCGGGGTAAACCGGAGGTCGGCCGTTGCCGGGGCGCCCGGCCGCAGGGTCAGCCGTCGTTCGCCACCCGGAAGTCCGCCGGCACGCTGTCCCGCAGCACCAGCCGCATGTTCGGCAGGTCGTTGCCCTCCATCTTGGCCGTCAGCGCCTCGCCTGTGAGGCCGTAGCCGCGCCAGCGCTCCGTCAGCCGCCGCTCCAGCACGGCTTCCGGTACGTTCAGCATGACGGTCAGCGCGAAGCGGCGCCGCAGCTCCGTCCATCCCGGCGCATCGAGCAGCAGATAGTTGCCCTCGACGAGGATGATCCGCGCTCCCGGTCCGATGATGCGGGCCCCCGCCCGGGCGATCTCGATCGACCGGTCGAACACCGGCACCGCCACGTCGCGGCCGTCGTCGGCGAGCAGCCGGTCGAGCGTCGCGGTCAGGCCGTCGACGTCGAAGGTGTGCGGCGCGCCCTTGCGCGGGCGGTGGCCGCGCGCGTTCAGCACCATGTCGTCGTAGTGGTAGCCATCCATCGGCAGGATCTCGGCGAGACCCGGCGACGCCCGACTGACCCGATCGCGCAAGGCCTCTGCGAAGGTGCTCTTGCCGGAGCCGGGAGACCCGGCGATCGCGACGGCGATACGCCCTGCGTCTCCGTGCCTGCGCAACGCTTCGGCCAGATCCGCCAGCGTCGTCGTCTCAGTCATCGCTTCCCTCCGGAATTCAGGCCCCGCCCCGCCCGCGGAATGCTTCGCCCGTCACAGCCGGTCTCCGCCGCGGCAACGGTCGTTCACAGAACGAAGACGATTCGTCACGACGGGCCGTCTTCCAATCCCGCGCGGAAGTTCGCTTATTTTGCGCGAGAATTCGACGGGCAAGGAGCAATGCCATGACCCTCGCACTGACAGGCATCCATCATCTGACCGCCATCACCGCCGACGCGCCGGGGAACGTCAAGTTCTACACCGACGTCCTCGGCCTCCGGCTGGTAAAGAAGACCGTCAACCAGGACGACACGAGCGCCTACCACCTGTTCTATGCCGACGGGAAAGCGACGCCCGGCACCGACATCACCTTCTTCGACTGGCCCGCCCCGCGCGAGCGTCGCGGCACCCATTCGATAGCCCGCACTGGCCTGCGCGTCGCCGGCGGCGCGGCGCTGACCTTCTGGCGCGAGCGCCTGACGAAGGCCGGCGTGACTGTCGGGGAGATTCGGGAGCTCGACGGGCGCGCCGTTCTCGACTTCGAGGATCCCGAGGGCCAGCGGCTGCGCCTCGTCGACGACGGCGGGGCGGGCGAGGCCAATCCGTGGAACGCGAGCACCGTTCCGGCGGAGAACCAGATCCGCGGCCTTGGCCCGATCGTGATCTCGGTGCCGGACCTCAAGCGCACCGAGCCGGTGCTGACGACGCTGATGAACATGCGGCAAGCCCGGACCTACGAGGAGGCCGGCGCTACGGTCCACGTCTTCGAGATGGGCGAGGGCGGTCCCGCGGCCGAACTGCATGTCGCGGTGGAACCGCATCTGCAGCCGGCGGGGCAGGGCGCGGGCGGCGTCCACCACGTCGCCTTCCGCACGCCGAGCGTCGAAGCCCTGCACGAATGGACCGAGCGGGTGAAGAGTTACCGCGTGCCGTCGAGCGGCGAGGTCGAGCGCTACTACTTCCGTTCGCTCTACTTCCGCGAGCCGAACGGCGTGCTCTTCGAGATCGCGACGGACGGGCCGGGCTTCGCGGTCGACGAGCCGATGGAGAGCCTCGGCGAGGCACTGTCGCTGCCGCCCTTCCTCGAGCCGAAGCGCGCGCAGATCGAGGCGAACCTCAAGCCGCTCGGCTGAGGTTTCGGCGCGGCGTCGGCTCAGCGCGGCGGACCATGCCGGCGGCGGGGACTTCGCTCCGTCGTCGGTCCCGGCCGCGCGCGGCCGATCCGCGCGTTCTGCTGTGTGCGAAGGCGAGCCGCCGAGCCGGTTCCGAATCCTCGGCATCATACTGTATCCCTGTCGAAAACGCAGGAGACCGACCATGACAGACGCCCTGACCCGCATGCTCGCCGCCCAGAAGCTGCGCCTTGCCGGCGCGCCGCTGGAGAGCGCCCGGCTCGCCGTCCTCTGCCTGCACGGGCGCGGGGCGAGCGCCGAGGACATCCTCGGCATCGCCTCGGTCATCCGTGTGCCGGACGTCGCCTATCTCGCGCCGCAGGCCGACGGCGGCGCCTGGTATCCTGCGCCCTTCATGCAGCCGCTGGCCGCGAACGAGCCGTATCTGACCGACGCGCTGAAGCGGATCGACAAGATCCTCACCGGCCTGTCCGACGGCGGCTTCCGGCCGGACAAGGTGGCGCTCGCCGGCTTTTCGCAGGGGGCGTGCCTCTCCGCCGAATATGTCGCGCGCAATGCCGGCCGGGTCGGCGGCCTGCTCGGCTTTTCCGGAGGGCTGATCGGGCCGGATGCGGCGAACCGGGAGGAGACGGCGAGCCTTGCCGGCCTGTCGGTCTTCCTTGGCTGCAGCGCCGAAGACCCGTTCATCCCGGCGCCGCGGGTGCGCGAGACCGCCTGGCACTTCGAAGCCCGCGGCGCGAGCGTCAAGACGACGCTCTATCCGCAGCCCGGCCACGGCATCAACGCCGACGAGATCGCCGAAGCGCAGACGCTGCTGAGCGGGATGATGGGATAACGGAGCAGCGCTGCCGCCAGAGCCGGCGGCTGCCGCGGCGCGCAAAGGGCTGCCTCCCTTCCCGCGCAGCGCTCGTAAGCTGTTGGCGGAATGACCTTTCGGCAGATCGCGGCGAAGACTTCGTGACACCTGCGTTAATCGCTGGCGGGCGGGGCCGGTTCATTGTATGTTCTGGCGGGGGCGTTGGCGAGGAGGTGTCGGTCCATGGCTTGGCTCGGCAGGATGCGCGCGACCGCTGCGGCGGCGCTCGTGGTGTTCGCCTTTGCAGCGTTTCCTGCTTCGGCGGCCGATGACGGCAGCGCGCGGCGCATCGTGACGACCAAGGGCGCCGACTATTTCGGCCGCGACTACAACGTCCTGAGGAATGTCGGCCTGCCGGAATGTTCCGCGGCCTGTGTCGCCGACAGGAAGTGCCAGGCCTTCACCTTCAACGACCGCAGCCGCTGGTGCTTTCTGAAGGACGGGGTCGGCGAGTTGCGCACCGTCGCCGGCGCGATCTCCGGCCGGATCGTTCAGGCGCCGGCCGTCGATGCGAACAGCATCGCGGCCCGCGCCAAGGAGTTGGACTTCCTGCCGCAGGCGAGCATCGACGCCGCCAATCGGATGCGGCTTTCGCTCGCGGGCGAGGATCGCGCTCCGACCGCCGCCGGCCAGAGCGTTGCCGATATCGCCGACCGTGCGCGGAGCGCGCTGACCAGCCAGGGGGCGGTCGACCTGTGGCGGGAGGTATTGAAGCGCGAGCCGCTCGACCATGGCGCGTGGGCGGCGCTCGCTGCGGCGGCCCTCGCCAACAATCCGCAGGCCTTCGAGGACCAGCAGGCCAACAACGCCTTGCGCGAGGCGGCGGCGATCAACGCCTATCTCACCGCGTCCAGCGACGCCGCGCGGGCCTCCGCCCTTGGCGATCTCGGCCGCGTCTACGAGGCTGCGGAGAACTGGAAGCGGGCAATCAGGGCCTATCGGCACAGCATCGCGCTGGCGGCCGATGGCTCAGTCCAGTCGCGGCTCGACCAGGCGGTCGCGGCACACGGATTCCGGATCGTCGACCAGAGCGTCGACAACAATGCCGCCAATCCGCGCATCTGCCTGACCTTCTCGGACGCCCTGTCGGCCAAGCTGACGAGTTCGGAGAATCCCGGCGATTACCTCAGCGTCGAGAACGGCGAGACGCTGCCGGTCACGGCCAGCGGCAACCAGATGTGTGTCGAAGGCGTCCAGCACGGGACGCGCTACCACATCGTCGCCCGGCCGGGCATCGCGTCGGCCGACGGCGAGACGCTGCAAAAACAGGCCGATCTCAGCATCTATGTGAAGGACCGGGATCCTTCCGTCCGCTTCGCCACCAACGCCTATGTCCTGCCCGCCGGCGGCAACGCCACCATCCCGGTCACCACGATCAACACCGGCGAGATCGAGGCGAGCGTCCAGCGGATCGGCCCCCGCGGTCTGACCGACCTCGTCGGCAACGAGCGCTTCCTGCGCGAACTCTCCGAATACCAGATCCAGGACATCACCGACCAATCCGGCGAGAAGGTCTGGACCGGCAAGGTGGATGTCGCCCGGGACCTCAACCAGGAGATCGTGACGGCGATCCCGGTCGCGGCGATCGCGCCCGACATGAAGCCCGGGATCTATGTCCTGACCGCGAAGGCCAAGAACGGGCCCGCCTATCAGGACACCGCCGCGACCCAGTGGTTCGTCGTCTCCGACATCGGCCTCTCCACCTTCGCCGCCTCCGACGGCTTTCACGTCTTCGCGCGGTCGCTCTCCAGCGCCGCGCCGCTCGCGGGCGCGAGCCTCGATCTTGTGGCCGTCAACAACCAGATCCTCGGCACCGCGACGACGGATTCCGCCGGCCATGCGCGCTTTCCCGCCGGCCTTTTGCGCGGCACCGGCGGCAACCGGCCGGCCATCCTCACGGCGATCAGGGACCCCTCCGACTTCGTCTTCCTCGACCTGACCGCGTCGCCCTTCGACCTGACCGATCGCGGCGTCGACGGACGCCCACCCGCGGGCCCGCTGGACGTCTTCCTGACGCCCGAGCGCGGCATCTACCGAGCCGGCGACACGGCCTATCTGACGGCGATGACGCGGGATTCGCAGGGGCAGGCGATCACCGGCCTCAGCCTGTCCGAGATCGTCACGCGGCCGGACGGCGTGGAGTTTTCGCGCAGCCAGGTCCGGGACCTCGGAGCGGGCGGCTATTCCTTCCCGGTCGCCCTTCCGAAGAATGCCATGCGCGGCGTCTGGAAGGTCGCGCTCCACACCGATCCGAAGCAGCCGGCGCTCGCCGAGACAAGTTTTCGCGTCGAAGACTTCGAGCCGCAGAAGATCGACTTCGATCTGACCACCGAGGCAAAGGTGCTGGACCCGGCGTCGCCGCCGGTGATGGAGGTCGCCGCGCACTTTCTCTTCGGCGCGCCGGCGGGCGGCCTCGAGGTGGACGGCGAGGCGGTGCTGACGTCGTCGGCCGCGCTCGACGGCTTTCCCGGCTATTCCTTCGGCCTTGCGACCGACGACACGACGGCGGCGCGCCAGCCCTTCGAGACCGCGACCACCGACGAGGCGGGCAAGACCTCCATCGCGCTCCCGGCTTTTGACGCACCGGTGACGACGCGGCCGCTGGTCGCCTCGATGCGGGTCCGTGTCGTCGATGCCGGCGGCCGGCCCGTCGAGCGCACGATGGACCTGCCGCTTGCCGGCGCCAAGCCGCGGCTCGGCATCAAGCCGCGCTTCGACGGCACCGTTTCGGAAAACGCCACCGCCGGCTTCGACCTCATCGCCATCGATGCCGACCGCTCCCGGACCGGCCTGTCCAAGGCCGCCTGGGTCCTCAATAAGGTGACGACGCGCTTCCAGTGGTACCGGACGACCAGCGGCTGGAACTACGAGCCGGTACGGTCCTCGACCCGCGTCGCCAGCGGCACGGTGGACATCGGCGCGGACGCGCCCGCGACGCTGAACCTTCCGGTCGAATGGGGCGAGTACGAGCTGACGCTGAGCGACCCGGCGGGCAAGGCCGTACCGGCGAGCGTCACCTTCGACGCCGGCTGGTACGTGGCGACGACGTCGGTCGACACGCCGGACGTCGCGCGGGTGTCCCTGGACAAGGCGCGCTACCGGATCGGCGACACGGCGACCGTCCATATCGAGCCGCGCTTCGCCGGCAAGGCGGAGATCCTGGTGATGGACGAGCGCGTCATCGCCACCAGGACCGCGGACATCCCCGCCGCGGGCGGCGACGTCACCCTCGCCGTCACGCGCGACTGGGGGCCGGGTGCCTATATCGCGGCGGTCGTCTACCGGCCGATGAACCTCGACCAGAAGCGCATGCCGGGGCGGGCGATCGGTCTCGCCCATGCGAGCGTCGATCCCGGCGACCGAGCCCTGACGGTGGCGATCGGCGCGCCGGAAAAGATCCGCCCGCGCCGGAGCGTCGATATCGGCCTCACCGTCGGCGGGGTAAAGCCGGGCGAGACCGCCTATGTCACGCTGGCGGCCGTCGATGTCGGCATTCTCAACATCACCGGTTTCCAGCCGCCTTCGCCGAAGGGCTACTACTTCGGCAAGCGTCGCCTCGGCGTCGAGATCCGCGACCTCTACTCCAAGTTGATCGACCGGATGGCCGGGGCGCCCGGCACCGTCCGATCCGGCGGCGACGCCGGCGCGAGCTATGAGACACCGCCGCCGATGGACGATCTCGTCGCGCGCTATTCCGGCCCGGTGACGGTCGGCGAGGACGGCAAGGCGACGATCCCGCTCGACATTCCGGACTTCAACGGCACGCTGAAGCTGATGGCGATGGCCTGGTCAAAGACCGGCGTCGGCGAAGCGAGCGCCGACATGACGGTGCGCGACCCGATCGTGGTCGCGGTCAGCCGGCCGCGCTTCCTGGCGCCGGGCGACACATCGCGCATCGCGATCGACGTCACGCATGTCGAGGGACCGACGGGAGCGGCGCATGTCGCCCTGTCGGGCGGCGCGGGCCTGGTGAAGCTGGGGCCGGGCGCGGAGGCGACGCTCGATCTGACGAGCGACGGACGCAAGCGCATGCTCGTCCCGGTCACCGCCACGGCGATCGGCGACGCCGAATTCGACGTTGCGCTGACCATGCCCGGCGGCGAGACGCTGGAGAAGCATTTCGGCCTGCCGGTCCGCTCGATCGCGCCCGGGACCGTCGACAGGAGCACGGTGACGCTGGCGGCGAACGGCGGCAGGCTGACCCTCGACCCGGATCTCTTCGCCGGCTTCGTCCCCGGCACCGGCAAGGCGACACTGTCGATCACCGGAGCGGCCGATTTCGATGTCGCGGGCGTCGTGCGCGCGCTCGACCGCTATCCCTATGGCTGCACCGAACAGATCACCAGCCGGGCGCTGCCGCTCGTCTATCTCGACAGGACGATCCTCGCCGTCGGCCTGACCGGCGAGGACGATGTGAAGAAGCGCGTCGACGACGCGATCGCCGCCGTGCTCGCCAACCAGTCCTCCTCCGGCAGCTTCGGCCTGTGGGGGCCGGATTCCGGCGACCTCTGGCTCGATGCCTATGTCACCGACTTCCTGACCCGGGCCCGGGAGGCCGGCTACGCCGTCCCGCAGGAGGGCTTCACCCTGGCGATCGACAATCTGAGGAACACGCTCGCCGCGCTGCCGGATGCGCCGGACTGGGGGCCGGTGGCCTACGCCTATTACGTCCTCGCCCGCAACGGCAGGGCGGCGATCGGGGATCTGCGCTACTATGTCGACAATCAGGTGGCGAATCTGCCGACACCGCTCGCCAAGGCGCAGATGGCGGCGGCGCTGGCGCTCTACGGCGACCGGACGCGGGCGGAGACCGTCTTTCGCATGGCGGTGGAGGAGGCGGAGAGCGGCGCCACGCCGAATGCGGCGCGGACGGACTACGGGACGCCGCTGCGCGACAACGCGGCGGTTCTGACGCTGGGCCTGGAGACGGCGGTCGGCGGCGTCCCCTTCGACGGTCTGGTGAAGACGGTGAATGCCGAGTGGCGGCGCCAGAGCCGTACCAGCACGCAGGAGGACACATGGTCGCTGCTGGCCGCGCACGCGCTGCTTGACCGCAATCCGCCGAAGCTGACGGTTGCGGGGCGCGATTTCGTCGGGCCCTACGCCGCCGCCTTCGATGCCGAGACGCTGTCGGCCGGCCTCGACATCGCCAATCGCGATGCGGCGCCGGTCGCGGCGCGGCTGACGCTGCGCGGCGTGCCGGAGGTTCCGCCGCCGGCTTCGAGCGACGGCTATGCGATCAGCCGGAGCTACTACACGCTGGATGGCCAGCGCGCCGACCCTTCGAAGATCGGGCAGGGGGACCGGCTGGTGGCCGTGGTGGAGATGACGCCGCTCGACACGGGGCCGGCGCGGCTGATGATCGACGATCCGCTGCCCGCCGGTCTCGAGATCGATAATCCCGCGATCCTCAAGGGCGGCGACGTCGCAGCGCTCGACTGGCTGGAATTGACGGGCGAGGCGAAGCACACCGAGTTCCGCGCCGACCGCTTCCTCGCGGCGGTCGACCAGGGCGCGGACGACACGCAGGTCCGGCGCTTCGCCTATATCGTGCGCGCGGTCTCGCCCGGCCGGTTCGCGCATCCCGCCGCGGTCGTGGAGAACATGTACGACCCGAGCCGGCGCGGGCGCACCGATGCCGGCACGGTCTCCGTGATCGGACCGCTGCGGTGACGCCGCGCCGCCGGACAGCGGGCTAGGCGATGTCGCGCTTGCGGCGCCTCACCGAGGGCGGCCTGCTCGTCCTGATGCTCGGCCTCGTGGCCGGGCTATGGTCCGCGGCCGCATTCGAGCAGGCAGTCGCCCGGCGTGCGGCGGCCTTCCGGGCCCCCGTCGTCGGGGCCGAGGTGGTCGACCGGGAGGGGCTGCTGCTGCGGCCGTTTCCGATCGCCGACGGACGGTGGCGCCTTGCGGCGGATGCCGGCGATGTCGATCCGCGCTATCTCCGCATGCTCCTCGCCTGGGAGGACAAGCGGTTCACCGACCACGGCGGCATCGACGCGGTGGCCATGCTGCGGGCCGCCTGGCAGTCGCTCCGGGCCGGCCACATCGTCTCCGGGGGCTCCACCCTCACCATGCAGGTGGCGCGCATGCTGGAGGACCTGCCGACCGGCAGCTTCGCGGCCAAATGGGAACAGATGCTGACGGCCCTGGCGCTGGAGCGGCGGCTTTCCAAGGCGGAGATCCTGTCGCTCTATCTGCGGCTCGCGCCCTATGGGGGCAATGTCGAGGGGATCAGGGCGGCGAGCCTCACCCTCTTCGGCAAGGAGCCGCGGCGGCTGACGGCCGGGGAGGCGGCGCTGCTCGTCGTCCTGCCGCAGTCGCCGGAGCGCTACCGGCCGGACCGCCACCCGGCGGAGGCCGAACGGGCGCGGAACCGCGTCCTGTCCCGAATGGCGGGGCTCGGCATCCTGGATGCCCGCGAGGCGGCGCGGGCGAAACGCGAGCCGGTGCCCGGCGGCCGCAGCGAAATGCCGATGCTCGCGGCGCATGCAGGCGAGCGGCTGCACGCCGCCTCGCCCACGCGTCACCGCATCGACCTGACGATCGACAGCGCGCTGCAGGCGCGGCTCGAGGCCTATGCGCGGAAGAAGGCGGCGACGCTGGCGAAGCCGGTCAGCCTCGCCCTCGTCGTCGCCGACTATGCGAGCGGCGACATCCTCGCCGAGGTCGGCTCGCCCGACATCTTCGACCGCGAGCGCCAGGGGTTCGTCGATCTCACCCAGGCGCTCCGCTCGCCCGGCTCGACGCTGAAGCCGCTGATCTACGGCCTCGCCTTCGAGCGCGGCATCGCCCATCCGGAGAGCCTCGTCGACGATTCGCCCGGCGACTTCGCCGGCTACACGCCGCAGAATTTCGACCGGACCTTCGAGGGCGTGATCACCGCCCGCCGGGCGCTGCAGCTGTCGCGCAACCTCCCGGCGGTCGAACTGCTGAGCGCCGTCGGCCCGAGCCGGCTCGTCCATCGCATGCGGCGGGCCGGGGCACGGCCGGACCTCGGCGACCGTTCGCTGCCGGGTCTGGCGATCGGCCTCGGAGGCCTCGGGCTGACGCTGGAGGATCTCGTCCGGATCTATGCCGGCATCGCCAATTCCGGTCTCGCCATGCCCCTCCACATCGAGAAGAGCGATGCGCCGGCGCGCGGGATGCGCATCCTGTCGGAACAGGCCGCCTGGTACGTCACCTCGATCCTCTCCGGCGCGACCACCACGACCAAGGGCTCGCCGGGCGAGATCGCCCACAAGACCGGCACATCCTATGGATATCGCGACGCCTGGACGATCGGCTATGACGGCCGCCATGTCGTCGGCGTCTGGCTCGGCCGGCCCGATGGCGCGCCGGTCGCGGGGCTGGTCGGGCAGGATTCGGCCGTGCCGGTGATGAAGGACGTCTTCGCCCGCATCGGCCCGGTGACGCGGCTGCCGGGGCCGCCTCCCGGCATCCTCGCCTCCGCCGGCGCCGGTCTGCCGCCGCCGCTGCGGCGGGTAGGCCGCGCCGCGGAGCAAAGTCGCGCCGGGCTGCGGCCGGAGATCGTCTATCCGCCCAACGCCGCGGCCGTGGAACTCGGGCTCGGCGAGGGCGCACCGTCCGACCTCTATCTCAAGGTCCGCAACGGCCAGCCGCCCTTCACCTGGTATGTCGACGGACTTCCCGTCGACCGGGGCGAGTTGCGACGCCAGTCGCAATGGCGGCCGCGCGAGCCGGGCTTCCTCACCATCTCGGTGGTCGACGCAGCGGGCTCCGCCGCCTCCAGCCGGGTCTTCGTCAAATAGTGCGACCGGGGCCGCGGTCCGGGCCGGTTGCGGCGGCGGTGCCGGCGGAAGCATTGAGCCCGCGCGCGCCGCAGGCTACAGCATCGCAGCCATCATCAGGGACGACGCGAGAAAAGATGCAGACCGAATATCCTGGATCGTCCCGCCGGCCGCCGGCCGGCCGTTCCGGCGCGAGCCCGCGTCTCGTCCCCGCATGCCCGGGGATCAGCGCCTGATGCAGACCGTCCGGCGCACCTTCCGCCGCTCCGTCGCCGCCGTCGCCGGCGGATTCCTGATGCTCATCGTCGCCGCGGTCACCGCCGGCTTCATCCTCGTGCGCACGCAGGACATCACCGAATGGGTCTCGCACACCTTCGAGGTGGAGGCGGCGCTGGCGGACCTGCGCTCGCTGTCGGAGCGCATCGAGACCGCGCGGCGCGGCTATCTGATCGAGCCCGATCCCCGCTTCCTGCAGGTCTTCGAGGCGACGGCGCGCGAACTGCCGGCACAGCTCGACCGGATCCGCGCCCTCGTCTCGGACAATCCGAGCGAGGTGACGCGGCTTGAGGAACTGCAGCGGCTCAGCGACGAGCATCTCAGACTGCTGCGCTCCTCGATCGCGGACCGCCAGACGGGCGGGAGCGGGGTCACGGCCGCGACCATCCTCGACGAGGACGACGTCCGGATCGTCGAGCGGATAAGGGCGCTGTCGCGCGAGATGAGCGCCGAGGAGCACAAGCTTTTGACGCAGCGCGAGGCGGCGCAGCGCCGCGGCGTCGCGGCGTCTTACATCGTGCTCGGGGTAGCCTTCGTGCTGCTGCTGCTCGTCGCGACGGCGACCATTCTCGCGACTCGGCGCAACATGCGCGACCTCGCGGTGTCGCGGGACCGGCTGCGCCTGCTCAACACCGACCTCGAATCGGCCGTGCAGGTGCGCACCGCCGAGCTGCAGCGGGCCAATGACGAGATCCAGCGCTTCGCCTACATCGTCTCGCACGACCTGCGCTCGCCGCTGGTCAACGTCATGGGCTTCACCAGCGAGCTGGAGGCCGCCACGCGGCCGCTCTCCGAGCTGATCGACCGGGCCGAGGCGGAAGCGCCGGAGCTCGTCACCGAGGAGGCGCGGCTCGCGGCAAAGGAGGATCTGCCGGAATCGATCGGCTTCATCCGCTCCTCGACGCAGAAGATGGACCGGCTGATCAACGCGATCCTGCGTCTGTCGCGCGAGGGGCGCCGGGTGCTGACGCCGGAACGGGTCGACATGAACGAGGTGGTGCGCGGCATCGCCGACACCATGCAGCACCGGGTCGACGAACTGCGCGCCGAGATCCGCGTCGAGGCGCTGCCGACGCTGACGACGGATCGGCTCGCGATCGAGCAGATCGTCTCCAACCTCGTCGAGAACGCGGTGAAATATCTCAAGCCCGGCCGGCCTGGGGTCATCACCGTGCGCGGTCAGCGCCAGCGCGACCGCGCGATCATCGAGGTGTCCGACAACGGCCGCGGCATCGATCCACGCGATCACGAACGAATTTTTGACCTTTTCCGGCGTTCTGGTACGCAGGATCAGCCGGGCGAGGGAATTGGGCTGGCGCATGTGCGCGCGCTCGCCTATCGCCTTGGAGGAATCATCTCCTGCGAGTCGGCGCTCGACGAAGGCGCCACCTTCCGCCTGTCCATGCCCCTCGAGAGCAAATCCACGTAAGGACCGACGCCCGTGAGCAACCACCAGACCGTCAGCATCGTGATGATCGAGGACGACGAGGGGCATGCGCGGCTGATCGAGAAGAACATCCGGCGGGCCGGCGTCTCGAACGAGATCAAGCATTTCGCCGACGGGACAGCGGCGCTCGACTTCCTGTTCAACCATGCCTCGGGACCGGCGAAGAACGGCCCGGCGCTGGTGCTGCTCGATCTGAACCTGCCGGACATGAGCGGCACGGACATCCTGCAGAAGATGAAGGCGGAGGGCAGCCCGCTGCGCCGCACGCCGGTCGTCGTGCTGACCACCACGGACGACAAGGTGGAGATCGAGCGCTGCTACGATCTCGGCGCCAATGTCTACATCACCAAGCCGGTGAACTACGAATCCTTCGCCCAGGCGATCCGCCAGCTCGGCCTGTTCATCTCGGTCATCCAGCTGCCGGATATCGAGGGAGAGGCTTAACCCGTCCCGTGCCGCGCGTTCTCTACATCGACGACGACGAGGGCCTGCGGACGCTGACGCGTCGTGCGCTGCGGCGGCGCGGCTACGAGGTGACGACGGCGGCGAGCGCCGACGACGGCATGGCGCTGCTCGATGAGGACCGCTTCGACCTCGTCGCCATCGACCACTACATGCCCGGCAAGAACGGCCTTGAGGCGCTGGCGATGATCGGCGCGCTCGATGCGCCGCCGCCGGTGGTCTACGTCACCGGGTCGGAGGAGACGCAGGTCGCCGTCGCGGCGCTGAAGGCCGGCGCGGCGGACTATGTGGTCAAGACCGTCGGCGAGGACTTCTTCGATCTGCTCGCGTCGAGCTTCGAGCAGGCGCTGGAGCGACGCGCGCTGCTGGCCGCCAAGGACGAGGCGGAGCGGGCGCTCAGGGCCAGCAACGAGCGGCTCGCCGCGCTCCTGAAGGAAGCCAACCACCGCGTCGCCAACTCGCTGCAGATCGTCGGCGCCTTCGTGCAGATGCAGGCGGCGAGCGTCACCAGCGAGGAAGCGAAGATCGCGCTGAAGGACACCCACCAGCGCATCACCGCGATCGGCCAGGTGCATCGCCGGCTCTACACCTCCGACGACATCGAGACCGTCGACATGGCGGAGTATCTCGGCTCCTTCATCGCCGAGCTGGAAGCGACCTGGTCGACGCCGGGCTCGCCGCGGCTGATCCGCCTCGTCGCCGACAATCTGCGGCTGGCGACGGACAAGGCCGTCTCGGTCGGCGTGATCGTCAACGAACTCGTCGGCAATGCCTGCAAATACGCCTATGGCGCCGGGGAGAGCGGCGAGATCCGGGTGTTCCTCTCCTCTGAGAACGGGGCGTTCCGGCTTCGGGTCGAGGACGACGGCCGCGGCTTCGATCCCGCCAACTCCCCGAAGGGCACCGGCATCGGCACCAAGCTGATCCGCGCCATGGCGATGAGCCTCAAGGCCGAGATCGACTACGGGCTCGGCCCGGCGATGCAGGTGAGCGTCAGGGCGCCGCTGTAGGCGTGCCGGGTCCCCGACCCATAGGTACGACATGGTAGCTGCCGCATGCGTAGATCCGGCGCCTGAGAGAAATGTTTCAACCGCCGCCCTTGACCGTGCAGAGCGCCGGATTTTTGCTTAACGTCATCCCTGCGACCGGATGCAGCTTGGCGTTCTGGAGCTGGCTGTCGGTGGCCTGCGGGAAGGGCTTGTCCCCCGCGGGGTAGCAGTTGACCGCCAGAAGATAGGCGAGAACCTCGGCATATTGCTGCTTCGACAACGAGCCGGGATTGCTGCGCGGCATCGACGTCACCACGATGTGACGCAGGTCGGCCGCCGACCAGCCGAGGATCTTCGCCTTGTTGAGGAACTGCTGGCCGCCGATCGCCGGCGCCGATTTTCCCTGCAGCTGCCCGCCATGGCAGGAGGCGCATTGCATGGCGAAAACGCCGGCGCCCTGCACGGCCTGCGCCTCGGTGTAGAGTTTCGGCAGGTTTCCGCCACTGCCGGAGGATAATCCTCCGTCCGAGGCCGAGCCGCTTCCCGATGGAGACGAGGCATCCGTGGCGGACGAGGCGTTGTCCGCCGTCTGAGCGCTAGCGCGGTCAGATGCCGGAGGCGTGCCTGCCGCATTGTTGCTCGACGATGTCGTTGCGCCCCGGTTCGCGGTCGAGGGCGCAGGATCGGCAGATGCCGTCTGTGTCGATGCGCCAGCTCCGGCAGAGGCGTCCGTCGCGTCGGCCTTCTCCCAGCCGCCGTCCTTGCAAAGGTCGTGGCTCATTGCCGCCGCGGCCGTCTCAAGCACGGTCACACCGGCATGGGACCGGACGACCGCGATCGCCAGCGGCACGGAGAACCGGTCGGCACCGCCACCCGGCGCCACAGCGACATAGAGCAACCGGCCGCCCGCCACCCCGTAAACCGGCGCCTTGCTCGGCGCCGCGCAGCCGTCGGCGACGTCGGCGCCATCGGGAACACCCATTGCCGTCGTGGACAGGGCTCCGTAGAGCCCGCCGAGCGGCCCGGTTTCGGAACCGCGGCCTATCGCGACGAGCAAGCTCTCCATGGCACTCGTGGCCGCCGCCTGGAACTCGTCGAGCCCGTCGCTGTCGAGGGCGGAGGACAGGCGGTTCTGCGCCACCGTCGCATTGACCAGCGCGGTGCGGACCGCCGGCAGCCAGGCCGCCGAGCCGCCGGCGCCTTCGAGCGCATTGAGATGGCCGAGCGCGCCGGCGGCGTCGCCCGGATTGCCGGAGGCCGCGTCATAGGTGGCATCCTGCGCGCCGCCGAGCGCATTGATCGCGCGGTGCGCGGCGCGGCGATAAGGATCGGGAGAGCTGGCAGACAGGCCGGAGGCGCGATCGATTTCCGCCACCGCCGCGTCGAGGTCGTGCAACGCGGCCATAGCCTCCTGATGCGGCTTTGCCGCATCTGCGGCCTTTGCCATGGCCGGCTGGAGCGCGAGCGTGGCGCACAGAAGCGCCGCGCCCAAAAAGGGGCGCGACGGCATGATCAGGGTCGAAGCTTGCGTGGTCACTGGGCCGCCTGCGAATTGGAGGAACCCTCGACGAAGGCCGTCAGGTGCGCCGGGCCGGCCGGCTTCGTCATTTCCGACACCTTGAGGAAGCCGGGGTCGCCAGACGATACGAGCAGATAGCGGTGATCGTTCATGGTGAAGGTTGCAGGTGGCGCGATAATGCTCGCCCCGGTGTCATAGGACCACAGGACCTTGCCGGTCTTGGTGTCGTAGGCGTTGAAGTGGCCATCGAGGAGGCCGGTGAAGACCAGCGAAGCGCCCTTGGCGGAGCCGCTGCCCGAACCCTTGGCGGACCCGTTGTAGTCCATCACCAGCGCACCGCCGTTGGCCGGCAGGTCCAGGTGATGCCGCCAGGCGGCTATGCCGTTGCCGACGTCTATCGCGTTAAACCATCCGGAGTTCGGCCCGACGAGGCTGGGGAAGGAACCACCGAGATAAAACTGTCCGGCGATCAACTGCGCCTTCTGCGCCGCCGTCCATTTGCCACACTGATTGGTGGAGGGCACGAAGAACGTATTGGTCGACGGATCGAACGCCCCGCCGTTGAATTCCACGCCGCCATTGGTGTTCGGGCAGGCGTAGTTCGTGCCCTCGATGGGCGGGCTGGAATTCTGGTTCATCTGGTAGCTGACCGGCGTGTCGCTGACGAGCTTGCCGGTCTCGGCATTGAGGATCCAGAACGTGCCGCCCTTGTCGCCCGCGGCCGCGAGCTTGGTCTTCTTGCCGTCGACGGTGCCGGTGAACAGCACCGGCGGCATTGCCGGATCCCAATCATGGGTGTCGTGCGGCCGGAACTGGTGGAACCACTTCATCGTCGGCTGCTTGCCGGAGATGTCGAGTGCGACCATCGAATTGGTGTAGAGATTGTCGCCCTGACGCGGCTTGCCGAGGAAGTCCGGGCAGGGGTTGCCGACCGTGACGTACAGCGTGTCGGTCTTCGGATCGACGGCGAGCCCGTTCCAGATCGCCCCGCAGCCGCGCTTCCAGGAATCACCGGACCAGCTGTCGTGCCCCTTCTCGCCCGGCTTTGGGATGCTCTCCCACTTCCACAGCCGACTGCCGTCCTTGGGCGAAAAGGCGCTGATATTGCCGATGCCGCCCCAATCGCCATCGGACACCCCGAGCAGGAGTTCGTCCTTATAGGGGACCGGCTGCATCGTGTAGAAGCTGTTCTTCGGGTTCGCGACGGTCTGCTTGTTCCACTTCTCCTTGCCGGTCTTGGCATCGACGGCGGCGAGATGGCCGTCGATCATCGCGATGTAGAGTGTGCCGTTCATCAGCGCCACGCCACGATTGCGCGGAAAGCCGACGAGCTGCATCGGCTTCGGATTGTATTGCCAGTCGAGTTTTCCGGTCTCGGCGTCGACGGCATAGATATCGTCGTGGTTCGAGGTGATGTAGATCGTGCCGTTCCACACGATCGGAGAGGATTCGATCGGCCCGTCGTCGGGAAGCTTGAAGGTCCAGGCCTTCTTCAGGTCGCCGACATTGTCGGGACCGATCTCTCCTTCGGAAATCTGGCGGTTGCCGCTATAGTTTCCGGCTGGCAGGATCCAATTGGATCCACTGTCTTTCATGTAGTCCTGCGCTGTCGGGCCGGACGGGTTGCCGGAAGCGCTCGGCGACTGGGCTGCCGCCAAGGCCGGAAAGGCTAGGGCTGCGACGCCGGCCAGAAGCCCGCGCACGATCGAGTGGGTCATTTCGTCTCCTCCGCTGCTCGCGCCGATCCGTGCCGGTTGAGCCCGATCTCAAGGGGGCGCCGTGAACAATGAAGAGGAAGCTGTAGGACTTGCGACGATGGTCCAGCAGCGTTGCATGACGGTTATTTGGTCAGCCACGGGTCGAGAGCCCGCCAGCCGCCTCTCGCCCCGAATTTCTGATTGGAGCGGTCCGGTCTCTGTGGGTGTCGCCGCCCCTACCGCCGCATCAGCCGGATCGCCTCGCCGACGATGCCGCGCCGGAACAGGAGCACGCACAGGACGAAGATCACGCCGATGACGACGGTGACCGGGAAGCCCGAGGTCGCGAAGTAGTTCTGCATGGTGACGACGAGGGCGGCGCCGACGGAGGGGCCGAAGATCGTGCCCATGCCGCCGAGCAGCGTCATCAGCACGACCTCGCCGGACATCTGCCAGGCGACGTCGGTGAGCGTCGCGATCTGCAGGACGATGGCCTTCAGCGAGCCGGCGAGCCCGGCGATGGCGGCGGACATGACGAAGGCGCCGAGCTTGTAGCGCTCGACGCGGTAGCCGAGCGAGATCGCCCGGTTCTCGTTCTCGCGGATCGCCTTCAGGACGTGGCCGAAGGGCGAGTTGACCATCCGCCAGACGGCGAAGAAGCCGAAGACGAAGACCGCCAGCACGAAATAGTAGATGTTCAGCGGCTGGTTAAGGTCGATGAAGCCGAGAAGGTCGCCGCGCGGCACGCCCTGGATGCCGTCCTCGCCATGGGTGAAGGGCGCCTGCAGGAAGATGAAATAGACCATCTGCGACAGAGCGAGCGTCACCATGGCGAAGTAGATGCCCTGGCGGCGAATGGCGATGAAGCCAACGACGAGGCCCATGAGCCCGGCGCCGGCCATGCCGAAGATCACCGCCAGCAGCGGGTCGAGGTGCCAGACCTTGACCGCATGGGCGGTGAAATAGGCGGCGCCGCCGAAGAAGGCGGCATGGCCGAAGGAGAGGAGGCCGACATAGCCGAGCAGGAGGTTGAAGGCCGTCGCGAACAGCGCGAAGCACATCACCGTCATCAGGAAGACGGGATAGACGAAGAACGGCGCGAGCAGCAGGCCGACGAGCGCGACCGCCGCGATCACGAGGCCGGCGGTGGACAGGCTGCGCTGGCCGGCCCGGCGGCGCGGCGAGGCTTCGAGCGATCCCTCGCCGTCGCGGATGGCGGGCGTGTCCGGAAGGCTCGACATCGTCAGAACTCCTTCCCGAACAGGCCGGCCGGCCGGATCATCAGCACGACCGCCATGATGACGAAGACGACGATGTTCGAGGCCTCGGGGTAGAACACCTTGGTGAGACCCTCGAGGATCCCCAGCATGTAGCCGGAGAGGATCGCCCCGACGATCGAGCCCATGCCGCCGATCACCACCACCGCGAAGACGATGATGATGAGGTTCGAGCCCATCAGCGGCGAGACCTGGTAGATCGGCGCCGCCAGCACGCCGGCGAGCGCGGCGAGGCCGGCACCGAGCGCATAGGTCAGCGTCAGGAGCAGCGGCACGTTGACGCCGAAGGCCTGGACGAGCTGCGGGTTCTCGGTCGCGGCGCGCAGATAGGCGCCGAGCTTGGTCTTCTCGATCAGGAGCCAGGTGGCGAGGCAGATGACCATCGAGGCGACGACGACGAAGCCGCGATAGTTCGGCAGGAACATGAAGCCGAGATTGGTGCCGCCGGCGAGCAGCGACGGCGTGCGGTAGGGCTGGCCCGCCGAGCCGAAATAGTAGCGGAAGGTGCCCTCGAAGATCAGCGCCAGGCCGAAGGTGAAGAGCAGGCCGTAGAGATGGTCGAGGTCGTAGAGCCGCGACAGCATGGTCCGCTCGATCACCGCCGAGACGAGCGCGACGACGATCGGGGCGACGATCAGCGCCGGCCAGAAGCCGATGCCGGCATAGGCGAGGCAGAAATAGGCCGCGAAGGCGCCGAGCATGTACTGCGCGCCATGGGCGAAGTTGATCACCCTGAGGAGCCCGAAGATCACCGCCAGGCCCAGCGACAGCATGGCGTAGAACGAGCCGTTGATGAAGCCGAGGAAGAGCTGGCCGAGAAGGGCGGGCAGCGGGATGCCGAAGACCATGGTCATGTCAGCTCAGACCCCCACCACTTCGTGCAGCCGGTCCATCCTGGCGTCCAGCTCGCCGACGGCGAAGCTCTCGAGGATATGGCCGTCCTCCATCAGGTAAAAGCGGTCGGCCACCTTGCGGGCGAAGCGGAAGTTCTGTTCGACGAGGAGCAGCGTCATGCCCTTCTTCTTCAGTTCGATCAGCACGTCGCCGATGCGCTGGATGATCACCGGGGCGAGGCCTTCGGTCGGCTCGTCGAGCAGGATGATCTTGACGCCGGTGCGAAGGATCCGGGCGATCGCCAGCATCTGCTGCTCGCCGCCGGAGAGCTTCGTGCCGGGCGAGTTGCGCCGCTCGGCAAGGTTCGGGAAGAGGTGGTAGATCTCCTCGACGCTCATGCCGCCGGGGCCGACGCGCGGCGGCAGCATGAGGTTTTCCGAGACCGACAGCGAGGCGAAGATGCCGCGCTCCTCAGGCACGTAGCCGATGCCCGAATAGGCGGTCTTGTGGACCGGCACCTTCATCATGTCCTCGCCGGCGATGCGGATCTCGCCCGAACGCCTCGGCAGAAGGTTCATGATCGCCCGCAGCGTCGTCGTCTTGCCGGCGCCGTTGCGGCCGAGAAGGGTGATCGTCTCGCCCTCGTGAAGATCGAGCGAGACACCGTGCAGGACATGGCTCTCGCCGTACCAGCCGTTGAGGTCGCGCACCTTGAGGAGCGGCTCGGTCGGGGCGCGCTCAAGCATCCTCGGTCCCCATATAGGCCTCGCGCACGCGCCGGTCGTTCGAGACCGCGTCGTAGTCGCCCTCGGCGAGAATTTCGCCGCGGGCGAGCACGGTGACCCGGTCGCAGAGATCGGCGACAACGTTGAGATTGTGCTCGACCATGACCACAGTCCGGCCCTTGGCGATGCGCTTGATCAGCGCGGCGATGCGGGAGATGTCCTCGACGCCCATCCCGGCCATCGGCTCGTCGAAGAGCAGCACCGGCGGGTCGAGCGCCAGCGTCGTCGCGATCTCCAGCGCGCGCTTGCGGCCATAGGGCAGCTCCGCCGCCTCGATCTCGGCATAGGCGGAAAGGCCGACGGCGTCGATCAGCCGGTGCGCTTCGTCGTTCAGCCGGTCGAGCAGCCGGTTGGAGCGCCAGAACTGCGTGGCGAGGCTCTCCTTGCGCTGCAGCGCGACACGGACATTGTCGAGCACCGTCAGGTGCGGGAAGACCGCCGAGATCTGGAACGAGCGCACCAGGCCCATGCGCGCGACGTCCGCCGGCTTGACGCGGGTGATGTCGCGGCCGCGGAAGGTGATCGTCCCGGAACTCGGCGTCAGGAACTTGGTCAGGAGGTTGAACACGGTCGTCTTGCCGGCGCCGTTCGGTCCGATCAGCGCGTGGATCGTGTGTTCGGTGATGTCGAGATCGACGGAATTGACGGCCTTGAAGCCGAAGAACTCCTTGGTCAGCCCGCGGGCGGACAGGATCGCCTCTGGCGCGGCGGATGTCATCGAAGGGCCAGGCTCCTCATGGCGTCGTCACGCAAAGTCCCTGCGACGGATGCGGCCTGTCGAAGGGGCCCGGGCGCCGCTGCGGGCGCCGGGAGAATGAAGGTGGCGTTGGGGTGCCGGCGCGGCTCGTGAGACCCGGCCGGCGCCCGCCGCCCGACTTATTTCGGGAAGCTGGAGACGTCGCAGCCCGAATCCTTCACCGACAGATAGGCCTCGTTGCCGGGCACGGTGGAGACCTGCTTGTAGGCGTCCCAGGGCCCCTTCGACTGGTCCGGCGACTTCACCTGGAACAGATACATGTCGTAGACCATGCGCCCGTTCGCCTGCACCTTGCCGTGCTTGGCGAAGAGATCCTCGACCGGCATCTCGTGCAGCTTCTTGGCGACCGGCTCGGTCGCGTCGGTGCCGGCGGCCTTCACCGCCTTCAGATACTGCAGCACCGCCGAATAGGTGCCGGTCTGGATCATGTTGGGCATCCGCCCGGTCTTTTCCATGAAGCGCTTGGCGAAGGCGCGGTTCTCGTCGTCCTGGTCCCAGTACCAGCCCTCCGTGAGGTTCAGGCCCTGCGCCGCCTGCAGGCCGAGCCCGTGCACCTCCGCGAGGGTGAAGAGCAGCGCCGCGAGCTTCTGCCCGCCCTGGACGATGCCGAATTCGGAGGCCTGCTTGATCGCGTTGGCGGTGTCGAGGCCGGCGTCGGCGAGGCCGATGACCTTGGCGCCGGAGGACTGCGCCTGCAGCAGGAAGGAGGAGAAGTCGTTGGTCGACAGCGGATGCTTGACGTCGCCGAGCACCTTGCCGCCGTTCGCCTTGACGAAGTTCGCCGTCTGGTTCTCCAGCGAATAGCCGAAGGCGTAGTCGGCGGTGAGGAAGAACCAGGTGTCGCCGCCGGCCTTGACCAGCGCGCCGCCGGTGCCGACCGCGAGGGCGTGGGTGTCGTAGGCCCAGTGGAAGCCGTAGGGGCTGCACTGCTTGCCGGTCAGATCCGTCGTCGCCGCGCCGGTGACGATGTCGATCTTCTTCTTCTCCTTCGACAGCCCCTGGACGGCGAGCGCCACCGAGGAGGTCGTCAGCTCCATGATCGCGTCGACCTGCTGGGTGTCATACCACTCGCGCGCGATGTTCGAGGCGACGTCCGGCTTGTTCTGGTGGTCGGCGTCGATGATGACGATCGGCTTGCCGAGCACGGTGCCGCCGAAGTCCTCCGCCGCCATCTTGGCTGCCGCCACCGACCACTTGCCGCCGAAGTCGGCATAGACGCCGGACTGGTCGTTGAGGATGCCGATCTTGACGACGCCGTCCGAAATGTCCTGCGCCTGGGCGGCGAGGGGCACGAGGGCGGCTGCGGTCACCGTGGCGGCGAGCAGCGCTTTGAACATACGCATGGTGGAACTCCTCCCGAGGGTCGAAGCCGCCGGGAACCCTCCCGGTCCGGCGGCGCGATCACGGGCGGATGTGAAACTGCGGGAGCGTCACTGTCAAGCAAGCGGCCATGCGACATTCGTCTCTGCCGCGTGTTCCGCCCGAGCGCTTCCCCGTCGTTCGGCCGGCTTTTCTTTGACGCCGCCCGCCTTCGTCTTGCCGTTTCGGCGAAAGCGGTCGTTGAGGACGCGGCCCGGCTGGACCACGGCTTCCGCCGGTTCCTGGCTCCAGCGCCTGCCGCCTGTGAGCCAGCGCGCGAGGCGGGAGACGGCGATGTGGCGGTTGAGGTCGTAGCGGGGATCGCGGGAGCGGGCCTGGCGAGCCAGCCGCGCCGTCTCCGAATCCATCCGCATCCGAAGCGCCTGCAGGCGCTCCGCCGAAAGCCGCGCGGCATCGTCCGCCTCGACCGCCGCATCGACATCCGGGCCGGCCGCGCCGAGGCGCAGCATCAGCGCCGACAGTTCCTGCCGCGACAGTGCCGCAGCGGTGGCGGCGCGTCGGCGTTCCGCATGCCGGCGCGCCTCTCCGGCCAGCGTTTCGCGGATCGGATCGAGATCTCGTGGACAAAGCATCGGGCCCTCCGGATGTTGTACGCAGAGCCTGCGGCAGCGGCGCCGTTCCGGGGATAAATTCCTTGCAATGTGCGGTCCGATCTGCCAATCCGACACTACGGATCGTTGTGGATTATAGGCTTATCGAGAAACCGGGGATATAGGAAAATATTCACATATCGCGCCGAGGTCGGTAAGACGGGGAGGTCGTTCATGCCGGAAAGGTCCTCGTCATGCAGATGGAGTTCATCGAAAGGCGCAGCATCCCGGGCTGCGATTTCAGGGGAATGGCGCTGGCGTCGCCGGGCGAGGCCGCGGGCGACATGGGTTCGCCGTCGCCTCCCGCAGCCGCGGCCTGCCGGCTCTCCCGCGAGATCGCCAGCGCCTTCCTCGATATTCCGGTCGCCGACATCGAGCGTCCGAGCCGCGCCGTCGTGCCGGTCTGCGACGCCCGTCACGTCGCGATCTATCTCGCCCATGTCGTGTTCCAGATCTCGCTGTCGCGCACCGCGCGGGAGTTTGGACGCGATCGCACGACCGTCGCCCATGCGGTGCGCCGGATCGAGGATCGCCGGGACGACCGAGATTTCGACGCCATGCTGGATCGGCTGGAGCGGCTGGCCCATGCGGTGCGCACCGTCCTCGCTGCTGAAAGCCCTTCCGGCGCCCCGGCGAACGGCGGGGAGATCGGGTGATGGCGGACCGTCCGGGCTTCGATCCCGACGAATCGCCGTTGACGCGGCTGGCGACGCGCCGCGGGCGGGACGGCCAGGCGTTCCTCGCCGAGGCCGAAGCGATGGCCGGCGAACGGCTGCGCGTCGACTTCACCAGAGGCAATCTGACGCCGTCGGTCAGCCAGCGCTGGGACGCGGCGCCGCGCCAGCGCGGGGTGCGGAACGGCACCGGCGATCTCTCGGACACGGCGATCGACGCCCGCCAGCGTGTGTCCGCGGCAATCGACGCGGTCGGGCCGGAGCTCTCCGGCGTGCTTCTCGACGTCTGCTGCTTTCTGAAGGGGCTGGAGACGGTGGAGCGCGAGCGGCAATGGCCGGCGCGATCGGCCAAGCTGATGCTCAAGGCCGGGCTCGGCATGCTGGCGCGGCACTACGGCTTCGCGGCCGAGGCGGCGAGCGGGGCTGAGCCGCGCATCCGGCGCTGGCGCGCCGCCGACGCCCGGCCGACGATCGGCGGCGGGTCACGTCCGGACTGACGCTCGTCCTGCCTGCGCCCGCCTCAGGCGGCGGCGAGCGCCTGCCGCGCATCGTTCTTGATGCGCGTCACCATCGAGCGCAGGCCGTTCGAGCGCTGCGGGGTGAGGTGGTCCTGGAGGCCGAGCTTGGCGAAGGCCGCCTCGGCGTCGATGTCGAGGATCTCGGGCGCCGCCTTGCCGGAGAACAGCGCCAGCGCGATCGCGACGAGGCCGCGCACGATGTGGGCATCGGATTCGCCCCGGAAGGTCAGATGCGGCGGCGACGCCGCATCGCTCTCGCTGACCAGCCAGACCTGGCTGACGCAGCCGCGCACCTTGTTCTCGTCGCTCAGCGCACCCTCCGGCATCTGAGGCAGCGCGCGGCCGAGCTCGATGAGATAGCGGTAGCGGTCTTCCCAGTCGTCGAGAAGTTCGAAATCGGCTTCGATCTCGTCGAAGGTCTGCATCCTGTCTCCGCTCGGGTCGGGGTGAGGGTCTGCCGAAGCGCCGACGCTCGCCGCCTTCGCGTCCTGCGCCGGCGGGAGCCGTTTCCGCCCCGCCGCTTCCGGACGACAGCCGCTCACGTCTGCCTCGCCGATATAGGGGAGACCGTCCCGGATGTCAGGGTGCGGCAGGCCATTCCTGCCGCCGCGTCCGCTCGTCCTTGGCTTCAGCCGCGCGGGGCCGGCTGCGGGATCGGCAGGTGCCGGAAGGCGAGCTTCTGCGGCACCGCTGCAGGCGGCACCGGCCTCTCGGCAAGGGCGTGATCCTCCGGCATATGCGGCATGTCCATCAGGAGGTTGCGGCCGATCGTGCCGGTGACGGTCGGGTCGGGATCCGACGGCCTCGCCGAGGCCGCGAGCCGTTCCGTCGCCGCCCGGACCCTGCCCGCTGCCGCGAGGGCGGCGTCGCGCGCCGGCGGTTCCGCCGCACCCGCCTGCTGCGACTTTTCCGTCGTGGCCGGCTGACGGCGGCTTGCCGCGCTCGGCGCGTCGACCAGGCTGTAGGCGAGGGTGACGCCGTCCTCGACCCGCTGCCCGGCGAAGCGCACGAGATCGCCGCCGGCGGTGCAGGCTGCCGGTGCCCGGCCGCAGAAGTTCGACATGTCGGAGATCGCCGCCTGCGCGCCGGCGAGCGTCGAGAACAGGTTGATGCCGCCGTCGCCCTTGCCGTCCTGGCCCGAATGTCCCGGCAGGACCATCGCGGCGAGGCCGAGGAAGAATGCCGATTTCATCATGAACCGTATCATGGGTCCGCTCCTGAAAGCCTTGGGGCGGGGAGAGCCTCACGTGAGTTCGCCGAAGCCCGCCGCGCCGTCTTCGAAGCGACCATGACAGACGCGCGGCAAGACGGCGTTGAAACTGAGAGCCGAATTTATCTCAAATTCGAACGATTCGTTGCCGCCGGTCGCGAGGCCCGGCGCCGGCACCCGCCAAGCGCGTAGGGGCTCGCGAAACGTTAACCATAAGGCCAATCCGCCCGAGCCCGGAACGCCGGGTTCGTGGGGCTTCCGCGGCATCGATCGCCCGCCTGTGCGGCTTGCTTATGGCTTCCTTAAACCGCGCGATTCATCATTCGAACGGTCAGGCGGGATCACCGGCAGCGGGTCTGCCGTCCGCCGAATGAGGTCGAACGAAGGTGCGTATGAACGAGGTGTTGGAGGGAAAGCGCGGCGGGGCGACGGCATCGGCCGACGCCGGCGGTCCGCTGCTGAGACGCCTCGATGATCTCGTCTCGCCGCGCGTCGTCGAGCCGGCGGAGAGGCGCCGGCATGCGGTGACGCTCGGCGTCCTCGTGTCGCTGGGGCTGATCGCCGCGCTGGCGTCCCCGGCGCTCGTGATCCTGAAGGCGGGGGCCCTGGTCGCGGCGCTGCCGATGGTGGTTGCGGCGCTGGCGATCGCCACCGCCTCGCTCCTGGCCGTTACCGGCGCGCTGCAGGTCATGATCTGGCTGGGGGCGACGCTGGTCTTTGCCGCGCTCGGCGCGAGCATCGCCGCGAATGCCTCGGCTTTCCAACTGGCCCTGCCGGTGTTCCTCGTCCTGCCGCTGGAGGCGCTGCTGGCGCATCGCCGCAGGCTCGCCGCCGGTCTCGCCGTCTCGGCCGCTCTCGCGGCGGTCGTGCCGCTGGCGGCGACCGCGGCTGCGCCGGATCTCGGTACGGCGCATCTCGTTCTGGCCGGAGCGGCGCTCGCCTATGGCGCACGGCTGGTTCGGCGCGGCCAGCGGCCGGCGACTGCGGCCGTTCCGTCGCCGGAGGCGGCCGCCGTCGGAGGGTGCGCGGCGGCGGACTTCACCGGAGCGGCGCTCCTGACGCTCGAGACGGAGGGACGCGTGCGCGCCGCGTCCGCGGCGGCGCGGGAGATGCTGGGCGGTCCGGAGGGCGAGATCGTCGGAGCGGCGCTCAGCGACCTCATCCACGTTGCCGACCGTGTCGCGGTGCTGCAGGCGCTGGACGGGCTTCGCCGCGGATCCGAGCCGCAGCGCATCCCGGCGCGGCTGACCCGCCCGGGGCAAGCACCGCTGCCGGCGATGCTGACGATCGGGCTGTCGCCCATCGAAGCCTCCGTCGTACCGGAGATCTGGATCGGGCTCGCCGCCCCCGAGACCGATACGCGGGAAGCCGAGGTGCTCGAGGCCGCGCTCCAGGCGGCCAATCAGGCCTCGGCGGCCAAGACACAGTTCCTGGCGGCGGTCAGCCACGAGTTGCGCACCCCGCTCAACGCCATCATCGGCTTTTCCGACATTCTCGACCAGGAGTTCTTCGGCGGCTTCGAGAGCGTCCAGCAGAAGGAATATGTCGGCCTGATCCGGCAGTCCGGCCAGCACCTCCTGCAGGTGGTCAACACCCTCCTCGACGTGTCCAAGATCGAGGCCGGGCGCTACGAGCTGCATCCGGAGCCGTTCGTCCTTGCCGAGGCGATGGCGGAGGCCGGCGACCTGATGCGCGAGGAGGCGCGTCGCAAGGGCCTCCGGATCGACGTGCGCGGCGGCTGCGAGGACGTCGAGCTCGTCGCCGACCGCCACGCCTGCCAGCAGGTGCTCCTCAACCTTCTCTCCAACGCCGTGAAGTTCACCGACGAGGGGGTGGTCACGCTGGAAAGCCGGGTCGACGGCGACGCCGTCGAGCTCTGCGTCTCCGACACCGGAATCGGTATTTCGCCGCACGATCTGGAAAGGCTCGGCCGCCCCTTCGTGCAGGTCTCGACCGGCGCGGCGCGGCGCTATCCCGGCACCGGCCTCGGCCTTTCGCTGGTGAAGGGCCTCGTCGAACTGCATGGCGGCTCGATGGCGGTGACGAGCCACCCCGGCGTCGGCACCATGGTCAGTGTCCGCCTTCCCCGCGACGGGTGTCCGCTTCCGGCCCCGTCCAACAGCAATCAGGAAAACATCGTAGCGCTCAGTGATGCCCGCACAAAAACGACCCACTCCCCGCAAGCCCGCGAAACGCGCCGCTCAGCCTAGCCTCGCCCGGCGAGCTATCGGCCTTTGCGGCCGCGGCGCGAAGGCGACCGGCGGCGTCGTCGCGCGCCGGCCGGCCCTGTCGGCCGGGCTCGGCGGCTTCACGATCCTGTTCGTCAGCGTTGCGGCCAACGGGCTCTACGGCCAGCATGCGCGTCATCCGAACCCGATGCTCGCGACGCGCCAAACCCTCGCTGGCGCTTCTGAGCGCCCTGTCCGGTCGGCGTCGCTGGCGCCGGCCCGGCGCGCGCCGGTCGCTCTGCCGCCGGCTCCCGACATGCGGCCGGATCCGAGCGAGACCGCGTCCATCGGCGAACGCATGGATGGGGGCGGCACCATCGTGCCGCAGGACCGTCCGACTCCCGCGGCACGCCCGTCCCGCGCCCCGGCAAAGGTCGAGGCGCGCTTCGCCTCGCTCAGCCATGACGAGCTGGTCAAGCGCATCCAGACCGCGCTGACCACGGCTCAGGTCGCCCATCTCGACGCCGACGGCATTGCCGGCGAGAAGACCCGGGAGGCGATCCGCACCTTCCAGGCGCTCGAGGGGATGAAGGTGACGGGGAAGCCCGACGCCGCCTTCCTGGAGCATCTCGCCAAGGTCGGGATCGTGAAGTAGCGGGAGCGCCCGTCTCTGGCCCCTCGCGCGATCCGCGGGACAAGCGGGCGGCGCGTCTTATGTTCGCCTCGCAAACGCTCACACCAGGATGGCGCGGCATGCGGATCACCAGCGAGCTCTTCGTCGCACAGCTCCTGCGCCGGCTGTTTGCCGCCGGCGACTTCGCCGCCGTGGTGCGGCGCGGGGCGGAGGCGGCCGGAGCCATCTTCGTCGTCGCCCGGGGGCGCGGCGGCGCCGTCCAGCTCTTCGGTCCCGCCGTGCAGAGCCTGTCGGAAGACGTCGGCGGCCGGCAGTTCATGCGCGAGGCCGCGAGCGACGACGCCGCGCTGGATGCCCGCTTCGCGCGCGAAGCCCGCTTCGACCCGGATTTCTGGGTGGTCGAGATCGAGACGGAGCGCCCGGAGGACTTCCTGGATATCGTCGAGGACGAATAGGCGAGGGCGGCCCCGCCGGGGGAGCATCCGGTGAAGCTGTCGGCGGGCCCTCAGAAGCCGAGGACCAGCTTCGCGGCGATGGTCCACATGGTGATGCCGACCACCGTCTCCAGCACGCGCCAGGAGGCAGGCCTGGCAAACAGCGGCCGGAGCAGAGCGGCCCCGTAGCCGAGCGAGAAGAAGAACAGGAAGGACGCCGTCATCGCGCCGAGCGCGAAGGCGGCCGGGTTCTGCGGAAACCGCGTTGAGATCGTGCCGATCAGGATCAACGTGTCGAGATAGACATGCGGGTTCAGCCAGGTGAGGGCGAGGCAGAGACCGAGGGCGCTGCGCCAGTGCTGCGGCGCCGCGTCCGCCGGGGCGAGCGTCGCGTCCGAGGCGAGCGCCGCGCGGAAGCTGCGCAGGCCGTACCAGACGAGGAACGCCGCGCCGCCGTAGCGCAGGATCGGGTCCAGCGCCGGGACCTCCTCGACGATCGCTCCGAAGCCGCCGACGCCGGCGCCGATCAGCACCGCGTCCGACAGCGAGCAGGCGAGGCAGATCAGGAGGACGTGCTCGCCGCGCAGACCCTGGCGCAGGACGAAGGCGTTCTGGGCGCCGATCGCGAGGATCAGGCCGAAGCCGACGGCGAGCCCGGTCAGATATGCTTCGCTCATGACGGATCCGCTGGGACTGTCGGGGGAGGGCGCGGGCGGCGCCCGCCGCGACGGCTGGAGATGGGGAAGGCCCGCCCGCGCGCCTGGCGGGCTGACCGTTGCACCCGTGACTAGCCGACGCCCGCCGCTCTGTCGACGGGGACGGCCGGACCGGCTCCGGCCCGCGCTCAGGTCTGGGGACGACGCGGGCCGGCGCTTGACCTTGCGGGTCCCGTCCCCCTAATCGCAGCGTCCGGCCGGCGCCGGCAGGCAAGACGGGCAGGGATCTTCATGGCAATCGACGTTCTTCTCATCGGGTCCGGCGGCCGCGAACATGCGCTCGCCTGGAAGCTCGCGAAGTCGCCCGAGATCGGCGCGCTCTATGCCGCGCCCGGCAATCCCGGCATCGCCGAGGAGGCCGAACTCGTGCCGCTCGACGTCGCCGACCATGCCGCGGTCGTCGCCTTCTGCCGCGACAAGGCGATCGGCCTGGTCGTGGTCGGGCCGGAAGCGCCGCTGGTCGCCGGTCTCGCCGACGCGCTCTCGGACGCCGGAATCCGCGTCTTCGGACCGTCCGCCGCCGCCGCACGGCTCGAAGGCTCCAAGGGCTTCACCAAGGATCTCTGCACCCTCCACGACATCCCGACCGCCCGCTATCGCCGCTTCAACAACGCGCCGGACGCCAAGGCCTATATCCAGGAGACCGGCGCGCCGGTTGTGGTGAAGGCGGACGGGCTCGCCGCCGGCAAGGGCGTCACCGTCGCCGCGACCAAGGACGAGGCGCTGAAGGCGATCGACGCCTGTTTCGACGGCGACTTCGGCGGGCCCGGCGCCGAGGTGGTGGTCGAGGAATTCCTCGAAGGCGAGGAGGCGAGCCTCTTCTGCATCTGCGATGGCGAGCGGGCGCTGTTCTTCGGCACCGCGCAGGACCACAAGCGCGCCTTCGACCGCGACCGCGGCCCGAACACCGGCGGCATGGGCGCCTATTCGCCGGCGCTGTGCATGAGTGATCAGATGGTGCGCCGGGTGATGCGCGAGATCGTCGAGCCGACGCTGAAGGGCATGCGCGAGGCCGGATCTCCCTTCAGGGGCGTGCTCTATGCCGGGCTGATGCTGACCGAGGCCGGGCCGAAGCTGATCGAATACAACGTCCGCTTCGGCGACCCGGAATGCCAGGCGCTGATGATGCGGCTCGACAGCGATCTCCTGCCGGTGCTGATCGCGGCGGCGGACGGAGACGTCTCGACGGTGACGCTCGACTGGTCGCACGATGCGGCGCTGACCGTCGTCATGGCCGCGCAGGGCTATCCCGGCGCCTATGAACAGGGCACGGAGATCCGCCACCTGCCGCCGCAGACGCCTGCGACGACGGTGTTCCAGGCCGGCACGGCCCGCTCCGGCGACAGGCTCGTCGCCAGTGGCGGCCGCGTCCTCGCGGTGACGGCGCGCGGACGGAGCGTGCGCGAAGCGGCGCGCCGCGCCTATGCGGCCGTCGAGGCGGTCGACTGGGACGGCGGCTTCTGGCGCTCGGACATCGGCCACCGCGCGATCATGATCGAGGAGCGGTGACGCCCGCCGCGTTGCTCGGCCTTTAGACGCGAAAACGAGAATCACCCGACGTATCGGAACGACCGCTGCGTGCCTCCGTTGGTCCCTCAACGCTCATCGAGCCGAAAAGGATAGGAGGTGCATATGCTTAGCCATAAACCGACCGGAACGTCCCTGATTGCCATGATCGCTGCCGCGGGGCTGGCGACCGCCGCTCTGCCGGCCGGGTCCGCCGCCGCGCAGACGGGCAATGGCAATGCGTCGAACCAGACCACCAACGTCCAGGGCACGGCCAATCCGAACGCCAACACCAGCCGCGCCAACACCAACCGGGCGAACGGCAGCGCCAAGGGCGCGAACGGCCACAACGGCGTGATCGTCAATCTCGACAGCTGGAACACGGCCCCCCTCTACAAGGGCATCTCGTCGAACTGGCTGATCGGGTCGGAGGCGCACGGGCCGAACGGCAATGTCGTCGGCGACGTCGAAAACATCGTCATCGGCCCCAACGGCCAGATCCAGCGGCTGATCATTGCCTCGGGCGGCTTCCTCGACATCGGCGACACCAATTACGGCGTGCCGTGGAACCAGGTGAAGGTCCCGTCGGGCCGCTTCGACTGGGTCGACGTCCCGGTGACGCAGCAGAACCTCAGCAAGTACCCGACCTATCCGGAAGTGGTCGAGAAGGTCACCTCGCAGAATCGGAACTGGCAGCCCCGCGAGCTGATCGGTGATGTCGTCAACCTGAAGGGCGCGGCCAATTACGGCTATGTCAGCGACATCATCTTCAACCGTTCCGGCAAGGTCGAGTCCGTCGTCGTCAACCCGTCCTATGGCGCAGTCGCCGGGACTCGCAACGGCGCCGCCGGCGGCTATTACGCCATGCCGTTCTACGGCTACGGCTATGGCGGCTGGACGCCGGGGGCGACGGCCTACAACGCGCCCTATACGCGCGGCCAGATCGAAGGCGTCGGCGCCTACGACTACGGCCGCATGCAGGCCGGGGCGGCGCGCGGCCGCAACATGGGCAACGGCAACATGGCCAATGCCAACAACCGCGCGGGCGTGACCGCGAACGGCGGCAACAATTCGCAGGCTGCGTCTCAGACCAACGGCGCGGCGGGGATGACCACCGGCTCCGTCGGCAATGGCCAGGCGAGCCCGGACATCGCCAACGGCACCATCCATCCGAATGGCGCCAACGGTGCCAATGGCACGACGAACGGCGCGGGCGGCACGGCCAACGCGACCGGCACCGCGAACAGCGGCATGGACAACGCCAACGGCGTGCTGAGCAATAACGGCCAGTGATGCCGGTTCCACGGCTTCGAAAGGCCGCGGCAGGATAGGTGCGGCACGCGGCGCCCGTCATCCCTAAGGGATGGCGGGCGTCCGCCTGTGCGCCTGCCGCAGCAAGCGCGCAGCGCCTAATGCCCGCCGCCGCCGGACGCCCGCGCCGCAGGCTTCTGCATGAAGACCGTCAGCAGGATGAGCGCGCCGAACAGTGCGGTCAGCGCCGTGAAGACGTCGGCGAAGGACATGACCGAGGCTTCGCGCGCGACGATGTTCTTCATCTGGAACAGCGCGGCGCTGTTCCCGTCCAGCCCGTGCGACTGGAACATCTGGACCATGCTGTTCATCCGCTCGTCCACCACCTCGCGGCCCCAGCGCACATGCTCGGCGATGCGCTGGTAATGCAGCGTGTTGCGCTCGTTCAGCATGGTGTTGATGATCGCGAGGCCCACCGCGCCGCCGAGGTTGCGCGTCAGGTTGAACAGGCCCGAGCCGCCCTTCATCTTCTGCGGCGAGAGGGTGCCGAGCGCGACGTTGTTGATCGGGATCATCGCCATCATCAGCCCGATGCCGCGCAGGATCTGCGGGATGAACAGCTCCCAGAAGTCCCAGTCATGGGTGAGGCCGGACATCAGATAGGTGCCGAGGCCGAAGGAGAAGAAGCCGATGGCGAGCATCAGCCGCAGGTCCATCTTGCCGGACAGCATGCCGGAGATCGGCGCCATGAAGAACATGGTGAGGCCGGAGATGAACATCGTCTCGCCGATCATCAGCGAATCGTAGCCGCGGATGCGGCCGAGATAGATCGGGTAGAGATAGGTCAGGCCGTAGAGGCCGATGCCGAGCACGAAGGAGAACAGGCAGCCGACCGCGAAGTTGCGGTTGCCGAAGGCCGAGAGGTCGACGATCGGCTCCTTCGCGGTGAAGGCGCGCCACAGGAAGACGACCGCACCGACCGCCGTGATGACGGCGAAGGTGAGAATGGTCCTGTCCTCGAACCAGTCGTTCAGCGGGCCTTCCTCCAGCACGTATTCCAGCGAGCCGAGGAAGGCGGCCAGGCCCGCGAGACCCCACCAGTCGAAGGCGTCGAAGAGCTTGAGGTTCGGCTGGTCGAAGTCGACGAGGTTCCACACCGCGATCGCGACGATGATGCCGGGCGGCACGTTGACCAGGAACAGCCAGTGCCAGGAGAAGGCGTGGCTGAGATAGCCGCCGACCGTAGGGCCGATCGTCGGGGCGAGGGTGGCGACGAGGCCGATCATCGGCGAGACGATCGGCCGCTTGGACGGCGGGAAGATGGTGAAGGCCGCGGCGAAGACGCTGGGGATCATGCCGCCGCCGATGAAGCCCTGGATGGCGCGGTAGACGATCATCTGGTCGATGTTCGTCGCCGTCGCGCACATCGCCGAGGAGGCGGTGAAGCCGGCGGCGGCGAGGGTGAAGAGGACGCGGGTCGACAGCATCCGGCCGAGGAAGCCCGACAGCGGGATCATCACCACTTCGGCGACGAGATACGCCGTCTGCACCCAGGCGATCTCGTCCTTCGACGCGGACAGGCCGGCCTGGATCTCCGACAGCGAGGCCGAGACGATCTGGATGTCGAGGATCGCCATGAACATGCCGAAGACCATGGCGATGAACGCCACGACCTTGCGCATCGGCATGGCTTCCTCGCCAGGCCGAAGGGCGGCGGGGGGCTGGGCAGCTGCGGTAGCGGACATGTCCGTCGTCCTTGCGCCTCGGCGCTGATGTGTCGGCGCGGCGCCGCCTCAGCGCTGCGCGGCGGCCGAAGCGGCGGCGCCGTCCTTCGGCGTCGTGCGGATGTCGATCGCGACCACCGCCGACAGACCCGGCCGCAGCCGGCCGGCGAGCGCCGCCTGGTCGTCGATCGCAACGCGCACCGGCACGCGCTGGACCACCTTGGTGAAGTTGCCGGTCGCGTTGTCCGTCGGCAGCAGCGAGAAGACCGAGCCCGATGCCGGCGAGATGCTGACGACCGTGCCGGTCAGCTCGCGTCCGGGCAGCGCGTCGATCTCGATCGTCGCCTTCTGGCCCGGAACGATGTCGGCGAGCTGCGTCTCCTTGAAGTTGGCGTCGACATAGATGCCGGACAGCGGCACGACGCTCGCCAGGCGCTGCCCCGCCGAGACGAGATTGCCGGGCTCGACGCTGCGGTTGCCGACGATGCCGTCATAGGGCGCCTTGAGGACGGTGAAGGAGAGGTTGCGCTTCGCCTGGTCGCGCGCAACCTCCAGCTCGCGGAGCAGGCTCTGCGCCTCGATCTTCTGCGCGTCGACGACGCCGAGGCTGGCCTTGGCCGCGGTCAGCGCGGCCTCCGCCGCGGAGACCTTGGCGGCATCGGCATCGCGCGCGCTCTGGGCGGCGTCCTGCGTCGCCCGCGCACCGGCGCCCCGCTTCGCGAGATCCTTGGCTCGGGAGAGATCAATCTCGGCCTGCGCCAGGGCGGTCCGGGCGGCTTCCAGATTGGCCTGCGCCTCGCCGACCGATGCCTCCGACGCCTTGCGCTGCGCGTCGAAGCTCGCGACCGTCGCCTGCTGCGTGGCGATCTTCGCCTCCGCCGCGCGCAGAGCGAGTTCGTAGTCGCCGGAATCGATCGTCACCAGCGGCTCGCCCGCCTTGACGCGCTGGTTGTCCTCGACCGGAACGCTTTCGACATAGCCCGAGATCTTCGGCGCAATAACGCTCATGTCGGCGCCGACATAGGCGTCGTCCGTCGATTCCAGGAAACGGCCCTCGGTCCAGTAGTAGTGCCCGTACCAGCCGCCGGCGCCGAGCACGGCGAGCGCCAGGATCGGCAGGAGGATGCGCTTGCGGCCGCGCCTGCGCGGGGCGGGCGCAGCCGCGGCCGGTGCCGCGGGACCGGCCGGTGCCGCCGGCACGGCGGCGGGCGTCGCCGGGCGTTCGCTCGCCGGCGCCGCGTCGGCTCGCGGTCCTGCCTCGGTGGCCGGCTTCGTCACCGCCCCCTGGCGCGACGCCCGGGCCTGATCGGACGAGTCTTCACTTCGAAACATCGCGTCCTCGGACCGCTCTTCCAGCATCGCCGGCTCCTGAAATCGAACCGAACCGTTCGGTTTGATTTTCTTTACAGCGCCGCTCTGGACGTGGCAAGGAGGAGCATGCACGCCTGCCACGGCGAATCTGCAACGCTGCGTCAACCCGGCGAGACATGAAACCCAACAACTCCGATGATCCGGTAAAGACGCGGATCGCAGCCGGCAAAAATCCGAAGAAGCGGCGGCAGATCCTCGATGCCGCTGCGCGCGTCTTCGCCGCCGTCGGTTTCGACAAGGCGGCGATGGACGACGTCTGCACCGAGGCAGGGACGTCCAAGAGCACGCTCTATGTCTACTTCCCCAGCAAGGAACATCTGTTCGCGGCGCTGGTCTGCGAGGAGCGCGACCGCTACGTCCAGGAGTTCATGGCGATCCTGCGCGATCCGACGCAGCCGGCGGAGACGCTCTTCCGCTTCGGCTGCCATCTCGCCCGCCGGCTCACCTCGCGGCGGGTGGTCCGGGCGCACCGCACCATCCTCAGCGTCGCCGAGCGCCTGCCGGAAATCGGCATGGACTTCTACGCCAAGGGACCGGAGCGCTCCCTCGACTTCCTCGCCGAATATCTGAAGGGGGTGGAGAAGGCCGGGCTTCTGCGCTTCGACGACCCGCGCCGGGCGGCGTCGCAGCTGTCGGACCTCGTCACCAGCGGGCTCCTGAAGCCGCGCCTGTTCGGCGTGATCACCGAGGATCCGAGCGAGGCGGAGCTCGAAGCGAGCGTCACGAGCGCGGTGCGTCTGTTCATGGCGGGCTACGCCGTCGACCGGCCACAGGCGGGATGAACGCCCACCGCTCTGCCAGCCGGCAACGCACGGTCCGCACGATCGTCCATCAAAAGGGGTGAGGCATTGGTGGAGCTGAGGGGGATCGAACCCCTGACCTCGTCATTGCGAACGACGCGCTCTCCCAGCTGAGCTACAGCCCCGTCCACCGATGCGAGCGGCATTTAGTGCGGGCGAAGGGGGCGTGTCAACGGCCCGGCGAACGGCCGGCGCAATTTCCTCGGCGCGGCATCGTTGGATGGCTCGATCGGTCTTCTGGCAATTCTCCGGCAACCGCGATGTCTCCGTCGGCTGGCCGTTCGCTTGCGCTCGAAGCAGGCGATGTCTACATCGGGGCCGGTTTACGAGGGGTTCCGGGTCGATGCTTGCAGTCACTTACGTTCTTTACCAGGCGCTCAATCTGTATTGGTGGATCGTCATCGCCTCGGCGGTCCTGTCGTGGCTCTATGCGTTCAACATCGTCAATCCCGGCAATCCCTTCGTCGACTCGGTCGGCCGCTTCCTGTGGCAGATGACCGAGCCGCTCTACCGGCGCATCCGCCGCGTCCTGCCGGACCTCGGCGGCCTCGATCTCTCGCCGCTGGTCGTGCTCTTCGGCATCATGTTCCTGCAGTATCTCATCGTCTATTACATCAACCCCGCCTTCTACCGTTACGGGGTCTGAGGCGGCGTGGCAGCGGCCGATGCCGGTGACCGCCGCTTCTTCGCGCCGGCAGCAGACGGCATCCTCCTCTTCGTGCGGCTGACGCCGCGCTCCAGCGCCGACCGGATCGAGGGTATCGCCGAGGACGCGGCGGGGAGCGTCTGGCTCGCCGCGCGAGTTCGAGCGGTGCCGGAATTCGGCAAGGCGAATGCCGCCCTGATCGCGCTCCTCGCAAAGCGCCTGAAAGTCCCGAAGTCGTCGATCGCAATCATGTCCGGCGAAACGTCGCGGTCGAAGACGGTCCGGATCTCCGATCCCCCCGATGGGCTTGCAGCACTTCTGGACGGGCTGGCAAAGGGGCGGTGAGCGTCCGCCGACCGCCCGGACGGCTGCCGCTTCGCCGTCAGTAGCGGAACTGTTCGGCGAGGATGCGCTCGTCCCAGGAATGATCCCGGTCGAACAGGATGATCGCGGTGTCCTCGGCCGATTCGCAGATCGTCACCCGTTCCACCGATTTCACCTCCGTCGCGTCCGCCACGGCATTGACCGGGCGCTTTTCGGATTCCAGCGCGACGATCTCGACGGTCTGGTGGTTGCGCAAGAGCGCCCCGCGCCAGCGCCGTGGCCGGAACGGGCTGACCGGGGTCAGCGCCAAGAGCGGCGCGTCGATCGGTATGATCGGGCCCTGGGCCGAGAGGTTGTAGGCGGTGGAGCCGGTGGGCGTCGCCACCAGCAGCCCGTCGCAGGCGAGTTCGTCCAGCCGCACCCGGCCGTCGATCGAGATCTGCAGCCGTGCCGCCTGGTAGGACTGGCGGAACACCGAGACCTCGTTGATCGCCAGCGCCTCGAAGCTCTCGCCTCGATTGTTGACCGCCGTCATCTTCAAGGGATGGATGACGTTCTCGACCGCCGCCGCCAGGCGCTCCTGCAGGCCGTCCTCGCGATAGAAGTTCATCAGGAAGCCGACCGTGCCCTTGTTCATGCCGTAGATCGGCTTGCCGGTGTCCATGAACTGATGGAGCGTCTGCAGCATGAAGCCGTCGCCGCCGAGCGCGACGACGACGTCGGCGCTGCGCGGATCGTCATTGCCGTAGAGCGCCGAGAGGCGCTGTGCGGCTTCGCGGGCGAGCGGGTTCTCGCTGGCGACGAAGGAGATGGACCGAAGATTTCGCGACATGCTCTGGGGCTGATCTCGTCGAAGCGGCGGGATCGCGGCCGCGGGTGCCTGCGCAAGCTAGCGCGAGCCGGCCACGAGTCCAAGCCGCAGAGGCCGGCTCGCGGCGGACGAGGCGCCCGATGATCGTCCGCTACCGGCTTTCCCCGATACGGCGCGGCGACGGCTAGCGGAACAGTTTCGCCAGCAAGGACCACACGCTGACCGTCGTGCGGTTATAGACGCGGTTGTAGGCGGCGCGTTTGGGATCGGTCAGCCAGCCATAGCCGCGGGGCGCCTTGAGGCCGAGGGAATGCCGGAGGAATCGGGCGGGCGATGTGCGGGCCGCGAGGCTCTTCCGCAGGCTCGGCTTGCGCAGTCCGAACTTCATCCGCCCACCTCCCGTGCCGCACCACAAGGGCGAGTGTCGCAGGAAGCGGCCGGAAATCAAGCGATCCTCTGCGAGATTCACGCGACATCGAGCCGGGACGATGCGGTCGAAGCACCTGATTTCGTTGGTGCCGGTTGAGGGGATTGAACCCCCGACCTTCGGTTTACAAAACCGCTGCTCTACCGCTGAGCTAAACCGGCGCGGGGCGCTGCATAGCATATTGCGGACCGCGTTGCAGCGGAAAATCGGGCTGTCCGCGAGCCGGTCTGTCCGCTCGGAGGAGAGGTCGCGCGGCGCTATGGCGCTGATCAGGGCTCTGGAAAACCTGCTGGCAGAGCTCTTCCGGAGAAGGCGACCCTGAAATGCGAAAAAGGGCAGCGAGGGGGAAGCTGCCCTTTTCCGACTGCATTTGCGATCGAGGGGGATGATCGCTTGGGGGTGCCTCGATAATGCGCGGGATGAAGAGGGGTTCCGAAAAAAGTTCGGACGATTCGAAGAATTTTAACGAATGCCTCTGGCACCGGCGGAGGACGGAAGCCTGCGCGCCGTCGAAACCCCGCTACGGGCCCGCCTCGGCTCTGCTGCGGGAGGCGTTCGCACCCGAACGCGGGAGTGGCGTGCCGCGCGCGATGGGTGCATAAAGCCGGGCGCAGGAGAGGCGGGCGAGCACCGTCCCGCCGACGCGTCCAAGTCCCTCGCGACCAAGAGGAGGCAGATCTGGTTCAAGCGTTTCGTGCCGCCGGCGATCCGGGCCGGCATCCGAATGGCTGGCCCGGCCGGCTGATGATCTGCGGCCAGTCCGAGGCGCGGCGGATGTTTTCCGAGCTTTCGCCGAGCGACGTCATCTCGATCAAGTCGCCGGACAAGTCCTATCTCGGGCCGAAGGACCTGCCCGAGGGCCGGCACCTGATCGTCGAATTCGAGGACGTGGAGGCGGAGGATGCGGCAGGCGCGCCGACGGCCGAACAGGTCTCGGCGATCCTCGGCTTCGTCGCGAAGCTGCCCGAGGATGCGCGGCTTCTGATCCACGGGCTGCAGGGCGTGCGGCGGGCGCCGGCGGTCGCGATCGGCATCCTTGCGACGCTGCTGTCGCCGGTAGAGGCGGCGGGCGCGGCCGTCCCATGCTGCCGGCACCCGGCCGATCCGAACCGCTTGGTGCTGCAGCGCTTCGACGCCGCCCTGTCGCTTCGAGGCGAACTCGTCGCGGCCTGTGCCGCCCGCTTTGTGCCCGGCCGCGCGACGCTGCGCCGGCGCGAGGAGGGCGACGGTGTCCCCTTCGCCTTCGACATGCTGGCCGGCAGCTCCAACGGCAAGTCGGCCGGCTGAAACACCGACAGTTGCCCGATGCGGAATGGCGGCGCGGTCAGATGTCCGGCTTGGCGATCATGAGCCAGACGATGGCGAGCACGGCTGCGAAGGCCGGGAAGCCGAAGGCGAACCACATCCGGTAGAGCCGGTGATATGCCGGCGGCAGCGGCAACCCCGCGTCGCGCGCCTCGGCCGCCAGGCGCCGCAGCCGGATCTGCATGGCGACGACGGGCAGCCAGAACAGACCGACGAAGACGTAGAGCCCGAGCGAGGCGAGCACCCAGCCCTGGCCCAGCGGCCAGCCGATCTCTCGCGCCAGGAGTGCGCCGGTGACGGGCTGCACCGCCGCCGCCGTCGCGGTGAAGACGGTGTCGGCGAGAACGACGATGCCGGCCGTGTGCGCGATCAGGGCCGGATCGCGGCTGCGGTTCGAGACCACCATGAAGAAGGCGATGCCGGCCCCGGTGCCGAGCAGGACGCAGGCGCCGACGATATGCAGAAAGAGCAGGATCTGGACGCTCATCGCTCGTCCAGAAGCGCGGCTGCGACGAGCGCGAGGACGATCCCCGGCAGCACCTTGACGAGCGGCCCGAGCGGGTCCGACCAGAGATCCGCGGCAAAAAGGGTCGCGCCGAGGAGATAGGCGACGGACACGGCGACCATGCCGAGACAGGCAAAGCGCGACAAAGGGCGGTAAAGGATGGCGAGGCCGAGGAGGAGGTCGATCAGCGACCCTCCGAGAACGGCGGCTGCGGCCGGCCCGGATCCGAGGCCCCGCTCCGTCAGCAGCGCTTCGGCCGGGCCGCTCTCGGCGAATCCGAGAAGACCCGACAGGACCCAGAAGAGAGACAGCGTCCCGATTGCCACCGGGCCGAGGAGCGTCAGCCGCGCGAACCAGCGCTCCTGTGCCGTCGCCGGAATTTCCGCCAGGGTCTCGGGCAGCGAGCGGCATGGCGATCCGCCGGCAGCTTCCCACGTCGCCGCGTCGCCGGTGATGCCGTCCTCCAGCGACCGGATCGCGTTCGTGCGTAGCGGCGAGCGCCAGCCGAGCCAGCCGGTCGCGTCGGCGATGCGGGCTGCCGCGCGCAGGAGCGGGCGCGGGATGGAAACGGTGAAGCGCCAGGGCGGAAATCCCTGCCACGCCCGGACCATCCGGAGCGTCTCGGCGAAAGACCGGGCCTGACGTTCGGTGATGTCGGCGAGCGTTCTGGCGGCAATCCCGCCCCGCGCCGCCTGGAGAACCGCTGCGGCTAGGTCCTCCACCCACACCGTCTGGATCGGGCTGTCGGCAAGCACCTTCGCGCAGACCAGCGGGACCGCTGCTGCGGCGCGCAGTAGCGCCGTCCCGCCATAGGCCTCGGTGCTCACCACCAGCGTCGGCCGCAGGATGATCCAGTCGTGACCGGAGGCCATGATCCGAGCATCGCCCCGCGCCTTGGAACGGAAGAACTCGGTGCCGGCATCGGGCGAGACGCCGGCGGCGGATATCTGGATGAATCGGGTCCTGCTGCCCGCCAGCGCTTCGAGCATGCGAGCGATCGCCACGTCGTGAATGGCGGCGAGACTGTCTCGTGCGCCCGTCTGCAACGCTCCCGAGGCGTTCACGACGACGTCGGCGTCTTGGAAGACCGTGCGCCAGTCCCGGACCGTCGCCGCGGCGATATCGAGCAGGATCCACGGTGCGTGCGGGTCGCAGCGCATTGCGGCGGCCTTGGAGCGGCCGACGCCGGTCACGGCGAATCCGTCCGCCTTCACGGCGCGAAGGCAGGCCGAGCCGATCAGCCCGTAGGCTCCGAGGATGACGGCCTTCCGCAATGAGCTTCCGTCCTTTCCACTTGCCGCCGTGACCAGTCTTCTGGCCGAGCCGTTGGATTTGCCGGTCGGCGTGGAAGTCCTACCAGCGCGAGGTTGCCAAGCCGATAACCGTGTGGCGCGTCTTGCGAATCGCCGGAAAACCTTTTCCAACGGTGACGGGTATCCCATCTAGACGGGACGCATGACCGAGCTTCGACCCGTCCCAGACACGATCCGCTTCGACGGCACCAATGTCACCGCCGTCCTCGGGCCGACCAATACCGGCAAGACCTTCCTCGCGATCGAGCGGATGATCGCCCATTCGTCCGGCACGATCGGCCTGCCGCTGCGGCTGCTGGCGCGCGAGGTGTACGGCAAGGTCGTCGACCGGGTCGGGGTCGGCGCGGTGGCGCTGATCACCGGCGAGGAGAAGATCAAGCCGCCGAACGCGCGCTATTTCGTCTGCACGGTCGAGGCGATGCCGCGCAATCCCGGCACCGCCTTTGCCGCCATCGACGAGGTGCAACTCGCGAGTGATCTCGAGCGGGGCCACGTCTTTACCGACCGCATCCTCAACACCCGCGGCACGCAGGAGACGCTGCTGCTCGGCGCGCCGACCATGCAGGGCGTGCTCCAGCGTCTCCTGAAGGGGGCGCAGACGACGACGCGGCCGCGGCTGTCGAACCTCGTCTATGCCGGCTCCAAGAAGATCACCCGGCTGCCGCGGCGCAGCGCCATCGTCGCCTTCTCGGCCGACGAGGTCTATGCCATCGCCGAGCTGATCCGGCGCCAGCGCGGCGGGGCGGCGGTCGTGCTGGGCGCGCTGTCCCCGCGCACCCGCAACGCCCAGGTCGCGCTCTACCAGTCCGGCGAGGTCGACTTCCTGGTTGCCACCGACGCGATCGGCATGGGCCTCAACCTCGACGTCGACCACGTCGCCTTCGCGCAGGACTGGAAGTTCGACGGCTTCCAGTACCGCCAGCTGACGCCGGCGGAGTTCGGCCAGATCGCCGGCCGTGCCGGGCGGCACGTGCGCGACGGGACCTTCGGCGTGACGGGGCGCGTGGATCCGCTGCCGCAGGAACTGGTCGAGGCGCTGGAATCCCACAGCTTCGCGCCGGTCAAGGTGCTGCAGTGGCGCAACGGCGATCTCGACTTCGGCTCGATCGATGCGCTGACCATGAGCCTGGAGCGGCCGCCGCCGAGCCAGGACTTGACGCGTTCTTTGCCGTCGGTCGACCAGCGGGCGCTGCAGTTCCTGTCGCGCGACACCGCGATCGTCGATCGCGCGAAGGGACGCCGGCAGGTCGAGCTGCTCTGGGAGACCTGCAAGCTGCCGGACTACCGCCGCATCGCGCCGGCCCAGCACGCCGAGATCATCGCCTCCATCTACGGCGACATCGCCGACAACGGCCACGTCTCCGAAGACTACATGGCCTCGCAGGTGCGCCGCGCCGACCGCACGGACGGCGACCTCGACACCCTGTCTCAGCGCATCGCCGAGATCCGCACCTGGACGTATATTTCGCACCGTCCCGCCTGGCTTGCCGATCCGACACACTGGCAGGAAAAGACGCGGGACATCGAGGACCGGCTTTCCGACGCTCTGCACGACAGGTTGACGAAACGCTTCGTAGACCGCAGGACAAGCGTCTTGATGAGGCGGCTGAGAGAGAACGCATTCATGGAAGCCGAAATCGCCAGCGACGGGACGGTGGTTGTCGAGGGCCATCCCGTTGGCGAACTTCAGGGATTCCGGTTCACGCCGGACACCAAGGCGGAAGGGGCGGACGCGAAGGCGGTTCGTGCCGCGGCGCAGAAGGCGCTGGCGGGCGAGTTCGACAAGCGCGCCGAACGCTTCGTCAACGCGCCGAACGGCGATCTCGCGCTCGCCTCGGACGGACTGATCCGCTGGCTCGGCGCGCCGGTCGCCAGCCTGTCCGCCAGCGACGATCCGCTGAAGCCGAAGATCGTGCTGCTCGCCGACGAGCAGCTGACCGGTCCGGCGCGCGACAGCGTCGCCGCCCGCGCCGAGCGCTTCCTGACCTATCAGGTCTCGACGATCCTGAAGCCCTTGCTCGACCTCAAGGTCGCGGAAGGCCTGGAGGGGACGGCGCGGGGCCTCGCCTTCCGGCTGATGGAGAATTTCGGGCTTCTGCAGCGCCGCGACGTCGCCGAGGAGGTGCGCGCGCTGGACCAGGCCTCGCGCGCGGCGCTTCGGCGCTGCGGCGTGCGCTTCGGCGCCTACCACATCTTCGTCCCGACGCTGATCAAGCCGGCGCCGGCGAGCCTCCTGACGCTGCTGTGGGGCGTCGCGAACGACGGGCGCGACCGGCCGGGCTATGGCGAGGTGACGCATCTTCTGTCGACCGGCCGCACCTCGGCCGTCGCCGATACGAGCTTCGATCCGGTGTTCTACGCGCTGGCCGGCTACCGCCTTCTCGGGCGGCGCGCCGTGCGCGTCGACATCCTGGAGCGGCTCGCCGACCTCATCCGGCCGGCGCTCGCCTGGAAGCCCGGCACCGGGAAGCGGCCCGAGGGCGGCTACAACGGTGCGCAGTTCCTGGTGACGCCGGCGATGATGTCGATCCTCGGCGCCACCGCCGAGGACATGGACGAGATCCTGAAGGGTCTCGGCTACCGGCCGCAGGGCATGGATGCCGGCGCCGTCGAATCGGAGCTGAAGCGGCTCGACGCCGAGGCGGCGGCCGCGGCGGAAGCCGCCAAGGCCGAGGCCGCGCGCAAGGCTGCGGAAGCGGCCGCGGGCGCCGAGGCGCCGCAGCCGGCGGAAGCCGATGGCGCTGCACCGGCCGAAGCCGGGCAGGACGCGGCGCCCGAGACCGCGGCGCCCGCCGGGGATCCGGCAGCGTCGGACGGAGCGGAATCCGAGGCGGTCGCGGAAGCCGGCGTCGCGCCGGTCGTGCCGGAGGTCGTCGAAGCCTCGGCGCAGGCGGAGAACGCTGCGCCGCAAGCCGCCGATGAGACGGCCGTTGCCGCGGAGCCGGAAGAGCCGACCACGCAGAAGACGGATATCGGCGCCGAAGGCGGCGAGGCCGCGTCCGAGCCGACCGCCGCCTCGACGCCCGAAGCGTCGGCCACGGCGGACGCCGAGCCGGCCGCAGCGCCTGCGGCCGAGGCTTCTGCGCCCGAGGCGGCGGACGCGCCGGAGGAGCCGCGGATCATCCAGGTCTGGCGGCCGCATCGCGGCGGCGATCGCCGGGAGAATCAGCAGCGCCACGGCGGCCGGCGGGGGCGCAGGTCGTTCGACGGGCAGGCCGGCGCGAACGAGCGGTCCGGCTCCGGCGACCGGTCGCAGCGCTTCGGCCGGGGCGGCGAGCAGGGTAGCCAAGAGGATCGGCCGCAGCAGCGGTCCGGCCGGGGCCGGGGCGGCGACGAGCGCGGCGGCCACGACGAGCGCCAGGCACGCTTCGGCAAGGGCGGCCCGAAGGGCAAGGGCCGGCCGCAGAAGGACTTCAAGGATCGCGACGAGCGCAGGGATCAGGCGCCGCGGCGGCCGGACAAGCCGCAGCGCGTCGATCCGGACTCGCCCTTCGCCAAGCTCGCGGCGCTGAAGGAGAAGCTTGGCCGATAAGCCGCTCCCCGCTTCGGCGCCCGGCGGTGGCCAGCGCGTCGATCGATGGCTCTTCTTCGCGAGGGTCGCGAAGTCGCGAACGCTCGCCCAGAAGCTCGTCCAGTCGGGCGCCGTGCGGATCAATCGCGAGAAGACCGACAACGCCGCGCGGATCGTGCGGCCGGGCGATGTGCTGACGCTGTCGCTCGGGGGACGCGTGCGCGTCCTCAAGGTCCTCGACCCGGGGACGCGGCGCGGGCCGGCCAGCGAGGCCGCCACGCTCTATCAGGACATGACGACGCCGGCGGAGGGCGCGGCCGCGACAGGGTCAGGGACGGCTGACGGCAGCGGCGGGAGCGCTGCGTCCGGACTTGCCGCGAATGTTCCGGCACCGGCTCCGGAAGGCCGCCCGAGCAAGCACGACCGGAAGGCGCTGCAAAAACTGAAGGGCGGCCCCTTCGGCTGAGGGCGCCGCCCAGCCACGCAAAATCTTTGCCCGGGGCGCGGTTCAGGCAGCAAGCTTTGCGCTTGCAAGGCCTTTGCGGAGTGGCTAGGTCGACAGTTCAGTGGACCGGCCCGGCGTTTCGCATCGCAACGTGGCCGGGCGGAAGAGGCGGACCTTCGGCAGGGTTCGCGAGACGTAAGGACCCGTCATGACCTATGTGGTGACCGACAACTGCATTCGCTGCAAATATATGGATTGCGTGGAGGTCTGCCCGGTCGACTGCTTCTACGAAGGCGACAACATGCTCGTCATCCATCCCGACGAGTGCATCGACTGCGGCGTCTGCGAACCGGAGTGCCCCGCCGAGGCGATCAAGCCCGACACCGAGCCCGGCCTCGACAAGTGGCTGCAGGTCAATGCCGAGTATGCCGACAAGTGGCCGAACATCACGATCAAGCGCGATGCGCCGGCGGACGCCAAGGAATTCGACGGTCAGGACGGCAAGTTCGAGAAATATTTCTCCCCGGAGCCCGGTCAGGGCGACTGATCGCTCTCTCGCGGACGGCGAACCGCCCGTCGCGCCAGCCGGATCGCCCGGCGGGCCGACAGGGCTGCCCCGCGTCCACGCCGACATCACGGATAGATTCTGCGCGGCGAGGTCGTTGCGTCGCACCATCGCGTCAGGTGCCGGAAAAACTTGAATTTTTCGGCAGGCTCGTGTAGTATCGGTGACACAGTCGGGCGCTGTGGCAAGCGAGCCACACCCATCGGCGCCCACGGGTTTCCGAAAGGATGTCTCCCTCTTCGCCACGTCACTGGCGGTTCCTCGCCGGGCCGAGCGTTTCATGCGGCCCGGATGCAGGATCGGGCGAGACAGACCCACCGACTGCGGTCAGACGACCCCCGCAGGGCCGTCCAAATCGGCGACGTCCGCGTCGCTGCCCGTGTCTAGCTTCCCTCGCGGCTGGGCACAACAGGGAGTTAGAAAAAGCGTATGAGCAGTCAGAAGAAGGCGACCAACGGCCTGGGCTTCAAGACCGGCGAAAGCATCGTCTACCCCGCCCACGGCGTCGGCCAGATCGTCGCGATCGAAGAGCAGGAAGTCGCGGGCATGAAGCTCGAGCTCTTCGTCATCGATTTCGAGAAGGACAAGATGCGGCTGAAGGTGCCGGTCGCCAAGGCCAATGCGGTCGGCATGCGCAAACTCTCCGAGACCGATTTCGTCGAACGTGCGCTGAAGGTCGTCCAGGGCCGCGCCCGGGTCAAGAAGACCATGTGGAGCCGCCGCGCGCAGGAATACGACGCCAAGATCAATTCCGGCGACCTGATCCAGATCGCCGAGGTGGTGCGCGATCTCTATCGCGCCGAGAGCCAGCCGGAGCAGTCCTACTCCGAGCGCCAGCTCTATGAAGCCGCTCTCGGCCGGATGGCGCGCGAACTCGCCGCCGTCAACGAGGTGTCCGAGACCGAGGCCGTGCGGCTGATCGAGGTGAACCTCAACAAGGGTCCGAAGCGCCTGCCGAAGGGCGCCACCGCGGAAGCCGAGGCGGATGCCGACGACGCCGAAACCGACGCGGACGCCGAGACCGAGGCCGAGCCGGCGCAGGAACAGGCCGCCTGAGGCCGATCGCCTCTCCGGCAGCCCCGCGACGGCGGCTTTTCCCGCAGCCGATCGGCTCCCGACCATGATAAAGACCGGCCACTGTCAAGCGGCCGGTCTTTTGTTTGTCGTCAAGAGGTGTTAACGATCGTTCGTCGGTCTTCACACTTCTCGGCCGCCCCTTGCCTTCGGCACCTCCCTTTTTACGTTTGTCCAAAAAGTTTGCCCTCGCGGGAACGTTTGGCTTCGCCCCGCGTTTCGCCGATACCCGGCGCGCGATGATCTCCTGGATTCGCGCGGTAGGCCGAAACGCCGCTTAGCTTTTCCGGAGGGTTATCCCGATGAAATCACAGTCCGCTCGCCGTACGATGATCCGCGCGGCCATGGCAGCTCCCTATCTCCAGCGCGAGGAGGAGTACGAACTGGCCGTGCGCTGGAAGGAACAGCGCGATCAGCAGGCCCTTCACAAGATCACCTCGGCGCACATGCGCCTGGTCATCTCCATGGCCTCGAAGTTCCGGCACTTCGGACTTCCGATGAGCGACCTGATCCAGGAAGGTCACGTCGGCCTGCTCGAGGCGGCGGCGCGGTTCGAGCCGGAGCGGGAAGTGCGCTTCTCCACCTATGCCACCTGGTGGATCCGCGCCTCGATCCAGGACTACATCCTGCGCAACTGGTCGATCGTGCGGGGCGGAACGTCCTCGGCGCAGAAGGCGCTGTTCTTCAATCTCCGCCGCCTGCGCGCCCGGCTCAGCCAGGGCTCCGAGAGCCTCTCCGGCACGGCGATGTACCGCGAGATCGCGACGGCGCTGAAGGTGTCCGAGGGCGACGTCGCGCTGATGGACTCCCGCCTCTCCGGGCCCGATTCCTCGCTCAACGCGCCGCTGATCGAGGACGAGTCCGGCAGCGCCGACCGGCAGGATTTCCTCGTCTCCAACGATCCGCTGCCCGACGAGATGGTGTCGAGCTCGATCGACGACGAGCGGAGGGTCACCTGGCTGAATTCCGCCCTCGACGTCCTCTCCGAGCGTGAGCTGAAGATCATCCGTGAGCGCCGCCTCCAGGACGACGGCGCGACGCTGGAGGCCCTCGGCCTCAAGCTCGGCATCTCCAAGGAGCGCGTGCGCCAGATCGAGACTAGGGCGCTGGAAAAGCTCCGCGTCGCACTGCTGGAAACCAACGCCGACCGCGCGGCCTACGTCGCCTGAGCGGCTCGCACGCCAAATCGAAGGCGTGAGGAGCGGGGAGATCGCGAGGGCGGTCTCCCCGCTCTTCGTTTGTCACCGGGTCGCCAGCCGCCTGGCGCCGGGCAACGCGGCTTCAGGCCGCGGGCGCCGAGCCGATCCGGTCGAGTTCGGCCACCGCGTCGGCCGGAAGGTGGAGCTCGGCGGCGGCGAGATTCTCCTCGAGATGCGCGACCGACGAGGTTCCGGGGATCAGGAGGATGTTCGGCGCCCGCTGCAGCAGCCAGGCGAGCGCCACCTGCATCGGGGATGCGCCGAGGCGGCCTGCAACGGCCGACAGCGTCTCGGACTGCAGCGGCGAGAAGCCGCCGAGCGGGAAGAAGGGCACATAGGCGATGCCGTCCCCTGCGAGCTGGTCGATCAGCCCGTCGTCCCTTCGATGCGCGAGATTGTACTGGTTCTGGACGCAGACGATCTCGGCGATCCCCCGGCCTTCCGCGACCTGGGCCGCGGTCACGTTGCTGAGGCCGATATGGCGCACGAGACCCTCCCGCTGCAGCTCCGCGAGCACGCGCATGGGTTCCGCGATCGAGCCTTCGGCCGGCGCGTGGGCGTCGAACATGATCCGCAGGTTGACGACGTCCATCGCGTCGAGGCCGAGATGGCGCAGATTGTCCTCGACCGCGCTCCGCAGCTCGGCGGCCGATGAGGCAGGGTTCCACGATCCGTCCGTGCCGCGCCTCGCGCCGATCTTGGTGACCAGCGTCAGCCCCTCGGGGTAGGGGTGCAGGGCCTCGCGGATGATCTCGTTGGTGACATGCGGCCCGTAGAAGTCGCTGGTGTCGATGTGGTCGACGCCGGCTTCCACCGCCGCGCGCAGGACGGCGAGGGCGCCGTCGCGATCCTTCGGCGGCCCGAAGACACCGGGGCCGGCAAGCTGCATCGCGCCATAGCCGAGGCGCTTCACCGTCCGGTCGCCGAGCGTGAAGGTGCCGGATTTCGTGAGGTCGATCATGATCGGTCTCCTTGGTTGATCGACCCTCAGCTAGACAATCCTTCGCCGTACGATAATGGGGTAGAGGCGGCACGGGCCGTGCGGGAATTTGGACAATGCAGGATCTGACCGATCTTCCGGAATTTCTGGCCGTCGTGCGCGCCGGCGGCTTCCGCGAAGCGGCCCGCGCGAGCGGCAAGAGCGCGTCCGGCCTCTCCGAAGCGGTGCGCCGGCTCGAGGCGCGGCTCGGCCTGCGCCTCATCAACCGCACGACGCGCAGCCTTGCGCCGACGGAGGCCGGCCAGCGGCTGATCGACCGTCTCGGGCCGGCGCTCGCCGAGGTCGAGTCGGCCCTGTCCGTCGTCAACGGCTTCCGGGATCGCCCGGCCGGCACGCTCCGGCTCAACGTCCCGGTCGTCGCCGCCCGCGTCGTCCTGCCGCCGATCGTCCCGTCCTTCCTGGCGGCCTATCCCGACATCAGGCTGGAAGTGATCGTCGAGGATCGCTTCGTCGATCTCCTGGCGGAAGGCTGCGACGCCGGCATCCGCTACGACGAGCGCCTGGAGAAGGACATGATCGCCATGCCCATCGGGCCGCGCACGCAGCGTTTCGGCATCGCCGCGTCGCCGGCCTATCTCGACCGGATGGGGCGGCCGAAGCATCCGCGCGACCTGCTCGGCCACCGCTGCCTGCTCGGGCGCTTCCGCGGCGGTGCGACCACCACTCCCTGGGAATTCGAGAAGGCGGGCGAGGTCGTCCGGGTCGAGCCGACGGGCGCGCTCGTCGTCAGCACCGCCGGCGGATTGGATCTCGCCGTCGAGGCGGCCATCGCCGACGGCGGCATCATCGCCCTCTTCGAGGAGTGGCTGCGGCCGCATGTCGACGCCGGGGACCTGGAGCCGGTCCTTCAGGACTGGTGGCAGAGCTTCTCCGGTCCGCTCATCTATTATCCCGGCCGCCGTCTCGTGCCGCCGCCGCTGCGCGCATTCCTGGATTTCGTCAAGGCGCAGCAACCGGCGTGACCGCCCCGGAGGCGATCGGTTTCCGCTATGCCCGATCGGGACCGGCGGCCAGATCGCCGATCAGCCGCATCCAGTTTCCGGACGCGAAAGCGGCCTGCTCCGCTTCGTCCAGCCCGCAGGTTTCGAGGAAGCCGCGCGCGTCGCGGCCGGGTCTGTACTGAAACGGGTAGTCGGTCGAAAACAGGAGGCGCTCCGGCCCGACGATCGCCTTGGCGCGCTCCAGGAAGTGCGGCAGGAACATGCCGCTCGCCGTCACGTAGAGATTTTCCCGCAGGTAGGTGGCGATGGGCTTGGCGAGACCGGACACACGGTCCATCGCGGCGAGGCGCTCGGCATAGAACAGCACCAGCTCGCCCCAATGACCCAGAATGAGCTGCAGGCCGGGCATGCGGTCGAAATGGCCGGCGAGGACGAGGCGCACGAACTGGATGCCCGCGTCATAGTGCCAGCCGAGCCCGAAGGCCGCGAAGGCGGTATCCACCGCCGGGCTGAAGCCGGAATAGTAGACCGCGCGCACGGCCGGATCCGGAACCCGCGGATGCAGAAGGATCGGCGCGCGCAGCAAAGCCCCGCTCTCAAAGATCGGCAGGAGGTCGGGATGGTCGAGATTGCGCGTCCCCACCCGTCCGCTGAGGATCGTGCCCTTGAAGCCGAGCGTCCTGACGCAGCGCTCGAATTCCAGTGCGGCTTCGTCCGGCGCCGCCACCGGCAGCGTCGCGAAGGCCTGCAGCCGATCCGGATGCCGGGCCACGGCCTCCGCCACGGCATCGTTGACGCGGCGGGCCATGTCGACGCTTTCGCGCCCGAATTCGTGCAGGCCCGGCGTGGTCAGCGACAGGACCTGAACGTCCAGGCCGGTTTCGTCCATGAGAGCGATGCGTTCCCCGGCGAGATCGAGAAGACGCGTCTCGATGGGGCCGGAGTGGAAGGCGGCGCTCGGGTCGGATGCGGCCAGGTTGATGGCATTCCAGCCGTCACGAACCTCGGGTGTGAGGAAATGTTCTTCGATGCCGATCAGTCGCATGTCGGTCTCCAGGTGGTTAGAGCGGGGCGGTCCATGCGGATATGCGCAAGGGGAACGCCGGGCGCCAGACGCAGCGGCCGCAAGGTATTGTTGCGCTGGACGCTATGTCCGAGCGATTGAGCGGGGTAGGCTGACGCGCATGAACGCCATCGACCTGAACCTCCTCGTCGCGCTGGACGCGCTTCTGACGGAAGGCAGTGTGACCGGCGCGGCCCGCCGCCTGGGGCTCAGCACGTCCGCGACGAGCCGGACGCTGACGCGGTTACGCACCGCGACCGGCGATCCGCTGCTGGTGCGGGCGGGGCGCGGGCTCGTCCCGACGCCGCGCGCGGCCGAGATGCGCGAACGCGTGCATGCGCTGACGCGGGACGCGCGGGCGGTTCTCCAGCCCGAGCCCGCCGAGATCGACCCGGCGACGCTCGCGCGCACCTTCACCATCCGCGCCAGCGAAGCGTTCCTGGAATTCCTGTCGGGCGTGCTGGTGATGACCCTGCGGCAGGCTGCGCCGGGTGTCCGGCTGCGGTTCGTGCAAAAGCCGGACAAGAACGCGCAGCCGCTGCGGGACGGGCTCGTGGATCTCGAAATCGGCCTGCTCGGGACCGAGGCGCCCGAAATCCGCACGCGCCTCCTCTTCGTCGACCGGCGTGTCGGCGTCGCCCGAACGGGGCACGAACTGCTGGCAGGCGGCATCACGCCGGAGCGCTATGCCGCCTGCGAGCACATCGCCACGTCGCGCGATGGGAGCTTCGCCGAGCCGATCGACGATGCCCTGGAGGCGCTCGGCCTGCGGCGGAGCGTGGTGGTGGTCGTTCCCGGATTCCCGGACGCGATGCGGATCGCGAGCCAGTCGGACCTCGTCGCCGTCGTGCCGCGCTCCTGCCTCGGCAACCGCATGCGCCCCGGCGAGGCCGGGCCTGCCGGGCTCCAGAGCTTCGAACTTCCGCTGGCTTTGCCGAGGTTCAACATATCGGCGATCTGGCATCCGCGCCTCGACGCCGATCCGGCGCATCGCTGGCTGCGGGACACGGTGGCAGGCGTATGCCGGGCGGCGTATCCGCGGTGAGGCGGGCGCAATCAACAGCGCCGCTTCGCCGCGCAACCGACGGCGCGCGCTGGCCGACGGCTATTCCGCCACGATCTTGTAGCGCACGCCCGCCGTCAGGCCATCGTTCGGGCCGAGTTCGTTCAGGAGCCGGAACATCGCCTCCTTGCGGTCGACGCCGATCATCCTGCGCGCCATGGTCGCCGGCGTGTCGCTGGCCGAGGCGGTGACGATGCGGATGCGCAGGGGTTTCAGCGCCGCCTTCTCGGCGGGGCTGAGGACGCGGAACGAGTTCGCGACCTGTTCGGCGATCGCGGTGGCGGAGGCCGCCGAGCGCGACGGCACCGCCGTCAGGAAACGATAGACCTGGCCGCCGACGCGGATGACCGTGACGTCGAAGGCATAGTCGCCGCCATGCGCCTTGGCCGACACCGCCTCCAGCGCGCCGATGCGGTGCTCGTGCACGCTCGACGGGTCGAGGCCGCCGATCCAGCCCGAGTTCACATAGTCGACGAGGCTGCTCTCGGCCGGCAGCGCCACGCCGTCGAAGCGGATCGCGGTGTCGCCCGGGCCGGTGGCCAGCACCGCCTCGGCGGTGTTGTCGATGACGAAATTGTCCGGAACCTGAAAGGTGATGCCGAGGCCCGGATGGTAGAAATGGTGGTCGCGGACATAGCCTTCGGCCGCCGAGTCGCCGAACAGCATGCCGTCGATGCCGGAGAGGTAGTGGTCGCGGTCGGTGTCGCCGCCGCCCGGCGGCACGACCTTGGCCGCCAACGCGTTCGCCAGCGCGATTCGCTGCGGCGTCGAGGGGTGCGAAGCCAGGAAGTCGAGCTGCGGGTTGGTGGCCTGGAAGGCGTTGCGGAAATTCTGGTACGACTGCATCGCCTGCAGGAAGCGGCTCGCGGCATAGGGGTCGTAGCCGGCCCGCGCGATATGCTTGATGCCGAGTTCGTCCGCCTGCAGCTCCTGCTCGCGCGAGAACTGGGCGAGGCTGAGCTTAGAGCGGGCCAGCGCGATCTCTCCGGCCGGCTCGCTGTGCAGCACGTCGGTGACGACGCGGCTCGCGATTTCAGCCGCCTGCTCGCGCTGCTGGCGCAGGATGCCGTGATTGGCGGTGATGTGTCCCATCTCGTGGCCGATCACGCCGGCGACCTCGGCCGAATCGGTCGCCAGCGCCAGGAGGCCGCGGGTGATGTAGACGTAGCCGCCCGGCAGCGCGAAGGCGTTGATGTTCGGCGAGTTGAGGATGGTGATGCGATAGGCGCGGTTCGGATCGTCGGTCACCGCCGCCAGCCGGCCGACGATCGTCGCCAGCATCCGCTCCATCTTCGGGTCGGAATAGGCGCCGCCATAGGCGGCGAGAATCTTCGGATGCTGTGAGCGGGCGATCACCGACTGCGGGTCGTCGGCCTGGACCTGCTCGAAGCTGACCGGATCCCGCTGCGTCGCGGCATAGCCCGTCTGCAGGCTCGAATCGCCGCTCGGGGTGAGGCCGGCCAGCCCCTGCTCGACCGTCGTGCAGGCGCCTGTCAGAAGCAGCGCCACGAGCGCGCCGCCGCCGCACAGACGGCGTGCCGACCGCTTCAAGGATCGGATCCTCGACGTTGCACCCATCGCTACGATTGCCGCCCCCGTCATCCGCCGCAGCCGATTCCGGCTGCCACTCCTTCCGGCCGACTTAGCCGAATTGCGGCGCCTTGCGGAAGGATCGATCCGCAACAGAACCTGCCGAATTGTGACGAAACCCCTCGATTCCAGTGATTTTGCGGGTAGCAAGGAAATCCGCCGGAAATACGTCAGCGATCCGAAGATGTTGTGCCCAGATACCGGGCAACCCCGGCGTTCGTCCGGTCGGACAGGATGTCGTCCGTCGCCCCTTCGACGACGATCTCGCCGTTCTCGAGGAAGGCCACGCGGTCGGCATGCCCGACGGCGTCCTCGGGATGATGGGTGACCATCAGAACCGTCATCGGCGCATCGGTGCGGGCACGGCGCAGCGTCTCGATCAGGGCCAGCATCTCGCGGCGCAGGGCCGGGCCGAGCGCCGCGAAGGGCTCGTCCAGCAGGAGCAACGGCCGGCCGCGCAGAAAGGCCCGCGCCAGCGCGACACGCTGGCGCTCGCCGCCGGACATTTCCGCCGGGCGGCGCTTCTCGAAGCCGGCGAGGCCGACCCTTTCGAGCGCCTCCGAGACCGCCCGGCGCTGTTTCGCGTCCAGCCTGAGGTTCGGCGCGATGCCGAGGGCGACGTTCCGGAAGACGTCGAGATGCGCGAAGAGATTGTTCTCCTGGAAGACCATGGTGAGCGGCCGCTCGGCCGGTGCCGCGTCGGTGACGTCCGCTCCGCCGATCCAGACCCGGCCGGCATCCGGCGCGACGAAGCCGGCGGCGATGTCGAGCAGCGTCGACTTGCCGGCCCCGCTCGGCCCGATCAGCGCCAGCCATTCGCCCTCCTCGACGGTCAGGTCGAACCGCATGGCGAGATCGTCGTGGGCGAACCGCACGTCGTCGAGACGGAGAGCCGCCGTCCGGCCGGGATCGACGGGCGCTCTCATGCGCGCCGCCTGCGTCTGGCGAAGCCCCGCTCGGCGAGCGTCATCAGGCCGAGGCAGAGGATGCCGAGGATCAGCGCCAGCCCGTCGGCGTCGCTGGTGCGGTAGCTGCCCATGCGCTGCAGGAGGAGATAGGGCAGGGTGACGAAGTCCTGGCTGCCGAACAGGGCGATCGCGCCGAGGTCGCCGAGCGAGATCGCGAGCGCAAACGCGAAGGCGAGGCCGAGCGGCGCGCGCATCGCCGGCCAGTCGACGATCCTCAGGCGCGCGAGGCCGAAAAGGCCGAGGCTGTCGGCGAGGCGGCGGGTCCGCTGCGCCTCTTCGGAGAGAGCCGGGCCGACGATGCGCACGATGAACGGCACCGCCATCGCCGCATTGGTCGCCACGACCACGTAGGGCGCGGCGGCGAAGACGTCGGTGACCTGCCGCAGCGCCAGGAACCAGCCGGCGCCGACGACGATCGGCGGCACGACGAGGACGAGGCTCCCCGTCGTCTCCAGCGTATGGCGGGCGAGGGCCGGCGCGGTGCCTGCCGCGCCCGCGGCGGTCGGCCGGAGCGCTTCCATCGCCAGGAGCACGGCCGTCGACAGGACGAGCGACAGGCCGGCGGCGGCTGCCGCCACGCAAAGACTGGTCAGGGCGGCCCGCTGGACCGCGTCCTGCACGACGAGGCCGGCAAGGTTCGCCCGCAGCCCGGCGACGAGCACAGCGACGAAGGGCGCGGCGACGAAGGCGATGCCGAGAACGAGGACGGTGCGGTCGGCGACGTCGCGCGCGCGGCTCTTGCGGTCGTAGCGGCGGGCGTCTCCGCCGAGGCCGAAGCCGCCGGCAGGATCGCCCCCGAGGCGGGTCGCGGCAAGGAGGATCGCCGCCGTCAGCGCGATCTGCAACAGCGCCAGCGACACCGCGCGCGCCGGGTCGAAGTCGTAGCGGAGCGCCTGGTAGATCGCGACCTCCAGCGTCGTCGCGCCCGGCCCGCCTCCCAGGATCAGGACGAGGGTGAAGCTCGTCACGCACAGCATGAAGATCAGGCTCGCCGCGCCAGGCAGGGCGGTGCGGATCGCCGGCCATTCGACGATGCGAAAGGTCGCGAGCGGCGGCATGGCGATCTGCCCGGCGAGCTTCCAGCTTTCCGCCGGCACGCGGTCGAGCCCGGCGAGCATCAGCCGGGCGGCGAGCGGCAGGTTGAAGAAGACGTGCGCGATCAGGATGCCGGGCAGGCCGTAGACGTCGAGCCGGGGCAGGCCGAGGGCCGCGAACGCGTCCGACACCACGCCGCTGCGGCCCCAGATCGCGATGACCGCCAGCGCACCGACGAGGACGGGCAAAGCCTGCGGCAGCAGGAACAGGCGCAGCACCCAGTCGCGGCCGGGAAAGCGCGCGCGATGCAGCGCCAGCGCCAGCGGCAGCCCGCCGAGGATCGAGAGGGCCGTGGAGAGAAGCGCCTGTTCCAGCGTGAAGCCGACGATCGCGCGGATATAGCCGTCTTCCAGCAGGCTCGCGACGGCGGGAAGCGATCCGGTGGCGAGGAGAAGCGCCGCCAGCGCCCCGACGAGGAAGCCGGCGAGAACCGCGGCCGCGGCGCAGCCGATCGCGATGCGGATGCGGCGGTCGGCATTGCGGGTCATGGCCGGGGCGCGGGGAACGAGGCGCGCGGTGCCGGTCAGCGCCGGCCCATCGCCTGCAGCCATTCCTGCGTCCAGGCTTCGCGGTTCTTGGCGACGGTCTCGGGGTCGATGAAGATCGGGTGGTCGACCTTCGGCAGCGCCTGGAATTCCTTCGGCAGCTCGACGCTCGGCAGCACCGGCAGCGTCCAGTTGGTCGTCGGGATGATCGACTGGACGTCCTTCGACAGCATGAAGGCGAGGAAGTCGCGGGCGAGCTTCTTGTGCTGCGACCCCTTCAGCGCCGCGGCGACCTCGATCTGCAGATACTGGCCCTTCTCGAACGGAGCGGCCTGGTAGCGGTCGGTGTGTTCCTCGATCTCGTGATAGGCGGGGGAGGTCGTGTAGCTGAGCACCATCGGCACCTCGCCCTTGGTGAACAGGCCGTAGGCCTCGCTCCAGCCGGGCGTGACGGTCAGGATGCGGTCCGACAGCTTCTCCCACTTCGCCTTCGCCTGATCGCCGTAGATCGCCTTCATCCAGAGCAGGAAACCGAGGCCGGGGGTGGCGGTGCGCGGGTCCTCGATGGCGATCTTGACGCTGGGATCGCCGTTCACCAGCGCGTCGAGGCTCGTCGGCGGCGTCTTGATCGCCTTGGTGTCGTAGACGACGGCGAGATAGGAGTAGTCGTAGGGCACGAAGACCGGATCGGTGAAGCCGGTCGGCACCTCGATGGCGGAGAGGTCGGTGCCGCTGTCGACGAACAGGCCGGTCGCCTTCGCCTCGGGGATGAGATCGGTGGTGAGGCCGAGCGCCACGTCGGCGCCGCTCGACGCGCCTTCGAGCTTCAGCCGGTTGAGGATCGCGACGCCGTCCTCCAGCCCGACGAACTTCAGCACGCAGCCGCAGGTCTTCTCGAACATGGCCGTGATCTTCGGCCCCGGACCCCAGTCGGCAGAGAAGCTGTCATAGGTGTAGACCGTGAGCACCGGCTTGTCGCCCGCGGCGAGCGCGCCGTGGGTCCCCGCGAAGGCGGCGAGGGCGAGGGTCGCGAGCCCGGCGAGGCGGGAAAGGCGGAACGGACGAGGAGCGGCCATGGCGCGGGTCATCTTTCGCTGGTCGGCGAGCGGAACGCGCGTTGCTGATGGCTGGGCAACGCTCGCAATCCCTCCGCCGGTACGATCCGGATCAGGTTCGACGGGTTGGCCGTGACGCCTCTCAGCTCCTTGTCCGGAGCACCCCCTTGTGAGCGGGCCGGACTATCTACCGGCCGCGCCGGCTTGGCAAGCATCGGCTGCTTGGCCGGGACGCTTTCCCTTTCGTCTCCGCTTGCGCTAAGTGGCCGGCCCATGGCGCATTTCACCGTCCTCCTCGCCGGCCGCATCGAGCCGACCGCGGCACTCAAAGAGGCCGTTGCGGGCAGCCGCGTCATCGCGGCCGACGACGGCATCCGCCATGCGGCGGCGCTCGGCCTGTCGCCGGAGCTCTGGGTCGGCGACTTCGATTCGACGCCGCCGCACCCGCCCATCGAGCTGGCGGGCATCGCACGCGCCCCGTTCCCGCGCGACAAGGACCAGACCGACGGCGAGATCGCCATCGAGGCGGCGATCGAACGGGGGGCGACGCGGCTGACCCTCGTCGGCGCGCTCGGCGGCCCGCGCAGCGACCATGCCTTCGCGCATCTGATCCTCGCCTTGCGCTACAACGACCGCGGTCTGGCGGTCGAACTCTTCGACGGCGTCGAACACGCCTGGCCGCTCGGCCCGGACCGCCGCAATTTCCCCCTCGCGCCGGGTGCGCAGTTCTCGATCCTGAAGTTTTCCGACCTTCAGGGGCTGACGATCGACGGCGCCAAATGGCCGCTCGCCGACGTCGCGGTGCCGTTCCACTCCATCCTGACGCAGTCGAACGAGGCGATGGGCGAGATCGCCGTGACGGTGCGCGAGGGCCGCGCGCTGCTCCTGGCGCAGGCCGACCCCGCGGTACACTGAGCGGCGCGCCGCCGCCCACCGGCCATCACCTCCGCCGGAGCCTCGCGCTCCCCGCGCAACCCTGCAAGAGCAGCCACCGGCCACCGCCGAGCCGCCCCCCACCCGACTTTGCACGGCCGCCGCGCCGGCCGATTCCAGGCTTGGCCTTTCCCGACCTTTTCGACTATGGTGCGCCCCGCGTGGTCCCGTAGCTCAGCAGGATAGAGCATCAGATTCCTAATCTGAGGGTCACTGGTTCGAATCCAGTCGGGATCACCAAGGAAATCAACGGCTTAACTTTTCTATCATCGCGCCGATAAGAGTTTAGGGTAACGGTGCGGGTAACGGAAAGGCCGACGTTTCCGCCGGCCTTCCATCGTCATCAGCGATTCGCTCGCCGTTGTGCCGCTCGCCATAGCCGCAGTTCGCGCCGCAGGCGGATGATGGCAATAAGGAGCCGCATCGTCAGTTCCTCAAGACTGGTTCTTCAACCGCAAGCGGCTCTGGTGGGGCTGCGGCCGCCATTGCGAGATCCAGAACGGCAAAGCGCGACATGACGACCTTCACCTGAACAATGCGCTCCGCGTTGCCGCAGATGCCCCTTTGGACGCTGTAGAAGGACACCCGCACCATCCCGTCGCCGAGATCATCGATAGGCAGCGTCCCGGAAGCGTAGACGTCCGGGACATTCGACATATCGACAAGCGGAAGATTGTCGTGGCGCGACTTCATAGCTCGTCCTCCATTTCGCCTTCGTCCGCGACATCCCACTCCCGATCGTCCCGAGAACTACCCTCTTGCGCGGCAGTGAAGCCGCAACCATGGTTCTCGCACCAACCTAGCAGGGGCTCACCTTCGCCGTCGCCGAACACCCAGCCGGAATGCACCATGCGTGCCTGTCGCTCATCAATGTTTTCCGTCCAGCCCAGCGAGTGCTCGGTATCGGCGCCGTCCTCAAGATCGCTGTCATCGCTTTCGCGGTCATCGGTCCCTTCGCTGTAACCCGCCAGGTACGGCTCGAAGTCGGGGTCGCGATCCAATTCGTCCAGTACTGAGATCAGGCGCTCGATCTCGTCAGTAATGATCTTGCGGCTGACGACGGGCAAAGCTCCGCCGATCGGCCCGATGGGGTCGTTTTTCATGCCGTTGCTCCAAGTGGGGCGTTGAGCTATACGTTGGGCATTAAGCTCAATTACGGGCTATATGTCAACACCATGCGCAAGGTTGGGCTTCAGGTTGATCATTCCCGCGCAATGTCGTGCCGCTCGCGCGCTCGTCGAGATGGATCAGGCAGAGCTTGCCAAACGCGCGAACGTGTCGCGCAACACCGTGGTCGACTTCGAGAAAGGACGCAGGACGCCAAATACGAACAATCTTGCGGCTATTCTGTCTGCGCTGCAGGAGGCTGGGGTTGAGTTTATCGCTGAAAACGGAGGTGGGGCCGGGGTTAGGCTGAGGAAGGAATAGAGGCGAGCGGCAAATGTCCGGAGTGCGACATGGGAGACGGCGGGCTGGCACAGATGGACGACCAGAATCGAGACCTGGCGGCAGAGATCACGGCGGCTTGGGTCGAGCGGGCGATCTGGGGCGAAGGCTGCAAGGCGTATCGCGAGCATGGCGCCACGGCCATCAATCCCTACTCACCCCGAACGCCGGCCCACGCGGTATGGGTCAAAGGGTATGAGTACCAGCGGGCGCTGACGAGTCAAAAGAAGCCGTCTTGGTAGGAAGCCGTGGTTGGCGCCGGCGACCTGTGCTTTGTGCTAAACGACTGCGTTGCCGACAAGCATAGGCTCCGGATACCTTGCACGGGATTGCTACGGCAGGTCGTGCCAGCGTAGGCTCGGAAGATCCACGCGACATGGGAGGCAGTTCATGCCCCAGGTGACCGCCACCTGCATCCAATGCAATGCGTTGCTCATGCCGACCGAGGCGAGCGATATTGAGAAGGCGGTCATTTGTCCAAGCTGTGGCGCCGACTTCAGAATGTGGGGAAGCTTGAAGTTCGAAATCTGCAAGCCGTCCCTAAAAAGGGGCAAGAATCGCGGCTGACGGTTAGGTGATACATCGATCGAAAGCCAGCCACGGAGATAGAACTGCGCCGATCGTCCCTAATTAACAAATGCTACTGGCGATAGCCGCTGCTTCGGCTAAAGACGGCGATGCTCAAGCCGCAGCTGAATCACTTTCCGCCGCCATCGGTGTTCCGGACAACTCGCTGGCCGGACGTCCAACCTCAGTTGAAGGCCAGCTTTGAGGCCTTGATGGTGTCTGCCGAGATACTTCGACAGCCAGTATACCCGAGAGATTGGTCGCCGCCGTTCGACATGTTCGACGTCCGCACCGCCCGCCAAGCGATCGAGCCTAAGCCCCCATCCGCACCTCATCGGTGACGCGGTCGCCTACACCTGCCCTCTCGCGCCACAACCTCAGATGCGATACGCTCAACTCTTGAAGCCGCCGGGGTCGAGTTCATCGCTGAGAACGGCTGTGGGGCCGGGGTGAGGCTGAGAAAGGTTTCAGACAATGACTGAAGTGAGATTTACCGAGAGTCAGCGTCATCCTTCGGCTTTCAAGCCGAGGCGCGAGGCGCTTAGGCTCCCGCCCTCACCGAATGCTGTTCGCTGGCAAGGCCCAAAGCGGATCCGTTGTAAAGCTCTACAATGAGTGCCCCCAAAAAATGATCTCCGAAATTTATGGTAATATTGCTTCTTTGAGTACTGAGAATTGGATATCTCTGATTTCGGGCTTTGGGGGAGCTGCTCTTGGCGCGATAATCGGGGGTGCTAGCTCGCTTTTGCTTGCCTTGCTAGCCAATCGTGCGAGCCAAAAGACAATCGCTAAACAGCAAAAGAAAAATGAACAAGCAATAGCGACTCAGACCGTCTTGAAAACGATACAAGTAGTAAATGGTATCTATACTATTCGCAGTGAAATCGATGAGTCGATACCTAAAGATCATGGCGGAAATATTCACAGAGACGATTATTGGAAGTTCGTGCTCTCTCGATCGGGGTTTGGCCTCGGCATTCCGGTATTCGATGCATCGGATTTCGCGCCGTTTTTATCGAAAAAAGCGGGTGATCTCGCAATGCGCATAATGCTACTTCAGCAGCGATATCAGTCTGCGGACGCGGGATTTCAAGAATACAGTAAAAAAAGATCTGCGCTTCAGGAGATAATTGAAGATTACACCGTCTTTGATCAGCGCTCTGGGCAGCACGTTACAAGTGTACCTCCCCAATTGGAACGGCGGTTTGCTGTTCGCAGTCAGGAGATTAATGGACTGATCCTGCAGATCTATGATGACTCGGGAAAGTCTCTTGAAGATGGAAAGAAAATTCTCAGTGAAGCTGTCGCTTACTGTAGGGATCGGTACGGGGAGAACTCGTTTTCGGTGAAAATTGCGGATGCTCATCAACTTTAGTATTCGGCACATTCAGAGGTCATCGCCCTTCCGCCGCTGTGTGACGACGTAGGTCACGCTCCGCAGCAACTCGCCCTTGTCGATCAGCGGCTTCTCGCCGTCGCGCGGGGCTTCCTTCCGGTGCTTGCGCTTGTAGAGCGTGGCAGGCGCGAGCGGCACGAAGGGGCCTTGCTCGATCTTGTTGTGCACGGCGTTCTGCGCCACCAAGCCAGCCCTATGCAGCGGGACGTCGATGTTCTCGACCTTTCCCGATAGCGCGAGCTTGGCCGCCGCCTTCAGGTGCGGCGTGAACTTCTCTTTCGCGCCCGCGACTCCCGGAATGAGGAAAGGTCGCGCCGGGATGTTCTGCTCCGGCGCTCCAAATTCCTGGATATATCCGATCTCGGCATTGTTGAGCGGGGAGCCGTCGTCGCGGCCTGCCTTCTCGGCAGGGATGCCGACGAGCACGCGCGTCTTGTCGAGCCGGCTGATCGCCTTGAAAAGCTCTTTCATCGCCGGGCTGTCTTTGACCTTCAGGCCCATTGCGTGCTCCCATACGAGGAGTTGTGAGCGAGGGAGTCGCGCTGTGTCGTTTTCAGAAGATTTAGCGCCGGGAGCCGCTCTTGCCTCCCTTGAATTACATCGCACGCTTATAACGCATCTGGTTGGAAGCGGCACTGTTCCCAGGCAAAAAGCTATTGATCTCGTTGACGAGACTCTTCAGCGCGTTGAGAATATGCAGATGTCAAATATACCTTCTCTAGAAGGTCCCGCGCGAGCTGCTCGTCTACACCTAGAAGGACTGCTGCTACAACTACGTCAGATTCCTGAATAGTTCTGTCTTCAGTCTTGTTCATCGTCATCTCACCGCGCTCTGCGTGTTGCGGAGGAGCACCCCGTTGACCGCGCCCTGCCGCTCGCCGATCACGGCAGCGGTGCCATGGGGATCGGTCGCCCCGTTCACGGTGATGTCGGTCTTCTGGTGCAGCGTCACGCTCTTGCTGTTGTTCGTGACGTTGCCGCCGAGGGTCGTGTCGAAGGCTCCGTTGATCCGGCTTTGGATCATGCCCTGCTTGTCCGTCCCGAAGGCACCGTTGATACGGTCGGCGATCTTCTTCTGGTCAGGCAGCGAGATTTCCGCAGCGCTGGCGCCGCCGACGATGGCCCCGGCCACCGTCTTGTAGATGCGGGTCGTCAGGTCCGCCGCGTTCTTCTTCAGATCGGGAACGCGGGCTTCCTTCGCGACGTCCGCCGCGTTGGCTTCCTGCGTGTTGTCGTCGATCACCTGCGCCCATCGGTTCGCATAACCGCCCCGGATGCGAGCCTGCCCCTTCTTGTCCCTCGGGCGCTCGAAATAGTAGGTCAGGATCGCCGCCGCTTGGGACGGGGAGTCGGCGTTCTGCACGCGCCGATAGGCCTTCTGAGCGCCGGCATCGCCGTTTTTCATCTCCCACAAGGCTGCCTGAAGCATCTGATCATGTGTCGTCTTGCTGGAGGCGACGTCGATGCCGGTTCCCCTGAGGATGGCCGCTCGCCGATCAGCGTGCCACTGGAACGATCCCATTGCGGAGCCGCCGTCTCCCGTCGCATGCGGATTGAAGCCGCTCTCGCCTTGCTCCGTCGCGACCATGCCGAGAGCAGCGTTGCGAGGGAGGCCCTTCTTGATCCAGAAATCATAGGACTCGCGCGCCAGCTTCTGCTTTTCTGCAGAAGACGGCACGTGCCCGACGTCGCCCGTGCCGTCGCCGGGGCCGCCCCACACCTTGCGCTTGATCCACCGCCAGACGTCGCCGGGCCCCATGAAGTGCTTGGTGTATTCGTCCGGCGTGACGACGTGATCGCCGGGGCCAGGCTCTGCCATCGGGTTCTGCGTCAGATGCGGCAGCCCGGCTGCGTCATAGCCGAGAAGCGCGGCAATGCCCCAGCCGACAGGGTTCGATGCCGCAGCGCCCATGCCGCCGAAGAGCTTCGCCATTCCCCGGAAGGCGAGAAGGCCGATCAGGATTTCCAGCGCCGCGACAAGGCCTCCCTTGCCGGTCAGGGACTTCGTGATGTGATCGAAGCCTTCCCAGATCGGCTTGAGCTGCGTAGCGAGTTCTCCGAGATCAGAAGCGACAGTCTTGGCCGCGCCGCCGACGTCCAGCAGGAATTTCTTGATGTTGTCCTTGTTGGCGATCAGCCACTTCTGGAACTCCTTGAGCCCGGCATCAAGCTGCGGCTCAAGGTCCGTCGCGATCTTCTCGATTAGAACCTGAACCGAGTTCTTCACCTCGTTCAGGTCATTGATGAAGTTCTTCCACTTCTTCGCAGCCGCATCAGGATCGAGACCGAACGCCTTATTGGTGTCCTTCGCGTCCTGAATGCGCTTTCGCAGCGCATCGGCATGGTGGCTGATCTGGTAATAGGTCTGCTCGTCGATGCCGAAGATCTGCTGGGCAATGTTCGAGCCAATCGCATATTGGCCCGGCGAGCCGTGGTGCTGCGCGTAGAGCTTCTGGACGAGGGAGATCATCTCCTCGACCGAATCCTTGCCGTCCGCGATCCCGAGCTGCTTCATGTACGAAACGGCGCCGGGGCTGGTGCGCAGCGTCGATGCGAACTTCTCGACCGTCGCCAATGCGCCTTGGGCAGAGCCGCCGATCTGCGACATGCCGTAGGCGAAGGCCTTCAAATTGGTCGCGGAGGCCCCGACACGCTGGGAAGACCAATAGAGCGTATCGAAGTCGCGGCCGATTTTCTGGACGCCCTCCGCGACGGTTCGCACCAGCGCTTCGATGCCATCGGCGAGAAGTTTCGCCTGCAGCGCCGCGCCCCGGATCGTCGACTTGAACTTCTCTTCCGACTTCCTGTCGATGTCGAAGCCGAGTCCGACCAGAAAGTCCTTCAGGGTTTCGCCGCTCATTGCGCCACCTCAATTCCTTTGGAAACCAACCCTGTCGGGATCTGCCCCTTCCCATCGGCGCGCGTGCATATCGCCGTCGTGTACCAAGGGTCGCCGCGCGTATCGCCGGCGTGGCTGACCGTCCAGACCTTGTAGAAGCCATCATCTGCCAGCGGCGGGATCTGAGCATTGTTCACGACGCCGAGATAGTCGGCGGACAGCTTCGCCTGCTGAATGTCCTTCTGGTTGATCTGGATACGGGAGCTTGGTCGGATCTGCGGATTGAGTAGGCACGTCACCTGAATTCCGAGATCCGTCTGCTCCGGCAAGCCGATCATGCCGGTACGACTGTTGAGAACGATTGCGGCACCCGGTAGCGTTTCCGCGTCCTTGGTGATGACGAGCTGATCATTCTGGATCGACCAACTCGTCCCCGTCGAAAAGGCGACGGTTCGCAGCACATCCCGAGCCATGCCAAAGAGCACGCGAGCCCGAGGCATCTTCTTGGACCCTAGATCGGTGATATAGCCCGCCGTGATACCGTAGGGCTTCATCGCCTCAAGAGCCGCGTCCACCTGGTCTCGGAATGTGTGCCCCGCCGCCAGCGTCTTCTTCACAAGTGCGAAGTTGTAAGCGGTGTCCCCACCTTGTGCGAGGATGTCCAAATAGGTGTCGACGGGGTTCTCGCGCCCCTTCCGCTTCTGAATGATCAGGCCTCTGAAAATCAATCCGTAGCCGTCCTGGTAGCCGGCTTCCAAGCTAACGGACTTGCCTTCGCCCTGAATCCGGCTGACGGTATCATCCGACAGGTTGGTGATCCGCGCATCGAGGGCGTTCGGCGTCTGCAACGTGTGCTGCGTCACGCTAAAGCGGATGCGCATCTCCGAGAGATCGATCACGCCGTTCTCGCCCTCGACGGTCAGCTTACATGCGCGAATCCATTGCCGGCTCATCGTTTCATCCTGTCGTGAAAGGGGATGCGGGCCGCAGCCGGTGACAAGGAAAGACCACTGCGACCCGCATTGCGCCGAAGGTCGGACCTACCTCCGGCAAGTTGGCGAGGCGGAGAACACTCCTCGCCGTTGTTCGACACGTCGCAAGACGGGCCGGCGACTGCGGCATGCCGAACGCTACTCATCAGGCTGCCTTTGCCTGGTTCTCGTCGCGGCCCGTCTCGCGGAGCTGCGCAATCCGTTCCGACCACCGCTCGCCGATCGTCTGCGTCCGCATCCGGTACGGGTTTTCCGACAGGAGCGTGCTGACGCTCCACGGTGCCGGCGGGTTGTTCATCACCGACATGGCAGTCTCGGAGAGAAGGCCCGTCGAAACGCCATGAGCGCCCATCGTGCCGGGGATTGCCGCAAGCTGCTCGCGGAGCGTCAGCGCTCGCGCCTCCAGCTTCGCGATCTCGCCAGCCATGTCGTCGGCTTCGGCGCTGATCAGCCGACTGACAGCAGCACTGACCGAAGCGTCTGCGTCCTCCACTTCCTGCCGAGCCCGGTTGCAGGCAGCCGTGACAAGACCGAGCGCCTTGGCAGCCGCAGCCTTCTCGCTTCGCGCCCGCTCCGCCGTCCGCCTCGCTTCAGAAACAGCATCGTCATCAGCCATGACAGGCGCATTGCCCTTGCCGCCACTGACGATCCACTCCTCCAGACGCTGCGCGTGCCTGGTGCTGAAATCGTCCTCAGTCGCAGCAGATCGGGCGAGGGAGGCCTCGGCTGCGTCAGCCATGGCGCGAGCCCGAGCGACTGCCTCTTCCGCGTCGGCAAGCCCCTGTCGAGCCTTCGCGCGCCGTCCGATCGCAGCGTCCAACGCCTTCTGTTCCAGAGCGCCCATCAGCGAGCCCTCCAGAAATCCACAGCGCGGCGATTCATGCCACGGATCGCGCCACGCATGGCGCCGGCCGCATCGCCCGTGTCCGCCTTGGCAGCCATCACGCGATAAACCAGGAACCGGCCGTCGCCATCGGTCTGCGTCACGTAGTTGCCCGGCTCGCCAGTGAAGACCAGCTCGCGAGGATCATCGTCTCGCGTCCGCTTAATCGTTCTCCGCTCCGGTCTCCGGGCGGTGCGCCCATCCATTGCAGAGGGCGAATCCATGAATCTCAGTCGCACGTTCCTTGTCTCCTATGCTGCCAGTAATTGCGGCTTGGCGCCGGCCAGCCGTTCCCACATGCTGAGGTCAAACCCGTCTCCGCTCCCCAGGAGCGTCAGGACGCCCGCAACGGCGTTGGCGATGTCGTCGTGAGCGTTCGGAGCGTGATCGATGCTGTCGCGCCCACCGCGCGCCGTGCGCCGCTCCAGGCCGACGAGTTGCGCCTTCAGACGGTCGTTATCGAGAAGGTCGACCTTGCCGCTGTTCACGAGCGGCAGCATGTCCTTGTAGATGTCGCTCTTCGCCTTCTCGGCGCGGCTGTAGGTGATGCCGTGCTTGCGGAATTGCTCCGGAGGGAACTCGCCGCCCCAGCGGTCGCCCGTGACTTCCGTCACGCCGTAGCGCTTCAGGACAGCCGACAGATCGGCAACGGCGTTCTCGGGAGAGAAGGGAGGGCGGATCTCCCGCACCGCGTCCAGCGTGGCAATGTCGCCCTCAAGATGGCCGATGGCGAGCGTGAAGGAATCGCCGCCGCTCCCGCCGGCCGCATCGGTGAAGGCCTTGTAGCTGACGCCTGCGATAGGCGCCCGCTCGTAAATGCCGGCAGTGATGCAAGCCTCGATCGCCTCAAGCGAGATGAAGGCTTCGATGTCGCTCCGGAACTCGGCGCCGAACTCCGCTGCCGCGCTTGCCGGATCGTCGGCGAAGGCTTCCGTCAGGAACTCGCCGTCGCGCTTGATCGTCAGATTCATGCGCCAGGTCGGCGCCTTCACGACGAGCACGTTGCCCGGCTTGCCGTAGTGCGCCTTGAACTTGCGCCACAGAAGCCCGCGCCGCGCGTAGGGGCTCGAAATGCCGATCAGCATGGCGCCGGGAATGGTCACCATCGCCGGCTTCACTGCCGCATACACCTCGTCGTCGGGCGTGACGCTGTTATCGGAATGCCAAAACGCTACCTCATCGAAGATGGCAGCGACGACCGTCCGGCCGCGAACACGCCGCTTGTCGTTGGTGGTGATCTCGATCGCGAGACCGTTCGTCAGCTCGATCCCGTCCGCCGTGTCCTTCGCAACCATCTTGGCGAAGATCGGCTGTTCGAAGAATGCCTTGACGTAGCCGAGCACGACGCGGGCCTGATCGCGATCGACTGCAAGGGCCTGGACGACGCCACGCTCGCCGCGCGTCAGCCGGGAGGTGTAGCCGTAGATCTCGGCACCGAAGGTCGCGAGGTAGACCGCGATGGAAGCCGCCTTGACGTCCTTGCCGGAGCGCCGGCCGCAGATCAGCCAAACCTCACCGGCTGGCGTAGAAGGCGCCTCATCGCGTCCGGTCAGTTCGCGGAAGGTGGAAAGCTCCGAAGCGTCCAACGGCTGCCCAAAGGCTGCCTTGTCGATCACGCGCCAGGTTGCCCATGTGTCGCCTTCGAACCACGGGCCGAACAGGTTCGGATCGCAGCACGCCTCGGCGTAGGTGAGGGCGCTGGCCGTCATGCTGCCCTCGGCTTCTCGGCAGCCCGTGCCGCCATGTATGTCCGGATGTCGGGCGTGACGTCCTTCGCCTTCCGCTCAAGGCCTAGATCGGCGAGAAGGCGCCGCAGGGCGTTGGTCGCGGTCGTGAACTCGCTGATGTCCAGCGAACTACCTTGAGCAAGCGAGCGCTCTTCAGTCTCGCACCACACGGCAAGCGTCGCCGCGCGCCGGGCGATGATCGACTGCGCTTCGGAAGGGTCGCCACCGATGTCGCTGATGATCTGTGCGAGGATGTCGCGATAGCGGCGAGCGAGCATCGAGCGGCCGTCAACGCCATCGAGGAACGTGGCCGCACCATTGCTGACCTTGCTCCGATGCGTGCCCTTCGGCCTTGCTACTGTTTCGCTACCCGTCTGCATTTTCTGCAGCGCTCCGATACCCGATCGTTACCCTGATACGGGTATGGGATGCCCTACTGCCCTTGTAAAGCCTGCATTTAAGCGGTTTCTAGTGCACGTTCGGCAGTGTTAGCATCTGATATGGTATCAGGTGCAATAAATTTTTCAGCCCTGCCAGCCGGTTCGTTGCGCTTGCAACAATACCCCTCAGACCGGCTTCAAATCGGACAGGGTGTTCAATCTGGACAGCCTGTCTCAATGCCGCGTCCGGGACGGGACACGGGACACCCCATAGGGGTGTGTCCCTGTCTGTCCCGCCTACCGTCCACCGGGACCAAACGGGACATGTCCCGCCTTGTCCCTGTCTGTCCCGTCTGCAGTGCGCCAGACATAGCTATCGAAGAACGCGACTAAGCCCTTCTCCTGCATGTCGTTTCGGACACGCTGGAACGCCTTCTTGCGGGTGTCGGGCAGGTCGCTCTCGCAAAGGCCGCGACGGTTGCATGACGTTCGCCAATGGTCGACGAGGACGATCGGACAATTCGGCCAGTCCTTGCCGCTCTTGTGCTCGCCATGCGCTTGCAGAGCGTCGTCCAGGGCGTCTAGCGCTGTTCTCTGCCGAACAGTCAGCTTACGGGCTTTCGAGGGCTCGGCATCGACGATGATGCACGTCCTGACCGGATCGCCGTCCTGGTCGGTGCCGATCTCGACACTCGATAGCGTGAAGCCGAAGGTGTCGCCGCCCTGGTGGTCACGTTGCTTCTGAACGGTGGCGGTGCGAGTGCCGGACTCATCGGCGGTGATCTCGATTTCCGTGTCCGTTGCTGCCCGCAGCGAGGAGTGACCGCGAGCGCCTTTCGCGGCGTCCTTGCCCGTGTGGTGGACGACCATGACGTGCGCGCCAGTCTCTGCCCTGATGCGGTCGACGTTCTTCACGAATGCGGTCATGTCGACCGGGCCGTTTTCGTCACCGCCAGCAAGGACGCGCGAGAGGGTATCGACGACGATCAGCACGACCTTGCCGCGACCGGCGAGGGACGCCGAGAGGTCAATGACGCGCTGGACATCGGCATTCGGATTGAGGAGGTCCAGTCCCGCTCGCCGAAGGGCAAGATCCACGCTGGATGCGCCGTGATGGTCGCGAAGCGCGACGATGCGATTGGCGATGCCGTTGCCGCCCTCTGCGGCGAGGTAGAGCACGATGCCGCCATTGACGCGCCGGCCGCGCCATTCCTGATCGCTTGCGACGTGGTAGGCGAGGTCGAGCGCGAAGAACGTCTTCCCGCTGTTGGACGGCCCATAGATGACCGACATTGCGGCGCTATCGAGAAGCCCTTTGACGATGTAGTGCGACGTCAATGCCGGCTTCAGATCGTCGAACCACTCGATTTCGCCAAGCATGGGAAGCCTGCGAAATTCCAGTGGGTCATTCTGACCCATTGGAAATCGCTGATCAGCCTCAATCGGAGCGCATGGCCGATCGCGGCCGTCCTCCGGTTCGTAGGGAATGAAATCGTCGGGCATCACGCTGCTGCCCTCCCGCCGCGCGGGACCACCAAACGATCTTGCGTCGTGCTCCGGAGAAGCCGATCAAGCTCGGCAGCGTGGTCGCGGTCCTCCGCAGCGAAACGGCCGGGAAGATCCATCAGCGTGCGGCCTGCGAAAGCCGGGATCGTTACTGCGGCGCCGTTCTCGCATCCACTCTTCAGCCAATCGAGCGGCGTCTTGTAGAGCTGAAGCGGCTTTCCAAGAAAGTACGACGCGGGGTTATGCGCAGCCCATAGACCGATGATGCCGGGCGGCCGATGGTATAGCGTCATCACGCGTTCTGGTCGGTCCAATGGCCAGCCACACAGGTCGACTACGGTCTCGCCGTCGCGGTCAAAAACCTCGATTACTGCGGCGTCTATTGCGTCCGGATCGCTGTCATTGGCGAAATCGAACTGGCCCTTTTCGAACGTGACAATCCGCGTCACGGCCAAGATGCCGGCGAAGTCGGAAATGCGGTTTATGTCGAGCTGGTGAAGCCGGATATAATCAAGATAAAGCCGCGTCGGCAGCGCCCTATCGTAAAGATCCATCCGGGCGTTTGCGATGTCGAGGTATGGGTTCATACGCGCCCCCCTTCGGCATGCAAATTCGCGGTCAATCTCTTGAGCTCTTCCGCGATTTCAGCCTCGGCAAAGGCGGCAAACATCGCCGCAGTATTCGCGCTCAATCCTGCCTTTCTGCCTTGGCTGAAATAGCCCTCTCTCATCACGGTTTGCCGGATTACTTCGAGGGCATCCGACGCCTCTTGAGAGACGGCACTATCGACGAATGCGACGGGCAACATCGTCCGAGCGATTGCCGGAACATGCTCCTTAAATTCGACGCATGCGGTAGCGTAAAGGGCCGCTTCCCTGAAGCTTTTGAAGCCCCTTTTGTCTCGCTTTTGAAGGCGACTTACCTTGCGACTAATCCCACTCATCGCCGCCCCTCCAGGATCACGTCGGCGCCGTAGCGAGCGAGGAGAGCCGCCTCGGCTCGGCCATGGTCCTTCTTCCGTTCGAAGTGAGGGGAGTCCGGCCAGTGAAGGATCGCCATGTTCCGCGCCTTCTCCTTTTCGGAGTTCAAGGCGAAGTGCTTCTTCCAAACGGACGGAGTGACGAGATGCGTCGGGATGCCGAGAGCCGCGACAACGCCGCGCACCGTGCCGTAAGCTTGGCCGAACTTGAACGTGCTGCTGACACCTTGCTTCGGCATAGCGCCGACGCGCTCGATCACGGCCATGTCGGGGCGCATCTGTTCGATCCGCCGCTTGAGTGCGGCAGCATCGATTTCGCCATCAACGGTCGGAACGTCCTCGGCAGAGATCAGATCAGGACGGCTGCGGAAGTAGAAAGCGATGGCGCCGGACACGCCGGGATCGATCCCGAGGATGCAGAAAGTGTCTCCCATCATGCACCTCCCATGGCGAAGGCGCCGACGAGGAAGAGACGGCCGTCGCGCGGAACGACGAGCGAAACCTTGCTGCGATGTTCGGTGGAGGGCATGGACGCGAACCGCTGGCTGCGGTAGGTTCCAATCTCGAAAACGCTGCCTTGCGATTTCGTGTTGCGACCGCTGGCGAGGGGTTCCAGGCCCTCGCTGGCGGCACCAATCTTGGGAGGGGCCATCATGCGGCGGCCCTCCCGGCATGCTTTCGCTCCCACGCGACAAGCTGGCTCAGATACCAGTATCGGCGGCTATTGATGACGAGCGGCCTCGGGAACTCCAGTTCTGGACGCTTGCGCTCCCAGCGATACAGCGTCATGTGGCTGATGCTGTACCTGCGTTGAACTTCGATCGCGGGGAGAAGCTGGTCCTGCGCTTCGTTCTGTGCTTCCAAGTTCATGGATTAGCTCCTGTGTTGAACAGGGGCTAACTTGCCTACGTCACGCCGGTAATGCTACAAAGCGATCTTTCAGGAAGTCTCGGACTTTCTGCGATCTTCTGGATAAAGGGCATGAAGTCGAGCCAGTGCGCGACCGACGGAAGCCTGTGATCGGCCGGTATCCTTCGCCACATATTCTATTGCAAGGTACTGCTTGTCTCCTTGCTCCATTCGGCGGAAGACGGCTAGGGCGGTATCGATCCACTTCGTCGATGATCTCGAAAACGCTGTACCCGCGCCTGAAACCCCGGGCTTCTTCATCTTCATTGCGACAGAAATCTCTTCGGATTGTTTGGCTATCCGCTCTCCACGATCTGATCGAGCCTTCACTAAAAGAAGGCTATCTGCGCAAGACTTGAGGTACTCTTGAACCCACGGGGGCACCGGCAAGCCCGCTTCCTGACAGTCGCGGTAAGCCTCCCATGCATAAAGAGGATTTTCGTCCTCTTCGTACAAACGTCTCAGAACATCAACGCGGAACAGTTTAGCTCCAGCGTAGAATTCAATCAGAGAAGAAATAGATTTTTGAGTGATTTGACCATCTTCATCGACAACACCAAGGCCAGCTAGAAATCCACGCCATGATTTCTGTAACATGTCTGCGGTTTCGGCCAGGGCCGTCAATGCCACGGTATATTTGTCAGCTTCCGCTAACGGTTCATCGGTCATTCCGCTGCCCTCAGTTCGACGACGTTGGTCGGCCGGTCCTCAAGGATCGACCCGACGTAAGATCCCCACGCCTCAAGAGCGTGCCGCCGCTCTTCTAGGAACTCGTGGCGCTGATAGATGCCGACGATGCCAGAGAACGTGCCGGAGACGTGGTTTAGGATCTTCTCGACTACCGCGATGCCGATGCCGATCCGCGCCATTCCTGAAGCCGCTGTGCGTCTCAGATCGTGAAACCGCCAGGACGGTACAGGATCGGCGTTCTCCTCCTCGGCGAGCATTTCCTCAATCTTCTTGTCGATCGCTTCCTTCGCCCGCGAGAAGCCGCTGACGGACGTCTTACCGGTCGTGGTGAAGACGAAATCGGACCCATGGATGCGAGGGATCGCCTTCAGGATGGCAATGGCGCGGTCACAGAGCGCGACCTGATGCAGCTTATCGTTCTTCGTTCGCTCGCGCGGCATCGTCCACGTCGCTGAGGCGAGGTTCAACTCGCTCCAGCGCATGCCGGCAACCTCGTCTCGCCGTTGTCCGGTCAGAATGAGAATCTGGACGAGAGGGCCGAACGGGAAGCCCATGTCCTCGGCAGCCTTCCAAACGAGCATCAACTCGCGATCGTCAAGGATGCGGTCACGCTTCGTCTCTTGCGCCGGCTGTTCAACACCATCGCAGAAGTTCCGGTCGATCAGCCCACGCGATACAAGCCAGTTGCCGAACTTGCGGAGGTTCGCGAACGTGCGGTTGGCCGTGTAGGGGGCGCCGCGATCAACGATCTTGTCGAGGAGCTTCACGAGGTCGCTGCGGCCGATGTCGGTAATCCGCTTCGATCCCCAAGCCGGGATGACTTCCTTGCGGAAAAGCCGCTCCACTTCGGATGCGCTCCGGTTGCGAGAGACGTGGCGCTCAATGAAGGTGCTGAGGAGCTTTTCGACCGTATCGTCAGGATCGACATTGGCGAGGGCGAGGGCCTTGGCCTGCGCCTTCTCAGCGGCAGGGTCGGCGCCTTCCGACGCCGCCCTTAGAAGTGCCGCCCCGGCTTCTCGTGCGGCCTTGAGGTCAAAGGCAGGGTAGGGGCCGACCGTCACCTTCCGGGGTTTGCCGGCATGCCGGTAGCGTACTGCCCACGACTTTTTACCGGATGGCTGGATGACGAGGTAGAGGCCGGTCAATCCGCCGTCTGGAACTTCGCGCCGAACGGTCTCGCCCTTCAGCTTTTCGACGGCAACGGCAGTGAGGGGCTTCGCCATGGTGTTCCTCGGGGTAACGACAGGCACGGGTAACGCCTGGGTAACGAGATCACTATGTTATGGCGTGTTATTCAATGTCAATATCAGAGGCTAACTTTCAGCGCAAAGCCCCCACAGAAAAGGGTGATATCTGCTGCTGATGCGTTCGCGATCGTTACCCTCTGTCACCCCTCGGCCTTTTCTCCCTAATCTGAGGGTCACGGGTTCGAATCCAGTCGGGATCACCAAGGCAACCCATTTTTACATCGATCGCTTGACGTCTTCGGTGTCGGCGGCTGATCGGCCGTGTCGGGCCGAGCCCGATCTGTCCACGCGCCCCGCGGATGGCCGGGAGCAGGACAAATATTGGCATCATCCGCTTGAACGGGGCGAGGACGCGCCGGCTGTTGGCGCAAATGCCTGTCGCCGAATCCTGGACCCGCTGCCGCCGACCGTTGAAAAGCACACGATTTTCACTCGTCGAGATATCAGGGGGTCTGTCGCCCGCTCCAACGCTGCCCAGCTGCGCTTTCTGCGCGAGCCTCTGCCGAACCTCAGCCTTGTTCGGAGCGCCATTCGGCCGACCCCGCGCGTCCCGGACTGCTATTCATGCATGGCTGGCCTCTTTGCGCCGGGCGCAGGGCGATCGGCGCCCGCTCGGCCACAAATCTCCATGGTTGGGCGCTAGCTGGCGCCTTCGCCGGATCTCGGCCGTGTCCGCCGCCGGTTGATGCGCGCTCGCGCGATCCACACCTCCGGCATCCCCGTTGCAAGGAGCGCCGCCATGACGCCGCCAGCCCCCGTCTTTCGTTTCGCGCCGAGCCCGAACGGCGAGCTGCATCTCGGCCATGCCCATTCGGCGCTTCTCAACCATGCGATGGCGCGCGCCTGCGACGCCCGCTTCCTCCTGCGCCTGGAGGACATCGACCGCGCCCGCTGCACCATTGCCTATGAGCGGCAGATCCTCGACGACCTCGCCTTTCTCGGGATCATCTGGGACGAGCCGCCGCGCCGGCAGTCGGAACATTTCGCCGACTATGCCGCGGCGCTGGAGGCGCTGGCGGGCGAGGACCTCGTCTACCCCGCCTTCATGACGCGGGGCGAGGTGAAGGCCTTCGCGCAGCGTTTCGAGGAGGAGGAGGGGCGGCCGTGGCCGCACGACCCCGACGGCGCGCCGCTCTATCCCGGCCTCGACCGCAACGCCTCGACCAAGGAGCGCGAGAGGCGGATGAGCGAGGGCGAGCGCTTCGCCTGGCGGCTCGACATGGAGCGGGCGATCGAATGCGCCCCGGCGCTCGTCTGGCACGAGACCGGCGCCTCGCCGACGGGCGACAGCGGCGAGATCGTCGCACGCCCGCTGGAATGGGGCGACGTGGTGCTGGGGCGCCAGGACATCCCGACGAGCTACCATCTCGCCGTCGTCGTCGACGACGCGCTGCAGGGCGTCACCGACGTCGTGCGCGGCCGCGATCTGTTCTATGCGACCAGCGTCCATCGGCTGCTGCAGGCGCTGCTCGGCCTGCCCGCGCCGCGCTACCACCATCACGACCTGATCCTCGGCGCCGACGGCCGCAAGCTGTCGAAGAGTGCCCGCGACACCTCGCTGAAATCGCTGCGCGCGGCCGGGCTGACGGCGGAGGACGTCGCCCGGATGGTCGGGCTGTCGGCCCAGGATCTTCCTGCCTGCCCTACGGCGGGTGACGACCCCGCAGCGGCGCTCAGCCCTGGAGGATGGTCAGCCAGACGCTCATCGTGACGACGGCCGCGACCGTCGACATCAGCGTCGCCGTCGCCGCCAGCTTCTCGCCGGCCTTGAAATAGACCGCGAGGAGATAGGCGTTGACGCCGAGCGGCGCGGCGGCGGTGATCACCGCGCTGCGGATCCACTGCGGCGGCAGGTGCAGGCGCGTCGTCGAGACCCAGACCAGCGCCGGCATGACGACCAGCGACAGGAGCGAGACCACCGCCGCGGGGAGGATGTCGCCCTTGAGCCCGTAGCGCGGCAGCGACATGCCGAGCGCGAACAGTGCCAGCGGCCCGGCCGTGCCGCCGAGGAGCTTGGCGATCTCGTCGAGATGGCCCTCCAGCGGCACGCCGGTCAGCCGCCAGAGCAGGCCGCAGAGGATGCCGACGACGATGGCGTTGGTGAGAAGGTTCTTGATGACGCGCCGCGCGGTCTCCCTGAGCGAGGGCGGCGCCGGCGGCATATCTGGATCGCCTTCGCCGCTTTCCTTCATGTCCAGCGCCGCCGCCCGCTCGATCAGCAGCGTCGAGGCGATCATCATCACCGGCAGGTGGATCGAGATGATCAGGAGCAGCGGCTCGAGCCCCGGATCGCCATAGGCTCGCTGCAGCACCGGCAGAGCGAGGAAGGCGGTGTTGGCAAAGCCCGAGGAGACGCCGGCGATGACGCCGGTGCGATGGTTGGCGCCGGTCAGCCGGCGCACCACCAGCGTGCCGATCGTCCAGACGATCGCAACGGGAATGAAATAGCTCGCCCAGAGATAGAGCGGGTTGGCGTTGCCGAAGGAGACGTTGGCCAGGGTGCGGAACAGGAGCACCGGCACGGCGACGACGAAGACGAAGCGGGCGAGGCCATCCCCCACCGCATCCGACAGGAGCCCGACGCGCACGCTGAGATAGCCGAGCGCCATGAGGCTGAAGAGCGGGACGACGACGTTGAGGATGGTGTGCATGAAGGAACCGGCCGGGACGTTCCCTTCGCGATAGACCGCGACGGGCCGCTTCGCAAACGCGGAATGCGGCTGCAGGCGGCGCGAGGATGCGGCGCCGCCCTGTCGCAGACTGCCGATGCGGGCCGCTCTCCCGCCGGGACCGGATGCGGACGGCCGTCTTCGCGAAGGCTGTGGCCTTGCGCGCCTTTGCGGCGGCGGCCGGCGCTGCTATGGCGGGCCCGTCCTGCCAGCCGGCGCCGCGTCCCGCGCTCGCGCCCCGATGTCCCGAAGGCTGCCTCGTGAACCGGTTCCTGCCCGCCTTTCCCGCCGTCTTCGTGCTGCTCTGGTCGACCGGCTTCATCGGCGCGCGCTACGCCATGCCCTATGCCGAGCCGTTCACCTTCCTCTCGATGCGCTACGGACTGGCGATGGCGGTGCTCCTCGCCGTGGTGCTGGCGGTGCGCGCGCCGTTCCCGAAGCCCGGTCCGGCGCTGCACGCGATGATCGCCGGCAGCCTGATCCACGGCGTCTATCTCGGCGGCGTGTTCTATGCCGTGCGCCACGGCCTCAACGCCGGCATCGCGGCGCTGATCGTCGGCCTGCAGCCGATCGTGACGACGATCCTCGCGAGCCTCTTCCTCGGCGAGACGGTGAAGCCGCGCCACGTCCTCGGCCTCGCGCTCGGGCTCCTCGGCGTCGCCCTCGTCATCCTGCCGAAGCTCGGCGGCCCCGGCGCCTACGGCTTCCAGACGCTGGCGCCGGTCTTCCTCTCGGCGCTCGGCATCTCGGCCGGCACGGTCTGGCAGAAGCGCTTCGTCGGCGGCGTCGACCTTCGCGCCGGGACGGCGCTGCAATATCTCGGCGCGCTGATCCCGACGCTGCTCCTCGCCTTCGGAACCGAGACGATGCAGGTCCGGTGGACCGGCGAACTCGTCTTCGCGCTTCTCTGGCTGGTCTTCGTCCTGTCGATCGGCGCGATCTTCCTGATGCTGACCCTCATCCGCGAAGGCGCCGTCTCCTCCGTCGCCTCGCTGATGTACCTCGTCCCCGGCGTCACCGCGGTCATGGCCTGGGCGCTGTTCGGGGAAACGCTGACGCCGGTGCAACTCGCTGGCCTGGTGCTCGCGGGCGTCGGCGTCGCCGCCGCGACGCGGGGGCTGCCGGGGCGGCGGCGGGTGGCAAGGAGCGTGTGAGGGGGCGGCGGAGCCGAATTTCGTAAGAGCGGCGTTGATGCCACCCGTGATTGCCAGCATCTTGATAGGCAGTCAAAGGCTGCGATACGAAAAACGACCATCGGAGGGAAGGTATGGCAATTAGAGAAAATGCGCTGCAGGCTTTCTTTCGCAGAAAGCCCGAGCAAGAGGTTCTAGCCGCTGCACTCGATGAAGCTTTCGACGTGACTTACGGCGCGCATCAATTCGGACAAGCGTTCTGGCTTTGCCAGCCGAAGCCCTTTGTCGCGGAGCGATTCGGTCTTCAGCGAGAAGTCATCGCAGTATATTCGCCGCATTCTCGCGCAGACGCCCGGTTGCTGACTGCGCTAGAGAATATCTCTCGTGCTCCCGAGTTTCGACATAGGGTGGAGAATGTCGTCGCGATAGTTATCTATGAAGGAGACAGAGAGTCTATCGAGCACCTATCTTTGCAAAGCAAAGATTGGGTTATAGTGCCATTTTCTTCGGGTGAGTTAAAAAGTAGAGGTGGACAGAACTTCCTTATAAGATTGAGAATGGCGGCGATTGTAGGACGTTTTGATCTATTTGGGATGTCTTCACCTATAAAGCATGACAAGTATTTTTACGGTCGAGATGGAATTGTTCAATAATTGACGCAGAGATCTCTGATTAGAAAGGAGCAATCTGGCCTATTTGGTCTCAGAAAAACTGGGAAGACTTCTGTGCTGTTTGCTGTTCAACGTAGACTCTTGGAGAAGGGTGCTATCGCAGAATATGTCGACTGCCAAAGTCCCGGAATATACGGCAGTCGCTGGTGGGCGGTGCTTGAGGAGTTGGCGCGTCGTCTGATTGAATCCGCTCCGAAGCTTGGTAGTCCAGATCCGGAGGAGCTCTCCTTTAACATGTCCGATGCAGCAAACTCGTTCATTCGTACAGTGAAGTGGATCAAAGATCACTGTCAATGTGAGCAGATTGTTCTTCTCTTAGACGAGGTAGAATTCATAACTCCAGGCGTCGCAAACCATCTCGGGCAACATTGGGGATAAGGATCATCTGCCTCTCTGGCAGACAATCAGATCGGCCTCACAGGAGACGAAGGGCTTCTTGACTTTCTGTGTGGCCGGCGTGAATCCATCAAGCGTCGAGCAATCTCACTTTGATCAAATACCTAACCCGATATTCCAGCTAGCAGTTCCATTTTATCTTGATCCGCTGACGCGTGCCAGCGTACGCGATATGGTTAGATCAATTGCGAAATATTCGGGTGCTACCCTTGATGAGGATTGTTTTGACCTCCTGAGCGCTGAATACGGTGGGCACCCGTACCTGATTCGCTTGGCTTGTAGTGAGGTGCTGCGTTCTTTAGGTGAAATGCCGGTCGATAGAAAAGTAAAGATCTCAAAGGATAATTTCTCTTCACTCAAAGACAGGATCGCTATACGACTGACGCAACCGATCAAGGACATTCTCCTATCTCTGGTTTGGTGGTATCCTGATGAATATGAACTACTCTGCTTGTTGGCAGATGGTGATGTGTCATTTGTTCAAGACTTCCTTGCATCTGAACCCGAAAAGGCCTCGAGGTTCGCCCGGTATGGATTGTTGGAGGCGGACAATGCGGCGTTCGCTATTAAAGAGCTTCGATCCTTTCTCGTAAAATCGGGAGAAGAATACAAAGGATCAATCTCTCCTTTTACGCGTGGTGATCTTCCATTGGAATGTTTACCAGATGAGCCCGATATCGCGGATCTTTCTGCGCTTTTTGAAAGTAGAACGAAGATCGAGTACGCTTTGCGGAAGTTATTGATGATAGTTCTAAATTATCGCTTCGCATTCGATGACCTAAAAGTAGCGAGTGCTATTTGTAGCGCTTTACCAAATAACGGCCAAAAGGTGCAGCTTTTCGTTGGAAGGCCTCCCAAGGAGGCCGTCAACGAATTGTACCTAAGCGATTTGAAGCCAATTTTCGTCAGAAACTGGGATAACTTTTCTGCCTACTTTGGCATAAAGCCCGACAGGTTCGAGATGAACATCGACACTATCAACATAGCTCGGAGGTTCGAAGCCCACACCAAGCCGGTTACTGAAAAAGATTTTGAGAATTTCCAAAACAGCTATTCTTGGCTGAGGACGCAGTTGCAGAAGGTTCCAGGGTTAATGAACATGCCAATGTCGGCCGGCGCATCCTGATGTGAAGGTCTGCGGATTCGTCAAGCTGATGCGGAGGAGTGAGAATTAACGTCGCCGCATCATTAACCCGAAGTCGCTGTGATCGCTCCGATATTCGTAATCTATGAGCTTCCTTAGCCGCGGCAAAAGGGGCAATTGAGCTAGGCCCAAATCCGTAAAACGGTATATCTACCAGCCGACCTCCTGAACCCTTCGAAAGCGCGGCATGTCCGGATTTCTGACCTTTCTCGCCCTCGCCGTGATGATCGTGACTGCCTGCGTGCTCGTCGCCGGGCTCGTCAACATGATGCGCGGCGGGTCCGGCAACACCTCGCAGAAGCTGATGCGCGCCCGCGTCATGCTGCAGGGGCTGGCGGTCATCCTCATCGTCGGGGTGCTGCTGCTGGCGAAGCATTAGGGGCCTGGTCGAAGGCACGGCTTCGGACGCGCATCGGGCGGCCGAAGAGCGCTGGTTTCTTCTCCCCCGTGGGGAGAAGGTGCCCGGAGGGCGGATGAGGGGGATTGTCGGGAGGGGCGAGACGTCGCGCCGATCGGCACTTTCCCATTGCAGCCTGCGTCACAGCCCTCATCGCCTGCCGGCACTTCTCCCCATGGGGGAGAAGAAGGAAGCTGCGGCGGTCTCGCCCTGTCTCGATGATGAACTCGACCACGGGCGTGCGACGGAAGGACGGGGCCCACTCCGCACCCTTTGCCCCGCGCCGCGCTCCCGCCTATGTCTCCCGCCGACAGCGGAGGCACCATGGTCAGGCTGAACAAGATCTACACCCGCACCGGCGATGCCGGCGAGACGGGCCTCGCCGCCGGCCCGCGGCGCTCCAAGGCGGATCTGAGGCTCGAGGCGATCGGCACGGTGGACGAGCTGAACGCCGTCCTCGGCCTCGTGCGGCTGCATGCCGGCGGCGACCTCGACGAAATGCTCGCGCGCATCCAGAACGAGCTCTTCGACCTCGGTGCCGAACTCGCGACGCCCGAGACCGGCGAGCCGCTCGGCTACGAGCCGCTGAAGGTCGTCGCCGCCCAGGTCGCGCGGCTGGAGGAAGAGATCGACGCGATGAACGAGCGGCTGGAGCCTCTGCGCTCCTTCGTCCTGCCGGCCGGCTCGCCCGCGGCGACGCATCTGCACCACGCCCGCACGGTCGCGCGCCGCGCCGAGCGGCTGATGGTGGCGCTGGCGGCGAAGGCCGGCGAGACGGTGGCGCCGGCGGCGCTGCAATACGTCAACCGCCTGTCCGACCACTTCTTCGTCGCCGCCCGCATCGCCAACGACGACGGCCGCGCCGACGTCCTCTGGGTGCCGGGCGGCAGCCGTTGAGGGCTCGTGTGCCGGGCAGAGCGGCCGATCGGCCGACGGGCGCGGCCTGACGTCGGCGGTCCCGGATCGAGGCCGGGCGGCGCACGGACGATTTGCTTTCGCGCCGTGACCGCGCCAAAACGGCGTCACGACAGTTCAGGGCCTCTGGGGAGGCCAGCCAGGGAGTTCGATCGCCGATGAAGGTCCTCGTCGCAGTCAAGCGGGTCGTCGACTACAATGTGAAGATCCGGGTGAAGGCCGACGGCTCCGGCGTCGACCTCGCCAACGTCAAGATGAGCATGAACCCGTTCGACGAGATCGCCGTCGAGGCGGCGATCCGGCTCAAGGAGGCGGGCACCGCGAGCGAGATCGTCGCCGTCTCGGTCGGCCCGCAGCAGAGCCAGGAGACGATCCGCACTGCGCTCGCCATGGGTGCCGACCGCGGCGTGCTGGTGAAGACCGACCAGCCGACCGAGCCGCTCGCCGTCGCCAAGCTCCTGAAGGGCGTCGTGGAGGAGGAGAAGCCGGACCTCGTCATCCTCGGCAAGCAGGCGATCGACGACGACTGCAACCAGACCGGCCAGATGCTCGCCGCACTGCTCGGCTGGGCGCAGGGCACCTTCGCCAACGAGATCGCGTTGTCGGATGGCCGCGCCAAGGTGACGCGCGAGGTCGATGGCGGGCTGCAGACCATCGACCTGAAGCTGCCGGCGATCGTGACCACCGATCTTCGCCTCAACGAGCCGCGCTACGCCTCGCTGCCGAACATCATGAAGGCGAAGAAGAAGCCGATCGCCGAGAAGACGCCGGAGGAGATGGGCGTCGACATCGCGCCGCGGCTGGAGGTGCTCGGCACCGCCGAGCCGAAGAAGCGCGAGGGCGGCGTCAAGGTCGCCTCGGTCGACGAACTGATCGACAAGCTGAAGAACGAAGCCGGCCTGCTCTGATTCTGGCGAAGGAGAACCAACCATGACCACGCTGCTCATCGCCGAACACGACAACGCGGCGCTCTCCGGCGAAACCGCCAAGGCGCTCACCGCCGCGAGCGCCCTCGGCGCCGACGTCCACATCCTCGTCGCCGGCTCCGGCGCCTCCGCCGTCGCGGAGGCCGCGGCGAAGCTTTCGGGCGTCGCCAAGGTGCTGCATGCCGACGCCGGGCCCTATGCGCACGGCCTCGCCGAGCCGCTCGCCGACCTCGTCGTGAAGCTCGCGGGCGACTACGACGCGATCGTCGCACCGGCGACGACCAGCGGCAAGAACGTCGCCCCGCGCATCGCCGCGCTCCTCGACGTCATGCAGGTCTCCGACGTCATCGCCGTGAAGGGCGCCGACACGTTCGAGCGGCCGATCTATGCCGGCAACGCCGTCCAGACGGTGAAGTCGCATGACGCCAAGAAGGTGATCACCGTGCGCACCTCGGCCTTCCAGGCGGCGGGCGAGGGCGGCTCGGCCCAGGTGGAGGCGGTCGAGGCCGCCGGCGATCCCGGCCTCTCGACCTTCGTCGAGGAGAAGCTGGCCCATTCGGAGCGTCCGGAACTCACCGCCGCCAAGATCATCCTGTCCGGCGGGCGCGCGCTCGGCTCGAAGGAGAAGTTCGAGGAGGTGATCCTGCCGCTCGCCGACAAGCTCGGCGCCGCGGTCGGCGCATCGCGCGCGGCCGTCGACGCCGGCTATGCCCCCAACGACTGGCAGGTCGGCCAGACCGGCAAGGTGGTCGCGCCCGAGCTCTACATCGCCGCCGGCATCTCCGGCGCGATCCAGCATCTCGCCGGCATGAAGGACTCCAAGGTGATCGTCGCGATCAACAAGGACGAGGAGGCGCCGATTTTCCAGGTCGCCGACTACGGCCTCGTCGGCGATCTCTTCCAGATCCTGCCGGAGCTGACGCAGAAGCTCTGAGGGCGGCGGCCGCTTTGACGGCGTCGGCGGCGCGGACTACGCTGCGCCGCAACAGAACGGGAGGAGAGGCGACATGGACGGCGAGATCAGGACGGTCGGGATCGTCGGGGCGGGGCAGATGGGCGGCGGCATCGCGCATGTCGCCGCGCTCGCCGGCTTTGCCGTCACCCTCTACGACGTGACGCAGGAGCGGGCCGAGGCGGGGCTCGCCAAGATCGGCGCCAACATGGACCGCCAGATCGCCTCGCAGAAGATCTCCGAGGCCGAGAAGGCCGAGGCGCTGTCGCGGATCACCGCCGTCAGCGATCCCGCCGCCTTTTCAGGGCTCGACCTCGTGATCGAGGCGGCGACCGAGGACGAGACGGTCAAGCGCAAGATCTACCGCGAGATCTGCCCGCTCTTGGACGAGAAGACGATCCTCGCGACCAACACCTCGTCGATCTCGATCACAAGGCTCGCCGCGGCGACCGACCGGCCCGAGCGCTTCATGGGCATCCACTTCATGAACCCGGTGCCGGTCATGAAGCTGGTCGAACTGGTGCGCGGCATCGCCACCGGCGACGAGACGTTCGAGGCGGCGCGGACCTTCGTGACGAAGCTCGACAAGACGGTGACGGTGTCGGAGGACTTCCCGGCCTTCATCGTCAACCGCATCCTCCTGCCGATGATCAACGAGGCGATCTACACGCTCTACGAGGGCGTCGGCTCGGTCGAATCGATCGACACGGCGATGAAGCTCGGCGCGAACCATCCGATGGGCCCGCTGCAGCTCGCCGATTTCATCGGCCTCGACACCTGCCTGTCGATCATGCAGGTGCTGCACGACGGGCTGGCTGATTCCAAGTATCGCCCGTGCCCGCTGCTGGTGAAATATGTCGAGGCCGGCTGGCTCGGCCGCAAGGCCGGCCGCGGCTTCTACGACTATCGCGGCGAGACACCGGTGCCGACGCGGTAGGGCCGGGGATCAGGCCGGAGCATCCAGGACGAGAACGCCGAAACCTTGCGCCGCGACGAGCTGCGCGGCCTTTCGAACCGTGTCTTTCGCCAGACGCGCCTGTTCCGGCTGATCATTGACGATGACGCTAATCAGGACGTTGGTGCCGGCGATGAGCTTCACCGCTTGCCGGCCCAGGCGTCCGCGATGATCTCGTTCAATTCCTCGATCGTCGGGGCGGGACCGTGCGCGAGATGGTTCAGCATCGCGAACGTGTCCTCGATCCCGCGTGTTCGCGGCGGGTCTGCGGGCTTCTTGGGCGTTTCCACCGCGTGAAGCGTGACCCGGCCGGCGGCATCGCGCTCTGCGGCCACTTGCTCGCCCGGCTTCACGCCGAGATGGTCGAGCAGGTCTTCTCCGAGCGTCACCCCGCCCGTCTCGGTGATCGTCAGCGTCGTCGACATGGTGCAATCTCCGGATGTCGGCCGAAAGTAGGACCGAAGCGCCGGTGCCGCAACAGGCCGGACGGACAAGCGCGGCACCGAGCGGGTGCCGCGCTTGCTGTATCGTGTCCCGCCGTCGTCTCAGGCGAGCGTCAGCCCGACGTCGACATTGCCGCGCGTGGCGTTGGAGTACGGGCAGACCTCGTGCGCGGCGGCAAGGAGCTTTTCCCCGGCCTCGCGGTCGACGCCCGGCAGGGTCGCGGTGAGGTGGGCGGTGATGCCGTAGCCGCCTTCCGAGCGCGAACCGAAGCCGATCTCGGCGGCGACGGTCGCGTCGGCGGGCACCTTGACCCCGACCTTCCCGGAGACGGCCTTCATCGCGCCGAGGAAGCAGGCGGAATAGCCGGCGGCGAACAGCTTCTCCGGATTGGCGCCGTCCCCGCCCGGGCCGCCCATCTCCTTCGGCACGACAAGCCTGACGTCGACCGAGCCGTCCTCGGACCTGGCGCTGCCGTCGCGGCCCCCGGTGGCGGTAGCCCTGGTCTTGTAGATGACGTTCACGGACATGATGGTCTCCTTCTTCGTATGCGATAATAATTATCGCGATAATTATCAGCTAACGTTCGACCGCGCGCGCGTCCATAAACGTTATCGTGATATATGACCGGCTGCCTCCCGTTCCCGGCCGGAGGCGCCTATGTCGACCGGGCAGACGCCTTGCCGCCCGCATCGTCACCAGGGGAGCGCGGAGAGAGACCATGACCGACACCACGCTGCCGCTCGACCAGCATCTCTGCTTCGCGCTCTATGGCGCGTCCATGGCGGTGGGCCGGCTCTACAAGCCGGTGCTGGACGAGGCCGGGATCACCTATCCGCAATATCTCGTCCTCAGCGCGCTGTGGGAGGAGGACGGGCTGACGATCGGCGCGATCGCGGCGCGGCTGTCGCTGGAGTCCAGCACCGTGACGCCGCTGGTGAAGCGGCTGGAGGTCGCGGGTCTCCTCGAACGCCGGCGCAAGCGCGAGGACGAGCGGCAGGTGACGGTGACTCTGACGGAGGCCGGACGGGCGATGCGCCAGGTCACGCGCCGGCTCGGCGAGCGGCTGGTCGCCGCCTCCGGCATGGATCTCGAGCGGCTGCAGGCGCTCAACCGCGAAGTCCGCGCCCTGCGCGACGCAGTGGCCGCTGTGGCGGCGGACAGGCCAGGCGAGTAAGGCGGCGACGGGTCTCGCGGCGAGGGACACTCGCCGACGCCGCCGCGGGTCAGGCGCCGGCCTTGTCCTGCGCCGTCATCGCCTGGATCAGCCGGAGCGCGTCCGGGCTTGCCCATTCGGCCGGCCCGTTGATCGAGGCCCGGGCGCAGCCCTTGGGATCGACCAGCAGCGACACCGGCAGGCCGAAGGCGACGCCCTGGCTCTTCATGTCGTTGAAGACGCCCATCGTGGAGTCGCGGTAGAGCGGCAGGGCGGTGAGCTTTTCCTGCGCGTAGAAGCGCTGCGGCTTGTCGTTGTCGCCGAGGTCGACGTTGATCGGGACGACCGCGAAGTCCGCGCCGCCCTGCTTCTTTTCCAGGGCGTCGAGCGCCGGCATCTCCTCCCGGCACGGCACGCACCAGGTCGCCCACATGTTGACCAGCAGCGTCTTCCCGGAGAAGTCGGCGAGGGTGCGCTTTCCGCCGTGCTTGTCGGTGAAGGCGATCTGGCGGACGCTGAACGGCGTCTCCAGCGGCTGCACTGCGGCGACCTCGCCGGTGGCTTTCGCGGCGATCGCGTCCGCGAGCCTGGCATCGCCGGCGCAGGCTGTCGCGCCTTCGTTGCCAGACCCGCTTTGCCTGACGTATAGGACGGCACCGCCCGCAGCCAACCCGCAGACGAGAGCGAGCGCGGCGACCAGTGCCAGCCGCCGCCCGCCCGGGAACTTCGGATCCTGCGTGGTCATGTCGTCATCCGTCCTTTCGCTAGCCTCCACGACGAGTCCCATTCCATGAGCCAGAAGACGTCCAACGAGATGTGGGGCGGCCGTTTCGCCTCCGGGCCCGCCGCGGTCATGGAGGAGATCAACGCCTCGATCGACTTCGACAAGCGGCTTTATGCCGAGGATATCGACGGATCGAAAGCCCATGCGGCCATGCTGGCCGAACAAGGCATCATTTCGGCCGAGGACGCACGGACGTTACAGGACGGGCTGGAGACGGTCCGCGCCGAGATCGCCGAAGGGCGCTTCGCCTTCTCGCGCCAGCGCGAGGACATCCACATGAATATCGAGGCGCGGCTTGCCGAGCTGGTCGGCCCCGCCGCCGGTCGGCTGCACACCGCCCGCTCTCGCAACGACCAGGTCGCCCTCGACTTCCGCCTGCACGTGAAGAAGGCGCTTCAGGCGCTGGACGGCGCCCTCGTCGACTTCATGACGGCGCTCGTCGACAAGGCCGAGGCGCATGCCGACACCGTGATGCCGGGCTTCACCCATCTGCAGGTCGCCCAGCCCGTCACCTTCGGCCACCACTGCCTCGCCTATGTCGAGATGGCGGCGCGCGACCTGTTGCGGTGCCGCGACGCGCTGGAGCGGCTCGACGAATCGCCGCTCGGCGCCGCCGCGCTCGCCGGCACCGGCTTCCCGATCGACCGTCACATGACGGCGCAGGCGCTCGGCTTTCGCGAGCCGACGCGCAATTCGCTGGATTCGGTCTCCGACCGCGACTTCGCGCTGGAGTTCCTCTCGGTCGCCGCGATCTGCGCGACGCATCTGTCGCGGCTCGCCGAGGAAATCGTCATCTGGTCGACGCCGCAGTTCGGCTTCGTCCGGCTGTCGGACGCCTTTTCCACCGGCTCCTCGATCATGCCGCAGAAGCGCAACCCGGACGCGGCCGAACTGGTGCGCGCCAAACCGGGCCGCATCAACGGCGCGCTGATCTCGCTGCTGACGGTGATGAAGGGCCTGCCGCTGACCTATTCGAAGGACATGCAGGAGGACAAGGAACAGGTCTTCGACGCGATCGATTCGCTGTTCCTGGCACTCGCCGCGGCGACCGGCATGGTGCGCGACCTGACGCCGAACGTCGACGCGATGCGCAAGGCGGCCGGCCACGGCTACTCCACCGCGACGGACCTCGCCGACTTCCTGGTGCGCGAACTCGGCATGCCGTTCCGCGAGGCGCATCACGTCACCGGCCGCGCCGTCGCGCTGGCGGAGGAGCGTGGCGTCGGCCTCGAGGACCTGCCGCTCGAAACGCTGCGCTCGCTGGAGCCCCGCATCACCGACGCCGTCTATGGTGTTCTCGGCGTCGACGCCTCGGTCGCGAGCCGCAAGAGCTTCGGCGGCACCGCTCCGGAGAACGTGCGCCGGCAGGTCGGATACTGGAGAGACCGGCTCGCCCGCGAAAGCGGTTCGGGCAGAGGATGATTTTGTCCGGCAGAACCGCTATCACCGTTCGGGGTGACGCGGGGCGGCTGAGGCTGGGGGCGGCAGGATGGCGATGATATCGAGAGGAACGGCGGCTTTGGCGCTCGCAGCGGCGGCGCTGGTGCTGGCGGGCTGTGGAGTGAAGAACCCCCCGGTCCCGCCGACGACGGGCAAGGCGCCGACCGTCTCGTCGAATCGACCGTGTCCGGCCACACCGGCGGCGATAGCCGCTGTCAGGCGATCGCCGACGCCCGGGTGGCAAGGCCCGCTCAGCGGAGCCTTGCCATCGACGACGGCAGGCCGATCGGTGCCGCTGAGGTGCAACGAGGGTGCGGGCGGCGGCTTCATCCTCGATCCGCTGCTAAACTAATTCCCCTGCGGGCCGCGTCGGATGCGGCCGCCGAACCCGGCCGATGCGATGAACCATTTCGAGATGAGGAACGGCGCGCTCCACGCCGAGGACGTGTCGGTCGAGACGATCGCCCGCGAGATCGGGACGCCGTTCTACTGCTATTCCACCGCCACGCTGACGCGGCACTACGAGGTCTTCGCCAAGGCGTTCGCCGATATCGACGCGCTCGTCTGCTACGCCATGAAGGCGAACTCCAACCAGGCGGTGCTGGCGACGCTGGAGCGGCTCGGTGCGGGCGCGGACGTCGTCTCGGGCGGCGAACTCATCCGGGCGCTGCGTGCCGGCATTCCCGCCGACAGGATCATGTTCTCAGGCGTCGGCAAGACGGTCGCGGAGATCGACCTCGCGCTCGCCTCGAAGATCTTCTGCTTCAACGTCGAATCGGAGCCGGAGCTGGAGACGATTTCGGCCCGGGCCGTCGCTTGCGGCACCACGGCGCACGTCTCCTTCCGGATCAATCCGGACGTCGACGCACGCACCCACGCCAAGATCTCCACCGGCAAGAAATCCGACAAGTTCGGCATCGCCTTCGACCGCGCCGGGGCCGTCTACGATCGCGCCCGCGCGCTGCCGGGCATCGCGGTCTGCGGCATCGACATGCATATCGGCAGCCAGATCGTCGAGCTGAAGCCGTTCGACGAGGCCTTCGAGCGGCTGGCGGGACTGGTGCGGCGGCTGCGGGAAGCCGGCCACACGATCAGCCACATCGACCTCGGCGGCGGCCTCGGCGTGCCCTATCGCCGCGACGCCGACCTGCCGCCCGAGCCGCCGGCCTATGCCGAGATCGTCAAACGGCACGTGCGGGACCTGGATTGCCGCGTGGTGTTCGAGCCCGGCCGGCTGATCGCGGCGAACGCCGGCATTCTCGTTGCCAGGGTCGTCTATGTGAAGGAGACGGAGACGAAGACCTTCGTCATCGTCGACGCCGCGATGAACGATCTCGTCCGTCCGACCCTCTACGACGCCTGGCACGACATCGCTCCCGTCGTCGAGGGCGAGGCGACGGGAACGATCGTCGCCGACGTGGTCGGGCCGGTCTGCGAGAGCGGCGATTTCCTCGCCAAGGACCGCGCGCTGCCGGCGGTGAAGGCCGGCGATCTCGTCTTCGTCTCGTCCGCCGGCGCCTATGGCGCGGTGCAGGCCGGAACCTACAACACCCGGCCGCTCATCGCCGAGGTGCTGGTCAAGGGCGACGCCTATTATCCGGTCCGCCCGCGCCAGACGATCGACGAGTTGATCAGCCTCGACCACCTGCCGCCCTGGCTGGAGGGGTGAGTCTGCCGCCGGGTACGGGGCCGGAGCGAGCGCCGGTCGCGGCTGGCGGATGCGGGCAGCGATGACGCACCGCCGCGGCTCCGTGCCGGTGTCTTCAAACTCCCGTCACCTGCCTCCTCTTCGCCGTAAAAGCTGTTAAGCTTCGGAAAATTCAGGCTGCCCGGCATGGGCGCCTGAACTCCGGCGGAAAGTGGACGGGAATGAGCGACATCGACCGGTCGAGAGAGTGGATGGCGCACGGCCGGGTCGCGTGGACGCGCCGGGCCTCCTGGCTGTCGCTCTTCGTCGAGCGGGTCTGGCCGCTGGTGCTGGGGCTCGCCTGCCTCGCAGCCATCTTCCTGATCCTGTCCTGGTTCGGCCTGTTCGCTGCGATGCCGTACCTCGCGCGCATGCTGGTGCTCGGCGTCCTTGGCCTGCTCGCGCTCGCCGTGCTGTGGGCGAACCGCCGAATCCGGGTGCCGCGCCGCGCCGAGGTCGACCGTCGGATCGAACTCGTCAGCCGGCTGCAGCACCAGCCGCTGCGCGTGCAGGGCGAGCAAGCGACAGGCGAGGATCCCTTTGCGCTGGCGCTGTGGCGCGAGCATCAGCGGCGGATGGCCGAGCGGCTGCGGCACCTGTCCGGAGGCTCGCCCAACACGCAGACAGAGCGGCTCGACCCGCTCGGCATGCGGGCGCTGATCGCGCTGCTGCTGGTGACCGCCTTCGCCTTCTCGTTCGGGGCCGGCGGCGGCCGCCTCGGCGACGCCTTTGCGCCGGATGATTCGGCACCGGCTGCCAGCCGACGGATCGATGCCTGGGTGACACCGCCGACCTATACCGGCCGCGCCCCGATCTTCCTCACCGATGCGCAGCAGTCCGGCACGGTAGCCGTGCCGCAGGGAAGCGTCCTCTCGGTCCGCATTTCCGACGGCTCAGGCGCCGGGCTCGCCTTCACGCCGAAGCGCAAGGGCGCCGAAGCGGTCAACGTCGCCTCGAAGGACGAAGCGGCGGCGCAAAAGGCCGCGGCGGCGAGCGGCGGGCCGGGCACCGCGGGCGGCGCAAGCCAGGCTGAAAAGAGCGCGGCGTCGAAGCCGGCCGCCTCCGCGAACGGCCCGCGCGAATATGCCTATACGCTGCGGGAAAGCGGCGCGGCGGCTCTGACGACGGCGTTCCAGACCCTTGGCCAATGGTCCTTTGCGGTCACCCCCGACACCGATCCGAAGATTGCCTTCAAGGGCGAGCCGAAGGAGGCGCGCAACGGCGCCCTGGAGCTCGCCTACACGGTGACGGACGATTACGGGGTCGCCAAGGGACGGGCCGAGATCGCGGTCGAGGACAAGACCGTCGCGCCTGGCGCCCGGCCGCTGTTCCCGCCGCCGGAGGTGCGCCTGGCGCTGCCGCGGCGCACTCGCGGCACGGCGGAGGCCAGAACCAGCGCGGACCTCACCGAGAGCCCCTATGCCGGCGCGAAGGTCGGGCTGACGCTCGTCGCCGAGGACGATGCCGGCCAGGCCGGACGCTCTGCGACCAAGCATATCACGCTGCCGGAGCGCCGCTTCACCAATCCGCTGGCGCGGGCGGTCGTCGAGCAGCGGCGCATGCTGGCGCTGAACGCCAATGCCGCGCCGCGGGTCGTCGACATGCTCGACGCGATCACGCTGCGCGGCGACGAGTTCATCAAGAATCCGGGCGACTACATCGCCCTGAAGGCGGTCCGCACGCGCATCGCCACCGCGCATGACGACGCGGCGCTGAAGTCGGCCGTCGACTTCATGTGGGAGATCGCCCTCGGCATCGAGGACGGTAATCTGTCGCTCGCCGAGAAGCGGCTGCGCGATGCGCGCGAGAAGCTCTCGCAGGCGCTGCAGAACGGGGCGTCGAACGAGGAGATCGACCGCCTGATGAAGGACCTGCGCCAGGCGATGAACGATTATCTGCAGGAACTCGCCCAGCAGATGAAGAACCAGCCGCCGATGAGCCAGGACCAGATGCAGATGGGCAATGCCCAGGAGATCCGGCAGCAGGACCTGGAGAAGATGATGAACCAGATCGAGAATCTGGCGAAGTCCGGATCGAAGGAAGCGGCCCAGCAGCTCCTGTCGCAGCTCCAGCAGATGATGGACAACCTCCAGGCGATGCGCCCGGGCCGGCCACAGCAGGGCCAGCCGAACGCCATGCAGCAGCAGATGAACAAGCTCGGAGAGCTGCTGCAGAAGCAGCAGCAGCTGCGCGACCAGACCTATGATCTCGGCCGCCAGCGCGCGCAGCAGCAGGGGCAGGAGGGCCAGCAGGGTCAGCAGCAGCCAGGCCAGCAGCCCGGGCAGCCGATGACCGCCGAGCAGATGCAGAAGATGCTGCAGCAGATGCAACAGCAGCAGGGCCAGCTGCAGAAGGACCTGCAGGCGCTGCAGCAGCAGCTGCAGGGAATGGGCATGCAGCCGTCCAAGGGCTTCGGCGAGGCCGACCAGGCGATGGGCGATGCCAAGGGTGCGCTCGGGAAGGGCAATGACGGCGAGGCCGTGGGCCAGCAGGGCAAGGCGCTGGAGGCGCTGCGCAGCGGCGCCAAGGACATGATGCAGCAGATGCAACAGGCGATGCAGCAGGGGCAGGGCCAGCCCGGCCAGATGGGCCAGGGCTTCCCGGGCCAGCCGAACCCGTCGGGCCGCGATCCGCTGGGGCGGCAGATGCAGACGCAGGGGCCGGATTTCGGCCAGGACGTGAAGGTGCCGGACGAGATCGACACGCAGCGGGCCCGCCGCATCCTCGACGAGATCCGCAACCGGCTCGGCGATCAGCTGTCGCCGCAGCTGGAGCGCCAGTATCTGGAGCGGCTGCTGAAGACGCCGTGAGGCGTCAGGAGGACGCTGTCGTGGACGCGGGGCGGAAAGGCGTCGTCGTCCGTCCGAGAAGGTCGTCGTCCCGGCCTTGAGCCGGGAGCCATGCCTCAGCGTTCCATCGGTCTCGAGTGACGCCCGCGCGGTCCACCGGCGTCGGGCGCGTATCGGCTGGCCGCGACGGTTAAGGCCGGCAGACGGCGATCGAGTGGAGCTGGATTGGATTCCGGCTCAGGGCCGAAATGACGAACCGCATGCGTCTGCCGAGGCGATCCGCGTCGGGCCGTCGTCGTCTCAGGCGCAGCGGCGGGCGCGCAGGTCGACCCGGTCGTCGAAGTCTTCGTCGCTCTCGTCCGCGTCCTCGCGTTCGGCAGTCGCGGCGAGCACGCGGCCGACTTCGCGGCGAATCTCGGCGAGCGAGAACGGCTTGTCGACCACGCCGACGACGATGGCGGCGAGGTCCTCCGCCGCCTCCTTCTGCTCGGCATAGCCGGTCATCAGCAGGATCGGCAGATCGGGCCATTTGGCCGCGGCCTCGTGCGCGAGTTCGATGCCGGTCATGGCGGGCATGCGGATGTCGGAGAGCAGCAGGTCGAACGCGCCGTCCTCCTCGATCAGGCGATCGAGCGCGAGTTCGCCATCCTCGGCGGTGACGATGTCGTGGCCTTCGAGGCCCAGAGCCCGTGCGACGAGCCGGCGCACGCCGAGATCATCTTCGGCGATCAAGATCTTCGCCACGCCGAGCCTCCTGTGAACATGAGAGTGCGTGCAAGCCGTATCGCTAGCGTCTGGAACTGGCGCGAGGCTTGTGTCCGCCGTCCCGCCAGGATGCTGCGAAGTTCTTGCCAGAAGATTGAGGCCGGCACCAGCGCCCGCTGGAGATGGGCGCAGCCGGCGGATCCGCCGGCACCTCCGCCCGGGCTGTGTCGCCCGGGGTCAGCCGACGACGCGGCCGATGAAAGGGAGTTCCCGGAACGCGTGGGCGACGTCCATGCCGTAGCCGACGACGAAATGGTCGGGGCAGTCGATGCCGACATGGTCGGCTTCGATCGCGGCCTTGCGCTTGCCCTTCTTGTCGAGGAGGACGGCGAGCTTCACGGCGTCGGCGCCGCGCGAGAGCAGCAGATCGCGGGCGAAGGCGAGGGTGCGGCCGGATTCCAGGATGTCGTCGACGAGAAGCACGGTGCGGCCCGCCACCTCGCAATCGACGTCCCTGAGAATGCGGACCTCGCCGCCTTCCGTTCCTGCGCCGTAGCTCGACAGCGAGATGAACTCGACCTCCGGGGCAAGACCGGCACGGTGCATCGCCCGGATGAGGTCGGCGGCGAAGACGAAGGAGCCTTTCAGCACGGAGACGACGAGCAGGTTCGCGGAAGGGCCCACGGCAATTTCCGCGGCGATCCGGTCGACCTCGGCGGCGATTCGTGCCGCATCGAACAAGACGTCGATCTGTTTGTCCCGGACGGTGATCAAGGCGATGCTGTCTCCTGCGGCGCGAGGCCGACGCTGATGTCGCCCGTCGTACCTGCCGGCACCGCGATTCGCGAGACGAAGCCGATCGATTCGTGTGGACCGATGAGCGCGACGGCCGGGATGAACGGCTTCTCGTGCACGGTGCCGTCGGGATGGCGGAAGGCGATCCTGAGCAGCGGCGCCGAGGTCGCGCTGTCGGAGGCGTTGCTGATCGTCCCTTCCACCGAGAGTACGGCGCTCTCGCCGCGCGGCTCCGTGCTGGCCGAGACGTTCTCGACCTTGATCGCCGAGCCCGGCGTGTCGAGCGCCCGGGCGGCGATCGAAGGCGAGGGGAAGGAGAGAAGGAAGGTCGGGATGAGGGCAAGGCCGAGGATGAAGGCGCCGGCCGCGAGAAGCGCCTGCGCGGGCGAGATCACGCGCCGCTTCGCCGCCACCGTCGCGGCGCCGTCCTCCGGCCCGTCCGAAGATCCGGGGCCTTGTGCCGCGGCCATTGCCTGCCAGATGAGATCGCGGCTTTGCGGGCGCCGGGCGGCCGGGCCGCCGGGCGTCGCCGCGCCAGGCTGCTCCGTCTTGCGGCGGCCGAAAGGACGGTACGGAACCGCAGCCTCGGCCTCGGCCGACTGCGAGAACGCTGTAAAGGCAGGTCGCTCAAGGGCGGCCTGGCGCTCTGCCGCGGTCTTGTGCCGCGGCGTGCGCCCCGTGACCTCGGCCTCGCCGTCGATGACGAAGGGGGCGCGGGCTCCCGCGCGAGATCGAGGGGCGCCTGCGCCGTGCGCGTCGCGCGCAGTTCTGCCGAGATCGCTCATCTGCATGGGCTCCGCTGGTCGATTCAGCAAGAGTTAACGATTTATGCTTAACAAACTCTAAAGCTTGCCGGGAGCGTCAAGCCGGGGAGCGGGCGCAGAATCAACATAAGTCCGGGGCAGGATTGCATCCGGTAGAAGGCGGCCTCGCCGGATCGGGACCGCCCGTCGAAGGATGTGCCCGGCGAAGATGAGGATTGGAAGCGGCATGGTGCGTCGTCGAGGCGAGAGGCGCCTCCCGGCGAGAGCTTGGAGGGGAGGGCGGTGATTCGGTTCGAGAATGTCGGGCTTCGATACGACATGGGGCCGGAAGTCCTTCGCGATCTCTCCTTCGAGATCCGGCGCCAGTCCTTCCAGTTCCTGACCGGGCCCTCCGGCGCGGGGAAGACGAGCCTGCTCCGGATGCTGTTCCTGGCGCTGAAGCCGACGCGCGGGCTGATCACAGTCCTCGGCAAGGACGTTGCCACCCTCTCGCGCAGGGATCTGCCTTCGATCCGCCGGCGCATCGGCGTCGTCTTCCAGGACTTCCGCCTGCTCGACCACATGACCACCTACGAAAACGTCGCCCTGCCGCTGCGCGTGCGCGGCCGCGAGGAAGCCTCCTACCGCCAGGACGTCGTCGACCTGATCAAATGGGTGGGCCTCGGCGAACGCATGAACGCGCTGCCCGTCGTCCTCTCCGGTGGCGAGAAGCAGCGCGCGGCGATCGCCCGGGCGCTGATCGACCAGCCGGACATCCTCCTCGCCGACGAGCCCACCGGGAACGTCGACCCGCCGCTCGCCCGGCGGCTGCTGCGCCTGTTCCTAGAGCTCAACCGCACCGGCACCGCCGTGGTGATCGCGACGCACGATCTCGGCCTGATGGACCAGGTCGACGCACGGCGGCTGATCCTCTCCGACGGCCGGCTCGACATCTATGACTGAGATGACGGCGCGCTGGTTCGACCTTCGCCTGGCTGCCGGGCGTCTCGTCCGCCGGAGGCGGCACGCCCGGCAGACGCCGATCGTGCCCCCCGCCAACGTGGCGGGCCGCGCGCTGACGACGGTCATCGCCATCATGACCTTTCTCGCCAGCCTGACGGTCGGCGCGGTCACGCTCGTCTCCGATTCGGCCGGGCGATGGGAAAATGACATCTCCCGCGAAGTCACCGTCCAGGTGAAGCCGGAGGAGGGGCTCGACATGGCGGCGGCGCTTCAGCGCGTGCGGACGATCGCGCTCGGCTCGGCCGGTGTCACCGATGCCCGCATCCTCGACGACGCGGCGACCGGCCGGCTGCTCGAGCCCTGGCTCGGCAAGGGCGTCGACCTCGATGAACTGCCGGTCCCGCGCCTTGTCGTCATCGGCATCGACGCGCACCACCCGCCGAACTTTTCGGCGCTGTCGCAGACGATCACCGCCGCGGTTCCCGCCGCCGAACTCGACGATCACCGGGGCTGGGTGTCGCGGCTGGTGACGATGGCCCGGGCGATGGTCCTCGCCGGCATCGCCGTGCTCTCCCTGGTGATGATCGCGACCATCCTCACCGTGATCTTCGCGACGCGCGGCGCCATGTCCGGCAATCGCCAGATCATCGAGGTCCTGCATTTCGTGGGCGCGCGGTCGGGCTTCATCGCCGGCGAGTTCCAGCGGCACTTCTTCCGCCTCGGCCTCTTCGGCGCGCTCGTCGGCGGCAGTCTCGCCATGCTCGTCTTCTACGGCATGAGCTGGTGGACCGAAACCAACCGGGCGACCCCGGAAGCCGATCAGATCAGCGCCCTGTTCGGCTCCTTCGCCATCGACTGGCAGGGCTACGTCGGCGTCGTGCTTCTGATCGCAACCGTGGCGGGTCTGACGGCGTTCACGTCACGGCTGACGGTCATCAGGCAGCTGGAGGCAATCGACATGATTTCTCCGGTGGAAGGGTAATGAAGCGTTAACGCGCGTCTTCGAGACTCGCGGCATGGTCGGATCCGGCGCCTTTCCTGCGCCGCATTCGGCTGTAGCGTCGTTGTGGCGGCGCGTGAACGGGAACAGGGCATGAGCGAGCACAGGACGATCATCCGGCGAGCGCCGATCCGCCGGCTTCGGGCGACGGGCGGGGCCCCGGCCGTCGCGGGCCGCCGTCCTCCGCGATCCGGACGTCGTGCCGCGTCCGCCTCGGCCTCGGCATGCCGAAAGGTCTGGTTTGATTTCCGACCGGGTCGTGCGGCATGACGCTCGNCCTCCCCCCCCGGGCCGCCGTCCTCCGCGATCCGGACGTCGTGCCGCGTCCGCCTCGGCCTCGGCATGCCGAAAGGTCTGGTTTGATTTCCGACCGGGTCGTGCGGCATGACGCTCGCCATGACCGGATATGACGGCACCAGCATGCGGATGGGAGAGGCGCTGCCGCGCCAGCGCGTCGCGGCGCACTTTCGCCGGGCGATGCTGGTCCTCGCCGTCCTCGTGCTCGGCTTCGGCGGCTATTTCTTCGGCGGCTTCGTGCGCTTCACCGAGGAGGTCTCGGCCTTCGCCCATCCGCCGGCCGTCGACCGGGCCGACGGCATCGTCGTCCTGACCGGCGGGGCGCTGCGGATCGATCACGCCATCGACCTCCTGAAGGACGGCCGCGGCAAGCGCCTGCTGATCAGCGGCGTCAATCCGGGCACCAGCGCCGCGACCATCGCGCGGATGACCGGCACCGACAGGGCCTGGTTCGACTGCTGCGTCGACATCGACTACGCGGCGCTGAACACGGTGGGCAATGCCGAGATCGCCGACCGCTGGGCAAAGAAGCGGGGCTTCAAGAAGCTGATCCTCGTCACCAGCGACTATCACATGCCGCGCTCGCTGTTCGAGTTCGACCGCCTGTCCACGATCCAGTCGGTGACGCCCTATGCGGTGCGCCGGGACGACCTGTGGCAGCGCGACGCGTTCCCGAATGCCGCCGGCCTGAGGATCCTGCTGACGGAATATGCCAAGCTCCTGGCGACGCGGACGCGGGCGGGCCTCGGGCTGCTGCCGCGGCAGGGCGCGACGTCCGAGATCGCCGATGGGGGCGAGCGAGCCCATCGCCGCTGAAGACGGGTCTCGCCGGCGCGTTGCAGGCCTGCGGCTCCCGGCCTCTCGCTTTGCGCGGCGCGCTGTCGTAGACCGCTCCCCAGACGGCGCCGGGATCCTGTCCGAGCCGGACCATGCGGCCTCGATGGTGCGATGACCCTTCTGCGATCGCTCGCCTTCAACTGTCTCTTCTATCTGAACCTGACGGTGCAGCTCCTTCTCTTCGCGCCGGTCTTCTTCGTCGTGTCGGAGGAGCAGGACTGGCGCATCGTGAAGAACTGGGCGCGCTCCAGCCTGTGGCTCCTCCGCCGTGTCGCGGGGACGCGGTCGGAGGTTACCGGCGTCGAGAACCTGCCGCGCTCCAGCGCCATCATCGCCGCCAAGCACCAGTCCTACTGGGACGTCCTCGCGCTGGTCGCCGTCGTCGAGCGGCCGACCTTCATCCTGAAGAAGGAGCTGATGCGCGTGCCGGTGTTCGGCGCCTATGCCCGCCGGATGAAGATGATCCCGGTCGATCGGGCGAAGCGGGGCGGCGCCATCGCCTCCATGGTGGCCGGGGCCGAGGCGGCGATCGCCGACGGCCGGCAGATCATCATCTTCCCCGAGGGGACGCGCACCCTGCCGGGCGTCGAGCAGGACTACCGCCAGGGCGTCTTCCGTCTCTACGAGGCGCTGGACCTGCCGGTCGTGCCGGTGGCGCTGAATTCCGGGCTCTACTGGCTGCGCACGTCGCCGCGGCGGCTGCCCGGCACCATCCACGCCGACATCCTGGAGCCGATCCCGTCCGGCCTGCCGCGTCAGGAATTCCTGCCGGCGCTTCGCACTGCGATCGAGACACGCTCCGGCGAGCTCGCCGCCGAAGCCGTGGCTCGCGACGGCCTGCCGCCGCTCGCCTCGGCGGGCTCTGCCGGACTGCCGGAGGCAGCAGGCGCGACGCGTGATCGGCGGTCGGCGCGCGGCTGACCGCACTGCTTGCCGCCGGTTTCACCGGCTCAGAGCCGCGCGACGACCTCTTCCAGCCAGCGGTCGCGCAGGCCCATCTCATGGATATGTTCGAGGGCGCTGACGACGTAGTCGAGGTTCGGTCCCGACTGGCCATGCGCCCGGCCGACGATCCTGGCTGCCTCGGCGGTGCCGAGCCGGCCGGCATACTGGGAATGGCCGCGGTCGACGACATAGGTGAGCGCCCGCACCGGGCGCCCGTCCGACAGCCGCACCGGCAGCGTCAGCTCGCGATAGACGTTGGTGACGAGCTCACGGGCCCTGAGATAGGCGACGACCGCCTCGGCCTTCGCATCCTCGACCCGGAAGGCCATGCCGACGCAGGAGCCGCCGCGGTCGAGGCCGAAGACGAGCCCCGGACGCTCCGCGGTGCCGCGATGGACATGGGAGTGGACGCAGAGCGCCCGGTGGTAGCCGGCGAGCCGCGCCTTGCAGCGCTCGGCGGGATCGAATCCCGGCCGCCAGATCAGCGATCCATAGCCGAATACCCAGAGATCGCTCATTGCCGTGAAATCGCCTCGCGCATCGGTTCTGCCATTCCGGTTCCGCCGGTCGGCGACGCCTTGCGGATCGTCGCCCGGCGTCGTCTTGTTGCCGAAGCGATTCGCTGTCTTCGGACCGCGGGAGGAGAAGGAAGCAGCATGGCCGCGTCAAGCGACAGTCGCAGGAGAACCCGCCGGGCCTATCTCGGCGTCGTGGTGGTTGCGCTGGTCCTCGCAGCCGGCCTCTCCGGTGCCTGGTATTATCTCGCCGCCCAGCTCGACCTCGGCGTCACCCGGGCGCTCGCCTCCGCCAAGGCGCACGGCACCGACATTTCCTGCCCGAACCGCGAGGTGTTCGGCTATCCGTTCCGGCTCGGCCTCAGCTGCGCCTCGGTGAGTATCGACGGCGACCGCATCAAGGCGACCGCCGGTGCGTTCCACTCCGCGGCGCAGATCTACCAGCCGAACAAGGTCGTGGCCGAACTCAAGGGACCGCTGACGCTCGATACGCCCGACGCGCCGCCGCTCGACCTCACCTGGGCGCTCACCCAGGCGAGCGCGACCTTCTGGACGCAGGGGCTCGACCACTTCGCCCTCGTCTCGGACCAGCCGGTGGTGGCGCTGGCCGAACCGGGAGCGGCGCGCGAGCCGCTTCTCGAGGCGAGCCACAGCGAGACCCATGCCCGGCGGCGCGGCGAGGACCTCGATCTCGCCTTCTCGCTTCGCGGCGCGAAGGTCGTGGCGCCCGGCGCGCCGGATCTTCCGCCGATCGACACCGCCACCGACGTCACGATCGCCGGCGCCGCGGACTGGCTTTCGGGGCGCATGCCGCAGCAGTCGGCCCGCGCTCTGATGGCGGGGCGACAGGTCACGCTGCGCTCGCTGCTCGTCAACGCGGGGTCGGCGAGTGGGGAGCTCTCCGGCACGTTCTCCTTCGACGCGAAGGGCCGGGTGACCGGCGACTTCGAAGTGGCGGTGGACCGGCCGGACGAAATTGCCGACCTCGTCGGCAAGGCCGCGCCGCAGCTGAAGTCGATCGCCCGTTCGGTCGCCTCGGCGATGCCGTTCATCGGGAGGCCGCGGAACGGCAAGACGGTCATCAAGATCGCCGCGCGCAACGGCATGCTCTCCGCCGGCATCATCCCGCTCGGACCGCTTCCGCCGCTGCAGTGAGCGGCGGCCGAGGGCGTCGCTTCTCGCGAAATCCGCCGAGCGGTTCACGTCAAATCCTGCATTTTCGCACCGGACTATGACGCAGATCACAGCCGCGACGATCGCAAAGCCGTAAGACACCTCTCGCGGAAGAGGGGAGGTCGGGTGATGGTGACTCAGTGCTTTCGGCGCATTCGGCGGATCCGGCGCGAGCTGCGGCTGTGGCGCGCCATGCGCGAAAGGGCGCAGCATGCGAGGACGGAGGGAATGGTGCGTCCCACCGCGGACCGGGCGACGGCGAGCCCCTCCGGCTGGTCGGCCTGGGACGGTGACGGCGCCTTCGGCTTTGCCGATGCCGCGGTGGCGTAGGGCCGCTGGGCAACATCGCCGCCTCCTGGCCCGGCACACGGCGCGTCACGACCTCTTGAGCTCGCAGCCCTCCGGCGAAGGGCGGCGGGGCGCCCTGTCGCCTTGTCTCGCCGAGCGCCTGTTTAGGCGGCGCTGCGGGCGCGCCCCGGTGCGGCGAGGCCGCGCGAGGCTCGCTGCTGCAGCGCATGGACCGGATTTCTGCCGGCTTCGCTCCGGCCCAGCTGGAACTGCGCGATCAACTGCTTCAACGAGGCGCTCTCGCTCGCAAGCGAACTCGCCGCCGCCGTCGACTCCTCGACCATGGCGGCGTTCTGCTGCGTCGTCTGATCCATCTGCGTCACCGCTGTGTTGACTTCGGCGAGGCCGGTCGACTGCTCGCGCGCGGCGGTCGCGATGGCGCTCATGTGGTCGTTGATCTCGGCGATGAGCCTGCCGATCGTATCGAGCGCCTGACCGGTCTCGCTGACGAGCTGCACGCCCGTCGACACTTCCGAAGCAGAGGCCGAGATGATCGTCTTGATCTCGCGCGCGGCGTTCGCCGACCGCTGTGCCAGCTCGCGCACCTCCTGCGCCACGACCGCGAAGCCGCGGCCGGCTTCGCCCGCCCGGGCAGCCTCGACGCCGGCATTGAGGGCGAGGAGGTTGGTCTGGAAGGCAATCTCGTCGATCACGGAGATGATGTTCGCGATCTGGTTGGACGAGCCTTCGATCCGGCTCATCGCCTCGACGGCGTGGGTCACGACCGCACCCGATTCCACCGCGCTCTGATTGGCCTTGACGGCAACGGCGCGGGCTTCCTCGACGCGCCTGGAGGAAGCGCCGACGGTCGAAGTGATCTGGCCGAGTGCGGCTGCGGTCTCTTCCAGCGCCGCAGCCTGCTGCTCGGTGCGCTGCGCGAGGACGCCGGCGCTGCCGGCCACGTCCTTCGAACTCGCATCGATGCTCGACGCGGTTTCCGCGACCGTCGCCAGCGTGCGCGCGAGTTGCTGGACCGCGCTGTTGAAGTCGGCGCGCAGCTGCTCGAACTCCGGCGCGAAGCGGGTCTCGATCTGAACGCTCAGGTCGCCGGCGGAGAGCGACTTCAGCCCCGCCGCGAGGTCGGCGGTCGCCTGCGCCATGGCGGCGGCGCGTTCGCGGTCCGAGCGCTCGCGCTTGGCCCGGTCCGCTTCCGAACTCGACCGCGTCGCCTCGACTTCCTGATCGGACGCTTCCTTGGCGAGAGCGGTCCGGCGGAACGTCTCCACCGCGCCGGCGATCGCCCCGATCTCGTCGGTCCGGTCGGCGTAGGGAATGGCGGTGTCGTTGTCGCCGTCTGCCAGGCTGCGCATGGAGCCGATGAGCGTCGAGATCGGCGAGGCGATCCGCGACAGCACGAACCAGCAGGCGGCGAGGACGATGACGATCGACACGAGCGCGATCAGGATCGTGACGATCCGGGTGACCGAGGATGTCGTCGCAAAGTCCGCGAACAGACCGTCGGCTTCACTGCGGTTGGCCGTCACCATCGACGTGATGGCCGGCTTCATCGCGCCGTAGAGGTCCATCATCTCTCCGGCATAGAGGGCCAGGGCGCCATTCTTGTCGCCGGCGTCGGCGAGCTTGATGAGCTTCTCCTCGTCGGCGAGATAGGCCTTGTACTTGTCGCCGATCGCGATGAACTTCGCCCGTTCCGCCGTATGATCCGGCTCGATCATGCCGAGATAGATGTCGTAGTTCTTGGAGAAGTTCGCCTTGGCGGTGGCGATGGAGGCCTCGATCGCCGCGCGGCGGTCAGCCGCGGACGACGCGATCAGGCTGCCGCCGTCGGCCCGCAGCTGCCCGAGGGACGCGTTCATCGCGTTGGCCGACTCCATGCTCGGCAGGACGTCGCCTTGAAGATCGGCGACGGTTCCCTCGGCACCCAGCAGGTTGAAAAAGCCGATGCCAACTTGAAGTAGGACGAGCAGGCCAATACCCGCCATGGCCGATGCCATTTTAAACTTTATCGAAGAAACGTTCATATACCACGCCTTCTGATGTGCCGCGAGGGAAGATCTGTGGCGTCGTCATAAGTCGCGGCCGTTGCGTAAGTCTTAAAACACAGAACATTCAATCGGTGGAGGAATATGCTGCAATTTAATACTGAGGACTGAGGTCCGGCGAATACGAGCTAGTTAATAAGCACGATAATGCTTACGGTATCCGCGATCTTCCTTGTGTGCGTGCACTTTTCGCAGGGATCATCGGGTGCGGCCAGACCGAGCGGCCGAACCGTCCGCCGGTCGCCAGCGGGTTTCCAGGGGGGCTTCAGGAAGGCGCCGACGCTGCGGTGGCGGCCTCATGTCGCGAACGAGGCACCAAGCGAGCGCGCCCCTATGGCGTCGGCTTCGACGCCTGCTTCGTATGGTCGCGGCCGAAGTCCGGCTTCGCCGTGTCCTGGCCCGCGTCGACGATGCCGCGGCGGATCGCCCTGGTGCGGGTGAAGAGCTCGAACAGCGTGTCGCCGTCGCCCCAGCGGATCGCCCGCTGCAGCGAGGCGAGGTCCTCGGAGAATCGGGCGAGCATTTCCAGCACCGCGTCGCGGTTGGTCAGGAAGACGTCGCGCCACATGGTCGGGTCGGAGGCGGCGATGCGGGTGAAGTCGCGAAAGCCCGAGGCCGAGAACTTCACCACTTCCTGCTGCGTCACCGTTTCCAGATCGGCGGCCGTGCCGACGATGTTGTAGGCAATGAGGTGCGGCACGTGGGAGACGATCGCCAGCACCAGGTCGTGATGGTCCGACGTCATGATCTCGACGGTCGAGCCGCACGCCTCCCAGAAGCGCTTCAGCCGGTCGACGGCGTCCGCATCCGTACCCTCGACCGGCGTCAGGATGCACCAGCGGTTCTCGAACAGTTCGAGGAAGCCGGCGTCGGGGCCGGACTGCTCGGTGCCGGCGATCGGATGGGCCGGGACGAAATGCACGTGCGCCGGCAGATGCGGCTGCATCTGCTGGATCACCGCGCCCTTCACCGAGCCGACATCGGAAACGATCGCGCCGGGCTTCAGGGCATGGGCGATCTCCTTCGTCACCGCTCCGCAGGAGCCGACCGGGACGCAGAGGATGACGAGATCGGCGTTCCTCACGGCCTCGGACGCGTCGAGGTGGTAGCTGTCGCCGAGTTTCAGTTCCTCGGCGCGGGCCAGCGTCTCCGCCCGGCGCGTGGTGATCGCGATGTGACGGGCGAGGCCGTGCGCCTTGATGTTGTGCGCCAGCGACGAACCGATGAGGCCGATGCCGATCAGCGCGACGCGCTCGAACAGGGGCTCCGTCATGCCGTGCCGCCCTGCAGGAATTCGTCGAGCGCCGCGACGACGCCGCGATTGGCCTCTTCGGTCCCGATCGACATGCGCAGCGCGTTGGGGAAGCCGTAGCCCGCGACCCGCCGAAGGATGTAGCCGCGCGCCGTCAGGAAGGCGTCCGCCTCCGCCGCGCCCTTGCCGGGCATGCCCGGGAAGTGGATCAGGATGAAGTTGCCGACGCTCGGGGTGACGGAGAGGCCGAGGCCCTCCAGCGCCTTCGTCGTCCATTCCAGCCATTCGGCGTTGAAGGCGACGGCCTTGTCGAGGAAGGCGCGGTCGCGGATCGCCGCGGCGCCGGCGGCGATCGCCATGGCGTTGAGGTTGAACGGGCCGCGCACGCGGTCGAGGGTCGAGACGATCTCCTCCGGCCCGTACATCCAGCCGATGCGCAGTGCCGCGAGACCGTAGATCTTCGAGAAGGTGCGCGTCATCACGACATTCTGGAAGTCTGACACCAACTCGATGCCGGCGCCGTAGTCGTTGCGCCGGACATATTCGGCATAGGCGGCATCGAGGACCAGGATGACGTGCGGCGGCAGGCCGGCATGCAGCCGGCGGACCTCGTCGAACGGGATATAGGTGCCGGTCGGATTGTTCGGATTGGCGAGGAAGACGAGCTTGGTCTTCTCGGTCACACGGGCGAGGATCGCGTCGACGTCGGTGCGCGCGTCCTTCTCCGGCGCGACTACCGGCGTCGCGCCGCGGGCGAGGATCTGGATGTGGTAGACGAGGAAGCCGTGCTCGGTGTGGATCGCCTCGTCGCCGGGCGACAGATAGCACTGGCAGAGCAGGCCGAGAAGTTCGTCCGAGCCGTTGCCGCAGAGAATGTTTTGCGGGTTCAGCCCGTGCGTCTCGGCGATCGCCTGCTTCAGCCGGGTGGCCTGGCCGTCCGGGTAGAATTCGAGGTTCGCAGCCGCCGCGAGCGCCGCCTCACGCGCGGCCGGCGGAGGGCCGAGCGGCGTCTCGTTCGAGGAGAGCTTGTGCAGCTTGATGCCCGCCGGCGCCTGGCTCTTGCCGGGCACGTAGACGTCGATATCCAGGACACCCTTGTTCGGAACGGGCTTCATCCGCGTGGCTCGCTTGGCTGGAACCCGCGCCTGGCGCCGGACTTCCAGCGCGAAGGCGTCACGGGGTCGGACGGAAAGGTGCCGCATAGCCCCCAATCGGGCGGATGTCGAGGCCGCTTCCCAACCGGAGCCCGATATCTTCGGGTCGATCCGCGCCCGCGACGATGGCGCTGAAGCGATCGGTGCCGTAGCGCGCTTCGGCGACGACGGTGATGCCATCCCGAGCTTCCGGGGGTTGCGCCAGCCCGTCCACCGCATAGAGCGCGATCTCGGGCGGGACGGGGTCCGCCAGCGGCGGCGCGACGACCAGAGCCGGGGTCGCGGCCTGGCGATCCTCGACCGTAAAGAAGGGCAGGCGGGCGACCACCTGGGCCGTTTCCAGGCCCTGCCACCAGGGGTGGGCGAGGGTCCCGATGGGCAGGACCGCGAGCCGGTCGCCGCCGGCCTCGATCGCGGCGACGGCGTCCTGCGGGGTCTCGCAGAGGATCATCGGAACCGAGAAGCCGAAATAGAAGCGGGCGACCTCCATCGCCGCGACCTGATCCTGCTCCGCGCCGACGACGACGTCGAACGGCGCCTGCAGGGCGGTGAAGGTGGAGATGATCTCGCGCCACAGATGCTCGACGGCGGTCAGCGGCAGATGGCCCTGATGGCGCTCTGCGAGCCGCCGCATCATGTCGGCTTCGCGGCCGGGACGGAAGGCCGCGCCCTTCTTTGCCGTGCCCTTCACCTTGATCAGTTCGTCGATCACCGCGGCGCGCTGCATCAGCAGGCGATGCACCGACTCGTCGATCGCGTCGATCTGGGCGCGCAGCTCCAGAAGCCGCGAAGGATCGGCCTTGCTCGGCGCGTTCATGGCTGTCTCTCCCCTCCAGGTCCCGTCCCCGCCGGCTTCTAGCCCCTGCCGGAAGGCTTGGCAAAGGCGGTCGAGCGTGCCGAGCGACCGGCCCTTGCGCCGACAACATTGCCGCGGGGACGGCGGGCGCGTATCTGTGCGTCACCGATGCGAGCGGGGCCTCTTTCCAGAACTGGACCCTTGTCCGCGAATGCGATGTGCTGAAACCTCATGACCGCCGAACCCGTCCGCAAAGAAGAGCTGGAACACGCCGTCGGCAGCCGCGAGGCGAACGAGCCCTCGAGCCCGGTCGCCCTGTTCGGCGAAGCAGAGCCGCTGCATCTCGACGCCGGCATCGACCTTTCGCCGTTCCAGATCGCCTACAACACCTACGGCACCCTGAACGCCGACAAGTCGAACGCCATTCTCGTCTGCCACGCCCTGACCGGCGATCATTACGCCGCCAGCCAGTCGCCGGTGACCGGCAAGCCCGGCTGGTGGTCCTCGCTGATCGGGTCGGGCAAGCCGATCGATACCGACAAGTATTTCGTCATCTGCTCCAATGTCCTCGGCGGCTGCATGGGCTCGACAGGCCCCGCCTCGATCAATCCCGCGACGGGCGAGCCCTACGGCCTCGACCTGCCGGTGATCACCATCCGCGACATGGTGCGGGCGCAGGCGATGCTGGTCGACCGGCTGGGGATCGACACGCTGTTTGCCGTCATCGGCGGCTCGATGGGCGGCATGCAGGTGCTGCAGTGGACGGTGAGCTATCCGGAGCGCGTCTTCGCCGCGCTGCCGATCGCCACCGGCGCGCGGCACTCGGCCCAGAACATCGCCTTCCACGAGGTCGGGCGGCAGGCGGTCATGGCCGATCCGGACTGGCACGGCGGACGGTATTTCGCCGTCGGCAAGCGTCCGTCGAAGGGCCTCGCCGTCGCGCGGATGACCGCCCACGTCACCTATCTCTCGGAGATGGCGCTGCACAGGAAGTTCGGCCGCAACCTGCAGGACCGCGAGACGCTCGGCTTCGGCTTCGACGCGGATTTCCAGATCGAGAGCTATCTCCGGCACCAGGGCATGACCTTCGTCGACCGCTTCGACGCCAACTCCTATCTCTACATGACCCGGGCGATGGACTATTTCGACATCGCCGGGGACTTCGACGGGAGCCTCGCCGCAGCGTTTCAGGGGTCGAAGACGCGGTTCTGCCTCGTCTCCTTCTCCTCCGACTGGCTGTTTCCGACCGAGGAGAACCGCGCCGTGGTGCACGCGCTGAACGCCGCCGCCGCCTCGGTCTCCTTCGTCGAGATCCAGACCGACCGCGGCCACGACGCTTTCCTGCTCTACGAGCCGGACTTCTTCGGCGCGATCGCCGGCTTCGTCTCCTCGGCGGCCAAGGCGCGGGGACTGGAGCCATGACGATCGCCGAAGCACCCGTTGCGACCAGCGAGACCGTGGCGGCGGCAGCCTCGGCCCGCGTCGACCTCGACCTCATCGCCGAACTCGTCACGCCGGGCAGCCGCGTCCTCGACATCGGCTGCGGTGACGGTGCGCTGCTGGCGCTGCTGGAAGAGCGGCGCCGGGTCGACGGACGCGGCATCGAGCTCAGCCAGGCCGGCGTCAACGAATGCGTCGCGCGCGGCCTGTCGGTGATCCAGGGCGACGCCGATAGCGACCTCGTCCACTATCCCGACGACGCCTTCGACTTCGTCATCCTGTCGCAGACGATCCAGGCGACGCGCAATCCGAAGACGGTGCTGACCGAACTCCTGCGCATCGGCCGGCGGGCGGTTGTCTCCTTCCCGAATTTCGGCCACTGGTCGACCCGCTACTGGCTCGGCCTGCGCGGCCAGATGCCGGTGACCAGCAACCTGACGCATGCCTGGTACGACACGCCGAACATCCACTTCTGCACCATTCGCGACTTCGTGAACCTCGCGGAGGAACTCGGCGCCACCGTCGAGACCGCGATCGCGATCAACGCGACGGGGCAGAAGATGGGCATGAAGATGCCCTGGTGGTTCTGGAACCTGTTCGGCCAGCAGGCGGTCTTCGTGCTGCGGCGGTAGAAAGTCTCCTCAGCCTTCCGCAGCTCGCTGGGTCGATGCTCTATGGATGGCAGTTCGAGCGCTCGGATGAGTGGCGAGCAGGAACGTTGTCTTGCTCCCGCCGCTTCGCTATCTTCTATCCATGCCGACGATCTTGCTCGATGTCACCGCCGAAGAGCAGCGCAAGCTGGAGACCGTCGCCGCGTCGAATGGCGAAAGCGTCAGGGATTATGTGCTGAAGCGGGCCTTGAGCGAGGCTCCCGCGCCGGATCATCTGAGCGAGAGCGAAGCACTACGTGCCATGTCGGACTATCTGTCGCCGCGCATTGAACAGGCGCGGCGCGGCGAGTTCTCGACGAAGTCGCTGTCCGAAATCCGGCGCGAGGCGCGAACTCACGCCGAGCGCTGACCATCGCCATGCGATCCTTCGAGCTTACGCTCGCGGCTGAACAGGATCTGCACGACATCTGGCGCTACGCCCGTGACCAATGGGGTGTGGACCAGGCGGAGACATATTTCGACCGGATCGAGGCATGCTGTGAAGCCATTGGCAACGGGCTGAAGCGGTCAAAGATGCTCGTCGGTCTTCCAGTCGAATTGCGGCTCTCGCGTTGCGAGCACCACTACATCGTCTGGCTGAACGAGCCGCGTCCGGTGATCATCGCGATCCTGCATGAGCGCATGGACTTCCTTCAGCGTCTGAAAGGTCGGCTGTGATCGGCCCATCCTTCAGTCGGTAGATACGCCGTCCCATCGGCCGATTGAGACCGGACCAGCACGGTCATCACGATCGCCGCGGTGGACCTGCGCAAGAGACGATGCGCAGGTCGCTTTTCGCCGCCGGTAATCGCGGGCGAGACGGACATGCCTGTCGGAGCTGACGCGAATGCGTACTCGCTCTCTCCACCTACCCCAGCCGCGCCTTGTGCCAGCGCAGCTGGTCCTCCATGAAGCTGGAGATGAAGTAGTAGCTGTGGTCGTAGCCCTCGCGCATGTTGAGGGTGAGGGCGATCCCGGCGTCCTGGCAGGCCTTGTCCAGCAGTTCAGGCTTCAGCTGGCCTTCGAGGAAGTTGTCGGCCGTGCCCTGGTCGACCAGCAGCGCGTCGACGCGGGCGCCGTCCTCGATCAGGGCGACGGCGTCGTGCTTGCGCCAGGCGCTCTTGTCGTCGCCGAGATAGCCGGGCAGGGCCTTCTCGCCCCAGGGCACCTGGGTCGGCGCGACGATCGGCGAGAAGGCGGAGACCGCCTTGTAGCGCTGCGGAAACGTCAGCCCGATGGTCAGCGCGCCGTGGCCGCCCATCGAATGGCCCATGATCGACTGCCGATCCATGTCGGCCGGGAATTCGGCGGCGACGAGCGTCGGCAGTTCCTCGGTGACATAGGACCACATGCGGTAATTCCTGGCGAAGGGCTGCTCGGTCGCATCCACGTAGAAGCCGGCGCCGAGGCCGAAGTCGTAGGCGCCGGCAGCGTCGTCCGGCACGCCCTCGCCGCGCGGGCTCGTGTCGGGCGCCACGAAGATCAGGCCGAGCTCGGCGCAGATGCGCCGGTACTCGCCCTTCTCGGTGACGTTGGCGTGGGTGCAGGTGAGGCCGGAGAGATACCAGACCACCGGCAGCTTCGCGCCCGCCTCGTGCGGCGGCACGAAGACCGAAAAGGTCATGTCCGTGCCGGTCTCCTTCGAGCCGTGCCTGTAGACGCCCTGGACGCCGCCATGCGCCTTGTTGGTCGAGACGGTCTCCATCAGTAGACCACCACCGAGCGGATCGACTTGCCTTCGTGCATCAGGTCGAAGCCCTTGTTGATCTCTTCGAGCGTCAGCGTGTGGGTGATCATCGGGTCGATCTGGATCTTGCCGTTCATGTACCAGTCGACGATCTTCGGCGTATCCGTGCGGCCCCGCGCGCCGCCGAAGGCCGAGCCCTTCCAGACGCGGCCGGTGACCAGCTGGAACGGTCGGGTGGAGATCGCCTTGCCGGCTTCCGCGACGCCGATGACGACCGAGACGCCCCAGCCGCGATGGCAGGCTTCCAGCGCCTGGCGCATGACGGTCGTGTTGCCGGTGCAGTCGAAGGTGTAGTCGGCGCCGCCGTCGGTCAGCTGGACGAGGTGCTGGACGATGTCGCCGTCCACTTCCTTCGGGTTGACGAAATGCGTCATGCCGAAGCGCTCGCCCCATTCCTTCTTGTCGTTGTTGATGTCGACGCCGACAATCTTGTCGGCGCCGACGAGGCGGGCACCCTGGATGACGTTGAGGCCGATGCCGCCGAGGCCGAAGACGACGACGTTGGAGCCCGGCTCCACCTTCGCCGTGTTGACCACGGCGCCGACGCCGGTGGTGACGCCGCAGCCGCAGTAGCAGGCGGTCTTGAACGGCGCGTCGGTGCGGATCTTGGCGACCGCGATCTCCGGCAGCACGGTGAAGTTCGAGAAGGTCGAGCAGCCCATGTAGTGGAAGATCGGCTTGCCCTTGTAGGAGAAGCGGGTGGTGCCGTCCGGCATCAGTCCCTTGCCCTGCGTCGCGCGGATCGCCGTGCACAGGTTGGTCTTGCCGGAGAGGCAGGACTTACACTGGCGGCATTCCGGCGTGTAGAGCGGGATCACGTGGTCGCCTGGCTTCACGTAGGTCACGCCGGCGCCGACTTCGCGCACGATGCCTGCGCCCTCATGACCGAGGATCGAGGGAAACAGCCCCTCCGAATCGAGCCCGTCCAGCGTGTAGGCGTCGGTGTGGCAGATGCCGGTCGCCATGATCTCGACGAGGACCTCGCCCGCCTTCGGGCCTTCCAGGTCGAGCTCGACGATCTCGAGCGGCTTCTTGGCTTCGAACGCGACGGCGGCGCGTGTCTTCATGGTGCGGGATCTCCTTGCGGTGCCTTGCGCGCTTGCTAGCCAATTCCGGCCGCCGTGCAAATCCCGCGAGCGTCCGTTTCCGCGCCGCCGTCTTAAGTCCCAAGGTTCGGTATCAGAGATTAACCGCCTTCATCCCGGCTTCCGGGTAGCGGGTGCCCGCGGCGGCCCCGGTCGGGAAGGCGGCGTCGATCTCGGCGAGCTCCTGCGGCGTTAGCGTCAGATCGGCTGCGCCGGCGTTCTCCTCGAGATAGGTGACGTGCTTGGTGCCGGGGATCGGCACGATGTCCTTGCCCTGCGCCAGGACCCAGGCGAGCGCCAGCTGCGAGGGCCGGACGCCCTTTCTCTCGGCGATCGTCTCGACGACGGCGACGAGATCGAGGTTCTTCTGGAAGTTGGCGCCGGAAAATCGCGGCGAGCCCTTGCGGAAATCGCCGTCCGGCAGGTCGGCCTCGGACTTGAACCGGCCGGTCAGGAAGCCGCGTCCGAGCGGCGAATAGGGGACGAAGCCGATGCCGAGTTCGCGCGCCGTGGCGAAGAGTTCTGCCTCCGGATCGCGGCTCCACAGCGAATATTCGGTCTGTAGCGCGGTGATCGGATGGACGCCGTGAGCCTTGCGGATCGTCGCCGGCGCCGCCTCCGACAGGCCGAGATGCTTCACCTTGCCCTCCTTCACCAGCTCCGCCATCGCGCCGACCGTCTCCTCGATCGGCGTCTGAGGGTCGACGCGGTGCTGGTAGTAGAGGTCGATGACCTCGACGTTCAGCCGCTTCAGGCTCGCCTCGCAGGCCTGTCTGACATAGTGCGGCTTGCCGCTGATGCCGAGCCGCTCGCCGTTCGGCCCGCGGACATTGCCGAACTTGGTGGCGATCACGACCTGGTCGCGCTTGCCCGCCAGCGCCTTGCCGACCAGGATCTCGTTCCGGCCGACGCCGTACATGTCGGCGGTATCGAAGAAGGTGATGCCGAGATCGATCGCCCGGTGGATGACGTCGATCGATTCCGCCTCGTCGCCGGCGCCGTAGAATTCCGACATGCCCATGCAGCCGAGGCCGATCGCCGAGACCTCGAGATTGCGGCCGAGAATGCGCTTTTCCATGGTGTGTCCGCCTCTGGTGGAGTTCAGGATTGCGACGGCAGATAGCGGTAGCGGCTCCCGCGTCGACTTCGGCGGTGGCGGTGGTTGGAGAACGACCGTGCCGGCGGAGAACGTCCGATTGATCGCGCTGCAGCAACGGGGTAGTCATCGATCCATGCAGAACCTCCTTCCGGACCACCTCGTCAGTGGCTATCAGTCGTTTCTGGAAAAGCGCCTCCCCGCCGAGAAGGCGCGCTTCCGGCAGCTGGCGGAGGCCGGCCAGCATCCGAAGACGATCGTCATCGCCTGCTGCGATTCGCGCACCGCGCCCGAGACGATCTTCGATTCCGCGCCCGGCGAGATCTTCGTCGTGCGCAACGTCGCCAACCTCGTGCCGCCCTTCGAGCCGGACGGCGAGTACCACTCCACCTCGGCGGCGCTGGAATTTGCCATCCATGCCCTGAAGGTCGAGCATGTCGTGGTGCTCGGCCACGGCGGCTGCGGCGGCATCCACGCCGCGCTCTCGCCTTCGGCCGAGCCGCTGTCGCCGGGCGACTTCATCGGCAAGTGGATGAGCCTGCTCGACCCCGTCGCCAAGGCGGTCGGCTCCAACGAGCTGATGACCGCGAGGGAGCGGCAGGCGGCGCTGGAGCGGATCGCCATCCGCTATTCCATCGCCAACCTTCGGACGTTCCCGCAGATCAAGGCGCTGGAGGACGAGGGCAAGCTGACGCTCCACGGCGCCTGGGTCGACATCTCGTCCGGAGAGCTCTGGGCGATGGATCCGGAGACCGGCGACTTCCGCCGGACGGTCGAGCAGGGCTGAGCGACGCCGAAGGATATTCGGGGCAGGCGGCTCGGTGAGCCGGGAGCGGCCGCGAGGCGGCGCAGGCGGCGATCCGGGGGCGCGAACGACGGTTTCCGTGGATGACGTGTCAAAATCGCCACAATCTGTCGCGTTCTGGGACATCCCTGCCTTGCGATTGGGCGCCGGGCCCTTCTTTATGGGGCGAACAGGTTGCCGGGACACGCGGCCGGAGCCGACGGGACGAGGAAGCCGGGGGAAGGCTGAACGACATGACACATGTGTTGAAGACGGGAGCGGCGGTTGTCGCCCTGCTGGTGGCGGCGGGATGTTCGCGCACCGTATCGCCCTATGAGAGCGGCGGTCCCGCGCCGCTGGCACCGGCGCCCGCAGGCAACGTCGCGGCCAGCCAACTGCCTCCGCCTCCTCCGCCGCCGCCGCCACAGTCCTCTACGATCAACGCCGTGCCGCAGGACCAGACGATGGCAGACGCCGGTGCGGCGACCGGCACCGAAAACGCCGGCTCCGACATGACGGGCACCGGTGGAGCGGGCGCCGGCAATGGCGGCTCCGGGCAGACGAAGGGCGGCGGCACGCAGGTCGCCTCGCTCGGCGGCAGTTCGCAGCCGCTGTCCCGCACCGCCGTCAGCGGATTCTACAAGCTCTCGGCCCAGGGCGGCAGCTGCCAGATCGGCCTCGCCTACACCAAATGGGCGGGCGGCTACCGCGCGGCCTCGCGCGGCTGTCCGGGCCAGATCGCCGACGTCACCGCCTGGGACGTTTCCGGCAATCAGATCGTCCTGAAGGACTCCGGTGGCGCCACCATCGCCAGCCTCTCCTCCGTCGGCGGCTCGAAATATTCCGGCCAGACCTCCGGCGGCCAGTCGATCACCATCTATCGCTGACCTTCGCCGGCGACGGCAGGCCCGGATCGCAGCATCAGGAACGGCGGCGGACGAGACGACGTCCAGCCGCCGTTTTCGTGCGGGATGACGTTTCACAGCGGGAAAAGCCGCGAGAGCCGCGGCAGAACGGGAACGGTGCCTGATGCGCACTCCGCCGCGCAAATCGGACCTCCGCACCCGGCCGTGCTTGCGGATGCCCCTCTTCCCCGCCACTTTCGCTGCATTGCAACAGTCCGTCCCCGCAGGCTAGGAGCCTGACGCGGCTCGCGCGGCCTCGGCCGCCGGCGACGGGACAGCACGAACAGACGGAGAAACGATGCAGACGCTTGAGCCGCGCGAGACGAAGCCGAGACACGGGCCAGTGCGCGGCGCCCTGGAGCGCCTGATCGAGACCGGGGAGATCGAGGCCGATCCGCTGCAGCGCCGGCTCGCCGAGCGGCTGGACCGGCTCGACCGGGCACTGTCTGCCGAGACCGTCGCCTCCAAGAAGAGCGCGCTCGGCTGGCTGTTCGGCCGGAAGAAGACGGCCGAACCCGTACGCGGGCTCTACATCTACGGCGAGGTCGGCCGCGGCAAGACCATGTTGATGGACATGTTCTACCGCCAGACCTCGGTCGCGAAGAAGCGCCGGGTCCATTTCCACGCCTTCATGGCCGATGTCCACGAACGCATTGGCGCGCACCGCCAGGCGGTGAAGGAGGGGCGGGCGAAAGGCGACGATCCGATCCCGCCGGTCGCGAGCCAGCTCGCCAGCGAAGCCCGGCTCCTCTGCTTCGACGAATTCTCGGTGACCGACATCGCCGATGCGATGATCCTGTCGCGGCTGTTCGATGCCCTGTTCGCCGAGGGCGTGGTCCTGGTCGCGACCTCCAACGTCGCGCCGGACGATCTCTACCGCGACGGCCTCAACCGGCCGCTCTTCCTGCCCTTCGTCGACCATCTGAAGGCTCATGCCGAGATCTTCGAACTCGACGGCGACGAGGACTACCGGCTGGCGACGCTCGGCCGTGACGACGTCTATCTGACCCCTCTCGGCGAGGAGACGGCCGAGCGCGTCGATGCGGTCTGGGAAACGCTGGTGAACGGCGCGAAGGAAGGGCCGGCCTCCCTGTCGGTGAAGGGCCGCACGGTGGCCGTTCCGCGGGCAGGCAACGGCGCCGCACGCTTCGTCTGCGACGATCTGCTGAAGCGGCCGCTTGGCGCGCAGGACTATCTGGCGCTCGCCAAGCGCTTCCACACCGTCGTCCTCGAAGGCGTGCCGGTGATGGCCGAGGCCGAGCGCAACGAGGCCAAGCGCTTCATCACCCTCGTCGACGCGCTCTACGATTCCGGCCGCCGGCTGGTGATCTCGGCCGAGGCGCCGGCGGACCAGCTCTACCGGAGCCGCAACGGCAACGAGGCCTTCGAGTTCGACCGGACGGTGTCGCGGCTGATCGAGATGCGGTCGCAGGAATATCTGGAGAAGGCCGCCGGCGGGGAGGGGGAGTCGGGGGCGTAAGCGGCGAATGTCTTCCAGACATCTGCCGCTGGGGTCAGATCAGGTCCTCGAGATCGACGCGTAGCGCCTTCGCGATCCTTTCCAGCGCCGGCCGAGGCGCTTCCTGCGGCCGCGGTTCGAACGCGCTGAGCTCGCTCTGATCGACTCCTGCCGCCGAAGCCAGTTCCCCGACCGTCATCCCACGATACTCGCGCCAGACCTTGATCTTCGGCTCGCCCTCGAGGATACGGTCGACCATCTCCGCGGGAATGAACTCATCCTCGCCGATGTCGACCCGCTTCATGACGGCATCGGCCGCGGCCACGTCGGCGGCATCCTCTGCGAGCTCAACGAGCCGCTCGTAATCCGCTTGCGGAAGAACGACGAGCTTTTCGCCTGTTTCGGTCGTGATGATCTGCGGCCAGGTCATGTCCCGATCCTTAGTCGTACACGCCGCCACGCGGGCCGATCTCGATGATCCGCACGACGCGGCGATCTTCGTCGAAGATGACCCGCCAGTCGCCGACCCGCAAGCGGTAATAGGGTCGGCCCTTCAAGCGCTTGACGTTCGCTGAAAGCGAAGACGGGTCTTCCGCGTATTGCCGGATCTTGAACCTCACGCGATCCGCGGCGTTGCGCGGCATGCGTTCAAGCGCCTTCGCGGCGTCTTTGCTGTAAGCGATCTCCCGCATCAGGCGAGCTTATCGAATACCGCACGTTGCACAAACGGTTCTGAGTCGACATCAAACGCAAACGGCCCCGGATTCGACATCCGGGGCCGTTGCGAAACGGAGGGTCGTGCCGTCCGAGCCGGACTTACGCCGCCTTCTTCGACTTCTCGAAGCGCTTCCTCTCGTGCGGGTCGAGATAGAGCTTGCGCAGGCGGATGGTCTTCGGCGTCACCTCGACCAGCTCGTCGTCCTGAATCCAGGAGAGCGCGCGGTCAAGCGTCATGCGGATCGGCGGGGTGAGCTTCACCGCCTCGTCCTTGCCGGACGCGCGCATGTTGGTGAGCTTCTTGCCCTTCAGCACGTTCACCTCGAGATCGTTCTCGCGGGTGTGGATGCCGATGATCATGCCCTCGTAGACCTTCACGCCGGCGTCGATGATCATCGGGCCGCGGTCTTCGAGGTTGAACATCGCATAGGCGACGCTCTCGCCCGCCTCGTTGGCGATGAGGACGCCGTTGTTGCGGCCGGCGAGCTCGCCCTTGTAGGGGGCGTAGGAGTGGAACAGCCGGTTCATCACGGCGGTGCCGCGCGTGTCGGTCAGAAGCTCCGACTGATAGCCGATGAGGCCGCGGGTCGGGGCGAGAAAGACCAGGCGCTGGCGGTCGCCGCCCGAGGGGCGCAGCTCCTTCATCTCGGCCTTGCGCTCGCTCATCTTCTGGACGACGACGCCCGAATGCTCCTCGTCGACGTCGATGACGACCTCTTCGATCGGCTCCAGCAGCTCGCCGTTCTCGTCCTCCTTCATGACGACGCGCGGGCGCGAGATGCCGAGTTCGAAGCCCTCGCGGCGCATGGTCTCGATGAGGACGGCCAGCTGCAGCTCGCCGCGGCCGGAGACGTAGAAGGAATCCTTCTCGGCCGCTTCCTCGATCTTCAGCGCGACGTTGCCCTCGGCCTCCTTCAGCAGGCGGTCGCGGATGACGCGGCTCGTGACCTTGTCGCCCTCGGTCCCGGCGAGCGGGGAGTCGTTGACGATGAAGGACATCGTCACCGTCGGCGGATCGATCGGCTGGGCGTGCAGCGGCTCGGTGACGGCCGGGTCGCAGAAGGTGTCGGCGACCGTGCCCTTCTGAAGGCCCGCGATCGCGACGATGTCGCCCGCCTCGGCGTAGTCGAGCGGAACGCGCTCGAGGCCGCGGAAGGCGAGGATCTTGGAAATGCGCCCGCTCTCCAGCTGCTTGCCGTCGCGGTCCAGCACCTTGACCGCCTGGTTCGGCTTGATCGAGCCGGACTGGATGCGCCCGGTGATCAGCCGGCCGAGGAACGGGTTCGCCTCGAGGATCGTGCCGATCATCTTGAACGGCTCGTCCTTGCCGGCAGTGTCCGGCTCGGGCACGTGATCGAGGATCAGGTCGAACAGCGGCGCGAGGCCCTGGTCCTGCGGGCCGGTCGGCTCTGCCGCCATCCAGCCGCCGCGGCCGGAGCCGTAGAGGACCGGGAAGTCGAGCTGCTCTTCGGTGGCGTCGAGCGCGACGAAGAGATCGAAGATCTCGTTCAGCACTTCCTGGTGGCGCTCGTCGGTACGGTCGATCTTGTTGATCGCGACGATCGGCTTCAGCCCGACCTTCAGCGCCTTGCCGAGCACGAACTTGGTCTGCGGCATCGGGCCTTCCGAAGCGTCGACCAGGATCACCGCGCCGTCGACCATGTTGAGGATGCGCTCGACCTCGCCGCCGAAGTCGGCGTGGCCCGGCGTGTCTACGATGTTGATGCGCACGTCCTTCCAGACGACCGAGGTCGCCTTGGCGAGGATGGTGATGCCGCGCTCCTTCTCGAGGTCGTTCGAATCCATCGCGCGTTCCTCGGTGCGCTGGTTCTCGCGGAACGAGCCGGACTGGGCGAGGAGCTTGTCGACGAGCGTGGTCTTGCCGTGGTCGACATGCGCGATGATCGCGATGTTGCGAAGCTTCATGAAGGCTACCGGTGTTGGACGCGCCGAAAGCCCCCACCGGGACGGAAGGGGCGTGGAGACGGTCGGAAATCAGGTTTCGCGCGTGGCTATACAGGAAAATGTGCAGATGCGAAAGGCTTGGCTGGAAGCCGGCACTGCTGGCCGGCCGGAGAAGCGGCCCGCGGGCAGCGGCTGTCTGCAGGGCCAGTCGCTTTCCCGCCCGCAGCGCCGCAGTCGAGCGCGGACGGGCTCAGGCTTCAGCCGGCGCGAACTGCTTTCACCGCCACACAAATAGGCAGGCGGCAGCCGGGAACGGCTGGATGCGGCGTCCATTGACTCCGTAGGACCCGCGCCAAAGCTCGGGCGCCTTTGCGGCGCCCGCACGATTCAAGGAGCGGCCCGCATCGCCCCATGAGGCCGCGAGGCCGCAGGACATGCCGGCACATCGAGGGACCATCGCGGGTCGGCGCCGGCTGCAGCTTCCACCATCATCGACGGGAGATCGATTCATGAAAATGCATCTGTTGACGACGATTGCCGCGAGCGCGCTGCTGGCTGCACCGGCAGCCGCCTTCGCGCAGTCCGCTCATCCGAGCGTGTATGAACCGGGCGCCTACACCAGCAACGGCGGCCAGAGCTCCGGCAATAGCGACCAGAGCCAGCATGACCAGAACCAGTACGGCCAGAACCAGGATGATCAGGGCCAGTATGGCCAGGACCAGTACGGCGACAGCGACCAGTCGAGCGAGAATGGCTCGTACGGCAACTCCAACCAGTACGGCAACGGTAACCAGTACGGCGATCGCAGCCAGTACGGCGTCGAGGGGAACTACAACGGCCAGAACGGCTATGGCCAGAACCAGTACGGGAACAACAATTCCTACGGCTGGCAGGGCCGCTACGGGCAGCAGAACCAGAACGGCGGCAACGGCCCATCCTATGGCAACAACCAGAGGTACGGCAGCCAGGGTCGCTACGGCAACCAGAACCGCTACGACAACGGCCGGAATTCCTATGGCGGCCAGTCCGGCAACCAGAGCCAGTCCTGGAACAACGACCAGAACGGCGGCAACGGCCAGAGCGACGAGAACAGCCAGAACCGCTACTTCGACCGAGGCTCGAACGGTTCTGCGTCCTTTACCCGCCGCGCCCTGCGTCAGGCCGGCTACACCAACATCAAGATCGTGCGCGCGTCCTATCTGATCCAGGCGCAGACGCCGCAGGGCGAGGACGTCCTGATGATCGTCAGCGCGCCGCGTCGCACGTCGAACATGTCGCAGTCGTTCCAGAACGGCAGCGACCAGAACAATGGCGGCCAGAACCAGTCCGGCGGCAACGGCCAGAACGGCAATGTCTGGATGCCGAACAGCAACGGCTCGTCCAACAACGGCTGGAATCAGAACGGCCAGTCGGACTCGTCGAACAACGGCGGCTGAGGACGGATCACGACCGGAACAGCGAGCAGGCGCCGCCCGGCGTTACAGCTCGTGTGACATCGAGGCAGAGGCGGGGCGACCCGCCTCTGCTTCCTTTTGTCCCAGCACAGGTGGGCGCAGTATGTCCCGCGCCGGCTGCCGGCGAGGGTGCATCGGGCGGTGTCAGCAGTAGCGCTCCGGTCCTGCCGACTGCTTGTCCGAATACCGGTCCCCGTGGGCGAAGCCGGCCGGCAGGATCGCCTCGATCTCGGCCAGATCGTCGGTGGTGAGCCGGATGTCGGCGGCCTTCGCGTCTTCGGCGAGATGCTCCGGCGAGCGCGTGCCGGGGATCGGGATGACGTGCTCGCCGCGCGACAGCGTCCAGGCGATGGCGAGCGTCGCGGGCGAGAGGCCCCGCGCCCGCGCATAGTCGCGGAAGCGGGAAACGGCGCGCTCGTTCGCCGACAGGTTCGGCTCCATGAAGCGCGGATTGGTCTTTCTGAAGTCGGTGTCGCCGATGCTCGCGGTATCGAGCGGCGTCTCCCCGAACATGCCGCGGCCGACGGGTGAGAAGGCGACGAAGGCGGTGCCGAGCCGTTCGCAGGCCTGGATCATCCCGAGTTCGGGAAGCCGCGTCCACAGCGAATACTCGCTCTGCACCGCCATCACCGGATGGACCGCGGCGGCGCGTTCCAGCGAGGCGGGCGAGATCTCGGAAAAGCCGATGCCGCCGATCTTGCCCTCGTCCTTGAAGCGCATGAGCGTCCCGACCACGTCCTCGATCGGGATCGTCTGGTCGCGGCGGTGGATGTAGTAGAGCGCCACGTGCTCGACGCCGAGGCGGCGGAGCGACGCCTCGAGGCTTTCCCGCAGGAAGCGCTCGGAGTTGTCGAAGCTGCGGACCGGCTGGGTGCGGATGCCGCCCTTGGTGGCGATGGTGAAGCGGCCCGGATGATCCTTGATGAAGGCGCCGATCACCTCTTCCGACAGGCCGCCGCCATAGATCAGCGCGGTATCGAGATGGGTGACGCCGAGATCGAGCGCCTTGGCGAGGGTGCGGTGGCTCTCCGCACGGTCCGTCGCGCCGTAGACGCCGGCAAAGCTCATGCAGCCGAGGCCGATCGCACCGACCATGGGGCCGCCGCGACCCAGTCTGCGCTGTTGCATATGAAGACTCCCTCGCTGGTTGGATGCCTGGCGATAGCAGCCGGGCGCGGCGCGAGGAAGGCCCGCCGCCGGCGACAGCGCGGGCGACCAAATGCGCGCCGATGGCTTCGGCGGCATGGCGGATGCCCGGTGATCACCCCCTGATCACGGGCTCGCGATCTCCCCGAATGCGGAAGATTTGCGGCCAACCGAGGCCCGGGAAGATTATTTCTTGTTCATTTGTGAGCATATCGGTCGCGGCCTAGGTTCCCCGCCGAAGCTGGGAAGCGCCGGCGGCTGCCCCTTCGGGAGCCGTGACACGACGCGACCGGACGGCTTCGTTCAGCCGGCGCCGAGACGGCGATCGCCCGTCTGCCGGCCACCCGAAGAGGTTGCGCCATGCGTACTCTCCTGATGACTGCCGCCGTTGCCGCCGGTCTGGCCTTCGCTCCTGCCGCCTTCGCCGCCACGACGCATGTCGCGACGGGAACGGTCAAGTCTGTCGACGCGACGGCGATGACCGTGACGCTCGCGAACGGCAAGAGCTACCATCTGCCGGCGAAGTATTCGGCCGGCAAGCTGAAGGCCGGCGAGAAGGTCTCGATCACCTATCACATGAACGGCACCAGCATGGACGCGTCGAAGATCACGATGTCCAGAACGTCGATGAAGTCGGGCAAGCCGGCGGCCAAGGCCTCGGCCATGACCAAGAGCGCCACGACCACCAAGTAAGACCTGCACGGCCGAAGGGGCGCCGACCTTCGGCCCTGGTGATGCGACCCACGAGTTTCGATGCGATTGCGACGCGGGGAGCGCGCGTCGCGAAGAGATGGCGCAAGACGGGAGCTCGCATCCCTCCCGTCGAGACCGGGACGGGAGCTCGCATGGCTCGGCGCCTGTCTGCCTCCCGACCGTCTCCTGCTTGCGCCGCCTGCCGGGCTAGCTCCGGTGGAAGAGGACCGGAGGCCCCGCCTCCGGTCCTTTCCGTTTGGGTCCGGCTTACGCCCGGCGCACCGGATCGAGGGTCTTCGTCCAGAGCTCCTGGTCGTTCGTATCCATCAGCCGCACCGTCATCTGCTCGGTGGCGCCGTCGATCTCGACGAGGCCGAAGAACTGCAGGCCGGCGGCCGGGCTCTCGCCCTGCTTCTGATCCGGCGAAGGCGCCTTGATGAACTCGGCCTTCGGGCCGAAGGTCATGTCGAGGTCGTTCGGCCCGTAGGTGCCGGCGTGGATCGGTCCGGAGACGAACTCCCAGAACGGCTCGAAGTCCTGGAAGGCCGCGCGGTCCGGGCTGTAGTGATGCGCCGCGGTGTAGTGCACGTCGGCGGTCAGCCACACGGTGTTTTGGATGCCCGCCGCCTTGATGAAGTGCAGCAGGTCGGCGAATTCCAGCTCCCGGCCCTTCGCCGCGCCGTTGTCGTTGTTGGCGACCGCCTCGAAGCCCTTCCTGTGGGCATAGTCGTCCCAGACGACGAGGCTGATCGGCATGTCCGAGGCGATCACCTTCCAGGTGGCGCGGGAGTCGGCGAGCGACTGCTTCAGCCAGGCGATCTGCTCCGGCCCCATCATCGCCGCCGCCGGCGTCAGCTCGGTCTGGAGGTTGTCGTTGTTGCCGGCGCGATAGGACCTGAGGTCGAGGAAGAAGACGTCGAGCATCGGGCCGTAGGCAATCTTGCGGTAGATCCGGCCGGGCTCCTGCGGCATGTAGCGGATCGGCGTCATCTCGTGAAAGGCCCGCGCCGCGCGCGCGGCGAGAACCGCGATGTTCTTCTCGCTGTAGCGCTCGTCCGCCGTCAGGTCCTTCGACGGCGACCAGTTGTTGAGGACCTCGTGGTCGTCCCACTGGTAGAAGGTCGGCACGCGCGCCGAGAGCTCGCGCACGTTCTTGTCCAGCATGTTGTACTTCCACTGGCCGCGATATTCGTCCAGCGTCTCGGCGACCTTGGTCTTCTCCGGGATGACGATGTTCTTCCAGACCGTGCCGTCCGGCAGCTCGACCGTCTCCTTCAGCGGGCCGTCGGCATAGATCGTGTCGCCGGAATGGAGGAAGAAATCCGGATCGTGCTTGGCGATGGTGCCGTAGCACTTCATGCCGCCGCGATCCTCGTCGATGCCCCAGCCCTGCCCGACCGTATCACCGGACCAGGCGAACTTGACCGAGCGGCGCGAGGCGGGCGCTGTGCGGAAATGGCCGACGATCGGCTCGGAGACGCCGTTGGCGTCGGACAGGTCGGTCGCCACGGCGCGCCAGAAGATTTCCTGATCGCCCGGCAGGCCGTCGATCAGCCGCTTCACCGTGTAGTCGGAGGCCGGCGAGGTGGTCAGCGCATGAAGCTTCTTCGCGTTCTTGAAGCTGTCGGTCGTCGCCCATTCGAAGTCGACGCGGGCCGGGCGGTCGACGCGCGTCCAGACCATGCCGGAGGAAGCGTCGACGTCGCCGGTCTGGACGCCGTGCGTGAAGCTCGGCCGGCTCGCGGCCCGGCTGATCGCCGGCATGGCGAGCGAGGAGCCGGCGGTGAGCGCGGCGGCGCCCGACGTCAGCATGAAGCGGCGGCGGGAAAGGGTGAAATGGCGTGCGGCCATGGGAGAGCCTCCTGTTCGAGAGGCGCACAGGATCGGGCCACACGGTGGCGGTCGCATTGCGGCGGCACGAAAGTTTGGAGTCCGTCTAAGCTCCTGGCGGTACTGCCGGGACAGCCTCCGGCGCCGGCCGCGACGCGCCGGGAAGATGACAAAGCGGCAAGGTGACGCCCCGGCTGTCGGGACCCGCGACCGGCCTCAGCCGCATCGGCCGCGGATCGGCACCTCTTCCTTCTTGTCGCCCCAGAACACGGTCATCGCACCGGAATATTCGACCGTGCCGCCGGCCGGGCGCTCCGCGTCGAGCATCAGGTTGACGTTGATCCGCGGCTCCGACGCCGATCGCCAGACGGTGACGACATGGCTGGCCTTGTCGGCGGCGGTCTTGCCCTTTTCCAGCTCACGCACGAGGCCATTCGCCATGACGTAGCCGCGCTCGAGCGGCGCGCCCCCGTCCAGGCCCGTCGCCAGCATCGTCACGAAGACATAGGGGTGGCGGGTCTCGCCGTCGGCGGCGGTCGTGCTCCTGGCTGTCGGTTCGGCGGGGGCGGCCTTGGCGGCGGTGAAGGTGCAACGGCTGTCGATCGGGTCCCAGTCGAGCACGCCGAGCGCGAGGGCCCGCGGCGTCGAGGCCGCCGAGATCTCCGGCGTCTGTCCGGGCTTCGGCGGGGCGAAGGGCGAGGACTCGAGGGTGAGCGGCTGACCGTAGGACGGCTCCATGGTCGCCGCTCCGCAGAGGCAGACTGCCGCTGCAACGAGAGATCCGTGGAGAACTGTCGGTTTCAGCCGCGCCATCTCATCCGCCTCCGTGCCCGCATGGGCTGTCTCACAGAAAGCTCTGCGGGTCCACGTCGATCTGCACCTGAACCGAGCCGCGCGGCGGTGGGGCGGCCGCGATCACTGCCCTCAGATAGGCCTGCACGGGCGCGCGGCGCGTCGCCTGGACCAGGAGGCGGAAGCGATGGCGGCCGCGCAGCACCGCGAGCGGCGCTTCCGCCGGGCCCAGCGTCTCGATCTCGTCCGTCTCGGGCGCCGCGGCGCGCAGCGCCCGCGCATGCGCCTCGGCCTCGCGGCGGCTGTTCGCCGAGACGATGATCGCGGCGAGGCGCCCGAAGGGCGGCAGGCCGGCGCGCAGGCGCTCGTCGATCTCGCGCTCGTAGAAGGCGCTGGCGTCGCCGGACGCCAGCGCCTGCATGACCGGATGCTCGGGCTGCCAGGTCTGGATCAGGCCGCGGCTCTTCAGTCCCGAGCGCCCCGCGCGGCCGGTCACCTGGTGCAGGAGCTGGAAGGTCCGCTCGGCGGCCCGCGGGTCGCCGTTCGACAGGCCGAGATCGGCGTCGATCGCGCCGACCAGCGACATCAGCGGGAAGTGGTGGCCCTTGGCGACGAGCTGGGTGCCGATGATGATGTCCGCCTCGCCGTCGGCGATCGCCTCCAGCTCGCGCCGCAGCCGCCGCGCGCCGCCGGCGAGATCGGAGGAGAGGAGGATCGTGCGCGCCTCGGGAAAGTCGGTCAGCATCTCCTCGGCAATGCGCTCGACACCGGGGCCGCAGGCGACGAGGTGGTCGAGCGTCCCGCATTCGGGACACGCTTCGGGCCGCGGCACCTCGAAGCCGCAATGGTGGCACTGCAGCCGGCCGCGGAGGCGGTGATCGACCAGCCAGGTCGAGCAGTCCGGGCACTGGAAGCGGTGACCGCAGACGCGGCAGAGCGTCAGCGGCGCGTAGCCGCGGCGGTTGAGGAAGAGCAGCGCCTGTTCGCCGCGGGCGATCGTCGCGGCGATCTCGGTGTGCAGCGTCGGCGAGACGAAGCGGCCGCGCGCCGGCGGCGCCCGCCGCATGTCGACGAGCGACAGGCTCGGCAGGTCCGCTTCGCCGAAGCGCGCCGAGAGCGTCACGTGGCGGTAGCGGCCCTGGGAGGCGTTGACGCGCGTCTCGATCGAGGGGGTCGCCGAGGCGAGGATCGCGGGGAAGCCGCCGATCGAGGCGCGCACCACCGCCATGTCGCGGGCGTGGTAGAAGGTGCGCTCCTCCTGCTTGTAGGCCGGGTCGTGCTCCTCGTCGACGACGACGAGGCCGAGCTCCTTGAACGGCAGGAACAGGGCCGAGCGGGCGCCGGCGACGATCCGCACCCGACCTTCCGCCACCTGGCGCCAGATCTTCTCGCGCTGGCGGGGCGAGACGTCGGAGTGCCATTCGGCCGGCGGCGCGCCGAAGCGGGCGTGGAAGCGGTCGATGAAGGCCTGGGTAAGGGCGATCTCCGGCAGGAGGATCAGCACCTGCCGGCCCGCGTCCAGCGCCGCCGCGATCGCCTCGAAATAGACCTCGGTCTTGCCGGAGCCGGTGACGCCTTCGAGGAGCGTTGCGGAAAAGCCTGGCTGCCGCACCGTCTCGACGAGCGCCTCGGCAGCCGCCTGCTGCGCCTCGCTGAGGTTCGCGCGGCCGTAGCCGGTGTCGGGCGCCGCTACGGCCGGGGCGGGCGGCAGGCGCACGCTGCGGAACGCCTCCTGCTTCATCAGCCCCTCGATGACGGAGGGCGTGACACCCGCGGCATGGGCGAGCCCGGAGCGCGACCAGGCGCCGGCCTCCGCCGCGATCTCCATCACCCGGCGGCGGGCGTCGGTCATCCGGTCCGGCAGCTTGCCCGTGGGCTCGATGCCCTCGATCCACGGCTCCGGGTCGAAGGCGGCCGGCGCGCGCAGCGCCATGCGCACGACGAGGCCCGGCGGGGCGAGCGTATAGTCCGAGACCCAGTCGACGAAGCGGCGCATGTCCTCGCCGAGCGGCGGGCAGTCGAAGCAGTGGGTGATCGCCCTGAGCTTCTTCGGGTCGACGCCGTCCGTCTCGCCGTCCCAGACGACGCCCGCGACCTGCCTGGGGCCGAGCGGCACCTGCACGATCGATCCCGGCTCAACCGCCATGCCGTCCGGGACGGCATAGGAATAGGGCCGCGCGCTCGGCAGCGGCACGAGCACCGGGACGACGGTCTGGGCAAAGAGCTGGTCGGTGAAGTTCAAGGCGTCTCCGGCAATGACAGCGGCCGCCGCTTACGCGAATCGCCGACGCGGCGGCACCAGTCTAGCAGCCGCTGGGCGGCCGCGGACGGATGCGACCGTTCCAGTCGGCAATGTCCGGCGCAGCCGTCCCCGTTGCAGCCGGAGGTGGGGACGGCGACGCTTCCGGACAATAAACGGCAACGGGCGCCGCCGGCCCGAAGACCGACGACGCCCGTGCGATGGGCTGGATGGGACGCGGCCTACTGCGCGTTGGTCGAACCCTGCCCGGCCGAGCCGCCGGCGTTCGAGCCCTGGCCGGCCGCGCCGTTCCCGTTACCATTGGCGCCGGACTTGGTGATGTCGTCCCAGGACTGGGCGTTCTGCAGCTGGTCCTTGGTGACGTTCAGCGTGATGTGCTGGGGCACGTTGCCGGAACCGGAGGCGGCGTTGCCGCCGGATGCCGCGCCGGAACCGCCGGTCGCGGTCGAAGCCGTCGTCATGCTGTTGTCGCCGGCGGACGAGCCCTGCGTGGTGCCGCCGGTCGAGGCCATGTCGGCGGACGCTGCGCCGCCATTCGCATTGGCGCCCCCCTGGCCGTTGTCGTTGCCGAAGGTCAGCGCGGCCGTCTCGACTGCGACGTCCTTCTGGCCGATCCCGAGGAAGCCGCCGACGCCGATCAGGAAGCCGCGCACCTGGCCGTTCGGCCCCATGACGACGTCGTCGACCGTGCCGATCGAGTTGCCGTTGGTGTCGTAGACGTTCTTGCCCTTGAGGTCGGTGAAGCGGAAGCTGCCGGGGCGCACGTCGCGCAGGAACGGCGTCGTCGCGGCGACGCGGCCGGCCGTCTGCGGCACGGCCTGGCCGGTGGCGCCGTTCTGGTCGGCGCCGGCGTTCATGCCGGCGCTGTTGCCGGTCGCGCCGGAGTTGCCGGGGGTCATGGTCTGGGCGGCACCGTCGTTTCCGGCGGCCGGTGTCGCGGAGTTGCTCTGGGCCAGCGCCGGAGCGGCGATCAGCGTCGAGGCGAACAGCGCGGCGAGGATGGACGTCTTCATGGAGATCTCCGTGGTGTGGAAGGATCGCCAGGAATCGCCTGCCGAGGATGCCGGTTCCGCCCGGACAAGTTGGGCAGCCACCGGTCCTCCCGGCGGTGCGCTGTCTCAGCCGGCCGACGCCTCGGCCGCGTTCTTCCAGTCGAAGGCGAGCGGCGCCTCGCGGAAGGCGAAGCGGTCGAGATGGCTCGCGACCACATCCTTCAGGCGCTCCAGCTGATCCGGCACGGCGGCGTCGATGGTGCAGTCGAGATGGTCGGCGAAGGCGGCGAGCCGCAGATGCCCGTCGGCCGGCCAGTCGGCGCCGCGGGCGTCGCGCGGGAAGGTCACGGTCCCGGCCTCGGGTGTGAACTCGACGACGAGGTTGTGGCTCCAGTGCTTGCAGAGCTGCTGCAGGTAGCGGCTGGCGTTCTCCGTGGGAACGCTGGCGGTGCTTTTCAGGGTCAAGGCTGATCTCCGTGATGCAGAATGGGTGGAGCCGCCTGGCGACAGGCAACTGATCGGGCTGCAAAGCTATCTTAGATAGATCGGACTTGATCCGTTCGCCGCAATAGCCGATTGGACGGCAAGGACGTTCTTTCTGAAGGTCTCGCCGATCAGGCCGCCTCATCCTGCAGAAGCCCGCCCGGCATCCTATATGAGAGGCGGAACGCTTCCAGCCGGCCGCAAGGATCGTCCCATTCCCTGTGGCGCCGGCCGCCGGACTGATGTTAAGGACCGGCGAACGAAACCTCAAAGGCGCGAAGAGGGCACATCCATGAAGTTCTTCGTCGACACTGCCGACATCGGTGAGATTCGTGAGCTTGCAGACGCGGGGCTCCTCGACGGCGTCACCACGAACCCGTCGCTGATCATGAAGGCGAACCGTCCGATGAAGGACATCATCGCCGAGATCTGCGATGTCGTCGACGGGCCGGTCTCCGCCGAAGTCACCGCGACCACGTACGAGGAGATGGTCCGCGAGGGCAAGATCCTCGCCGAGATCGCCGACAATGTCTGCATCAAGCTGCCGCTGACCCTCGACGGGCTGAAGGCCTGCAAGGATCTGACCGGCGACGGCTATCTCGTCAACGTCACGCTCTGCTTCTCGGCGGTGCAGGCGCTGCTCGCCGCCAAGGCCGGCGCGACCTTCATCTCGCCCTTCATCGGCCGGCTCGACGACATCAATCTCGACGGCATGCAGTTGATCGCCGACATCCGGCGCATCTACGACAATTACGAGTTCGACACCGAAATCCTTGCCGCCTCGATCCGCACGATGAACCATGTGCGCGAAGCGGCGCTGATCGGCGCCGACGTCGCCACCGTGCCGCCGGCGACGCTGAAGGGCCTCGTCAAGCACCCGCTGACCGACAAGGGCCTCGACCAGTTCCTCGCCGACTGGAAGAAGACCGGCCAGTCGATCGGCTGACGCCCGGCGAGAGCGACTTCGGGGGGAGGGCGACAGGCCTCTCCCTCCTCGCCTTGCACGGCTTCAGGCGCACGTGCGGTGCGCCGCGTCAGGCGCCGGGGTAGAACCGGTAGTTCTGGCCGATCTCCTGGGCCAGCCGGTTGTTGTCCATGACGAACTGCTCGAGGAACTCGTGCAGGCCCCCGTCGATGATCTCGCGGACGGTGAGGTCGGTGAGCCGCTTGTTGATCGCGCTCGCGGTCTGCCGGCAGGGGTGGTTCGTGTCATAGTTGCGGTCGAGGAACTTCAGGCTGTCCTCGATCATGCCGTAGGAGAAGGCGAGCGAGCGCGGCATGCGCCGGTTGAGCATCAGGAAGTCGATGATGTTCACCGCCCGGAACTCGCCGTCATATTCCCAGGCATAGGCGCGGTGGGCCGAGACCGACCGCAGGATCGACACCCACTGGAAGTTGTCGAGTGCCGAGCCGACCTGGCTATGTTCCGGCAAGAGCAGCCAGTATTTCACGTCGAGGATGCGGGCGGTGTTGTCGGCCCGTTCGATGAAGGCGCCGAGATTGCAGAAGTCGAAGATCTCGTTGCGCAGCATGGTTGAGTGGAAGGCGCCGCGCATCAGCGCCGACTGGCGCTTGACCAGATCGACCACCGCCGGCAGCTCCCGCGTGGTGATGCGCTTGCCGAGCCGCTGCTGGATCGCCAGCCAGCTGTCGTTCACCGTCTCCCACAGCTCGCGCGTCAGCGCCGTGCGCACCATGCGTCCGTTGGTGCGGGCGATGTCGATCGAGGCGCGCACGCTCGACGGATTGTCGCGGTCGCAGAGCATGAAGTCGAGCACGTGCTCGACGTCGAAGTCGTCGTATTTGGCGCGATAGGCGGCTTCCACTCCGGCCGAGACCAGGATCGACTGCCATTCGTCGGCCTCGTCGGAGAGGTTGGTCAGCGAGATGCGCATGCCGGCGTCGACCAGGCGCGCCATGTTCTCCGCCCGCTCGATATAGCGGAACATCCAGAACAGGCCGTTTGCGGTGCGTCCGAGAAGTGCCATCGGTCAGTCCCTCAAAACCCAGGTGTCCTTGGTGCCGCCGCCCTGGCTGGAATTGACCACCAGCGAGCCTTCCTTGAGCGCGACACGGGTGAGGCCCCCGGGAATGATGCGGACCTTGTCGGAGACGAGGACGAAGGGGCGCAGGTCGACATGGCGGGGCGCCAGCCCCCCGTCGACGAGGATCGGGACCGTTGAGAGGGCGAGCGTCGGCTGGGCGATGTAGTTGCCCGGCCGCTCCTTCAGCTTCGCCGCGAAGCGCTCGCGTTCCTCCTTGGTGGCGGCCGGTCCGACGAGCATGCCGTAGCCGCCGGAGCCGTGGACCTCCTTCACCACCAGTTCGTGCAGATGCTCCAGCACATAGGCGAGGCTGTCGTCCTCTGCGCAGCGGTGGGTCGGCACGTTCTGCAGCTTCGCCTTCTCGCCGGTGTAGAACTCGACGATCTCCGGCATGTAGGAATAGATCGCCTTATCGTCGGAGATGCCGGTTCCCGGTGCGTTGGCGATGGTGATCCCGCCGTTCTTGTAGACCTCCATGATGCCGGGGATGCCGAGCACCGAGCTCGGGTTGAACATCTTCGGGTCGAGGAAGGCGTCGTCGACGCGGCGGTAGATGACGTCGACAGGCTTGTAGCCCTCGGTCGTGCGCATGTGGATGCGCCCGTCGATCTCCGAGACGTCGGAGCCCTCGATCAGCTCGACGCCCATCTGGTCGGCGAGGAAGGCGTGTTCGAAATAGGCCGAGTTGTAGATGCCGGGGGTCAGCACCGCGATCGTCGGCGTTCCCGCGCAGGCGGGCGGGGCGACGGCGGCGAGCGAGCGCCTGAGGTGATGCGGATAGGTCTCCACCGGGCGCACGCGGTTCTGCGCGAACAGCTCCGGGAACATCTGCATCATCGTCTCGCGGTTCTCGATCATGTACGAGACGCCGGAGGGCGTGCGGGCGTTGTCCTCGAGGACGTAGAACTCGTCCTCCGCGACGCGGACGATGTCGGTGCCGATGATGTGGGTGTAGACGCCACCGGGCGGACGGAAGCCCTGCATCTGCGGCAGATAGGCCTCGTTGCCCTCGATCAGCCGCGCCGGAACCTTGCCGGCCTTCACGATCTCCCGGTCGTGGTAGATGTCGTCGAGAAAGGCGTTCAGCGCGATCACCCGCTGCTCGATGCCCTCGGCGAGCCTGTCCCATTCCGCCTTCGCCATGATGCGCGGGACGAGGTCGAAGGGGATCAGCCGCTCCGCGGCCTCCTCCTGGCCGTAGACGTTGAAGGTGATGCCGGTGCGGCGGAAGAAGGCCTCGGCCTCCGCCGCTTTCGCCCCGAGCCCCTCGGCGTCCTGCTCGCGAAACCATTCGAAGAAGCGCTGGTAGGGTTCCCTGACATGGTCCTCGCCCAGAAGCATCTCGTCGAATGGTGTCACAGCCAGGCTCCGTTCCTGTTTCCCCTAAAGAGAAAGCCGCCGGCGCAGAAATCAAGCATTCCTTGCGTTTTCACGCCGGTCGCCTGATTTCTGTGCAGGAAAAGACGACCCTTGCCTAACGATACGGCAGGTGAGGGCGGGCGCCGTCTGGCATCCCCTGCGGCCGCGAGCCGCGCGGGGGGATGCTGCTTCGCCCCGGCGAGGTGTGGGTTCAGAGCCGCGCGCCGGCCGCGGACAGATGTGCGAGTGCCGTATCGAGGTCGGTGCGGCTTCGCGCGCCGGTGAGGCAGATCCGGATCCGCGGGGCGGTGCGCCGGCCGGTGGCGAAGAGGTTGCCCGAAGCGACGGCTACGCCGTTCTCGCGGCAGCGCTCGACGACGGCCTCCGGCGCATCCTCGACTGTCAGCCAGGCATGCGGCGAGGGCGGCAGGCTGGTGGGGCCGAGCGCGGAGACCATCGCCTCCCAGCGCGCGGCGACTTCCGCCTGCTGCCAATCCAGCCGCTTCAGCGCCGTGCCGTTCTCGATCCAGGCCGCCCCGATCACCAGCGACAGCGGCGCCGTCATCCAGTTGGTGAGGTAGGGGCTGCTGCGAAGTCCGGCGAGACTGGCGCTGCCGCCGGCGATGAAGCCGAAACGCAGGCCGGGCATCACCGTCTTCGACAGGCTCGAAACGACGATGCCGCGATGGCCGAGGTCGCGCGACAGAAGTGGCCGGCCGGACAGGGCGCCGTAGACGTCGTCCTCGATCACGGTCAGGTCGTGGCGGGCGACGACCTGTGCGATGTCGGCCCGTCGCTTGTCGCCCATGGCGGCGCCGGTCGGGTTCTGGAGATTGGGGACCAGAACCGCCAGCCTGGCATTCGAGGCGCGGGCCGCGGCGTCGAGGGCTTCCGGCGTCACGCCTTCCCCGTCCTGGTCGACCGGCACGAGGCGCAGGCGAAGCTGCTTGGCCAAAGCCTTGAGGCCTGGGAACGAGAACGACTCCACCAGGATCGGGTCCCCGTCCTTCGCCTTTTCCAGAAGCAGCGCCATCAGGGCCGCATGCGCCCCGGCGCACAGGATCACCGTTTCCGGCCGCTCGGCGAGGCCTCGGAAGGTCAGCCATTGCGCCGCGGCACTGCGCGCCCGCTCCAGAACCTCCGGCGAGGAATAGCGCGCCGCGTCGCTCTGCTCCCCCGGGCTCAGCGCCGCGAGCGCGCCGGCAAGTGCGCCGTCGTCCGGCATCGGCGCAGGAACGCTGCGCGACAGATCGATGCAGTGGTCCGCGTAGCGCTGCTGTTCGAACAGGCTGGCTGCGGCGCCGGCGGGCAGGACATAGGTGCCCCGGCCGACCTCGCCGCCGATGAGATGCAGGCGCGACGCCTCCTGATAGGCGCGGCTGACGGTCGAGAGATTGACGCCGAGCGCGGCGGCGAGCTCGCGCTGCGGCGGAAGCCGGTCGCCGGGCCGCAGGAGGCCGGACTCGATATCCCAGCGAAGCGCCTCGAAGATCGCGCGGGAATCCGCGTCCGAACGGGGAATGCTCGGCTTCCACATCACGATGTTCGCTCTGCCCTCGGAGGCGCTTCGGGTTACGTCAATCTGAAATTGCCTCGAGTCAATCTCAGGATCGTCCCTCTCTTGCTCGGCAGGATTGGGTTGTCAAAGCGATGCTCGGCACGCGCGCGCTCACTAACCTTACTGTTCGGTAGCCGGGCAATCATTGGCGCTGGTGGACGCCGACCTCACCTCTGTCCGCAAAGACCGAATGCTTGTTCATCCGGTGGGCATTTGCCCGGAAGAATTGCCAATGTCGCGCCCGCCGTCCTAGAACGGACGTGGAGGATCGGACGATGGCAAGGACGCGGGACGAGGAGACGACGCGGCTCGACGACGCGGCGCGGGCCGGCTGGCTCTATTACGTCGCCGGCAATACCCAGGAGGAGATTGCCGCGAAGCTGAGGATTTCCCGCCAGGCGGCACAGCGGCTCGTGTCCCTTTCGGTGAGCGCCGGCCTGGTGCGCGTGCGCATAGACCATCCGATCGCCGCCTGCCTCGGTCTCGCGAACCAGCTGAAGGCGAAATTCGGCCTGCGATTCGCGGAGGTCGTGCCCACCGATCCCGCCTCCGCCTCGACGACACTCGGCATAGCCGAAGCCTGTGCGGCCGAGATGGAGCGGCGGCTGCGGCAGGACGCGCCGCTCGTCATGGCGATCGGCACCGGGCGGACGCTGAAGGCGGCGGTGGAGAACCTGCCGCGGATGACCTGCGAGCAGCACCGGATCGTCTCCCTCACCGGCAACATCGCGCCCGACGGCTCCGCCTCCGTCTACAACGTGATCTTCTCCATGGCCGATCAGGTGCGCGCGCGGCATTATCCGATGCCGTTGCCGGTGGTGGTCTCCTCGCCGGAGGAGCGGGCGCTGCTGCACGAGCAGAAGGTGGTGCAGTCGACGCTGTCGCTGGCGGCGAAGGCCGATGTCGCCTTCGTCGGAATCGGGGAGCTCGGCCCGAAGGCGCCGCTGCTCGTCGACGGCTTCATCACCGCGCCCGAGCGCGAGGAACTCGCCGGCCTCGGCGCGGTTGGCGAGATCGTCGGCTGGATCTTCGACGGGCAGGGCCGCGTCCTCGACTGCCCGCTGAACGAGCGCGTGGCGAGCGCTCCCATCCCGTCGATCGCGCGCAGCGAAGTCATCGCGGTAGCGATGGGCCCGCAGAAGACGCCGGCGATCGGGGCCGCGGCTGCGGGCGGGCTCGTCAACGGCCTCGTGACCGACGAAGCCACGGCCGAGCGCCTGCTCCGCCTCTGACCGGCAATGCCCCGTCGCAAACACGCGGGCCTCGGCGACGATCATGATTCCTCAGGTGGCGGGGCTGCCGCGCAACCCTAGTTAGGCGGCTGAAGAGGGTGGCTCTTCCGGCGCGACCGGCGGCCGCTGCGACGCCTCAAGGGGCGTTTGCCGCAGTCGGCAATGGTGCGCCGCATCATGGATTTCGTTTGACAGGCCGGGGCTCTCGATGAGAATTTGCCCCAGCATTGATCAAATGCTCATTTCCAAGCTGGGAGGCTTCGATGAGATTCAGCATGATTTCGGCGGGCGCATTGTCGCTGCTCGCCTTTGCGGCCGCGCCTGCGGTCGCTCAGACGACGACGCTGACGATCGGCACCGTCAACAACTCCGACATGATCCGGATGCAGGGGCTGACCCCGGAGTTCGAGAAGCAGCACCCGAACATCAAGATCAACTGGGTGACGCTGGAGGAGAACATCCTGCGCCAGCGCGTCACGACCGACATCGCGACCAAGGGTGGCCAGTTCGACATCATGACGATCGGCACCTACGAGGTTCCGATCTGGGCGAAGAACAACTGGCTGGCGCCGCTGAAGTTCGACGACAGTTACGACGTGAACGACCTGCTGCCGCCGATCAAGAACGCGCTGACCTACAACGACAAGCTCTACGCGGCGCCGTTCTACGGCGAGAGCGTCATGACGCTCTACCGCAAGGACCTGTTCCAGAAGGCCGGGCTGACCATGCCCGAGCATCCGACCTGGGACTTCATCGCCAAGGCGGCCAAGGCCACGACCGACAAGTCGAAGGGCATCTACGGCATCTGCCTGCGCGGCAAGCCGGGCTGGGGCGAGAACATGGCCTTCCTCGGCAACATGGCCCGCGAGTTCGGCGCCAACTACTTCGACGCCAACTGGAAGCCGCAGTTCGAGAGCGAGGGCTGGAAGAAGGCCGTCAACCTCTATGTCGACCTGATGACCAAGTACGGCCCTCCGGGCGCCGCTTCCAACGGCTTCAACGAGAACCTGTCGCTGTTCGGCCAGGGCAAGTGCGCCATGTGGATCGACGCCACGGTCGCAGCGTCCTTCGTGACCGACCCGAAGCAGAGCCAGGTGCCGGACAAGGTCGGCTTCGCGCCGGCGCCCTGCGGCGTCAAGGACTGCCCGAACAAGGGCGAGAACTGGCTGTGGGCCTGGTCGCTGGCGATCCCGGCGTCCTCGAACAAGAAGGACGCGGCCGAGACCTTCATCGCCTGGGCGACCTCTAAGGAGTACACCGACCTCGTCGCGAAGAAGGACGGCTGGGCCAACGTGCCTCCGGGCACGCGGACGTCGCTCTACAAGAACGACAAGTACACCTCTGCCGCTCCGTTCGCGAAGGAGACGCTGAACGCGATCCAGAACGCCGATCCGGCACCGACCAAGGACAAGCCGTATTACGGCCTGCAGTTCGCGGCGATCCCGGAATTCCAGGGTCTCGGAACGGCGGTCGGCCAGCAGATGGCGGCGGCGCTCTCGGGCTCGAAGTCGGTCGACGCGGCGCTCAAGGCCTCGCAGGACCAGGCCGAGCGCACGATGAGCCGCGCCGGCTACGGCAAGAAGTAATCTCCTCCCAAGAGAGACCCCTGCCGGGCGGGCCTTCGGGACCGTCCGGCAGGTGCGGGAGCCGGCTCCGGTCGGCTCTTCCGCGTCCCCCGTCGCCCGCGGCGCCCCAGGTTGCAGCCGGCTGACGCAGCGTCCATGCTGCCGTGGCACGAACAGTCCACGCCTCGGTGGCAGAACCAAACAAGCCGCGCCCGGCATCGAATCCGGGCCGCACAAGGGTCGGAACTCTCGTCATGGCGACGACGCACACCAAGGCCGCCGCGCGGCTGATGATGGCCCCAGCGGTCATCGCCCTGCTGATCTGGATGATCGTGCCGCTGGCGATGACGCTCTACTTCTCGACCCTCAGCTATACGATCTACAATCCGCTTTCGACGCCCTTCGTCGGCATCGAGAACTACACCTACTTCCTCACCGATCCCGCCTTCCTGTCCGCGCTCGTCAACACGCTGGTGCTCGTCGCCGGCGTCCTGGCGATCACCGTCGGCGGTGGCATCCTCGTCGCGCTGCTGCTCGACCAGGCCTTCTACGGCGTCAACATCGTCCGGCTCCTCGTGATTGCGCCCTTCTTCGTCATGCCGACCGTCGCCGCGCTGGTCTGGAAGAACATGATGATGAACCCGGTCTATGGCGTGATCGGACAGGTGATGCGCTTCGTCGGGCTGACGCCGATCGACTGGATGACCGACCACGCGCTGCTGTCGATCATCATCATCGTCGCCTGGCAGTGGCTGCCCTTCGCCACGCTGATCCTCCTGACCGCGCTGCAGTCGCTGTCGGAGGACCAGAAGGAGGCGGCGGAGATGGACGGCGCCGGCGCGCTCTCGATCTTCTGGTACATCACCCTGCCGCATCTCGGCCGCGCGATCACCGTCGTGATCCTGATCCAGACGATCTTCCTCCTGTCGATCTTCGCCGAGATCCAGGTGACGACGCAGGGCGGCCCCGGCACCCAGTCGACCAACATCACCTATCTCGTGGCGCAGCAGGCGACGTCCTCCGGCGACATCGGCGCGGCCTCGGCCGGCGGCATCGTCGCGGTGGTGATCGCCAACATCGTCGCGATCTTCCTCGTGCGCCTCATCGGCAAGAACCTGGACGCGTAAGGGAGGATCGGCAGATGGCACGCAACGTCTCCACCGGCCGCAAGATCGGCACGACGATCCTCGCCTGGGCCGTCGGCCTGTTGATCTTCTTCCCGATCCTGTGGACCTTCCTGACCTCGTTCAAGACCGAGCTGCAGGCGATCGCGATCCCGCCGGTTTTCGTCGACTTTCACTGGACGCTCGAGAACTACGAGACGATCCAGAGCCAGTCGAACTACTTCCACTTCATGCTGAACTCGGTCTACCTGTCGCTCGGCTCGACCCTGCTCGGCCTGATCTTCGCCATCCCGGCGGCCTGGGCGATGGCCTTCTCGCCGACCAAGCGCACGAAGGACGTGCTGCTCTGGATGCTGTCGACCAAGATGCTGCCGGCGGTCGGCGTGCTGATCCCGATCTACCTCCTGTTCGTCAATTTCGGCCTGCTCGACTCGCGCCTCGGCCTGATCGTCGTCCTGTTCCTGATCGACCTGCCGATCATCGTCTGGATGCTCTACACCTACTTCAAGGAGATCCCCGGCGAGATCCTCGAGGCGGCGCGGATGGACGGCGCGACCCTGCGCCAGGAGATCATCGAGGTGCTGACGCCGATGGCGGTGCCGGGCATCGCCTCGACGGTGCTCCTCAACGTCATCCTCTCCTGGAACGAGGCGTTCTGGACGCTGCAGCTGACGACGACGCAGGCGGCGCCGCTGACGCAGTTCATCGCCTCCTTCTCCAGTCCCGAGGGCAATTTCTACGCCAAGCTCTCGGCGGCCTCAATGCTGGCGATCGCGCCGATCCTGATCGTCGGCTGGTTCTCGCAGAAGCAGCTCGTGCGCGGCCTGACCTTCGGCGCCGTCAAGTAAAGGGTTCGACCATGGGACAGATCCATCTCGAAAAGGTCCGCAAGGCCTTCGGCGACGTCGTCATCATTCCCGAACTGGACCTCCAGATCGAGGACGGCGAGTTCGTCGTCTTCGTCGGCCCGTCCGGCTGCGGCAAGTCCACGCTGCTCCGGCTGATCGCCGGGCTGGAGGACACCACTGGCGGCAAGATCGTCATCGATGGCCAGGACGCCACCGACCTGCCGCCGGCCAAGCGCCGCCTGGCGATGGTGTTCCAGTCCTATGCGCTCTACCCGCATATGAGCGTCCGGAAGAACATCGCCTTTCCGCTGAAGATGGCGAAGCTCGACCAGGGCGAGATCGACAAGCGTGTCGCCAACGCCGCCAAGATCCTCAACCTCGACAACTATCTCGACCGTCGCCCCGGCCAGCTCTCCGGCGGCCAGCGCCAGCGCGTCGCCATCGGCCGGGCCATCGTGCGCGAGCCCGCCGCCTTCCTGTTCGACGAGCCGCTGTCGAACCTCGACGCCGCGCTGCGCGTCGGTATGCGCCTGGAAATCTCGGAGCTGCACCAGCGCCTCGAGACGACGATGATCTACGTCACGCACGACCAGATCGAGGCGATGACGATGGCCGACAAGATCGTGGTGCTGCGGGCCGGCAATATCGAGCAGGTGGGCTCGCCGCTCGAGCTCTACAGCCAGCCGCGCAATCTCTTCGTCGCCGGCTTCATCGGCTCGCCGAAGATGAACCTGATTTCCGGCGAACCTGCGTCGAGCCGCAATGCCGCGACCATCGGCATCCGGCCGGAACATCTGACGCTGTCGACCTCCGAAGGGGCGTGGAAGGGCAAGGTGAAGGTCGCCGAGCATCTCGGCTCCGACACCTTCCTGCATGTCGACACGCCGCTCCACGAGGAGCCGCTGACCGTGCGCGCCGACGGCGAATTTCCGGTGCGCCATGGCGCGACGGTGTATCTGACGCCCGACGAGAGCAAGATCCACCGATTCGACGACAAGGGCCTGGCGATCCGATGAACCGACTTCAGGGAAAGCGCGCCATCATCACCGGCGCGGCCCGCGGCATCGGCCGCGCCTTCGCCGAGGCCTATGCGCGGGAGGGCGCGAGCGTCGTCATCCTGGACATCGACCTCGCCCGCGCGGAGCAGGCGGCGAAGGAGATCGGACCCGCGGTCTCGGCCCGACAGCTCGACGTGACGGACATTTCGGCGATCGAGCGCGTCGTCGGCGAGATCGCGGCGGATGGCCCGATCGACATCCTCGTCAACAACGCCGCCCTGTTCGACATGGCGCCGGTGACGGAGGTGACCGAGGCCTCCTACGACAAGCTCTTCGCGATCAACGTCAAGGGCCCGCTCTTCATGATGAAGGCGGTGTCGAACGCGATGATCGCGACGGGCACCAGGGGCAAGATCATCAACATGGCGAGCCAGGCCGGCCGGCGCGGCGAGGCGCTCGTCCTCGTCTACTGCGCGACCAAGGCTGCGATGATCTCGATGACCCAGTCGGCGGGGCTCGCGCTGATCAAGCACGGCATCAACGTCAACGCGATCGCGCCCGGCGTCGTCGACGGCGAGCACTGGGACGGCGTCGACGCGCTGTTCGCCAAGTACGAGAACCGGCCGAAGGGCGAGAAGAAGCGCCTCGTCGGCGAGGCGGTGCCCTACGGCCGCATGGGCACGGCGGAAGATCTGACCGGCATGGCGATCTTCCTCGCCTCGTCCGAGAGCGATTACGTCGTCGCGCAGACCTACAATGTCGACGGCGGCAACTGGATGAGCTGAGGGCGGCCGCCCCCGCCATCCGCCAACAGGAACCAGCGGTGTGAACGCCGCGTGCGCCGGCATGGGCGAAGACCGACGGCGTCGAACAGTTCGATCATAAGATCAGGAGCCATATCATGAGCGTCCGCCTTTCCTCCGCGACCCTTCCGGAAGCGGCGAAGTCCGCGAGCGTCTTCACCTACGACCGCGCGGCTCTGACCGCGGGCATCCTGCATTTCGGCGTCGGCAATTTCCACCGCGCCCATCAGGCGGTCTATCTCGACGACCTGTTCAACACCGGCGCGGGCCACGACTTCGCCATCGTCGGCGCCGGCGTCATGCCGTCGGACCAGGCGATGCGCGAAAAGCTCGCCGGCCAGGACTACCTCACCACCGTCGTCGAGCAGGACAATGCCCGCACCTCGGCCCGGGTCACCGGTCCGATGCTGGACATGCTGCCGGTCGGGGACGCCGAGGCGATCATCGAAAGGCTTGCCGACCCCGCGATCCGCATCGTCTCGCTGACCGTCACCGAGGGTGGCTATTTCGTCGATTCCGACGGCGTCTTCGATCCGTCGCATCCGGCGATCGCCGCCGACGGCGCCAATCCGGACATGCCGAAGACCGTCTTCGGTCTGATCGGCGCCGGGCTCAAGCGCCGCGGGGAGCGCGGCGTCCAGCCCTTCACCGTCATGTCCTGCGACAACATCCCGCATAACGGCAAGGTCTGCCGCAACGCCGTCGTCGGCACCATGCGGCTCTCCGATCCCGCCTTCGCGGACTGGATCGACACCAACGTCTCGTTCCCGAACGGCATGGTCGACCGGATCACGCCGGCGACCAGCCAGCGCGAGATCGACCATTGCCGCGAGGCCTTCGGCATCGAGGACGCCTGGCCGGTCTACTGCGAGGAGTTCAAGCAGTGGGTGCTGGAGGACGACTTCCCGGCCGGCCGGCCGGCGCTGGAACGGGTCGGCGTCCAGTTCGTGCCGGACGTCACGCCCTATGAGCACATGAAGATCCGCATCCTCAACGGCGGCCATGCGGTCATCGCCTATCCCGCCGGGCTGATGGACGTGCATTTCGTCCACGAGGCGATGGAGACCGACCTCGTCGCGCGCTTCCTGGAGAAGGTCGAGACCGAGGAGATCCTGCCGATCGTCCCGCCGGTGCCCGACACCGACCTCGGCGAGTACTTCCAGCTGATCAAGCGCCGCTTCGCCAATCCCAAGATCGGCGACACGGTGCGGCGGCTCTGCCTCGACGGCTCCAACCGCCAGCCGAAGTTCATCGTGCCCTCGATCCTCGACAATCTGAAGGCCGGCCGCTCGCCCGAGGGCCTGGCGCTCGAAAGCGCGCTGTGGTGCCGCTACTGCCGCGGCGTGACGGACAGCGGCAAGACGATCGAGCCGAACGATCCGAACTGGGACCGCCTGGTGGAGCGCGCGAAGGCCGCGGAGACCGATCCGTCGACCTGGCTGTCGATGAAGGACGTCTACGGCGGCCTGAAGGACGAGCCGCGCTTCGCCGAGCCGTTCGCGAAGTGGCTGGCGATGCTGGCCGAGAAGGGCACGGCGGAGACGCTGAAGGCGTATCTCGGCTGACGTTGGCGATCCGCCTCAGGCCGAGGGCCGCGCCTGGCCCATCGGCCGGAGCGTTTCCTCCGGCAGGCCGGCCGCGACGAGGCCTGAGACGTAGCGGTCGAGAAGCGACGGGTTCATGAAATGCAGCGCGTCGCGGATGACCGAGACGGTCATTGCGGGACGCGCGGCCAAGAATTCGTCCATCGCAGCGCGGGCTTCCTCGACCTCGCCGGCGGCGGCGAGGAAGGTCGCGAGATCGCGGAGCGGCCAGGTCATGCCGGACTTCTCCGCCAGGGCGCGCCGGGTCCAGCGCGAAGCCTCCGCGGCCCGGCCGCTGGCAAAATGCGCAAGGCCGATGCCGATCAGCGAGTTGAAGCTGAACGGGTCGCGCGGCGACAGGCGCACGGCGCGCTCGAAACAGGCGAAGGCTTCGTCGGCAAGGCCGGCATAGACGCGGGCGAAGCCGCGCCGCGTCCAGGCCCAGGCGTGGTTCACGTCGAGGTCGAGGGCCCGGTCGACGAGCGCGTTCGCCCGCTCGAGGTCACCGTCGATCAGCATGATCGCCGTTGCCGCGGCGGTCAGCGCCAACGGGTCGGTTTCGATCCGGCCGCTCGCGTCTCTCAGAAGGGCGCGCCCTTTGGCCCGCTGGACGAAGAGGTCGTCGGTCCAGTTGTAGACGATGTGCTGCGCGTTGGCCCAGGCGCCGATGGCTGCCGCCCGCCCATAGGTCTCGTCGAGCGCCAGCGCCTCTTCGATCAGGGAGATCGCCCGCTCGTTCTCCTCGCGCCGGTGCGCCCACAAATGCGGGAGCGCCCGCATGGTCAGGTCGTAGGCGGCGAGACTGCCGGGCGGCTTGCGGGCCGAGCGTTCGACCTCGGCCTGGCGGATCGTCGGATGGAGCGCGCCGGAGACGCGCTCGGCGATCTCGTCCTGGACCTTGAAGGCATCGTCGATCTGCGCCTCGATCCGGTCGGTCCAGATCTGCAGCGCGGTCTCGCCGTCGATGAGGTGGAGCGACACCCGCATTCGTCGGCCGGAGAAGCGCACCGTCCCGCGCAGAATGTAACGGACCCCGAATTCCGCCGCGATCGCGCGAATATCCACCGCCGGTCCGACGAAGGCCGCGGCGGACTGGTGCGCGATCACCAGGAACTCCTTCACCCGCGACAGGCTGGCGGTGATCTCCTCGACCATGCCGGTGACGAAGCTGATGCCCTCCTCGTCCGCCGCCAGATGGTCGAACGGCAGGATGGCGAGCGAGGGGTGGGTCGCCGGGTCGGGCACCACGAGGCCGCGCGACCGGCCGGCATGCACGACCTTCGGATTCCAGATCCAGATGCGCTGGCGCTCCGCCAGCCCCTTCAGCGGGCGCAGGCCGATGTCGGTGAAGTAGAGGTCGGTCCGTCCGGTCAGATATTCGAAGACGCCGCGCGAAATAGCCATGCCGCCCGCCGGCGACAGTTCCTGCACGCGGGCGGCGAGGTTCACGCCGGCCCCGAAGCGGTCGTCGCGCGCGACGACCACGTCGCCCAGCACGATGCCGATGCGGATCGGAAGCGCCTTGTCGCCTTCTTCGGCGGCGATCGAGCGCTGGAAGCGGGCCGCCCAGTTGACCGCGCTGACGGGGCTGGAAAACTCGGCGAGGAGGCCGTCGCCCACCGTCTTGAAGACCTCGCCGCCGAACTGGCCGATCGTTGGCCGGATGCGGTCGTCGAAGGCGCGCGACAGGGCCGCGAGCACCGCCGTCTCATCGGTCTCGACAAGCCGCGAGTAATCCTCGACGTCCATCGACAGAATTGCTGCGAGCCGGCGAATGGGCGCCATCGCTCATCTACGCCCCACTGACGAAACGTCTTGACGAAATAGCAGAACGGCGGCTGGCGCGCCATGTCCTTCACATGCCGGTCCCGGCGTCCCGCAGGTCAGCGCGATCCCATGCCCATGGGGCATGTGCGCCTTCCGCCGTAAGACCGGATCAATCTATTTCGGCTAGGAAGAGCCATGGCTTGTCCGAGGCTGAGAGCTGATGCGTAGTTCGACATATCTGGTCGCCGCGCTGATCGCGGCGCTCTTCGTCATCCGTCCCGCTTCCGCGGAGTGGCGGCAGACGCGGGATGCCGACTGGAAGGCGACCTATGCCTGCGATGCCGGCGGCGAGACCTGCGCCGTGATCAGCTGCCAGCTGGGGCGGGACGCGCAGTTCGGCATCTGGTCGAAGCAGTTCGAGACCGTCAGCCAGAGCGCCATGCGGCGGGAGCGGCGGTTCGACATCGACATCGACGGTGCCGCTTTGGTGCTGCCGGTCGAAGACGGGGAGTATCAGGTCGAACGGCGGGTGATCTTCTGGGGCCTTGATCGGCAGCTTCTCCAGGAAGTCGAGACCGGTTCGAAGCTGTCGATCCGCCGCTGGGGCGACCCGCGCATCGATCTGCGGGAGAATGACGCGCTGGTGGCCCGAACGGTCGAGGGATGCTCCCTGGCCGCCCCGGCGTCTGCCGGATACGATTCGGGCGTCGGCCGTTCCGCAGGCACCCGCACGGGCGCAGCCTCCCCGGAGAAGAGCGGGTCCCGCTGGAGCTCCGCCGGCCACGCAGCGGGGCGCGCCGCCCTTCTGAGCGAACTCATGCCGCGCAATGCGATCTGCGAGCGCAGCGGCGGCGATGCCGACTGCCGGCTCGGAGAGCAGGGGGCGTCGGACCCGAACTGGATCTCCGCGCGGTTCGATGGCGCGACCGGCGAGGTCACGATCCGCGCCGAAATCGCCCACAGCCTCGGAGATCACGAGGGATATCGCAGCCGCCTCTACGACACGCTCGCCGGCTTCGGCATCCCGCAATCCTTTGCCGACGACTGCATGCTCAAGGGGGCGGTGACGCTCGACGTCGCCGGGAGCCATGTCGATTGCGACAGCGATGCGCCGCCGGGCGCGACCATCGCGACGTTCCGGATCGTGCCCCGCTGATCTGCCGCGCTTCAAGAGCAGCGCCGTCGACCGGCCGCTGTCGATGCCGCCCAAGCGCCCGAGCCACCCTTGCGAAACCGACCGGCCCCTTTTCTTTGAACGCGAAATCCGGCTAGGTCGCTGCCATGACAAGGGGAGGCGGCATGGCTGAGGTGTTTCTCGGCATCGACGTCGGGACGGGCAGTGCCCGTGCCGGGCTGTTCGACGCGGCCGGGACGCTGCTCGCCGCCGCCAAGCGGCCGATCAGGATCTGGCGCGAGGACGGCCATGTGGTCGAACAGTCGTCGGAGGACATCTGGCAGGCGATCTGCGCCAGCGTGCGCGAGGCGCTCGGCACGGCCGGGATCGCGCCGGAAACGGTCAAGGGCCTCGGCTTCGACGCCACCTGCTCGCTGGTGGTGGTCGGACCGGACGGGGAACCGCTTCCCGTCGGCCCGTCCGAGGATCCCAACCGCAACGTCATTGTCTGGATGGACCACCGGGCGCTCGCCCAGACAGCGCGCATCAACGCCACCCGCCATCCGGTCCTGAAATATGTCGGCGGCGCGATCTCGCCTGAGATGGAGGCGCCGAAGCTCCTCTGGCTGAAGGAGAACAAGCCGGAGACCTTCGCGCGCGCCGGGCATTTCTTCGACCTTGCCGACTATCTCTCCTTTCGCGCCACCGGCTCGACGGACCGCTCGGTCTGCACCGTCACCTGCAAATGGACCTATCTCGCGCATGAGCGCCGCTGGGACCCGGAGTTCTTCCGCGTCGCCGGGCTCGGCGAATTCGTCGACGAGGGGTTCGCCCGCATCGGCACGGGCGTCGTCGACATCGCGACGCCTCTCGGGTGCGGCCTGACCGAGGCGGCGGCGGCCGAACTCGGCCTCGTTGCGGGCACGCCGGTCGGCGCTTCCCTGATCGACGCCCATGCCGGGGGCGTCGGCACGCTCGGCGGCAGCACGCCGTCCGGAGAGTCCTCCGATCCGACCCGCGAACTCGCCTTCATCATGGGCACCTCGTCCTGCACCATGGCGCTGACGCGCGAGCCGGCCTTCGTCGGCGGTGTCTGGGGCCCGTATTTCGGCGCGATGGTGCCGGGCTACTGGCTGTTGGAAGGTGGTCAGTCCGCCTTCGGCGCGGCACTCGACCATCTGGTGTCGCTGCATCCCGCCTTCGCCGAGGCGCAATCCCTGGCGCAGGCGGCGGGGATGGCGCTGCTGGACTTCCTGGAACAGCGGGCACTGTCGCTGGCGGGCTCGGTCGAGGCGGCGGCCCGGCTTGCGGCGGACGTCCACATCGTGCCGGAATTCCTCGGCCACCGCTCGCCAGGCGCCGACCCGGAGGCGACCGCGATCCTCTCCGGCCTGACGCTCGAGAGCGGCATCGACGACCTCGCCCGGCTGTTCGTCGCCGGGCTCTGCGGCCTCTGCTACGGAACCCGCCAGATCGTCGAGGCGAACGGCGAGAAGGGCGTCACCTTCGGCGCGATCGTCGTCTCCGGCGGTGCCGCACGCTCGCCCCTGGTGCGGCGTATCCTCGCCGATGCGACCGGGCTGCCGGTCGCGCTGCCGGCGACGCGCGAACCGGTGCTCCTCGGCAGCGCGATGCTCGGCGCGGTCGCCTCCGGACGCCAGCCGAGCCTTACCGCGGCGGCGGCGGCCATGTGCCGGGTGGGCGAGACGGTCCGGCCGGCCGGCGGGGCGATCGCCGCCTTCCATGATGCGAAATACGAGGCGTTCCTCCTGCTGCAGCGCTGCGAACGGCAGGTTCGCAAGACGATGCGCGAGGCGGGAGCGGCGGAGCGTTAGGCGCGACCGTCATGCAGCGGCCGACCGCACCGCCCATTGCCTGAAAAAACCCTTCCTTCGTTGCCTCAGAGGGACGTCCGGCCGTATCCGGCTGCCGCGCTCGATCCGCTGCGCTCGCCAAGCCGTCGCGCGTCGTGCTAGCTCCGCCGCGAAGCGCGACACCTCGGTGCCGCGCCGTTTACGCCGCAGGTCCGACAGAAGGAGACAGAACCCGATGCAGTTCGCCACCTATCCGAGCCTTGAGGGCAAGAGCGTCCTTGTCACCGGCGGCGCGTCGGGCATCGGCGCCGAAATGGTGCGGGCCTTCGCGCAGCAGGGCGCAAAGGTCGGCTTCGTCGATCTCGACGCCGAGCGCGGCGAGACCCTGCGGGCGGAACTCGCCGGGGCGGGCGGGAGCGTCGCCTTCGAGCGCTGTGACCTGCGCGACATTTCCGACCTGCAGCGCGCCTTCGGCACGCTGGAGGCGACAAACGGTCCGGCAGCGGTGCTGGTCAACAATGCCGCGCGCGACGACCGGCACGGCTGGGATAGCGTCACGCCCGACTATTTCGACGAGCGCATGGCGACCAATCTCCGGCATTTCTTCTTCGCCATCCAGGCGGTCGCGCCCGGCATGATCCGGGCCGGCGGCGGCTCGATCGTCAACATGGGTTCCAACTCCTGGTGGGAGGCGGCCGGCGGCATGCCGGCCTACACCACCGCCAAGGCGGCGGTGCACGGCATGACGCGCTCCTTCGCCCGCGACCTCGGCAAGCACCGTATCCGGGTCAACACGGTCGTGCCGGGCTGGATCATGACGGAGCGGCAGAAGGAGCTGTGGGTCACCGAGGAGGCGATCGAGCGGCACCGCGCCCGCCAGTGCCTGCCGGACCTGATCGAGCCGGTGTTCGTCGTCCGCATGGTGCTGTTCCTCGCCTCGGACGACGCGGCGATGTGCACCGCCAACAACTACATGGTCGAAGCCGGATCGATCTGATCCCGCACCCTTCCTCCCGCCCGAAGGACAAGCTCTTGGTCAGGCTCGACACGCTCATCGCCATCGCATTGGAAGGCGGCCGGGAGGTGATGGCCGTTTACGGCACGGACTTCTCCGCCGGCACGAAGAGCGACGCCTCGCCGGTCACCGACGCGGATCTGCGCTCCGAGCGGGTCATCCTCGAGCGTCTGCGTGCTGCGGCGCCCGAGGTGACGATCGTCGCCGAAGAGGCGATGGCGGCGGGTCGCGTGCCGGCCGAGGCGGAGACGCTGTTCCTGGTCGACCCGCTCGACGGCACCAAGGAGTTCGTGAACCGCAACGGCGACTTCACCGTCAACATCGCGCTCGTCGAGGCGGGCGTGCCGGTGGCGGGAGTGGTCTATGCGCCTGCCATCGGCGCCTTGTGGGCCGGCTCGCGCGGGAAGGGCGCCTTCCGCGCCGCCGTCGAAGACCATGTCCCGGGAACCCTCCAGCCGATCCATACGCGCGCGGCGCCAGAGGCGCTGATCGCCGTCGGCAGCCGCTCGCACGGCTCGGCGGAGACCGAGGCGTGGCTGTCGCGCTTTTCGGTCGAGCGCTTCGTCTCGCGCGGTTCGTCGCTGAAGTTCTGCCTTCTCGCTTCCGGCGAGGCGGACATCTATCCACGGCTCGGCCGGACGATGGAGTGGGACACGGCGGCGGGCGACGCTGTGCTGCGCGCGGCGGGCGGCCTCGTCACGACGCTCGATGGTGCGCCGCTCGTCTACAACAAGCGGGGCCAAGCGAGCGACGTCGACTTCGCCAATCCGCACTTCGTCGCCTATGGCGATCCGGCGCTCGCGGCCCTGTAGCCGGTGAAGGCGCGCCACGGAGCGCCGCCTGTCAGACCTCGGAGGTCGCCAGCGCCCGCATGAAGCGCAGGACGGCGTCGGCTTCCGCCTCGGACAGGCTGTCATAGGCGCCATGCAGCCGGTCGCGCAGATGCAGATGCTCGTCCAGCACAGGGCCGGCCCTCTCCTCCACGAGGCCGATGATGATGCCGCGGCGGTCGGCGGGATTGGGCTTGCGCTCGATGAAGCCGTCGCGTTCCAGCCGGTCGAGCAGGGCGGTCGTCGCGCCGGTCGAGAGATTGACGTTCTCGGCCACCATCTTGGCGTTCGCCGGCCCCTCGCACTCCTTCAGATACACCAGGCACATCAGGTCGGTGAGCGCCAGGCCGAACTTCGCCGCGAGTTCCCGGTCGAGGGTGACGGCGGTCCGGATCATGTCCTTGAAGAGCCGCGCGAACTCGGCATAGCGGCCGTTTCCGATGCCGCATCCTCCGCGTGCCGATGATTTGCCGGCCATTGACTATTCCTCTTCCTCCGTATATCTCGATGATAGAGTAATTTCATTAATAAGCAAAGCGGACGGTGGCGTCCATGTCGAACAGTCTGTTCCCGCGTGCGTTCCCTCCGGCCGCTGCTGCCGCGGCGGTCGTTCTTCTCGCCGGCTGCAGCCAGCAGGAGACTCCGCCGTCCCCGCCCGAGCCGGTCGCCTACGTCACCGCCCAGTCGAAGAGCTTCGGCCGCACGATCGCGCTCACCGGCGAGGTCGTCGCGCGCTATTCCTCGACCCTGTCCTTCAAGACCAGCGGCCGGGTGACCGAGGTCGACGCCGATGTCGGCGATCACGTCGAGCCGGGAACGGTGCTCGCCAAGATCGACCCGACCCAGCAGCAGGCGGACGTCGCGGCGGCGAAGGCGGCCGTCGGCTCGGCGAACGCGCAGCTGTCGCAGGCGCAGTCCGCCTTCGACCGTCAGAAGCAGCTCCTCGCCAAGGGCTTCACCACCCGCAGCGAGTACGACCAGGCGGAGAAGGCGCTGTCGGCCGCACAGAGCGCCGTCGACACCGCCAATGCGGATCTGACCACCGCCAGGACCAATCTCGCCGACACGGTCCTGAAGGCGGATGCGGCGGGCGTCATCACCAGCCGCAGCGTCGATCCCGGCCAGGTGGTCAGCGCCGCCCAGGCGGCCTTCGGCTTCGCCCAGAGCGGTGCCAAGGACGCCGTCTTCCAGATCCAGGAACAGCTCCTCATCGGCAGCAAGAAGCCGGCCGCGATCGATGTCGCCCTGGTCTCCGACCCCTCGGTGACCGCGGTCGGGCACATCCGCGAGGTCTCGCCGCTGATCGATACCAGCACCGGCACCGTGCAGGTCAAGCTCGCGCTCGACGACCCGCCGCCGCAGATGACGCTCGGCTCCGCCGTGGTCGGGCGCGATCCCGACGCGACGACCGGGAAGGCGATCTTCCTGCCCTGGACGGCGCTGATGGTGAAGGACGGCAAGCCCGCCGTCTGGGTGGTGGGTGAGGACGGCAAGGCGGTGCTGACGCCGATCACCGTCGAGGCCTATCAGAGCGACCGCATCCTGGTGCAGAGCGGCCTCAAGGAGGGCGACCGGGTCGTCACGGCCGGATCGCAGCTGGTGCGGCCGGGCGAGAAGCCAAAGCTCGTCGCCGCCACGGACGAGGTGCGCCGATGATCGCGTCGAGACGCTCCAGCCTTCGCGGCGGCGCGGCCATCGTCGTCGTCGCCGTCGCCCTGTCGGCCTGCAGCGGGTCGGGCGACGAGCCCTCGGCCCCGCCGCCGCCGCGCCCGGTCCTCACCGTCACCGTCGCGCCGACCGACCCGCAGGGGCTCGGCTATTCCGGCACGATCGAGCCGCGCTTCGAAACGGCGCTCGGCTTCCGCACGCTCGGCCGCATCGTCTCGCGCGCCGTCGATGTCGGCGAACGGGTCGAGAAGGGCCAGGAACTCGCAGCGGTCGACGCCGAGACGCTGAACGCCGATGTCCGTTCGGCGCGCGCACAGCTCGCCAACGCCAAGATCGCCGCGCGCACGGCCAAGGCCAGCCAGCAGCGGGCGCAGGCGCTGTTCAACGACAACAAGACGGTCTCGCAGGCCGACCTCGACAGCGCCAACCAGAGCTTCAGCGCCGCCGAAGCCGATCTCGTCAGCGCCAAGGCGCAGTTGGCGAAGGCCGAGAACGCCTTGTCCTACGCCGTCCTGACGGCGCCGTTTGCGGGCGTCATCACCGAGCGCGACGCGGATGTCGGCCAGGTGGTGGCCGCCGGTGCGACGGTGTTCAAGCTCGCCCGCACCGACCAGCGCGAGGCGGTGGTCGACATTCCGGCCTCCGAGATCGGCGGCCTTTCGGTCGGCTCGCCCTTCGAGGTCGTGCTGCAGATCGCGCCGTCGCTGAAGGTGAGCGGCAAGGTTCGCGAGATCGCGCCGCAGGCCGATGCGGTGACCCGCACCAACCGCGTCCGCATCCTCCTCGACAACCCGCCGGACGCCTTCCGGCTGGGGGCACTGATCACCGCCATCCCGGCCGAGAAGGCGGAGAAGCCGGTGGTGCTGATCCCGCCGAGCGCGATCCTGACGGAGGGTGGCAAGACGATGGTCTGGACCGTCGATCCGAAGACGAAGACCGTCCATCGCCAGGCGGTCGTCACGCATCGCGATACCGGCGGGCGGATCATCCTCGATTCCGGCCTTCAGACCGGCGCCATCCTCGTCACGGCCGGCGTTCACAGCCTCGAGGAAGGGCAGAAGGTCACGCTTTCGGAGGGCCTTGCGTCGTGAAGTCGTTCAACCTCTCCGACTGGGCGCTGCATCATCGCTCGATGATCTGGTTCCTCATGCTGGTCGCCTGCCTCGCGGGCATCCTCTCCTACATCAACCTCGGCCGCGAGGAGGATCCGAACTTCACCATCAAGACGATGGTGGTCTCGGCCTCGATGCCCGGCGCGACGGTCAAGGAGATGACCGAGCAGGTCACCGACCGCATCGAGAAGAAGCTGCAGGAACTCGACAGCCTCGACTATACCCGCTCGATCACCACGCCCGGCCAAACGGTGGTGTTCGTCAACCTCCTGCCCACCACCAAGGCTGCGGCCGTTCCGGACGTGTGGAAGAAGGTCCGCGACAAGATGGCGGACATCCGGTCGACCTTCCCCTCCGAGTTCCAGGGCTTCTCCTTCAACGACGAGTTCGGCGACGTCTACGGCAACATCTATGCCTTCACCGCCGACGGCATCTCGCAGCGCCAGTTGCGCGACTACGTCGAGGACGTGCGCACGCAGATCCTGCAGCTGAAGGAGGCCGGCAAGGTCGAGCTGGTCGGCGAGCAGGACGAGGCGATCTATCTCGAGTTCTCGCTGCGCAAGATCGCCGGCCTCGGCCTCGACCAGCAGTCGATCATCAACACGCTGCAGGCGCAGAACGCCATCGCGCCATCGGGCGTGATCCAGTCGGGACCGGAGCGCATCATCGTGCGCGTTTCCGGCCAGTACACCTCGGAGAAGAGCCTCGAGGCGGTCAACCTGCGGGTCAACGACCGCTTCTTCAAGCTCTCCGACGTCGCCACCATCACCCGCACCTACAAGAACCCGCCCTCGACGCTGTTCCGCTTCAACGGCCAGCCGGCGATCGGCCTCGCCATCGGCATGCGCCAGGGCGGCAACATCGTCGACTTCGGCAAGGCGCTGAAGCGCGAGATGGCGCGGATCGTCACAGAGCTGCCGGTCGGCGTCGGCGTCCATCAGGTCGCGGACCAGTCGGCGGTGGTGCAGGAATCGGTCGGCGGCTTCACCCGGGCGCTGTTCGAGGCCGTGGCGATCGTGCTCGCGGTCAGCTTCGTCAGCCTCGGCTTCCGGGCGGGCTTCGTGGTGACGCTGTCGATCCCGCTCGTCCTCGCGATGACCTTCATCGGCATGGAATATGCCGGGCTCAATCTCCAGCGAATCTCGCTCGGCGCGCTCATCATCGCGCTCGGCCTGCTCGTCGACGACGCGATGATCGCCATCGAGACGATGGTCTCCCGGCTCGAGATCGGCGAGAGCCGCGAGAAGGCGGCGAGCTTCGCCTGGACCTCGATCGCCTTCCCGATGCTGTCGGGGACCTTGGTCACCGTCGCCGGCTTCCTGCCGATCGGCTTCAACAACTCCAACGCCGGCGAATACACCTTCTCGCTCTTCGTCGTCATCGCGATGGCGCTCCTGCTTTCCTGGATCGTCGCGGTGCTGTTCACGCCGCTGATCGGCGTGATGATCCTGCCGAAGTCGATGCACCGGCACGACGCCAAGCCGGGCATGGTGCGCCGCGCCTTCGAGAGCGTGCTGCGCACGACCATGCGCTTCCGCTGGATCACCATCCTCGTCACGGTCGCGCTCTTCGCAGGGTCGATCTACGGGATGAAGTTCGTGCAGCAGCAGTTCTTCCCGTCCTCGGACCGGCCGGAGCTGGTGGTCGACTTCACCCTTCGCCACAACGCCTCCATCGCCGACACCAAGGCGCAGATGGACAAGCTGGAGGCGACCTTCCCCGGCAACGAGGACATCGACCACTGGAGCTCCTATGTCGGGCGCTCGGCCGAGCGCTTCATCCTCGCCTACGACGTCCAGCCCTCGAACCCGTTCTTCGGCCAGGAGGTGATCGTCACCAAGAACCTCGAAGCGCGCGAACGGGTGCGCGCCGAGATCCAGAAGTTCGCGCGCGAGCACCTCGTCGGCACCGACGTCTATGTGAAGAACCTCGAACTCGGGCCGCCGGTCGGGCGCCCCGTCCAGTACCGCCTCGGCGGTCCGGACATCGAGGTGGTGCGGGACAAGGCGCGCGACCTCGCCGCGATCATGGCGAGCGACGACAGGCTCACCTCGATCGTCATGGACTGGAACGAGCCGGCGCGCGTGCTCAAGGTCGAGATCCTGCAGGACAAGGCGCGCCAGCTCGGCATTACCTCGCAGGAGATCGCCTCGCGGCTGAACTCGGTGCTCGACGGAACGACGATCACCAACATCCGCGACGGCATCTATCTCGTGCCGGTCATCGCGCGGGGCGCGAAGTCCGACCGCGATTCGATCGACGCGATCGAGAACCTGCAGCTGACGAATTCCAAGGGCGTCGCCATCCCGCTCGCGAGCCTGGTCTCCTTCGGCTACACCTACGAGGATCCGATCATCTATTCGCGCTCGCGCATTCCGACGATCACCGTCAGCGGCGCGATCAACGGACCGGCGCAGCCCGCGACGATCGTCTCCGCCCTCGCGCCGAAGATCGCGGCCTTCGAGAAGGCGCTGCCGCCGGGCTACCACGTCGCGATCGGCGGTGCGGTGGAATCGAGCGCCGAGAGCCAGGGCCCTATCGCCGCCGTTGTGCCGATCATGCTGATCGCCATGCTGACGCTGATCATGATCCAGATGCAGAGCTTCCGGGCGCTGTTCGTCGTCCTGTGCGCCGCGCCGCTCGGCCTGATCGGCGTCGTCGCCGCGCTGGTGCCGTCCGGTGCACCGCTCGGCTTCGTCGCGATCCTCGGCGTCCTCGCGCTCGTCGGCATCCTGATCCGCAACTCGATCATCCTCGTCCACCAGATCGACGTCCTCAGGGACGAGGGCATGCATCCCTGGTGGGCGGTCTTCCGGGCGAGCGAGATGCGGGCCCGGCCGATCCTCCTGACCGCCGCGGCGGCGAGCCTGGCGCTGATCCCGATCTCGCGCGAGGTGTTCTGGGGGCCGATGGCCTACGCCATGATGGGCGGCATCATCGCCGGCACGCTGATCACGCTGCTCTTCATCCCGGCGCTCTACCTCGTGGTGTTCCGCGTGCGCCGGCCGCAGGACGGGGAGGGCGAGCCGGAGACGACGCCCGCGGCGGAGCCGGCCGGGGCGGCCTGACCCGTCAGCGCCATTGTCTCTTCCCGAGCGTCGTGAGGGCGCTCGCCCGGTAGGGCGGGCGACGACCGGAACGCGTGCGTTAACCTTGCTCTACACGCGCGATCGCCATTGATATGATGAACGTCATTAAATCTGACGAACAGGTCTTGCGTGCCGGGAAATTCCGTCGCAATGGTACGATCATTGCGGGAAGGGAGGTCCGGCAGCGATCATGCGGCATGAACGGGTGACATGGGATGGCGAGCGGTCGAACCGCACCGTCACGCTTGCTGCCGAGTTCGGCCGGATGATCATTTCCGGAGCGCTCCCGACCGGCGAGGCCCTGCCGACGGAGAAGGAGCTTCAGTCCCAGTACGGGGTGTCGCGCACCGTCGTGCGCGAGGCGATCCGCCACCTCGTCGCCAAGGGACTGGTGTCGGTCGGACCGAAGGTCGGGACCCGGGTGCGCGAGCGGATCGAGTGGAACATGCTCGATCCGGACGTGATGGGGTGGCACCTGTCGCCGGCGATCGGCCGGTCCTTCGTCGAGGCGCTCTACGAGATGCGGCTGATCAACGAGCCGGCGTCGGCGCGGATGGCCTCGCACCGGATCACGGCCGAGCAGTCGCAGCGGCTGGAGGCGGCGCTGGCGGGCATGCGCGACAATCCGCGCGGGTCGCCGGAGCTGATCGCCGCCGATCTCGATTTCCATCGCATCATTCTCGAGGCGACGGGCAATCCGATCCTGGTCTCGCTCGGCGCGCTGATCGAGCGCAGCCTGTCGATCTCGTTCTCCTTGTCCTGGCGGCAGAACCCGCAGGACGAGACGGTTCGCCAGCACACGCGGGTCAAGGACGCCATCCTCGCCGGCGACGGCGAGGCGGCGGAACTCTTCATGCGAAGGCTCATCGAAAGCGCCTTCGACGACGTCATTCTCGCGCTCTACGCCGACGGCGAGAGGGTGGGGGAGCGTGGCGGCCGCTTTGCCGGCCGCCACGAGAGGGATCACGGCGCAGGCGTTGCGCGGTGATGGGCAACTTCGGACGCGCGGCGCGCGTCCAGCATAAGGGTCAGGGAGGTTCTATGACCACAGGAATGATGAAGACCATCGTCGCCGGTGTGGCGGCGGCCGTGATGACGCTCGCCGTACCGCTCGGCGCCAACGCGCAGGACAAGGGCACGGTCGGCATCGCCATGCCGACCAAGTCCTCGGCGCGCTGGATCGCCGACGGCAACAACATGGTGAAGCAGTTCAAGGAGGCCGGCTACGGCACCAACCTGCAGTACGCCGAGGACGACATCCCGAACCAGGTGAGCCAGGTCGAGAACATGATCACCACCGGCGTCAAGGCGCTGGTGATCGCGGCGATCGACGGCACCACCCTGTCCAACACGCTCGCCAATGCGGCCGCGGCCGGCATCCCGGTCATCGCCTATGACCGCCTGATCCGCGACACGCCGAATGTCGACTACTACGCCACCTTCGACAACTTCCAGGTCGGCGTGCTGCAGGCGCAGTCGCTGGTCGACGGGCTGAAGCAGCGCTTCCCCGACGCCAAGCCGTGGAACGTCGAGCTGTTCGGCGGTTCGCCGGACGACAACAATGCCTACTTCTTCTACAACGGCGCGATGAGCGTCCTGCAGCCGATGATCGACAAGGGCGAGATCAAGATCCCGTCCGGCCAGATGGGCATGGACAAGGTCGGCACGCTGCGCTGGGACGGCTCGGTCGCCCAGTCCCGCATGGACAACCTCCTGTCGGCCTACTACACCGACAAGAAGGTCAACGGCGTCCTGTCGCCCTATGACGGCCTGTCGATCGGCATCATCTCCTCGCTGAAGGGCGTCGGCTACGGCTCGGGCGACACCAAGATGCCCATCATCACCGGCCAGGACTCCGAGATCCCCTCGGTGAAGGCGATCCTGCGCGGCGACCAGTACTCGACGATCTTCAAGGACACCCGCGAGCTCGCCAAGGTCACGGTGCAGATGGTCAACGCCGTGCTCAACGGCAAGAAGCCCGAGGTCAACGACACCAAGACCTACAACAACGGCGTCAAGGTGGTGCCGTCCTACCTGTTGAAGCCGGTGCTCGTCACCAAGGACAACTGGAAGAAGGTCCTGGTCGACTCCGGTTACTACAAGGAAGACCAGATCAAGTAAGGCGGATGGGGCGCGGGCCTTTCCGCCCGCGCCCCGACCACGCGCCGCCACACGGGCGCAGCGCATGCCGCTAGGCCGGCTGCGATCGCCGAGGAATGTTCGTCCGCGTGCCGTGGCGGCTGCCGCGCAGCGGNCCCCCCCCCCCCCCCGACCACGCGCCGCCACACGGGCGCAGCGCATGCCGCTAGGCCGGCTGCGATCGCCGAGGAATGTTCGTCCGCGTGCCGTGGCGGCTGCCGCGCAGCGGACAATTCGGACTTCAAGCCATGGCAACCATTCTCGAAATGCGCGACATCACCAAGACCTTTCCGGGGGTGGTGGCGCTCGACGGCGTGAACCTCAAGGTCGAGGAAGGCGAGATCCACGCCCTCGTCGGCGAGAACGGCGCCGGCAAGTCGACCCTGATGAAGGTCCTGTCCGGCGTCTATCCGCACGGGTCCTACGAGGGCATCATCGAATTCAAGGGTGAGGAGTGCCGCTTCTCCGGGATCGCCGATTCCGAGAAGCGCGGCATCATCATCATCCATCAGGAACTGGCGCTGGTCCCGCTGCTGTCGATCGCCGAGAACATCTTCCTCGGCAACGAGCGCGCCAATGGCGGCGTCATCGACTGGCACGAGACCTTCCAGCGCACGTGCCAGCTTCTCGCCAAGGTCGGGCTGAAGGAATCGCCGCAGACCCGCGTGTCGGACCTCGGCCTCGGCAAGCAGCAGCTCGTCGAGATCGCCAAGGCGCTGTCGAAGGAGGTCAAGCTCCTGATCCTCGACGAGCCGACTTCGAGCCTCAACGAGACCGACTCGGAAGCGCTGCTGCAGCTGCTCCTCGAGTTCAAGGCGGCCGGCATCTCCTCGATCCTGATCTCGCACAAGCTGAACGAGATCTCGAAGGTTGCCGACACGATCACCGTCCTGCGCGACGGCTCCGCGGTCTCGACGCTCGACGGCACCAATGCCGGCGTCTCGGAAGCCGACATCATCCGCGACATGGTCGGCCGCAGCCTCAACGACCGCTATCCGCCGCGCAGCCCGAAGATCGGCGAGACGATCTTCGAGGTCTCGCACTGGACCGCTCACCATCCGCAGCAGCCGGGCCGCAAGATCGTCGACGACGTCAGCTTCCAGGTGCGCGCCGGCGAGGTCGTCGGCATCGCCGGGCTGATGGGGGCAGGGCGCACCGAACTCGCCATGAGCATCTTCGGCCGCTCCTACGGCGTCAACATCTCCGGCGAGGTGAAGATGCACGGGCGCCCGGTGGACGTGTCGACCGTGCACCGCGCCATCGCGGCCGGCATCTGCTACGCCACCGAGGATCGCAAGTCCTACGGGCTCGTCCTCGACGACACCATCCGGCGCAACATCCCGCTCGCCAACCTCACCGGCATTGCCAACGGCATCGTCGTCGACGAGCACAAGGAACTCGCCGTCGCGCGCGACTATCGCGAGCGCATCCGGATCAAGTGCTCGTCCACGGCCCAGGAGGTGGTGAACCTGTCGGGCGGCAATCAGCAGAAGGTGGTGCTCGCCAAATGGCTGTTCGCCGGCCCCGAGGTCCTGATCCTCGACGAGCCGACGCGCGGCATCGATGTCGGGGCGAAGTACGAAATCTATTCGATCATCGCCGAGCTCGCCGCCAGCGGCAAGGCGATCGTCGTGATCTCGTCGGAGATGCCCGAGCTCCTCGGCGTCACCGACCGGGTCTATGTCATGAACGAGGGCCGGTTCGTCGGCGAGCTGCCGACGAGCGAAGCGTCCCAGGAGAAGATCATGTCCCTGATCATCCGCTCCGGCCACAGGAACTGAGGGTAGGAAAATGTCCCAAGAGGCTCTTCACCAGCCTGCGGTCGCCTCGCCGGAGCGCCGCTCCGCGCTGTCCGCCGGCTTCTTCCGCAAGCACATGCGCGAATACGGCATCCTGTTCGCGCTGATCGTCATCATGGCGTTCTTCCAGATCGTCACCAACGGCATCCTCCTGAAGCCGATCAACCTGACGAACCTGATCCTGCAGAACTCCTACGTGATCATCATGGCGCTCGGCATGCTCCTGGTGATCGTCGCCGGGCATATCGACCTGTCCGTCGGCTCGGTGCTCGGCTTCGTCGGCGCGCTCGCCGCGGTGATGATCGTCCAGTGGCACATGAACTACGTCCTCGCCGGCATCCTGTGCCTGTGCGTCGGCGGCGTCATCGGCGCGCTGCAGGGCTACTGGATCGCCTACTGGAAGATCCCGTCCTTCATCGTCACCCTCGCGGGCATGCTGGTGTTCAAGGGCCTCTCGCTCTGGGTGCTCGCCGGCCAGTCGGTCGGCCCCTTCCCGGGCGGGTTCCAGCTGATCGCCTCGGGCTTCCTGCCCGACGTCTTCGGCATCAAGGGCTTCAACCTGCTCTCGCTGCTCCTCGGCGTCGCGGTCGCGGGCATCCTCCTGTTCTTCTCGTTCCGTTCGCGCCTGCGCAACCGCGCGGCCGGCCACGACGACGAGCCGGGCATCGTGTTCTTCGCCCGCAACTTCATCCTCGCCGGCGCGATCGTCTACATCGCCTGGGCGCTGTCGACCTTCCGGGGCTTCCCGAACGTCCTCGTGGTGATGGCGCTCCTGATCGCGGTCTACTCCTTCATCACCACCCGCACGACCATCGGCCGGCGCATCTATGCCGTCGGCGGCAACGAGAAGGCGACGCGGCTGTCCGGCATCAACACCGAGCGGCTGGTCTTCCTCACCTTCGCCAACATGGGCATGCTGGCGGCGCTCGCCGGCCTCGTCTTCGCCGCCCGCCTCAACACGGCGACCCCGAAGGCCGGCCTCGGCTTCGAGCTCGACGTCATCGCGGCGGTGTTCATCGGCGGCGCCTCGATGTCCGGCGGTGTCGGCACGATCATGGGCGCGGTCATCGGCGCCTTCATCATGGGCGTGATGAACAACGGCATGTCGATCCTCGGCATCGGCATCGACTACCAGCAGGTCATCAAGGGCCTGGTGCTGCTCGCCGCCGTCATCTTCGACGTCGTCAACAAGAACAGGTCGTAGGCTCGTAAGCGCCGCCGTTCTGTCCGGGCCGCCCGTCATGCGCGGCCCGGATTTCTTCTCGTATTGGCCGGAGACGACCCGATGAACCCGATCAAGCTCGCCATCGTCGGCGTCGGCAAGATCGCCCGCGACCAGCACCTGCCGTCGATCGCCGCGAATCCGGACTTCGACCTCGTCGCTGCGGCGAGCCGCAGCGCCTCCGTCGACGGCGTCCGCAACTTTTCGTCCGCCGCCGAGATGCTGGACGCTATGCCCGAGATCGAGGCCGTCGCGCTCTGCATGCCGCCGCAGGCGCGCCACGCCATCGCCGCCGACGCTCTGTCGCGCGGCAAGCATGTGATGCTGGAAAAGCCGCCGGGAGCGACGCTGTCGGAGGTCGAGCATCTCGCCGGCCTTGCCGCCGCCAATGGCGTCACCCTGCAGGCGACCTGGCACTCGCGCTATGCCCCCGGCGTCGCGCCCGCCAAGGCCCGGCTGAAGGGCCGGCGCATCCGCTCCGTAGAGGTCACCTGGAAGGAGGACGTGCGGCACTGGCATCCCGGCCAGGACTGGATCTGGGAGCCCGGCGGCCTCGGCGTCTTCGATCCCGGCATCAACGCGCTGTCGATCGTCACGGAGATCCTGCCCTTCCCGATCTGGCTGACCTCGGCCGGTCTGTCCTTTCCGGAGAACCGCGCCGCGCCGATCGCCGCCGACCTCGCCTTTTCCGGCCCCTCCGGCGAAGCGGTGGAGGCGGCGTTCGACTGGCGCCAGACCGGCCCGCAGACCTGGGACATCGCCGTCGAGGCCGACGGCGGCCGGCTCGTCCTCTCCTCGGGCGGCGCCAGGCTCTCGATCGACGGCGAAACCCACACGGATGAGGCGGCGGCCGAATATCCCGGCCTCTACGCGCGCTTCGCCGAGCTGATCCGCAGCGGCACGAGCGATGTCGACCTGTCGCCGCTGCGCCATGTCGCCGATGCCTTCATGCTCGGCCGGCGCCTTGCGGTCGAGGCCTTCCACGACGATCCGGCCGCGGCCTGATGAGCGCCTTCTGCGCCGCCGTCGACTGGGGCACGTCGAGCTTCCGGCTCTGGCTTCTGGACGAGGCGGGACAGGTGCTCGCCGAGCGGCGGAGCGGCGAGGGCATGTCCGTCGCGCGCGCCGGCGAGGGCTTTGCGCCGGTGCTCGAACGCCAGCTCGCCGAGGCCGGGGCGCCTGCCGACCTGCCGGTCGTCGCCTGCGGCATGGTCGGCGCCCGCCAGGGCTGGGTCGAGGCCCCCTATGCCGAGGTGCCTGCGAGCCTTCAGGCGATCGCCGAAAAGGCGCTGCGCGTTCCCGACCATCGGCGGCCCGTCTTCATCCTGCCCGGCGTCTGCCAGCGCGGCAGCGGCGCCGGAGAGGGCTTCGACGTGATGCGCGGGGAGGAGACCCAGATCGCCGGCCTCGGGGCTGCCGATGGTCGGCGGCTCGCCTGCCTGCCCGGCACCCACTCCAAGTGGATCGCGGTCGAGGGCGAGACGATCACCGGCTTTTCCACCTTCGTCACCGGCGACCTCTACGCCGCGATCGCCGGGCACACGATCCTGCAGCATTCGGTGGATCCGAAGGCGAACGATCTCGTGCGCCGAGATTTCGCGGCAGCCTTTCGGTCGGCGCTGGAGCGGCCGGGCGAGGCGAGCCGGCTGATGTTCGAAATACGCGCCCGCGGCCTCCTCGACCCCGCGCACCCTGTCGATGGTGCCTCGGCGCTGTCCGGTCTGCTGATCGGGCTGGAATTTGCCGGCGTGCGCAGCCTCTACGGCGAGTTCGGGCGGCCGGTGCTCCTCGCGTCGGGGCGTCTTGCCGCCGTCTACGAAGCCGCATTTGCCGAATTCGGTGCCGTTTGCGATATGGCCGATGCCGACGCCGCCGTCCGCCGCGGCCTTTACGCCGCCGCCCGAAGGATCCTGTCATGACCGAGACGAACCGCACGCCCTGGCCGACGCTGAAGCGCGACCTCGTCGCGATCCTGCGCGGCCTGCCGCCACAGGATTGCGAGACCGTCGTCGGCGGCCTCGTCGAGGCGGGCTTCGAGGCGATCGAGATCCCGCTGAACTCGCCGGACCCGTTCCGCTCGATCGAGATGGCGGCAAAGCTCGCGCCGGACGGAGTGCTGATCGGTGCCGGGACGGTGCTGAGCGTCGAGGAGGTCGACCGCCTGCACGCGGCCGGCGGACGGCTGCTGGTCAGTCCGAACGTCGAGCCGGCGGTGCTGCAGCGCGCGGCGGGGCACGGCATGGTCACCATGCCCGGCGTCTTCACCGCGACGGAAGCGCTCCTCGCCGCCCGCAACGGCGCCTCGGCTCTGAAGTTCTTTCCCGCGAGCGCGCTCGGCCCCTCGGGCATCAAGGCGGTGTCGGCGGTGCTGCCGAAGGGCCTGCCGATCGGCGCCGTCGGCGGCGTCTCGGAAGCGGACTTTGCAGCTTTCGCGGCGGTGGGCGTGCGGCATTTCGGCCTCGGCTCCTCGCTCTACAAGCCGGGCGACGACGCGGCCACGGTCGCCGACCGGGCCAGGCGCGCGGTGGCCGCCTATGACGAGGCTTTCCGCCGCTGACGGATCTCGGCGGACGCTGCGCCGCTGCACGCTTGGCTTGCGGGCGGCCGCAGGCTAGCCTCGCCCGACGCCAAGCGAGGATGCCGCCCGATGGACCGCTCCGACGAGCCCCAGATCACCCAGGCGATGATCGACGCCTATGACGAATACACCCATCTGACGCTCGATCGCCGCGGCTTCATGGTGAAGCTGACGGGTCTCGCCGGTTCTGCCGCCGCCGCGATGGCCATCCTGCCGCTGATCGAGGCCTCCCCGGCGCATGCGGCGCTGACCGACCCGCAGGACAAGCGGATCTCGTCGGTCTGGGCGACGTTCCCGGCGGCCGGCACGGAGCTGAAATCCTATGTGGTCAAGCCGGCGCGGAACGGCCGCTTCCCGAGCGTCCTCGTCATTCACGAAAATCGCGGCCTCAACGGCCACATCGAGGACGTCGCGCGGCGGCTGGCGCTAGAGGGGTTCCTTGCCGTCGCGCCGGATTTCCTGTCGTCGAAAGGGGGAACGCCGCCCGACGAGGACAGAGCGCGCCAGTTGATTTCGAGCCTCGACCCGAAGCAGACCGTCGCCGAGGCCGTCGCGGCGCGGAAGTGGCTGGCGGCGGAGCATCACTCCAATCGCCGTGTCGGCGCGGTCGGCTTCTGCTGGGGCGGCGGCCTGGTCAACCAGCTGGCGGTCGCCGACCCGGAGCTGAAGGCCGCCGTCGCCTATTACGGCCGCACGCCTGACCCGGCCGGGGTGGCAAAGATCAAGGCCGCGATGCTCCTGCACTATGCCGGCCTCGACGAGCGCACCAATGCCGGCATTCCCGCCTTCCGCAAGGCGCTGGAGCAGGCCCATGTGGAGCATCGGATCTACGTCTATGACGGCGCGAACCACGCCTTCAACAACGACACTTCGGCGGCCCGCTACGACAAGGCGGCGGCCGGGCTCGCCTGGCAGCGGACGATCGCCTTCCTGGAGCGGCACCTGAACGGCTGAGGCGCCGCGACGCTTCGATGCGGCACGGAGCGGCCGGGCCTCAGAGCGGCGTTCCACTTTCCGAGGCTTTGCCGCCGTCCGGCTCGCTCGGGCCCTTGATCTGCATCCCGTTGATCTTCACCGAGCCGTCGGCGCCGGTCTCGATCAGCCAGTGCGTGCTGCCGTCGGCGCTGGGGCCGGCGAAGCCCTTGGCAAGCGACAGGAATCCCACCGCCTGAAAGGCGCGGGGGTCGCTCGAGCCGGCCTTCTGCAAGAGCGCGATGACGTTGTCGACGCCCGTCGCGGTGATGTCGAGCTTCGTCGCCGGCCGGCTCCCCTGGAGCGACAGCTCTCCAGAGAACTTGACCTCGTAGTCCGCCGCCTTCAGCCGCGAGGGCTCGATGGTGAAGCGCGGCACGTGGTCGTGGAAGACCGCGGCGATCCGCTTCTCGGCTGCGTCGGAGAGGGGCTTCTCGCGGGCGAGGTCGAAGTCGTCGATGGCGATGCGCGCCGCGGCGTCGAGATCGAGGTTCCGCGCCCCCAGACCCAGCGTCAGGTCGTGCGGGATCAGGGGATCGGCCCAGGCCGGAATGGACGGGGAGGCGAAGGACATGCCTTCGAGCCCGTAGATATAGCGAAAGGCGCCGGCGGTGGTGATGCCGTCGGCTTTTACGGCGACCCTAAAACGGTCCGCCGTCATTCCGCCGAAGGGCGTCGAGACGGAGACGCCGCCGAAGGTCTCGCCGAGGTCGAGGCTCTTCCAGGCCGGCAGGAGATCGCGTAGACGCGCCCGCAGCTCGTCCTGGGACGCCACGATCTTTTCCCTGTCCTGATGGGCGAGCAGGAAGGCCCACAGGTCCAGCATCGGCCGGCTCCGGAGCCCGGCGGCCTTGCCGTCGAGGCTGAGATCCTTGGCTGCGAGCCGGATCGGGACCCGCCGTTCCGGATGCGCCGGATCGGCGGACAGGATGGTCTGCTTCAGGTCGCTGCCGGTTTGCGAGAAGGTGACGTCGACCGAGCCGTCTTCCGCCGGAACAGCCTTCGCCTCCATGCTCTGGGGTCCGAACTCGGCGAAGGTCTCGCTCTGCGGCGTCCTCTGCGTCACCACCATCTTGTCCGCGGTGGCGGACGAGGAGAGAAAGCCGCCGATCGCCGGCGAGAAAATGCCGGAGAAGCTCGCCGAGCCGACCGTGGAGGAAATCGCCGTGCGACCGGTCGGCCCGTCCAGCGAAAGCGACGACGAGAAGCCGTCCATGCTGCGGACGAACCAGTTGCCGTCCGGCTGGCGGCTGACGAGGACGGAGTAGGGCGCGATGCGCATATGGCCCCGGGTGCCGCTACCGCTCGAGCCTGCCGTGCCGAAATCCGTGTCGAGCTTGAAGGTGATCCGATAGCCCGCAGGATCGGGCGCAACCGTCAGGAAGCCGAGATCGAAGGCCTGCGGGCTGAGATAGGCGGCGAGGGCCGACTGGAGCGAGCGCGCGCCGGCCTCGGTCCCGGCCGCAGCCTCGGCGCTGCCCGCCTGCTCCTGCGCAGCCTGTCCGGGCGAGGGCGGCGCGAGCGGCCGGGTCTGCGCGAGAGCCCCGGCGGGCATCGCGAGGCAGGCGGCCAGCGCGAGGAAATGGCGTGTCTGCACGTCTTGATCTCCCCGCGGTCGGGTGGCTGCGACAAGGTCGCCTGAAGCCGAAAAGGTGGATCAGGGATCACCGCTCTGCAAGGTGACCGCCCCTCTATCCCTTCGCGGGAGCCGCCTTCGGCGCCAGCGCGTCGCGCACGAAGCCGTCCCAGCAGGGCGACAGGTGCACTCGGACATGGCCGGCGAGGCCCGGCTCGTAGAGCTTCTTCAGCGTCTCGTTCGCATCGGTGATCGGGCAGAGCGGATAGAGGATCAGGTCGGTGTTCGTCACCGCCTTGATCACGGCGGCGTCCGGATCCGGCACGGCGCGGAACGGATCGGCGCCGATGGCGATCGCGTGCGGCCCGTCGCGGTTCATCAGCCAGGGGAAGGGGTTGACGAAGTTGAGGCTCATGATCGTGTCGAAATGCACGTCGTTCTTCGCCTCGTAGGCGCGGATCGCGTCCACCGCCTGATCCGCCGCCATCAGCCAGGTCACCTGGAAGTCGGGCTCGGTGTACAGCGTGAAGTTCGGCAGCTCGCCCTGGTCGGAGATATACTGGAACGTTGCGGGATAGGCCGCGTAGGCGTCCATCATCACCTTGGCGTGCCGCATGATCTCGGTTCGCTGCGAGATGGCGCCGAGCGTGCCGAGGTTCTTGTCGGCGAGATCGACATATTTCATCTGCCCGACGAAGGCGCGGGCGGAGCGGTGCAGGATGTCGACGAAGGTCGGCAGCGAGGAGGCCGCGACCAGCGTCCAGACCAGCGCGAGGCGGCCGACCGGGAGCGCCCCGCAGCCGACCAGGATGCTGAGGAGGATCGGCCAGACGAAGATGAAGCCCTGGCCACCGGTGTTCTGGGTCTCGACGAAAAGGGCGGCGAAGGTGGCGAGGCCGAGCCAGACCGCGTCGCGATCGAGGGAGGCGGCGAGGGTGGCCATGGTGGGCCGGCGCAGGAATGCGGCGCCGGTCTTCGCGATGTCCTGCCGGGCGACGACCAGCAGCACGAGCGTGAGGATCAGGAGGGGCGCGAGGACCTTGAAGTGCAGCGACGCCGCCTGCAGGAAGCGCGGCAGCAGGCTGTCCTCGTTGCTGCCGAGCAGGGCCAGGATGTCGCCGAAATAGGCCGTGACGATGCCGAGCGACAGCTGGAGGGCGAGGAGCGTCAGGAAGAAGGCCCCGGCCGCGACGAGCGCGGCACGGAAGGTCACGCGGCCGACGGCGAAGGCGAAAACGCACAGCATCAGCCCGGCGACGAAACCGGTGATCTTGATCAGGAACAGCGCCAGCATCGTGCCGACGATCACCGCCAGCAGCGTCCGGCGGCCGGTCGCGAAGATGAGCGCCGCGGAGAGGACGTACAGGACCTCGCAGATCTGGCGGTTGTAGATGCCGAAGCCGTCGACGCCTGGATAGGAATAGTATTCGGTGATGTTGAACGGCAGGATCTGGAAGACCAGGAACGGGACGAGGAGCGCCAGCGCGACGGTGCGCGAGCGCCGGTCGACATCGGCGAGGACGAGGGCGAACAGCGGCACGGTGACCAGCATCAGCGACCACTGCACGACGAGCAGCGGCTGTCCCTGCGGGAAGACCTTCACGAACAGCGCGAACAGCCAGTATCCCAGCGGCCCGACCGGGGTGAAGAAGTCGACGCCCGGCACCTGGCCGTGGAAGATCCGGTTCGCGGCGTCGAAGTAGATGTAGAGGTCCCAGTAGTTCGCGCCGATCGGCAGCGTGAAGGGACGGGTCAGGAGCGCGGCGAGGACGACGCAGGCGGCCCCGAGGAGCAGCAGCGGCGAGAACAGAAGCGATCCGGCCTTGATCTTCGGCGCATCGCTGGCAGTCGAACTCAGCGTCACGATGAACTCCTGTCGCTCTTCGGAAGGCGAGCGGCATGGTGCACGTCCGGCGTTAAGAAAGGCTGATCTTCGCGCAGTAAATGGGCTCTTCCGTCGGTCAAGACGGCCATTCCCGCATGCTGGTTGAAGCCGCAGGTCATCCGACGGATGCGCGTTGCGCCAAGCGGCATCCGGCGCGGCGCGAAGAATTCCCTGCGCCAGAATTACAGGCTTGTGAATTGCGCACGCTTGCGATCGGCGTAGCTTTTCGCGATGCGGAAGATGAAGCGTCCCTTTGCTGTCGCCCTTCTTTGCTCCGCGGCCCTGGCAGCAGTCGGCTGCCTGCCGGCGAAGGCGCAGACGCGGGGGCTCGGCGACCTCGGCGCGGCACGGCCGGCATCGCCGCCGGACGGCCAGCGGGTCGATGTCGAACTGGTCCTCGCGGTCGATATCTCCTGGTCCATGGATCCCGCCGAACAGGCGATCCAGCGCGACGGCTATGCCGCGGCGTTCCGCAGCCGGGAGGTCCAGCAGGCGATCCTCGACGGCGTCTACGGCAAGGTGGCGGTCGCCTATGTCGAATGGGCGGGGACGAACTCGCAGATCGTCGTCGTGCCGTTCACGCTGATCGATTCCAAGCAGGCGGCCGACGGCTTCGCCTATCGGCTGGCGACGGAACTGCCGGACCGCGAGCGCCGCACGTCGATCTCCGGCGCCATCGACGCCATCGCGCCGATGTTCGACGGCAACGGCTTCGACGGCCAGCGCCGGGTAATCGACATCTCCGGCGACGGGCCGAACAACGAGGGGCGGCCGGTGACCGATGCGCGCGACGCGGCCGTGGCGCGTGGGGTGATTATCAACGGCCTGCCGCTGATGACCTCCGGCGGCTATTCCTCCTGGGGCTCGATCCCCGATCTCGACCGCTACTACGCCGCCTGCGTCATCGGCGGCCCGGGATCCTTCATGATCCCGGTCAACGACTGGTCGCAGTTCCCCGACGCGGTGCGGCGCAAGATCGTCATGGAACTCGCCGACGGCTGGCCGAGCGGCGGTCCGGCCTATGCGCCCGCGATCATGCGGACGCAGGGTGCGCCCCCGACCGACTGCCTCGTCGGCGAGCATATGTGGCAGGGCCGCCAGGACCGCTGGATGCAGCAATACCGCTGATCCGTGCAGGCTGCGGGAGCTGCGGCCGGCGGTCTCGGGCGCTGAGGCCCGTCCTGCCGCGGCTCACGCCGCGGTGGCTGCGGCGCGGAAGGCGCGCTCCTGATGCGGCGAGCGGGAATAGAGTTCGCGATAGCACTTGGAGAAATGCGACGCCGAGACGAAGCCGCAGGCGATGGCGATGTCGACGATCGGAAGCTGCGACTGCAACAGCAGGTGCCGTGCACGGTCGAGCCGGATTTCCAGATAGTAGCGCGCCGGCGAGCGGCCCATCTCCTTCTCGAACAGGCGCTCGACCTGGCGGCGCGACAGTCCGACGTGATCCGCCAGCTCGGAGAGCGAGAGCGGATCGGACAGGTTCGCCTCCATCACCTCGATCGCCCGCAGGACCTTCACGTGCTGGACCCCGAGGCGGGCCCGCAGCGGCAGCCGCTGCCGGTCGTGGGCGCCCCGGACGCGGTCGGTCAGCGCCTGCTCGCAGACGCGGTTGACGACGTCGTCGCCCTGGTCCTCGCGGATCAGCGCCAGCATCATGTCGAGCGAAGCGGTGCCGCCGGCGCAGGTGTAGATGTTGTGGTCGATCTCGAACAGGTCGGCATAGACGTCCGCCTGCGGGAAGGCCTCGGAGAAGCTCGCGAGATTCTCCCAGTGGATGGCGCAGCGGCGGCCCGAGAGGATGCCGGCGCTGGCGAGGATGAAGGCGCCGGTGCACAGGCCGCCGACCGAGATGCCGCGCTGATGCGCCTCGCGCAGATAGGAGAAGGCACTCTTGTCGTGGAAGTCCTCGACGAAGATGCCGGAGCAGGCGAACACCATCGACGGCCGCTTCTCCGACAGGAGCGCCCGCCGCTCCTCCTCGACGGAGGTGGATACGGAGACGGTGACGCCGTTCGAGGCGGTCACGCTCTCGCCGTCGGGCGACGCCAGGCGCCAGCGATAGACCTCCCGGCCCACCGTCCGGTTGGCGATCCTGAGCGGCTCGATCGCCGTGGCGAAGGCGATCATCGAGAAGTTCGGGACCAGCAGGAAGACGATGCTGCGCTTCGGCCCCTGCGGCAGCGGCTCCATCGGATCGGAGCGACGCCGCGCCGCCGTGCCGGTCCCGCTGTCACCACCCATGCCTTGCCCCGATCCACTGCCGCCGGAATGTCTGCCGGAGAATCGTGGCGACAAATCGGAGCGTCCGCAAGAGGTTGTGGCGGGGCGGACGCAAAAAGGCCCGGCGGTCGGCCGGGCCTCTTCCTCGGGCGTCAGGGCGTTGCTTCTCCCTTCGGGCGGGGCCGTCGGCCCCTCCCGTCAGCTGACGATGCGGATGCGCTTCACACGCTCGGCGATGTCCTGGAACACGGCCGTCAGGTCGCTCGCCTGCTTGACGGAATAGTAGTGGCCGGCATCGGTGGCGCAGCTCTTCAGCAGCGCCTCGTTCCCGTCGATCACCCGGATCGTGTAGAGCTCGAGAGTGGTGTTGTTGTCCGGGTTCTTCATCGCCTTGGCATTGGTGCAGGCAGCCGTGGTGCGGGCGTCGATCTGCGTGCTGTTCGAGGTCCAGCGGTTCTGGGTGTTGTCGCCATCGGTCAGCACGATCATGATGCGGCGGGTCTTGGGATCGGTATTTGCGCCCGTCAGCGGTGCGGTTCCCGTCAGCGCCTCCATGCCCCACTGCACGCCGATGGTGATGTTGGTGCTGCCGGTCGGATCCAGCGTGTCGACGGCGGTCGCGATGCTGTCGAGGTTGCTCGTAAGGCCAACCACGGGCGCCAGGGTCGCCTGGCAGGTGTCGGCCGGTATGTAGAGGGTGGCCGTGTTGGAGATGTTCGGCGCGTCCGGCAGCGTGTCGTACGGTTGGGTTCGGTCGGTGACGCAGCCGGAGAGCGGGCCCGTCACCTTTGTCTGACCAGCCGAGAATACGGTTTCGGAGCCGGTGTTCCAGCAAAAGCCCCAGAAGCAGGACTGGGTCGTCCGCACCGTCGTCAATGTCGATGTCGTCTTTGTCGTCTGATAGACGTAGATCGTCGATCCGCTCGTATAGGTGGCGGAGGATCCCGCCGTGAATCCCGCCAGCGACGTGTTGCAGTATTTCTGGTCGGTCGTGTACTTCAGGAGCGAGCAGGTGGCCGTGTTCGGAACGCCGTAATAGGCCGTCGTCTCGTTGTTCAGCTTGATCTGCGTATCGAACGGGACCATCGCCACCTGGACCTTGGCATCGCCCGTGCTGCCCTCGAAGTTCGCCACGAACAGCTTCACCGCCGCCTTCAGCTGCGTCATCTTCCCGTTTTCGCCCATCGAGCCGGTGGTATCGAGCACCAGCGCGATGTCGAGCGGCAGGTCGGAATGCTGCGAGACGGCCTCGACGGTCATCTTCAGCGAGTCGATATGCATCAGGGTGAGAAACGGCGTCGGAACGGTGAAGGCGGCGTCGTAGGTGAAGGTCTTTCCGTCGACGGTCAGCTTGGTGGAGGTGACGTCGATGTCGCTCTTGATGTTGGCCTTGAACAGCATGTCGGCCTGGCGCTGGCGCTCGGCGGCGTCAGTGCCGGTGTATTTCGCCGCGGCAAGGGCCGCGGCATCTGCCGCCGACTGGACGTCCGTGCGGATGCGAAGCGCGTTGGAATAGTCGACACCGCCGCCCATCGCGAGAATCAACGGTATCGCCGACAGTGCCGCGATCATCCCGAAATTGCCCCGCCGGTCCCGGCCAAAGCGTCCGAGAGCGGCGGCCAGCCCCTGTCCGAGCGCCGAGGAAAGCCTGCGTGCCGAGGCCATTGCGCCTACTCCTGCCGAGGTTCGAACTGACGGCGGAGGATTTCAGGGAAAGCTTAATATCGGCTCTCGAAGACCGTTCGGATTGTCCGGAGCGTCGAACGTCGCGGCGGAAGGTTAAGAAGTGACGAGCGGCTTGGCCGGCCGCGGAAGAGCCTTCAGAAGAAGGAAACGCCATCCAGCCGCTCGCCTCTTCCACTGCGGGGCGGCCTTCTATCGCGACAGGCGCCGGTGATTGGCCTTCACGCGCTTGGAGAAGGGCTTGAGGCCGGCGGTCAGGATGGCGTCGGCGTCGTTGACGGCGCGGGGACGGCCGGTCATCGCCGCCATGACCGTTTCGCCCGCGGCTTTCGCAACCGCCGCATTCATCGCGGCCAGGCTCTCGCCGGCGGCCTCGATCTTCTCGCTCACCATCCGCGAGGCCTCGGGGTCTCCGCCGGCGGTCGGAGTGCTGGCTGCTCTCATCCAGAACTGCATCATCCGGGTGCCGATGATGAACGGGGACATCGTCAGGAGGGTGACGACTTCCGCGGCGGCTTTGGGGGTGTCGTGGGACAAGGCCGGATGAGATGGGCGAAGGAACATGACCGCGGGACCTGTTGATGACGCCTGTCAACGCGGATGATCCCGCAATCGTCGCAGCGGCGCGAGGTTTATTTTTGCAGCGCAGCAAGATCGCTGGCCGACGACGCGACCGGCAATCTCCGGCGGTGCCTCGCTTCCCGCCGAACCTCAGACGAAGTGCAGGATCGCGAAGAGGGCTGCGCCGTAGACGCCCGTCAGCACGGCGACTGCCGCGATGCCGACCAGCAGGGCGGCGAGCAGCCAGAGCCCGTCCCGCGTGCTGATTGCCACGCCTGCGATCGCAATCGACACGCCGGGCATCATGTTGGTGAAGGGGAAGGGGATCGTCACCAGCACCGCCATGACGAAGCAGTACCAGCCGACGGCCGACAGGAGCAGACGCTCGGGCATCGGCCAGTAGCGGTGGCGCGCCAGCCGCTCGATCCGCCGCAGCCACGGTCCGATCTTCGCCATCAGGAGCGCGATCTTGTCCGGCGAAAGCCGCATCTGGCGCACCCGCTGCGGCAGCCACAGGCGATGCCGCCCGATGGCGAGCTGGAAGGTGAAGAGGATCAGCGGGATGCCGAAGAACAGCGAGGCGCCCGGCGGCAGGGGGACGAGGTTCAGGCCGCCGAACAGGATGAAGAAGGCGCCGAAGGCGCGCGTGTCGAAGGCGAGCGACAGCTCCCCGATCGTCGGCTCGGCCCGGTTCTGGTGCGAAAAGCCGCGCAGGATGGCCGAAATCCGCTTCTGACGGATTCCGCCGCGCCGGCGAAGCGACCGTCGGAAGCTGGAGGAACCGGCAGGAGACACACGGGGGGCTCGACGTAGGGACGCTTCGGTTTGACTCATGACCATGCCGATCGTGCGGGCTGCCGACTTCAGGGCTCGAACTGCCGGGAGCCGATCGTTGCCGGCACGAGGGCTCACTATGCCCTTTCGCAGGTTAAGTCGAGGTTCCCGTATTCCTATCGTGACAGAACATGTCGACACGAGGGCGTGACGCCCGTCACAGGCCGCGCAGCAGTCGTAGCGCCCGCCTAGCCTGTTCGGCAGGGGTCGAGGATCTCGATCCCGAAGGCGGGGCGGCGGCGCTGCACGAAGGACGGGTGGGTGAGCGCCGTATGCGCGTCGGTCCGGCCGTCGGCCCAGCGCTCGACCGCGGTCCGGCGCGAGAACTCGTAGTCCTTGGCCTCGCTGTTCCAGGCCTTGCGGCGGTTGATCAGGTGGACGAGCGTGATCGCCGCGTCGTTGGAGGCCTCCCGCAACAGGGCGGCATCCGGATCGTCGGCGAATTCCGGCGGCAGCTTGGCGAGCAGACGGTGCATTGCGCGGCGCTCCTTCTGCTTCTGTTTCACCGCGTCGGAGTTGAGGCGGGTCCGGCTGGAGAAGCGGATGTCCTTCTCGCGTTCGGACAGGTCGAAGATCGATTCCGGCAGCGGGCCGGCGGCCGGGAAGAGGTCCACCTGGAAGATGCACATGTCGTCCCGTGTGTCCTGGTCCAGCACGTAGGCGAGGGGGGTGTTCGAGACGAGGCCGCCGTCCCAGTACCAGTCGTCGTCGATCTTGATCGGGGGGAAGCCGGGCGGCAGCGCGCCGCTCGCCATGACGTGTTCCGGGCCGAGGCGCATGTCGGCGGTGTCGAAATAGCGGAAATTGCCCGTCGCGACATTCACCGCGCCGAGGCTGACGCGCATGCCCCCGTCGTTGAGGCGGTCGAAGTCGACGAGGCGCTCGAGCGTCCGCCGCAGTGGCGTTGTGTCATAATAGCCGATCGCGCCGGGATGGGCGGACGGCAGGAGATAGGTGGGCGGCACCCGCGGGTGAAAGAATCCGGGCACGCCGTAGAGCGCGGTCACGGCGCTGGCCTCCGAGGCGAGGCTTCTGGCGAAGTTGCCAGGGACCGGCAGCGGCTCGGTGATCGCGAGCGTCGAGGATACCTCGTTCCAGAAGGCTCGCAGGGCCGCGATGCGCCGCTCCGGCGGATTGCCTGCGATGAGGGCGGCGTTGATCGCGCCGATGGAGATGCCGGCGATCCAGTCGGGACGCCCGCCGGCGTCGGAAAGCGCCTCGAAGACGCCGCCCTGGTAGGCGCCGAGCGCGCCTCCGCCCTGCAGGACCAGAACCAGCCGCTCGCCATCATGCGTGATGGGCGAGCGCGCGTCGGAAGCCGGGCGTTCAGGCATATCCGTCCCTCTCGCTTTCGCCTGCCGCAACGTCGGGTGTCTGCTGCGCTGCAGCATCGATGGATGTGGCATCGGAACGGCAGCGCCGCAAGGGGTTTCTCCGCCAGATGCTGTGGCCGAGCCGCAACTTGCCCGCGCCTTCGGCAACGACGGCGAAAAGATGGCGGAACCGGAAAATTGCGGCGGCGTTACGGTTGCAGTCTCAACTGGAGTTCGGTCCATGTCCCAGCGTATCGTCGTCCTCACCACCCTCCTCGCCGGCGTCCTCATGATTTCGGCCTGCGCGAACACGATCCGCGGCGCCGGCCGCGACGTTGGCAATACGGTCGACGCAACGGGTCAGGCCGTGCGCAACGTCGCGCAGTAATCGGAAGAGGAGCCGGGCCGGCCCTTCGCGGCTGCCCGGCCGCCTGCCGGATGCTTCGCCCGGAGGGCAACAAGCTCCGGGAGATAGTCGTATCTGTCTGTCGGTTCGACGACGCGGCCCGCCGAAGCCGTCTCGCCATCGACGCCGACGGCCCCGTGCTTCGAAAAACGACAGGCGCGGTGGCCATCCGCGTGCACCGGCGCGCCGCGCCGGTTCGCTGAATGACGCTCCAAACCCTTCGCCGAATGACGTATAGTCGGCTGAGTGTTGTCCGAGGGCGTTGCCGCGATGAACCGGGTGTTCACCTATCTGATGGCGCGGCCGATCTTCTTCGCCGCGGCGGTCGTGCTGGCGCTGGCGCTTCTGCCGGTCGCGGTCTGGCTCGACCTGCGGCACCTTTCGGACATGTCGCTGAACACGCAGGCGAACAGCCTCAACGCGATGATCACCGACATCCGCAGCTACTATGCGACGAATGTCGTCGGTCGCGTGCTGGCCAATCCGGGCGGCAAGACGATTGCCGCTCACAACTACATGGACATTCCCGGCGCGATCCCCATTCCCGCGACCCTCTCGCTGGAACTCGGCCAGGTGATCGGCCATCGCGGTGAGGACATGCGGTACCGCTTCGTGTCGGACTACGTCTTCACGTCGCGCCAGCCCCACAAGCTCGACGCGTTCGAGACCGGTGCGCTCGCGACCTTCCGGAAGGATGCCGGCAATCCGCCCGTCATCACCGCCGTCAGCGGTTCGCTGTTCGACCGCAGGATCCGGCTCGCCGCGCCGGTGATCATGGGAACCGCCTGCGTCGCCTGCCACAATACCCATCCCGAGAGCCCGAAGCGGGACTGGAAGGTCGGCGATGTCCGCGGCATCCAGGAGATCGAGGTGACGCAGCCGATCGCGGCGAACCTCCTCTCGTTCAAATACCTTCTCACCTATTTCGCCGGCGCCGGCCTCTTCGGCGCCGCCTTCGCCTCCATGCAGTGGCGCCAGGCGCGCACCTTCGGCCGTATGAACCGCGAACTCGAGGAGGCCAATTCCTTCCTCGCCGCCGTCTCGATGAAGATCTCCAAATATCTCTCGCCGCAGGTCTACCGCTCGATCTTCTCGGGCGAGCGGGACGTGGTGATTTCCACCGAGCGCAAGAAGCTGACGATCTTCTTCTCCGACATCAAGGATTTCACCGTCTCCTCGGAGCGGCTGCAGCCGGAGGAGCTGACCGCGATCCTCAACGAGTACTTCACCGAGATGGCGAAGATCGCCCACGAGCACGGGGCGACGGTGGACAAGTTCATCGGCGACGCGATCCTCGCCTTCTTCGGCGATCCCGAGACCAAGGGCCCGAGGGAGGATGCAAGGGCCTGCGTCGCGATGGCGATCGCCATGCAGCGGCGCATGGCGGAGCTGAACGTCGCATGGCGCCGGCGCGGCATCGAGCGGCCGTTCCAGGCGCGCATGGGGATCAACACCGGCTTCTGCAATGTCGGCAATTTCGGCAGCGCCGACCGGATGGACTACACGATCATCGGTGCCGAGGCGAACCTTGCCGCCCGGCTGGAGCAGATCGCCGAGCCGGGCGGCATCGTGATGAGCTACGAGACCTATGCGCATGTGGAGGATACGGTCCGGGCCCGGCCGCTGCCGGCGATCTCGCTGAAGGGCATCAGTCGCGAGGTGATCCCTTACGTGGTGGAGGGCATCCACGACGAACGCGCGGCCGACACCGGGATCATCAACGAATTCACCGAGGGCGCGCGGATCTTCCTCGACCTCGATCGGGTGACGGGCGCCGAGCGTGCCCGGCTGCAGGCGATCCTCGCGGATGCGCTGGATGCTTTGAAGCAGCGCCCGACGGCGGCCCAGTAGACGGCCTCGCCGCGGGTCTCACGCCCATCCGGCTTCGCCGCCGTCGAATACCGGCTCGACCCGATGCCGCGGGTCGGCGAAATCCATGCGCGCCTCGATGCCATGCGGGGTCTTCTCCCAGTTGTGCGGGGCGAAGAAAAGCTGGCGGAAGGCCCGGAGGCCGGCACAGGCGACCAGCAGCCAGTAGAGCGGGAGGTATGGGTAGAACCGCGGCAAGGTGCGTCGCTCCCTGGCGTCGAGCGCCACGCCGGACAGCGCGATGAAAACGCCGTAGCCGCCGGCGGCGTTGATCAGGTCGAGCACGAAGAGCGGATCGAGGTCCGTGACCTTCAGGGCGCCATCGACGAGCGAGGTCACGAACAGGGCGACGATGCCAAGGAAGATCGGATGCACGAGCGAAGATGCGAGCATGCCGAGGAACAGCAGCTGGAAGGCCGCCATGCGTCGCATGCCGAGTTCGCGCAGCAGCCGGCGCGGCTCGCGCATGTGGAGGAGATAGGTCTGGAACCAGCCCTTCAGCCAGCGCGTGCGCTGTCTGTACCAGATCGTCAGCCTTTCCGGCGCGTCCTCGAAGGTCGGCCGGGTGATCGTTCCGACGCGGAACCCCTTGCGCACGAGGCGCAGGCCGAGATCGGCATCCTCGGTCACGTTGTGCGAGTCCCAGCCACCCGCGGCAACGAGATGGGCGCGGACGAAATGGTTGGACGTTCCGCCGAGCGGCAGCGGCAGACCGTGGCTGGCCAGCCAGGGCAGGATCCGGCGGAACAGCGCCGCATATTCGAGCGCGAAGACGCCGGCCAGCCAGTTGCGCTGGCCGTTGCGGATCACCAGCGGCGCCTGGACGCAGGCGAGGCCGGCCGGGCCGGTGCGGAAGGCGCGGTAGGCCTCCTTCAGCTGGCCGGGATCCGGCTCGTCTTCGGCGTCGTAGAGCACGACGAACTCCCCGGACACGAGCGGCAGAGCGGTGTTGAGCGCCTTCGGCTTGGTGCGCGGCTCCGAGGGCGGGACCTCGATCACCGCAAACTGCGGCCGTCCGCGGATCGCCGCCCGGACGGCTCGGATCGTCGCGACGTCGTCCGCCTCGCAGACGAGCCGGATCTCCAGCCGGCTCGCCGGCCAGTCGAGTGCCGCGAGCGCTTCGACGAGGTGCGGCACCACCGTCGTCTCGTGATGCAGCGCGACAAGCACCGAGTACACGGGCAGCGGCTCGTCGGGGAGGGCGGGTGGCGAAACCGGTTGCAGCTGGGGCTGCGGCCCGGCGAGGGCGGCGCAGCGGAAGGCGAGGCAGCCGCCGAACAGGAGACCGGCCGAGGCGTGGACCAGGTCCAGCATCAGCCGGGGCGCCGCGACGGCGGCGGCTGCCGCGAAGGTGACGGCGAGCACCAGAGCCGCGGCCTGCGCAGCCGTCAGAACCGTGCGGGCCGAAAGGATCGGCTCGTCCGCGGAGAGGCTGAGGACGGCCGCCCGCCATCGCTCCGGCAGGGTCTGGCGCTCGATCGCGGCCCGGACGTCCGAGGTCGTCGTGACCCTGGCGATCCGCCGCAGCGACGGCCAGGCCTGGAGATGGGCGGCGAGAGCGTCGAGCCGTTCCAGCCGCGGAACCAGGAAGAGCTTGGCGTCGAGCCGGTCGTCGCAGGTCTTGAGGATCCGCGGCGGCGGCCGGCCCACCAGCCGCTCCGCCCCGAGCACCTCGTCCGCCTCGCCGATATCTTCGAACGGCAGGTCCAGCGCCGCAGCCATGGCCGCCGCGAGCGTCGTCTCCTCGACGTCTCCCGCGACGAGCAGCTCGGCGGCGATGTCCGTGCCGTTCCGGCTCGCCGCCTCGGCTGCTGCGGCAACCGTCTCAGGCCCGATGTCCAGCGTGGAGAGGATCAGGCTTGCGAGAAACGGCTGCGCGAGCTTTGCGTCGAACCTCGGCCGGAACCGCCCGCCCGTCGGCGACGGCGCAGAGCGCAAAGCCGAGGCTGGAATCCGGCCGTTGCGCCCCGGTGGCTGGGACGCGTAGAATGCCCGGTGACTGTCGACGACGTCATACGAGTTGTCGTGCACGCGAAAAGGCCCACCCCGACCCGACCGGCTTTCGCCCGCTGCCGTTGCAAAAGGCAGTGTCATCTTGTTTGGGTGGTGACGCTGGGGAAACTAATCAATGCGAGAATTCATCGCGCAGAAGTTGATTCTTGCAGGGGTGACCGTGCTCTTCTGCGTGGCGCCGGCAGTTCTCGTCCGCGCCGCCGACCCGCAGAACGTCGTCCCCACGCCGAACTTCTTCGATCAGCGCCAGCGCATGTCGAAACCCGACCTGTCCGGCCGGCAGCGCATCCGGTTCCTGACGACGACGGATTACCCGCCGTTCAACTTCCTGGACTCGCGCGGCCAGCTGGCCGGCTTCAACGTCGAGCTTGCCCGGGCGATCTGCGAGGAGCTCGACATCCTGCCGCGCTGCCAGATCGAAGCCATGGCGTTCAAGGATCTCGTGCCGGCGCTGGAGCGGGGCGACGGCGAGGCGATCATTGCCGGCCTCGCCATGACGCCGCAGACGCGGAGCCAGTTCGCCTTCTCCGAACCCTATTTCCGCTATCCCGCGCGCTTCGTGACCCGCAGGGACAGGATGGTGAAGCCGCCGGTCGCGGCCGGTTTAAAGGGCAAGGTCGTCGGCGTCGAGAAGGGCAGCGCGCATGCCGCCATGCTCCGGGCCTTCTTCCCCGACGTGAAGGAACAGGTTTTCGACATGCGCAACGACGGCCTCGCCGCGATGAAGGGCGGCAAGATCGACGCCTTCTTCGGCGATGGCGTCAGCCTGTCCTTCTGGCTGGAGAGCGAAGCGGCCGCGGGGTGCTGCAGCTTTTCCGGCGGGCCGTTCCTGTCCGACCGCTTCCTCGGCGAGGGGCTGGCGATCGCCGTCGCCCCGAACGACAAGGCGCTGGCCGACGCGATCGACTATGCCATCGGTCAACTGGTCGAGAAGAAGCGCTTCTCCGACCTGCTGCTGCGCTACTTCCCGGTCAGCGCGTTCTGATCGACCGGTCAGAGCCGGCGGTAGCGCACCCGGGCCGAGTGCTCGATGGCGCCGGAGGTGAGGCGGTCGAGCTCGAAGGCGTCGCGCAGCATCTCCAGAAAGCGCAGCTCCGGCTCCTTGGCCTTGACGTCGGCGGCAGCGACCTCCACCGCGAGTGCATAGGCGGTCTCGTAGACCGCGTCCGGCACGGCTGCCTTCACGTTCTCGATGATCTCGTCGAGCCCGTCCTCGCGATCGAGAATCTCGCTGCAATGGCGCACCATCGCGTCGAGCCGGCTCCGGTCGAAGCCCTGGAAGACCGGCAGCGTCTCGAGGAGCAGCGAGAGGCCACGCAGCTCGGTCTCGCTGACGGCGCCGTCGGCGGCGGCCATGGCGATCATCAGATGCACCAGCGCCTCCTGCGGTTCGAGATCGGCCATGTCGTGTCTGCCTTCAGCTGTCGAATTGGGAGCCGAACTTAAGGGCGCAGGCGAGGGCCAACAAGACGCGGCGGCCGGCTTTGTTGACGGCTCGCCGGCTTCTTTCTAGACGTCCTCGGCACGGATTTTTCGCGCGCTGCGACGGCTTCACCGTCGTCGATGCCGCCGCGCCGTCTCCCGCCGAACCCATGAAGGACCCGCGATGCCGACCCCGCCGATCGAAGCCGACGCCGCGACGTTTCGCGCGGAAGCGCTCGCTTCCAATGCCTGGCCGTTCGAGGAGGCCCGCAAGCTGCTGGCGCGGTTCGAGAAGACCGGTACGCCGAATGAGGTGCTGTTCGAGACCGGCTACGGCCCGTCCGGCCTGCCGCATATCGGCACCTTCGGCGAGGTGGCGCGCACCTCGATGGTCCGCCACGCCTTCCGCGTCTTGACCGGCGACCAGGTGGCGACGCGGCTGCTGTGCTTCTCCGACGATATGGACGGCCTGCGCAAGGTGCCGGAGAACGTGCCGAACCGCGACATGATGCTCGCCCATCTCGGCCGGCCGCTGTCGCGCGTGCCGGACCCGTTCTCGAACGAGCACCCCTCCTTCGGCGCGGCCAACAACGCCCGGCTCAGAGCCTTCCTCGACGGCTTCCGCTTCGACTACACCTTTGCCTCGGCGACCGATTACTACACCGCCGGCCGCTTCGACGCGACGCTCCTGAAGATGCTCGCGGCCTACGACGAGGTGATGGAGATCATCCTGCCGACGCTTGGGCCCGACCGGCGCGCGACCTATTCGCCCTTCCTGCCCGTCCATCCGAAGTCCGGCATCGTCCTGCAGGTGCCGATGGTCGAGCGCGACGTTGCGCGCGGCATGGTCGCCTATCTCGACCCGGACACCGGCGAGCGGATCGAGACGCCGGTCACCGGCGGCGCGGTCAAGTGCCAGTGGAAGGCCGACTGGGCGCTGCGCTGGACGGCGCTCGGCGTCGACTACGAGATGGCCGGCAAGGACCTCATCGACTCGGTCAACCTCTCCTCGCAGATCTGCAAGGCGCTCGGCGGCACGCCGCCGGAGGGCTTCAACTACGAGCTCTTCCTCGACGAGAAGGGCCAGAAGATCTCGAAGTCCAAGGGCAATGGCCTGACCATCGACGAATGGCTCGCCTATGCCTCGCCGGAGAGCCTCGCCTTCTACATGTTCGGCAAGCCGAAGGCCGCCAAGCGCCTCTATTTCGACGTCATTCCCAAGGCCGTCGACGACTACTACGCCTTCGTCTCCGCCTATCAGCGCCAGGACCTGAAGCAGCGGCTGCAGAACCCTGTCTGGCACATCCACGACGGGGCGCCGCCGGCCGAAAGCGTGCCGGTGCCCTTCGCCATGCTGCTGAACCTCGTCTCGGCCTCGAACGCCGCCAACAAGGCGACGTTGTGGGGCTTCATCACCCGCTACGCGCCGGGCGTCACGCCCGAGACCGCGCCGGAACTCGACCGCCTCGTCGGCTACGCCATCCGCTACTACGACGACTTCGTGAAGCCGGGAAAGACGTTCCGCGCGCCGGACGACGTCGAGCGGGCGGCGCTCGAGGAACTCGACGCCAAGCTGGCGGCGCTGCCGGCGGACGCCGACGGCGAGACGATCCAGAACGCCATGCTCGACGTCGCCCGTCCGATCGAGCGCTACCAGGACATGAAGAAGAAGGGCCCGGAAGGCGGTCCGGGCGTGTCGGTGGAGTGGTTCCAGGCGCTCTACCAGATCCTGCTCGGCCAGGAACGCGGTCCGCGCTTCGGCTCCTTCGTCGCGCTCTACGGCATCGTCGAGACGCGCGAGCTGATCCGCGCGGCGCTGGAGGGGCGGCTGGCCGCCTCGGCCTGAAGCGTCTTCGGCGAGGCGCGAATGGACGGACTCCGGCCGGAGCGGCGATCGCTCGAACCTGCGGCCGGCCGTTAGCCCGCAGTTTACCCTGAAGGCAACTCAGCGAGCAGAAGCTGTGCTTGCTGAGCCATATTCACGCCGTCTCAACGTGAGCGGGCGACAACGGTCGTCGACTTCATGCGGCCCGCGGGGGCGCGCAAGAGGAGGCCCTATCCGTGGATGCACGTGTTCCCCAGACGGAGCGACCGATCTTCGTCGACCTCGACGGCACGCTGATACGCAGCGACCTCTTGTGGGAGACGCTGTTCCTCGCTGCCCGGCAGTCGCCGCAGCTGATGTGGCGTCTGCCGCTCTGGGCGGCGGAAGGCAAGGCGCGGTTGAAGGCCGAGCTGGCGCGGGCGGTCGAGTTCGACGCCGCGCTGCTGCCCTACCGCACCGAAGTCGTCGAGGCGCTGCAGCGCGCCAAGGCCGAAGGCCGGCGCATCGTGCTCGCGACTGGCGCCAACGAGCGGCTCGCCCACGCCGTGGCGGAGCACCTCGACCTGTTCGACGAGGTGATGGCATCCGGCGACACGGTCAACCTCACCGCCGAGCGCAAGCTCGAGCGCATCATGACGAGCTGCGGCGAAGACGGCTTCGACTATTACGGCAATTCGCACGAGGACATCTGCCTGCTCGACCGGGCGGCGGAAGCCACCGTCGTCGCGCCGGACCGCGCCGCGCATCGCTGGCAGAGGCGCAGCGGCTCCAACCGCATCGACGCCGGCAGCCGGCCCGCCCGCGCCGCGCTGAAGGCGATGCGCCCGCACCAGTGGGCAAAGAACGTCCTCGTCTTCGTGCCGATGGTCCTGACGCACGACTTCTTCAATCCGGGGATGATCGTCGCCGGCATCCTCGCCTTCATCAGCTTCTCGTTCGCGGCTTCGGCGGTCTACCTTCTCAACGACCTCCTCGACCTCACCGCCGACCGCAAGCACAAGACCAAGCGCAACCGGCCATTCGCCAGCGGCGAGCTGCCGATCGCGACGGGGCTGAAGCTGGCCCTGGGGCTGCTCGCGACGGCGATGGTGATCGCGCTCGTCCTGCCGCCGCTCTACCTGCCCGTCCTCCTCGTCTACCTCGTCGCGACGACGGCCTATTCGTTCTTCATCAAGCGCATGCTGCTGATCGACGTACTGACTCTCGCCGGGCTCTACACGACGCGCATCCTCGCCGGAGCGGAGGCGACCGACAACACCCTGTCCTTCTGGCTGCTCGCCTTCTCGCTGTTCTTCTTCCTGTCGCTGGCGCTGGTGAAGCGCTATACCGAGTTGCAGGATTTCGGCGTCGGCGCGCATCGCTCCAAGACCGGCCGCGGCTATGTCGACGCGGATCTCGAAACGCTCGCCCAGGCCGGCATGACCTCGGGCTTCGCCTCGGTGATGGTGCTGGCGCTCTACATCAACAGCCCGGAAGTGCTGCGGCACTACACAGAGCCGGTGCTTGTCTGGCCGATCTGTCCGATCCTGCTCTACATCATCGTGCGGATCTGGGTGCTGGCGCGGCGCGAGCAGATGCACGACGACCCGGTCGTCTTCATCCTGCGCGACTGGCGCAGCCAGATGATGGTCGCCATCGGCGGCGTGATGTTCGTGCTGGCCGCCTATGCGTGACGCCGCCGCCGCCGACCATCAGAGCTGGGGCCGCATCCGGACCGCGCCCGGGCGGAGCGCGGTCGCAGCCGCTCAGACGAGCCTTGGCGCCATGGACGCGCCGGCGGATGGCTTCCTCCCCTTCGGCAACGGCCGCTCCTATGGCGACAGCTGCCACAACGACGCCGGCACCTTGATCGACAGCCGTCTCGGCTGCCGCCCGCGGATCCGCGACTTCGACCCGGGCGAGGGGACGCTGACCGCCGATGTCGGCGTGCTCCTGTCCGAGATCACCCGGCATGTCGCCCCGGCCGGCTGGTTCCTGCCGGTGACGCCGGGGACGCAGTTCGTCACGCTCGGCGGCGCCATCGCCAACGACGTCCACGGCAAGAACCACCATCGCCGCGGCACCTTCGGCCGCTGGGTGGTCTCGTTCGAGCTGGAGCGCTCCGACCGCGGCCGCCTCATCTGCAGTGCGAACCAGAACGCCGACCTCTTCCGGGCGACGATCGCCGGCATGGGCCTGACCGGCCTGATCCGCACCGCGACCATCCGGCTCCTGAAGGTGCCGTCTCTGTCGATCGTCGAGACGACGACGCGCTTCGACCGGCTGGCCGACTATTTCGATCTCGCCGAGGAAGCAGACGCGCGGCACGAATATGCCGTCGCCTGGATCGACTCGCTCGCCGGCGGCGCCTCGCTGGGCCGCGGCCACCTGATCGCCGGAGACCATGCCCGTCACGGCGATCGCAGCGGTGTCGCCCGGCCGCCCCTGGCGCATGTGCCGCTGACGCCGCCGGTGAGCCCGCTGGCCGGGCTCTCGCTGCGGGCGTTCAACCAATCCTACTACCGCAAGGCCCGGCGCGGGACCCACCAGCGAACCGTACCCTTCGACAGCTATTTCTATCCGCTCGACCGGATCGGCGCCTGGAACCGGCTCTACGGACCGCGCGGCCTGTTCCAGCACCAGAGCGTGGTGCCGGAGAAGGACGGCGAGGCGGTGGTGCGGGCGCTGATCGCCTGCGCGCGGGCCCATCGCCACGGCTCGTTCCTGACCGTATTGAAGCGCTTCGGCGGACTTTCAAGCCCGGGCCTTCTGAGCTTCCCGCGGCCCGGCTACACGCTGACGCTCGACTTTCCGCACCGCGGCGCGAGGACGCTCGCCCTTCTGGATGAACTCGACCGGATCACGATTGCGGCCGGCGGCGCGGTCAACCCCTACAAGGATGCCCGCATGTCGCCCGCGACCTTTGCCGCGGGCTTTCCGGAGTGGCGGGAGCTCGCCGCGCACCGCGACCCCGCGATTATGTCCGACTTCTGGCGCCGCACCGGCCAGACGCTTCTGGAGCGCGACGCCGCCCTCGGACAGATCAATGCAAGCAATTGTCATGAATTCCGCGACAGTTCATTTACCGTCGCTCGTGAATCGTCTCGTCACTTCGCCTGAAAGTCAAGTGTCTTAACGCATTGGTTCGCGGTCGTCTGTAAGTTCAGTGGCACGAAAGGCCGTTCGATCCGGCCAATTCCAGCCAAGGACGAGCCGATGGTCAAATACATCCCGTTCATTCTGTTTACCGTGTTCACCAATGCCGCGGCGCAGCTGATGCTGAAATACGGCATGACGCAGCTCGGGCCGATCAGCTTCGCCGGCGTCAACCCGCTCGTGAAGATTCTCTCGATCGTCTTCAGCCCCTTCGTCTTCCTGGGGCTGTGCACCTTCGTCATCTCAATGGCCTCGCACCTCTTCGTCCTGTCGCGGGTCGAGCTGTCCTTCGCCTATCCCTTCCTGTCGCTCGCCTATGTCGTGGTCGCGATCCTCGCCTGGTATCTCTTCGGCGAAGACCTCGGCGGCATGCGGATCGCCGGTATCGGCCTGATCTGCCTCGGCACGATCTGCATCGCCCAGAGCGGCTCCAAGATCCACGGCGAGACGTCCGTCGCCGAGCTTTCCTCCCATCCGAGTGTCCACGAGGTTTCCCGATGAAGCACATCCTCTTCGGCGGCGACGGGTTTGTCGGCCGTCACCTCGCCCAGAAGCTGATCCAGGACGGCGAGAGCGTCCTCGTCGCCGACATCGTCAAGAGCGATCTTGCGCACTATCAGCGCTGCGAGTTCGTCCACACGGACGTGACCGATCCGGCCGCGATCGCCAGGCTGCCGATCCGGCCGGAGGACATGGTCTACAACCTGTCGGCCAAGATGCTCTCGCCGATCATGCCGCGGGCGAAGCGCCACGACTTCTTCTATCCCGTGAACTATTTCGGGACGCAGAACATCATTCACGCCATGGACAAGGCCGGCGCGCCGAACCTCGTCCACTTCACCACCGACATGATCTACGGCCATACGGTCACGACGCCGATGACCGAGGACCACCCGGTCGCCCCGCTCGGCGAATACGGCCAGTCGAAGCAGGACACCGAGGTGCTGGCGGCCGAGTGGCGCAAGCGCGGCATGAACATCTCGCTGTTCCGCCCGCGCCTGATCATCGGCCCGGGGCGGCTCGGCATCCTGGAGAAGCTGTTCAAGCTGATCGACCACAACCTGCCGGTCCCGATGATCGGGTCGGGCAAGAACCCCTACCAGTTCATCTCGGTGTTCGACTGCGCCGAGGCCGCACGCCTCGCCTGGAAGGCGGGCGTGCCGAACGAGGCCTACAATCTCGGCTCGCTGAACCCGCCGCCGGTCAGGAAGCTCCTCGGCGACCTGATCCGCCATGCCGGCTCGAAGTCGTTCCTGGTGCCGACCCCGGCCTGGGCGGTCAAGCGCACGCTCGACTTCCTCGACCTCCTCAACAAGCCGCTGATGGACCCGGAGCAGTACCTCATCGCCGACGAGGAATGCGTGCTCGACGTATCCAAGGGCAAGCGCGACCTTAACTGGGTGCCGCAGTACCGCGACGAGGACATGCTGATCGCCGCCTATTCCGAATATCGGGCCAAGCGCTTCGGCGACGCCCATGCGCACGCCGGCTTCACCCAGCCGGCCGAATGAGGACCACCGCCATGCTCGACCGTCCCACCGTCGCCGCGCCGGCGATGAACCAGCCGTTCCACAACGGTCCGAAAAAGCCCGACCTTCTCTCCGTCGAGGACGCCAAGGCCCTCGACGTCCAGACCATGGCCGACCTGTTCAAGGATCACATCAACCCCGGCCAGTTCCACTTCATGAAGCTGCTCGGCTTCCACAAGGTGAAGATCGAGCGGGCCGAGGGGATGTTCTACATCGACCAGAACGGCCGGAAGATCCTCGACTTCTTCGGCGGCTTCGGCTCGCTGGCGCATGGCCACAACCATCCGCGGATCCTGGCGGCGCGCGAGCGCTTCCAGGACGAGAAGCGCCACGAGATCGCCATCGCCTTCCTGTCGCAATATGCCGTGGCGCTGGCGAAGAACATCGCCGCCTGCTCGCCGGGCGACCTCGACATGGTGTTCCTCGGCTCCACCGGGTCCGAAGCGATGGAAGCGGCGATCAAGGTCGCCGAGCGGGCTTCCGGCCGCAAGAACTGCAAGATCGTCCATGCCGAGAACTCCTTCCACGGCAAGTCGAAGGGCGTCCTCTCGATCACCGACTCGACGCTCTACCAGGGCGAGTTCCAGCTGGTCGACAACCGGGTCAAGGTGCCGTTCGGCGACCTCGATGCGCTGAAGCGGGCGATCGAGAACGACAGCGACATCGGCGTTGTCGTGCTCGAGACCGTGCAGGGCGGCGGCGGCATCATCGGCGCGCCGACCGAATACTGGCAGGGCGTTCGCGCGCTCTGCGACCGGCACAACGTGCTCTGGGTCGCCGACGAGGTGCAGTGCGGCTACGGGCGCACCGGCAAGTTCTACGCCTTCGAGCATCACGGCGTCGTGCCGGACGTGACCGCGCTCGCCAAGTCGCTCGGCGCCGGCAAGGCGGCGGTCGGCGCGATGATCGCCAGGCGCGAGGTCTACATGAAGGCCTACGGCACGCCGAAGACCGCGATGATCCACGCCCAGGCGACCTTCGGCGGCATCGGCGAGGCCTGCGTCACCGCGATCGAGGGCCTCAACGTCCTCTACGACGAGGACCTGATCGGCAACTCAGCCGAGACCGGCGCGTACCTGCTCGAGCGGCTGCAGGCGATCCAGGCGAAGTATCCCCAGATCATCAAGGAGGTCCGCGGCCAGGGCCTGATGATCGGACTGGAGTTCCAGGATTTCTCCCGGACGCTGCCGCTGGCGCTGCGCCCGATGGTGGCGATCCTCGACGACAAGCTGAAGGGCTCGCTGTCCGGCTTCATCGGGGCGCTGCTGCTTCGGGACTACGACGTTCTGGTCGCCTTCACCGAATACAACCGCAACGTCATCCGGCTGGAGCCGCCGCTGATCTGCGGCGAGGAGCATGTCGACCAGTTCTGCGAGGCGCTGGACAGCCTGCTCTCGCGGGGGATCGTCGCGATCGTCAAGGACTTCGTGAAGTCGCAGATGCGGTGAGCCGCAGCGCATCTTCGACGGATCGAGGCAAGGGAGGCCGGGCGTTATGCTCGGCCTTTCCGCGTCGGCCTACCCGTCTTCCGCGCCTTCCTCCTGACCGAGGACCAGCGCGAACTTGCGCGTCGTGTCGAGGCGCCGCCCGACGATCACCAGGACGGCCGTCAGCGGCACCGCGAGGAGACCGCCGGCAAAGCCCCAGAGCCAGCCCCAGAAGAGCAGCGAGACGATGATCGTCACCGGCGGCATCGACAGGCCGTGGCTCTGCAGCATCGGATAGACGAAGTTGCTGATGACGAGCTGCAGCACCAGGAAGCCGCCGAAGATCACCAGCGGCATGGTGAAGCCGTCGAACTGGATGAAGGCGTAGAGCGTCGGCGGGATGACGCCGACGATATTGCCGACGACGGGGATGAAGTTCAGGAGGAAGTTGAGAATCCCCCAGATCAGTGCGAGCTCCAGCCCGACCGCCAGCGACCACAGCCCGCAGGCGACGCCGGTGATGAGGCTGGAGAGGACCGTCATCGCCAGATATTGCTGGATGCTCCCGGCGATCTCGGTGACCGTCGAGGCGATCTCGATGTTTTCGCTGCGCGCGAAGCGGTCACGGACCTTGCGGGCCATCGCCGGCACTTCGGGAAAGCCGAGGACGACGATGACCGAGATCATGCCGAGATAGGTCAGGAAGGTGTAGAGGTCGGCGGCCAGCGTGCGGCCGATCGCGAGCAGCCGGTCGTAGCCGCCGGAGCCGTCGAGCGTCGGCAAGCCCTTCGGCCTCGCCCAGTTGACATATTGCGCATAGAGCGCGCGGAAGCGGTCGTCATGGGCGATGAAGGTCGTCGCCACCTCCGCGATCGAATAGTAGATCGCGGCGAAGAACACCGCCATGATGACGAAGAGGACGATCATCGTCCCGCCATAGCTGATCACCGCCGGCATGCTGCCGGGGAACAACTTGCGGATCGGCCAGGCCGCCGCGATGATGAACACCGCCACGACCAGCGGCATGACGACCGGATAGGCCCAGCGCAGGGCGGCGATCAGGACCACGGCGGCGATGACCGCGAGCAGCCGGTTTCTCACGAGATCGGACTGCATGGGGCGGGCATCGTCTCCACTGTCTGGGGAATGGCGAGCGTCGAACGCCCGGGCAGGGCGGACCCGTCGCCGCTCGTCAAACGGGAATTGCTCCGGGACATAGTGCGCTTTGCGAAGCGGCGAGCCGCCAGACCGTTAGCCGCCCACCGGTCGGCGGGAGGCGCAGGCCGAATTGCCGGTGGACGCGCGAGGTCGTGATCGGCCGCCTCGGAAATTGCGCAGGCCATCGCACGTCGGGCCGCCACGCGCCTTCCGAAACCTGTCGAGCCCTAAGCGAGGGGCCTTTCCGCCCGGGTGCTCGGGCCCTTCGTGGTCCAGAGGATCGCGAGCCCGACGATGAAGAAGACGATCAGCGCCGACATGCCGATGCGTGCGGCGCTCGTCGGGTCGGTGCGGGTCGCGGCGAAGGCGGTCAGGGCAGAGACGGCGGCGGGCGCGAGGAAGGACGTCGCCCGTCCGATCAGGGCGTAGAAACCGAAATAGCGCCCCGCCTCCTCGGCGGTCACGGATTGCGCCAGCCAGGAGCGCGAGGATGCCTGCACCGGCCCGAAGGCGAGGCCGATCAGGAGGCCGAAGACGATGTAGCTCTTCTCCGCCGGCGTCGCGAAGAAGCCGGTGGCGTGCGAGGGCGCGAAGGCGAGGAGGCCGAAAAGCGTGGAGCTTGGCGATGTCGAGACGATGCCGAGGGTGGCGACGACGAGGCAGAGGATCGACAGCGCCACCACCGGCTTCGACCCCAGCCGCGCGTCGAGCACGCTGGCGCCGAGGCAGCCGAGGATGGCGGTGACGTTGAGGATGATGCCGAAGAGGCCGCTTTCGGTGATTGTCCAGCCGAACATGCCGGCCGCGAAGGCACCGCCGAGGACGAGGAGGGCGTTGAGCCCGTCCTGATAGAGCATGCGCGCGAGCAGGAAGCGGAAGAGGGCAGGGCGCCGCCGGACCTCGCGGAAGGTGGCGGCGAGGTCGCCGAGACTGCCCGTCACCGCCGCAGCGACCTTCTTGGCGCGCGGGCGGTCGGGCGTCAGCAGGAACATCGGCAGGACGAAGACGAGATACCAGAGGCCCGAAAGCGGCCCGGTGGCCCGCGCGCCTTCCCCGGTCGCGGGATCGAGGCCGAAGAGCGGGACGAGGCCGAGCAGCGTCCGTCCGGTCTGCGGCGACCCCGCGAGGAAGGCGAGCGCCAGGATCAGGAAGACGATGCCGCCGGCATAGCCGAAGCCCCAGGCGACGTTGGAGACGCGGCCGATCTCGTCCTTGTGGACGAGGCGCGGGAGCATGGCGTCGTTGAAGACCACGGAGAACTCCGCGGCGATCTGGGCGAGGACCATCAGGGCGGCGGCGATCGCGAGCGACGAGCCGGGAGCGGCGGTCCATAGCAGCGCTACGGCGGCGATCTGGACGACCGCGAGGCCGGCGATCCATGGCTTGCGCGGCCCCGCCCGGTCGGCGATCGCGCCGAGCAGCGGCGAGCCGATCGCGACGACGATGCCGGCCACCGTCGCGGCGAAGGCCCACCAGGCCTGGCCCGTCGCCGCGTCCGGCGCGAGCTGCGAGACGAAATAGGGTCCGAAGACGAAGGTGATGACGACGGTGAAGAAGGGCTGGGCGGCGAAGTCGAAGCCCATCCACCCCCAGACGGCGGGCTGGCGCAGCGGCCGGCGGTAGGGCGGCTGATCGGATGAAGCCATGGTCGTCGCCTCTGCGTCGCGCGGGAAGCGGAGGGATACTGGGGCAGGAGAAGGGCGTCCAGTGGGCAGGATCGGTGCGGCTTTTCGCGCAGCGCTGATCGGTCTCTATCGCCATCCGCAGAAGGAAGGTGCGGCCGCCAACGCTGCCTTCTTCTCCCCCATGGGGAGAAGTCCCGGCAGGGGATGAGGAGGTGTTGCGCGGCCGGGGGCGAAGTGAACGCTTGTGTCTCATGTGCCCACCCGCGTGTCTCGGCGTTTGTCCCTCTTACCCGTCCGCTGCTGCGCAGCGTCCACCCTCTCTCGCAAGCGGGCGAGGGGGAGGCGCTTCGTTCGGCGCGGCCTTATCCCTGCCGCGGCGGGCGGACGATGCCCTCGGGCGGCCGATGCGCCTCGACGCGCACGAGATCGCCGACGTCGATGCGGCCGGGGCTGCGCGGCACGGCGTTCCAGCCGAACAGGACGCCGGGGACGCGGCGGTCGGCGGACATCCGCAGCCGCCGAAGGGCGTCGAGCGGCTCCGTGCCGGCAACGCGGCCGGTCTGCTGGTCGACGGTGGTGACGGTGCAGCGGGCGCAGGGCTTGACCAGATCGAGGACGACGGCGCCGATGCGGATCGTGGCCCAGCCGTCCTCGGCGAAGGGCTCTGCGTCCTCGATCACGATGTTCGGCCGGAAGCGGCTCATCGGCACGGCACCGCCGCCGGCGGAGACGATCGCCGTATTCAGCGCGCGCAGCGACTGGCGGTTGGCGACGAGCAGCGGGAAGCCGTCGGCGAAGCTGACCGGCCGGTCCGGCGTGCTCCAGTCGGTGCTGACCGTGCGGGCGGCGCCGCCGTCCTGATAGACGAGGCGCACATCCTGGCCGAGCCAGCGCGACAGGGCGGCATTGGTGGCGGCGTCCGCCAGCGCCGCCTCGACCGTGTCGTCCCAGACGCGGACCGTCAGCCGCGCCGCGCCGTCCGGCGTCGGCACGAAGCGCTCGCCCGCAGTCTCGTAGCCAAGGTGCAGGCCGTCCGGATCGAGCTGAGCGTCGAGCAGCGCGAGCTTCGGCAGTTCGCGCTGGGTGACGAAGCGGCCGGCTGCGTCGACGACCATCCAGCGGCGGTCGCCCGCCAGGCCGGCCGCCTCGACCGCGGCGGTCTCGCGGTCGACGCCGCGGCCGCCCTTGACCGGGTAGATGTGAATGGAGCCGAGCTGCACCGGTGACGCCCTCCGACAGAAAGGCACAGCCGGCCGTCGCAGCCGGCATGCGCGATCTGCGACCCTATAGCCGCTTGGCGCCGCGGCCGCCGCCTGAAAATCGCCGGACGGCAGCCTAAAGGCGGTGGCCGAGGCCTCGGTTACGCCTGGTCCGCGAGGTCCGCCAGCAGCCCCGCCGCCACCGTCAGCCGCGCGACCGAGGTCTCGCCCGAGCCGGCGAGCGCGGCGATCTGGCCGCGGATGCGCTCGACCGCCGCGCGCCGGGTGTCGGCCCAATCCTCGGCGCTGCGGTGGTCGCGCAGCGCCGCACTGGTCAGCCGCCGGCGCGCCACTGCGATGCCGCTGCCGGCCCGCTGCAGGGCGAGCGTCTCGAAATAGTCGGCGGTCTCGATCTGGAACAGCGCCGCCTCCAGCCGGCCTATCTGGAACAGTCGCGTGATGGCGAAATAGCAGGCGACCGTCTCCTCCAGCGCCGTGCCGGTCTCGCGCGAGACCGCAGCGATGTCGGGGACGAGAGCGAGCAGCGGCAGGAGCGCGATGTCGTCCGCCAGATCCTGCGGCACCGACTTCTCCGCCCAGGCGGCGGCCCGCGCATCCGCTTCCTCGCGGGCGGCGTCCGTCGCGAGGTCCTTCAGCTTCGGCTTCAGCCGGGTGAGTGCGTCGCGGCTGTCGATCGCGGCGCCGGTCAGGCCGCCGGCGAAGCGCTCGTTCTGGACGTACCAGCGCGTGGTGCGGCGCAGGAACCGGCCGATCTCGGCATAGAGCGCGTTCTGCGTCCTGCCGTGGAGCGCGCCGTCCAGCGCGTCGACCCGCTCGTAGAGGCCGCGCACGTCGAGCCCGTCCTTCGCCGCGACGAAGGCACGCACAATCTCGGCTGGCGATGCGCCGGTCGTCTCGCGCAGCACGGTGACGAAGGTGGGCCCGAGGCGGTTGACCGCCTCGTTGGCGAGCACCGTCGCGATGATCTCGCGGTGAAGGCGATGCCCCTCGATGTCATGCGCGAAGTCGCGCCGCATCGGCACCGGGAAATAGTCGTGCAGCCGGTCTTCGAGATAGGGATCGCCCGGCAGGTCGCTGGCGACGATCTCGTCGAACAAGGTGATCTTGGCATAGGCGAGGAGGACGCCGATCTCAGGCCGGGTGAGGCCGCGGCCGGAACCGCGCAGGTCCGCGATGGCGGCCTCGTTCGGCAGGTTCTCCACCGTGCGGTCCAGCGTGCCGGCGTCCTCCAGCACCGCCATGAAGCGGGCCTGCAGCGCCAGCGCCCCGGCCCCCTCGCGCTCCTCCAGCGAGATCGCCAGCGTCTGCTCGTAATTGTTGGAGAGGACGAGGTCGGCGACCTCGCCGGTCATCTCGGCGAGCAGCGTGTTGCGGTCCTCGCGGGAGAGGCGGCCGTCGCTCATCGCCGACTTCAGCGCGATCTTGATGTTCACCTCGACGTCGGAGGTGTTGACGCCGGCGGAATTGTCGATCGCGTCCGAGTTGATCCGCACGCCCTGGCGGGCCGCCTCGATGCGGCCTTTCTGGGTGACGGCGAGATTGGCGCCTTCGCCGACGACCTTCGCCCTTATGTCCGATCCGGTGATGCGCAGCGCGTCGTTGGCGCGGTCGCCGACATCCGGATTGGTCTCGGAGGACGCTCGCACATAGGTGCCGATGCCGCCGAACCAGAGGAGGTCGACCGGCGCCTTCAGGATCGCAGTGATGACCTCGCTCGGCGTGCCCTCGCGCTTGTCCCAGCCGATCGCCGCCGCGGCCTCTTCCGACAGCCGGATGCGCTTGTCGCGGCGCGAGAAGACGCCGCCGCCGGCGGAGATCTTCGAGCGGTCGTAGTCGCTCCAGGACGAGCGCGGCTGGTCGAACAGGCGCCGGCGCTCGGCGAAGGAGACCTCGGGATCGGGATCCGGGTCGATGAAGATGTCGCGGTGGTCGAAGGCGGCGACGAGCCGCGTCGTGCGCGACAAGAGCATGCCGTTGCCGAAGACGTCGCCCGACATGTCGCCGCAGCCGGTGACGGTGAAGGGCTCGCTCTGGATGTCGCGATCGAGCTCGCGGAAATGCCGCTTCACCGCCTCCCAGGCACCCCTGGCGGTGATGCCCATCGCCTTGTGGTCATAGCCGGCCGACCCGCCCGATGCGAAGGCGTCGTCGAGCCAGAAGTCCTCGGACTGGGCGATCGCGTTGGCGGTGTCGGAGAAGGTCGCCGTGCCCTTGTCGGCGGCGACGACGAAATAGGGATCGTCCCCGTCGTGCCGGCGGATCTTGTCCGGCGTCACGATGGTATCCCCGACGATGTTGTCGGTCACCGAAAGCAGCGAGGCGACGAAGACGACATAGGCCGAGCGGCCGGCGGCGAACCACTGGTCGCGCTGCGAGGCGTCCGGCAGGCGCTTCGGGAAGAAGCCGCCCTTGGCGCCGACCGGCACGATGACGGCGTTCTTCACCTGCTGCGCCTTGACGAGGCCGAGCACCTCGGTGCGGTAGTCCTGGGCGCGGTCTGACCATCTGAGGCCCCCGCGCGCCACCGGGCCGAAGCGCAGGTGGACGCCCTCGACCCGGGCGTCGAAGACGAAGATCTCGCGGAAGGGGACGGGCGCCGGCAGGCCTTCGACGGCGCGCGAATCCAGCTTGAAGGCCAGCGCCGGCGAGACGTGGCCCGGCTCGGAATGCGGCTCGGCGGAAATGCCGTCGACGGCATAGAAATTGGTGCGGAGCGTCGCCAGGATCGCGTTGAGGAAGCGGCGGACGATGCGGTCGTCGTCGATCGAATCGACTGCATCCAGCGCCTCGACGATGGCGTCGTAGATTTCCCTCGTGCCGCGCTCGGCGGCGATCCGCGCCTGCCGGTCTTCCGCCTCGTCCGGTCCTTCGTCGGCCGAAGCGCCGTCACGGGCCGCGTCCGCAGATGTCGCGCGCGCGGGGTCGAAGCTCGCCTCGAACAGCTCCCACAGCTTTGCCGCAAGGCCCGGCTGGCGCACCAGCGCGGCGGCGAGGTAGTCCGGTGAATAGGAGAGGCCGCCCTGGCGCAGATAGCGGGCATAGGCGCGCAGGACATTGGCCTTGCGGTATCCGAGGCCCGCCTCCAGCACCAGGGCGTTGAAGCCGTCGTTCTCGATGCCGCCGCGCCAGACCGCCGCGAAGGTCTCCTCCAGCGCGGCGCCGTCGTCGGAGAGGTCGATGGCGCCGCCGCGATGGCGCGCAAGGTCCATGTCGTGGAGGTGCACCGTCTCGCCGTCGGGCCGCACGATCCGGTGCGTGCGCTCGGAGACGACGGAGAAGCCCATGTTCTCCAGGATCGGCACGCGGGTGGAGAGTTCGACGGCCTTGCCGAGGTGGTAGACCTTCAGCCGCACCGTCTCGGCCGGGTCGTGCGAGCGGCGATAGAAGTCGACGAACAGCGGCGCCTCGCGCGACAGCTGCTCGATCACCTTGACGTCGTGCACGGCCTCCGCCGGCGCGATGACGTCGCGATAGCTGTCCGGCAGGCCGGCGGCGAAGCCGGCGAGGGCGCCCGGCGCGCCGGCCCGCGACAGGGCGAGCGCGAACTCGTCCTCCCAGTTCTTCGCCATCTCGGCGATCCGCGTCTCCAGCCGATGCGGATCGACCTCGGGCGTCGTGCCCTCGGCGCGTCCGATGATGATGTGGACGCGGGCGAGCAGGCCCTCGGGAAAGGCGGGGTAATAGGCCGAGACGTGACCGTCATAGGCCTCGGCGAGGAGGTGGCCGATGCGCTCGCGCAGCCGCGAATCGTAGCGGTCGCGCGGCACGTAGACGATCACCGAGGCGAAGCGGTCGAAGCGGTCGACGCGCGAGAGCACGCGCACCCGGGGCCGCTCGCCGAGCTCGACGATCGCCGAGGCGTAGCGCTCCAGGAGGTCGGCATCGATCTGGAAGACCTCGTCGCGCGGATAGGATTCCAGCGCGTTGAGGAGCGCCTTCGCCGAATGCGAGCCCGGCCGGAAGCCCGAGCGCCCGATCACCGTCTCGGCCTTCAGCCGGACATAGGGGATCGTCAGGATCGAGCGGGTATAGGCGGAGGAGGTGAACAGGCCGACGATGCGCAACTCGCCGGAGAAGTTGCCCGCCTCGTCGTATTGCTTGACCCCGACATAGTCCATGTAGGCCCGGCGGTGGACCAGCGAGCGGGCATTCGCCTTGGTGACGATCAGCGGGTTCGGCGCCTTGAGGAAGGCGCGGATCTCCGGCGTCGTCGTCATCGAGCGGCCGGGCCGGCCGAGGATGCGCACGTCCGGATCGCACAGGATGCCGAGCGCGCCGTCCTGGCGGCGCTCGAGGAATTCGTCCTCCTCCTCGCCGACGAAGGCGTAGTCGCAGGCGCCGAGGAAGATGAAGTTGTCGTCGCGCAGCCATTCGAGGAGCCTCGCCGACTCCTCGACCATCGCCCGCTCGCCGTCGCCGACCTGGGTCGCCCGGTGGAACAGGGCGGCGGCCGCTGCGTCGATGCGGGCGCGCATCGCCTGGAAGTCCTGGTTGGAATGCGCGACCTGGGCGAGAATGCGTTCGATGTCCGCCGCGAGCGTCTGGACCGAGTCCGCGTCCGCCAGCGGGTCGATCGCGAACTGGATCAGGCTGACGCGGGCGCCGCCGGTCGGCGTGCCGTTGTCCGTCCGGCTGCTCGAAAACGCCGCGATCGTGTCATCCGGGGTGCGGCTGACGTCGAGGATCGGGTGCGAGATGTAGTGGATCTCGGTCGCCTTCTCGGCGATCTCGGCGGTGATCGAATCGAACAGGAAGGCCATGTCGTCGGAGACGACCGTGACGAGGTCCTGCGCCTCGCCGCCGCGCACGAAGCCCTCCGGCCGCTCGATCCGCACCACCGGCCTGCCCGGCCGATGCGCGGCGAGCGCTTCGGCCGCGGCACGGGCGGCAGCGGCGAGCGCCTCGGCCCGGAAGCTCGCGAGATCGTCGACCGGCGGGCGGGCGAACAGGAGCGGCGCCAGCGTCGCGCCGGGTTGGCCGGCCCCGATCAGGCCGGTGACCGCCTCCAGGATCTCGGTCTTCTCGACCATCCTCTGCCCGGTCTCGCCGTACTCCTTCGCGCCGCCTTCGATCTCCGGCCGGTCCATCGCGCTTCCTCCAGTCGTCGCTTCCTTGGTGTCAGGCGCCTATCATAGCGGAGTGTCCGCGCGCTGCGACGTCGCAACGGGAAAACTCCCGACGCGAAGCGGCGCGCCTGTTCGGGAGGAACGCATGACCGAGACGCATGACGACCAGAAGCACGAAGGGGCGGTCACCGCCCTCGATCTCGGCATCGCCGAGCCGCTGTCGGAGCGAACGCAGGCCTATTTCGCCAAATGCGTGGAAAAGCTCGGCCTCGTGCCGAACGTGCTCCTCGCCTATGCCTTCGACGAGAAGAAGCTCGACGCCTTCTCCACCTTCTACAACGAGCTGATGCTGGCCGACAGCGAGCTCTCGAAGCTCGACCGGGAGATCATCGCCGTCGTCGTCTCGGCGATCAACCACTGCCACTACTGCCTGACCGCCCACGGCGCCGCAGTGCGCCAGCTCTCGGGCGATCCCGCCTTCGCCGAGACGATCGCGCAGAACTGGCGGGCGGCGGGGCTCGATGAGAAGCGCAGCGCGATGCTCGACTTCGTCACAAAGCTGACCGAACGGCCGGACACGATCGTCGAGGCGGACCGGCAGCGCTTGCGCGACGCCGGCTTTTCCAACCGCGCGATCTTCGACATCGCCTCGGTCGCGGCGTTCTTCGCGATGTCGAACCGGGTGGCCTCGGCGACGGACATGAAGCCGAATGCGGCGTATCACGGGATGGCGCGGTGAGGGAGTATTGATCCCGGCCTATCCGCCTCGGCCCCCGCCGACCGGTGCGGTTGCGATTATCTTGTCGAGTGTCTCTCTGGACATCATTCCGAAGATAATTGCATAGCCAAACGTTATCATAAGGTTGAACAACATGTCAGGTGACGCAAGATTAATTCCTGAGAGGGCCGCCTTGCCGTAAGGCCCCATCGTGATGAATCCTACAGGAATTCCAGCAGCAAGGTGAGAGCGAAGGTTTTGCTTCTTTGCGGGGAATACGACATTCCGGCAAAGAATCCCTATTATGTAAAGGCCCATGAGTAGGACAATCGCTATCGCTGCCATGATATGGATTCCCCAGTCGGGGTTCTCTGGGAGAGTCACTTCACTTCTCCGAACTCGAGTTTTCGAAAGTGAAGTTGCTGACATCTCCGCTTCCGGAGAATACCCATCCGGCTGGCCGTTGAGCGGAATTTTCGAGCGGCTGCACATTAAGCCATTCTTCATTCCCGAAGATAGAAGGAACAATTTTCTTCTGAATTACAATGTATTTGGTATCAGGATTGACAACCCCTAATTGCTCGCCCTTTCCTTTGAAGAGCCCAGGAGGACTGTCCCGTAGAGGGAGGTTGCCTTTGGGTGAGACGATATCTGGCGATGCCAAATCCTGCGCGAGCCCGGACTTTGATCCCAATAGCGCCAACGCTATGGCAGCGGCGATAATAGAAGACTTTATCATGGCGTCATGCCTATGTAGACCGCAACCGTAAGGCCATTAGGTAGGAATATACACTAAATTCCCCATGGGAAAAATAGAAATTCGTCTTATGTCGGTAGCCTTGCAGGTGCAGCCGTGCAGCCAAATTGGCGCGATTTAAGCGGCCGATCTTTTTCCGATGTGTCGGAGTCAAAGGTTGGCTGCAGGATCATAGATGCCTCGCTCAAGTACCGTCAGCAGCAAAAGGTGGGGGCATCTGAACAGCGGTTATGGCGCATGGCCCGATGGAAAGAGTTTTCTGCAATTTCCGCCCGACGGCGAAGGCAATCTGCAGGCTGTCCTCTTAAGCTTCTTGACTAACGAATGACATGACGGTTTCGACCGGCCTGCGGCCCATGTTGCGGTAGCCGAGGTGCGGGCGTTCGGTGTTGTAGTGGACGAGCCAGG
>NZ_JBFTEH010000049.1:0-992 GCF_041027365.1 Jiella sp. M17.18 | reverse complement strand
CGCGGCTTCACGGTCACGAATGCCGCCGCCTATGACGGTGCGCAGCTCTCGCACGTCCTCGACCGCTCCAACACCGGCTCGAAGGTCTGGGCGGACACGGCCTATCGATCGGCCAAGAACGAGGAATGGCTGGAGAAGAACGGCTAAGTCTCTGACATCCACCGCCGGAAGCCGAAAGGGCGGCCGATGAGCGAGAGAACATCCCGGGCCAATGGCCGACGCTCGCGGATCCGTTCGGCCATCGAGCATGTCTTCGCCCGCCAGGAGGGCCCGATGGCGCTGTTCGTCCGCACCATCGGCATCGTGCGCGCCGAGATGAAGATCGGCATGGCGAACCTAGCTGTTCAGTCCCGGTATGTGATGGGTTGGATCGTTTGTGAATCGTTCGGGCTCTTCTGTCCAGCATCGGACGACATGCACGAACGGCGTGAGGCCTCTTAGGGTCTTCAGTCGTTTGGCAAAGTTGTAGGCGTTGACGAGGGTCTGGAGGTGTTCGCGCAACTGGTCATGAGTGCCGTAGTGGTAGCNAACGGCGTGAGGCCTCTTAGGGTCTTCAGTCGTTTGTCAAAGTTGTAGGCGTTGACGAGGGTCTGGAGGTGTTCGCGCAACTGGTCATGAGTGCCGTAGTGGTAGCGCCTGACGGTCGCCTCCTTGATCGTCCGGTTCATTCTCTCGACCTGTCCATTGGTCCACGGATGGTTCGGCTTCGTCAGCCGATGTTCGATGCCGTTGGCGGCACAGATCCGGTCGAAGAGGTGCCCCATGTATCGCGCAGTAGGACCGTCCCGATAGCGCGATGGGTGGCAGAACTGGACGCCATTATCCGTCAAAACGGTGTGGAACTTGTAGGGGATGGCCTCGATCAGATCGCGCAGGAACTGGCAGGCTGTGGCCCTGGTCGCCTTCTCCTCCAGCCGCACGAAGACGAACTTCGAGGTCCGGTCGATGGCGACGAACATATGCAGCTTGCCTTCGTCGGTGCGCACTTCCGC
>NZ_JBFTEH010000048.1:0-1073 GCF_041027365.1 Jiella sp. M17.18 | reverse complement strand
ATGACGGCCTGATGGCGCAGCTTGGCGTATCGCAGCCGCGCCGCCAAGCGCTTGTCGCGGCGGTGGGTGATCTCGCGGTCGATCAGAAGGGCGAGCCATTCGGGATGGCTCAGCCGCCCGGCCTGGCTGGAGGCCTCGATCTCGGCGAAGGCCTGGGCCATGCCGGTCAGGCCGAGCTGGTTCAACTGCTCGAGGGTGGGATGGGACAGCACGTTCGTTCTCCTATTGATAGTAGCGGGGACCGCGGATGTTGCCGTGCAGGATCGGGGCGGCGTCGGCGGTCGGCGTCTCCCTCTTCCCGGCCTGGTCGAGGCGCTTGTCGAGGATCGAGCGGACCGACCCGTAGGTCAGCGTGCCGATCGCGATGGCCCGTTCGGCGGCAGCCTCGAGGCGGGCGGCGCCGAACGGCTTGACCAGCCGCAGGATGCCGAGACAGGCGCGAAAGCCCTGCTCGGGATGGGGCCGGCGTTCGAGGATGAGATCGCACAGGATCGCAGTGGCGCGTCCGACCGCGGCCGCCTCCGTGCGGATCCGCTCGATGGTCCAGTCGCCGTAGCGGCGATGGCTGGAGGGCATGTGGTCGCGCACCGTGGTGTGGCCGCCGTTGCCGCTCGAGCGCAGATGGGCGGCGATGCGTTCGCCCCTGGCGAAGATCTCGACGGTGCGGGCGGTGATCCTGGCCTCGACCTCGCGGCGGGCGAAGCGATACGGCACGCTGTAGAAGTGCCGGTCGATCTCGACATGGTAGTCGATGCCGACACGGCGCATGCGCCATTCGGCGAAGACGTAGGGTTCGACCGGCAGGGGTTTCAGCCTGGGGCGGTCGAGTTCCTCCAGAAGCTGGCGGCGGGTGCGGCCGAGCCGGCGGATGACGCGCCCCTCGTTCAGGCGCGTCATCAGGTCGGCGATCGCAGCGTTCAGTTCGCCGAGACCGTAGAAGCGGCGGTTGCGCAGGCGGCCGATGAGCCAGCGCTCGACGATGAGGACACAGCCCTCGACCTTGGCCTTGTCGCGGGGCTTGCGGGGCCGAGCCGGCAGCACCGAGGTGTCGTAATGGGCGGCCATCGCCGCGT
>NZ_JBFTEH010000047.1:0-1356 GCF_041027365.1 Jiella sp. M17.18 | reverse complement strand
TTGAGAGGAAGGAGCGAACCGATGACCATCGTGACCCTTGGGATCGACTTGGGCAAGAACCTGAACAGCATTGTTGGCCTGGGCGCAGACGGGAACGTCGTTCTGCGCCGACGCGTCAGGCGGGGGACCCTCACCGAACTCGCGGGACAACTTCCACCCTGTACCGTCGCTATGGAAGCGTGCTGCGGTGCGCATCATGTCGGGCGTCTGTTCGCCGCCAAAGGGCATGAGATCCGGCTGATGTCGCCTGAGTATGTGCGCCCTTACGTGCGCGCGCAAAAGAACGACGATAACGATGCTGCGGGGATCGCCGAGGCAGCGACGCGGCCGACGATGCGCTTCGTCGAGTTGAAGAGCCAGGACCGGCTTGATCTGCAGACCTTGCACCGAGCCCGCTCTCGTCTCGTGGCAGCGCGCAAGGCGCTTGTGAACCAGCTTCGGGCGATCCTGCTCGAGCGTGGACATACCTTCCGGCAGGGGCGCAAGGCTCTTGAACGGGACATCGTGCCGTTCCTTGCCGAGCCCCCTTTGGATCTATCGACCCGGATCATGAGGCTTATCAGAGACATGCGAGCCGAGTGGCGGTCACTCGATGAGCGGATCGATGCTTTGAACGACGATCTGGCCGATCATGCGCGGGCCGACGAGGCCGCAAACCGGCTGACCTCGATACCGGGCATCGGCATCCTTGGCGCAACTGCGCTGGTTGCCGCCGTTGGAGATGGTGAGGCGTTTCGTCGGGCGCGTGACGTGCCCGCCTGGCTCGGCCTCGTGCCGAAGCAGATGACGACCGGCGGCAAGCCGCGGCTACTCTCCATCACAAAGCGCGGGAACACCTATCTGCGCATGCTGCTGATCCACGGGGCGCGCGCCGCGCTGCCAAGCCTCTCCAAACAGGCGACGCCCTTAGGCGAGTGGCTTCGAGGTCTTCTATCGCGAGCCCACCGCAATGTCGTGATTGTCGCGCTCGCCGCCAAGCTCGCCCGCATCGCCTGGGCGAGCCTACGGCGTGGCATTGGCTTCGAGCGAGGATGGGGACAGGTCGTGACGGCCTGAAACGACAGAATCCGCTGCGACATCCGAAAGAGGAGCCGCGGTGAAGCGAGGTTGGCGGAAGGAGGCTGATGGCCGGAAGGGTCGAACACCCGCGTCCCTGGAAACCTGGTTCAAAAAACGGCGCCTCGACGCCGAGTCTTTTATGAGGGCCAGGACGCGCGGATCTCCATCATGGCGAGGGCCAACATGCCGCTACGCCGGATACGTTTGTGCACGACCGAACAAAGCCTGACGCAACCAACTTGCCAACGGGGCGGGCCATACGTTTTTGAACGTCCAGCCGCGGCGGCGGAGCCAGAC
>NZ_JBFTEH010000046.1:0-1437 GCF_041027365.1 Jiella sp. M17.18 | reverse complement strand
GGCTGGCCCTACTGCTACTGGGGCATGACCGTGGACGATCGTGTCCCGCAGGCGCCGGAGCTCGTAGCCCGTGCCATCCAACCGGATTATGCTCTCGGCGGCCACACCGCATCCCTTGGCCTGTGCTGGATGCCGGCCGGCACCTTGCCGGGGTTCGGCGAGGGCATGGTGATCGGCCAGCACGGATCATGGAATCGCGCGACGCTCAGCGGCTACAAGCTGATCTTCGTCCCCTTCGAGAATGGCGCGCCGAACGGACCTCCTCGCGACATCCTCTCCGGCTTCCTGTCAAAGGACGAGAAACTTGCCTATGGGCGTCCCGTCGGCGTGGCGATCGGCGCGGACGGCAGATCGCTGCTGATGGCCGACGATGTCGGAGACGTCATCTGGCGCGTGACCGCCGCGTGACGCAGTCGGTCGCAGATGGCGGGCGACACGACAAATTCAGCCGGCATTGACACCTCGAGGCCATCGCCGATCCAGACCACGAAGACCACGACCATATGATGCGCTGGTCGGGCGCCGCGTTCAATCCTGAAACCATAGACCTGGACGAGATCCAGAAGCGGATCGCCAAGCTCGCCGCCGCCGAACCGTAGGCAAAGCAGCCTTTGTGCAGGAAATGATTTCCTCTCCAATTTCTCCCGGCAGGAGCAGCGTTTCGGACCTCCAGATCGGCGTTACGGATCCAAACGCCGTTTGCTGGAGTAATGCCGGGGAGCCCGACCTTCCCCCGGTCATCGACCGATGCCGCCGGTCGCCGGTCGCTTCGAAAGTCAGATCGCTCTCCGCGCGACCGCAGTTTCACCGAGGCCTCCTGCCGGGCGGCAGTCACCGGGCTGAACGTTGTCGGCCCCTCACGTGGTCGGCACCATGCTGATCGCCGGCATCGGCCAATCCGGACTTCAGTCGGAAGGTCCAGCCGTCCTCGTATCGCTCGATGAGATCGTCCACGCGGCGGGCCGCCTTCTCTGGATTGAAGCCCTGCTCGACGAGGCGTCGGACGATCTCGCCGCGGAGCTTCATTAGCCCGGAGTAATCGCCGTTCTCGACGAGGAGGGTGACGAACCAGTGCAGCGTGACCCGGGCGACGTCGTCGCGCGACGGCGCCCGCTGCCGCCGCTGCTCGGCCCGGTAGCGTCGCTGGTACTCGGCCTGCTCGGCCAGGCGCCGCTCGCGGCGGGTCGCCTTCGGGTTCGACTGGGCTTCCGAACGGGGCATGGGGCTCACTCCAGGATCATCGGCTGCGGCGAGTTGGCTGGCGTTGGTTGGAGACGGGAACTTCGAGCGCCTGCCCCGCCGCAGATGGCGGCGGGGCCAAAGCAAGACGGATCAGACGTTCAGGAAGCCGATGACCCTGCGCCCCTTGCTGTCGACCGTGGGCTTGCTGACCGGGATGAAGAGGTCGTTGCGGCTGACCTTCTCTGCCGGGCGGGG
>NZ_JBFTEH010000045.1:0-1480 GCF_041027365.1 Jiella sp. M17.18 | reverse complement strand
TTGAGAGGAAGGAGCGAACCGATGACCATCGTGACCCTTGGGATCGACTTGGGCAAGAACCTGAACAGCATTGTTGGCCTGGGCGCAGACGGGAACGTCGTTCTGCGCCGACGAGTCCGGCGGGGGACCCTCACCGAACTCGCGGGACAACTTCCACCCTGTACCGTCGCTATGGAGGCGTGCTGCGGTGCGCATCATGTCGGGCGTCTGTTCGCCGCCAAAGGGCATGAGATCCGGCTGATGTCGCCTGAGTATGTGCGCCCTTACGTGCATGCGCAAAAGAACGACGATAACGATGCTGCGGGGATCGCCGAGGCAGCGACGCGACCGACGATGCGCTTCGTCGAGTTGAAGAGCCAGGACCGGCTTGATCTGCAGACCTTGCACCGAGCCCGCTCTCGCCTCGTGGCAGCGCGCAAGGCGCTCGTGAACCAGCTTCGGGCGATCCTGCTCGAACGTGGACATACCTTCCGGCAAGGGCGCAAGGCTCTTGAACGGGACATCGCGCCGTTCCTTGCCGAGCCCCCTTCGGATCTATCGACCCGGATCGTGAAGCTTATCAGAGACATGCGAGCCGAGTGGCGGTCACTCGATGAGCGGATCGATGCTTTGAACGACGATCTGGACGATCATGCCCAGGCCGACGAGGCGGCGAGCCGGCTGACCTCGATACCCGGCATCGGCATCCTTGGCGCAACTGCGCTGGTTGCCGCCGTCGGAGATGGTGAGGCGTTTCGTCGGGCGCGTGATGTGCCAGCCTGGCTCGGCCTCGTGCCGAAGCAGATGACGACCGGCGGCAAGCCGCCGCTACTCTCCATCACAAAGCGCGGGAACACCTATCTGCGCATGCTGCTGATCCACGGGGCGCGTGCCGCGCTGCCAAGCCTCTCCAAACAGGCGACGCCCTTAGGCGAGTGGCTTCGAGGTCTNGCTACTCTCCATCACAAAGCGCGGGAACACCTATCTGCGCATGCTGCTGATCCACGGGGCGCGTGCCGCGCTGCCAAGCCTCTCCAAACAGGCGACGCCCTTAGGCGAGTGGCTTCGAGGTCTTCTATCGCGAGCCCACCGCAATGTCGTGATTGTCGCGCTCGCCGCCAAGCTCGCCCGCATCGCCTGGGCGAGCCTACGGCGTGGGATTGGCTTCGAGCGAGGATGGGGACAGGTCGTGACGGCCTGAAACGACAGAATCTGCTGCGACGTCCGAAAGAGGAGCTGCAGCGAACCGAGGTTGGCGGAAGGAGGCTGATGGCCGGAAGGGTCGAACACCCGCGTCCCTGGAAGCCTGGTTCAAAAAACGGCGCCTCGACGCCGGGTCTTTTATGAGGGCCAGGACGCGCGGATCTCCATCATGGCGAGGGCCTCCGTGCCGCTACGCCGGATACGTTTGTGCACGACCGAACAAAGCCTGACGCAACCAACTTGCCAACGGGGCGGGCCATACGTTTTTGAACGTCCAGCCGCGGCGGCGGAGCCAGAC
>NZ_JBFTEH010000044.1:0-1571 GCF_041027365.1 Jiella sp. M17.18 | reverse complement strand
CATTCGCCGACGCACGAAGGGGCCCGATCGGGCCCCTTCGTGCGTCGCGCCTACCACCGCCGTGGCCTGCTTTCACTCCGCCCCTCTGGCCGGGATTTGCTCCGTCGTTGACAGATTACGCTGGGGGCCGACAAGGGCTTTGATGCCCACGACTTCGTCAATGAACTGCGCGCGATGCGCGTCACGAGGCCCGGTGAGAGGATTGTCGAAAACGTACGCTAAGCGCGTCGGCTAGTCCGTCTGAGTAGCTTTTCACCGTCGGATCTGAGCTCGCCCGTTGGTGTGACGTAACGATAGAGGGTCTGCCGGGTGATACCGAGTTCGGCGCATAAATCGGCGACCGTCGTTTCGGGTTTGCCCATTGCGGTCTGGGCCAGACGGAGCTTGGCCAGCGTCATTTTAAATGGGCGCCCGCCGTGACGACCGCGCGCTCGAGCAGAGGCGAGCCCTGCGCGCGTCCGCTCGACGATCAATTCGCGCTCGAACTCGGCGAGCCCGGCGAAGATCGCGAACACGAGACGGCCATTGGCGGTCGTGGTGTCGATCGAGGCGCCTTCGCCAGCGAGCACCTTGAGGCCGATGCCGCGCTTCGTCAGGTCGCCGACCGTGTTGACGAGGTGACGCAGATCGCGGCCGAGACGGTCGAGCTTCCAGATGACGAGCGTATCGTCGCGGCGCAGCGCCTTCAGGCAGGCGTCCAGCCCCGGTCGCTTATCGAGACGTCCCGACGCGGCGTCTTCATAGATTTGCTCGGGATCGACGCCAGCTGCGATTAGCGCATCGCGCTGAAGGTCGTGAACCTGGCTGCCGTCTGTCTTGGACACCCGTGCATAGCCTATCTTGATAGTCACATATACGTCCGTTCGCGAGACAAAGCGGATTGGCCCGATCAATCATCATGATATTGTCACATAACACGTCTCTTGGTCTATGCTCTATGAACATGACCACTTCCATGTTTCGTGACAAGCGGGAAGCCGATACCGACCAGGATCATCGTGTCCCCCGCGCAACGCGCCGCGATCTTCGATCCCCTTGCCGATCGTGCGACCATTGAACGGATCTACATTCTCGGCCCCGACGATCTGGCAGAGGTGGCGCGTCGCCGGCGAGGGGCGAACCGCATCGGCCATGCGGTGCAACTCTGTTACCTGCGCCATTCGGGACGCGGATTGCTGCCGGGCGAGATCGACGAGGACCCGGTTGTAGACGATGCCGCCGGTCTCGGCCTCGCCGATCACCGCAGTCTTCATGCTATCGTAGAGAACCTCGCGAGGCGCACCGCCCAGCGCCTCGAAGGCGGCCGTGTGGCAGCGCAGGACCGTCGGCAGATCCTGTTGGACGACGAAGCGTGCCCAGATCAGCCGGCTGAAGCCGAGCACCAGCGAGAACAGCCAGACGATCCGCGGTGCCGTCGGCTCGTCGGTGAAGACGACGTGGAATTGCGCGAAGTCGACATGGGCCTGCTCGCCCGGTGGTGTCTCGAAACGAACCTCGAAGCCGCGCGCCGGTGTCGGGCGGACGTCCCGCAGAAAGTCGGTCACGGCGGTATAGCCGCCCGTGTAGCCGAT
>NZ_JBFTEH010000043.1:0-1641 GCF_041027365.1 Jiella sp. M17.18 | reverse complement strand
GGGGTCTGACTCACAACTGATGCAGTTGAGGAGCGAATTGGCGGTTCCCGAGGGAGGTCGCCATGTCCAGTACCATTTCGCTGTCGTCGCTTATTCCGCCTGAGCTTTCGGTCGAGCAGTTCGAAGCCTCAGAAGAGGGCCTTGTCGTTACGGCCCTGGCTCGGACGAGGCAGGCGGCGTGTCCCTCCTGCTCCTCGCCGGCACGCCGGGTGCACAGTCGATATATTCGGCGCGTGGCGGACCTTCCGTCGGCAGGAAGGCCGGTTCGGCTGAGGTTGATCACGCGCCGATTTCGGTGCGATGTCGAGACCTGCCGGCGCAAGATCTTCGCCGAGCGCTTCGGTGACGCTGTCCCGGAACGGGCCAGACGCACGGGCCGGATGGAATGCATCATCCATCATCTCGGCCTGGCACTCGGCGGTCGTCCGGCGTCAAGCTTTGCCGAGCGATTGATGATGCCGGTCAGCAACGACACGCTGCTCCGGGTGGTCCGGCGCCGGGCGCGACAGCGGACCGATATCTTGACTGCCGTCGGCATCGACGACTTTGCCTTCCGCCGGAACCACCGTTACGGCTCTATCGTCTGCGACCTTGAGCGGCGGCAGATCGTGAAGCTGCTGCCGGACCGGGAGATTGCCACGGTCACAGCATGGCTGGCTGATCACCGAGAGATCCGCATCGTCTCGCGTGATCGCGGTGGCGGGTATGGCGAGGCAGCGGCTTGCGCGTTGCCGGAAGCCGTGCAGGTCGCGGACCGATGGCACCTGATGGAGAACGCCAGCGCGGCGTTCCTCGATGCGGTGAGGAAGTCGATGAAGCCGATCCGCACCGCTCTCGGAGCGACGGTTGTCGATCCCGCGCTCCTGACTTCGGCCGAACGGATCCAGTACGAAGGCTATCTGCGGCGGGAGGAGATGAACGCGTTCGTCGCGAGCCTTGCGGCCGATGGCCTCGCGATCAAGGAGATCGTTCGGCGAACAGGCCGGAGCCGCAAGCTGGTTCGCCAGATTGTCCGCGGCGAGCGCACCGATGTATTCCGGACGCGACAGGGGTCACTCGACCCGCATCTTCCCTATCTCGACGCCCAGTGGGACGCAGGCTGCCGGAACGGTGCCGAGCTTTGGCGTCGCGTCCGCGCCCAAGGCTATCGGGGGTCGGTCCGCGTCGTCGGCGAATGGGCTACGCGGCGCAGGCGATCGGAGCAGATCTCGGGTGCCCAGCTTCGCAGGATCCCGTCCGCGAGGACCATTGCTCGTCTGATGACGCTGAAGCGAGATCATCTGACGAAGGCGGAGACCGTCATGGTTGCCGCGATCGAAGCCGGAGTGCCCGCCCTGGCCGAGGCAAGAGAGTTGATCGATCGCTTTCAAATCATCATCCGCAGCCGGTCAATCGGTGATCTCACGCCCTGGATCCACGATGCCGAGGCGAGCTTGCTGGCTTCCTTCGCTCGCGGCATCCGGAAAGACGCGTCCGCCGTGCGGGGCGCGATCACTGAGCCATGGTCGAACGGACAAACGGAGGGCCAGGTGAACAAGCTCAAGCTCGTGAAGCGGCAGATGTACGGGCGTGCCAAGCTCGATCTCCTCGAAGCCCGACTGCTCGGCGCCGCCTGATCGTCATCGAGAGTGCGTCAGACCC
>NZ_JBFTEH010000042.1:0-1968 GCF_041027365.1 Jiella sp. M17.18 | reverse complement strand
TTGCTGCTCGGACAGCGTGCGTGGTCGTGGCGCATCCGTGAAGAACTTGTCCCATAGCGCATCCCTATGCTGGCGCGATAAGCTACCACCACAGTGCGGGACTAAACACCTAGTCTCGGCGAACCTCGTCCGGGACGAGGCCCAGGCGCTGATCGGCCGGGCGATCTTCACTCAGTATCTGCTCGATCGCGGCATCATCACCGAAGAACGGATGAACAGTCTTTGCGGAACGACACGTCTGTCAGCCGCGCTGCGCGACGGGCAGGCAACCCGCCAGCTGTTCCAATGGCTTTCCAGGACCTTTAACGGCGACATGTTCCCGCCGTCCTCGGCGGCCCCGCCCGCGCCAGAGCATCTTTCCCGGGTCGCGAACTTCTTGGACGCCGTCGATCCGGTCAGCGGGCAGACCACCTTCTTTCCGTATCAGTTCGACGTCATCCCGGTAGAGCTGATCAGCTCGATCTACGAACAGTTCGCACACTCCGGCGCCGCGCCCATCGCCGGACGTGCCCGGTCGACCGAGGCCACCCGCGCAGGCGTCTATTATACCCGGTTGCCTGTGGTCGCCTTGATCCTTGACGAGGTCATGGACGGCCTTGATGGCGAACAGACCGTGCTCGACCTGACGTGCGGATCGGGCGTCTTCCTTGTCGAGGCGTTTCGGCGGTTGGTCCACCTGCAGGGCTTGAAAACGCCGCTGACGAGGAAGGGCATCCGCAAGGCGCTATATACCCAGGTCTACGGCGTCGACATCAGCGAAGCTGCGATCCGAGTCGCGGCATTCAGCCTCTATCTGGCGGCCCTTGAAGTCGACCCCGATCCCCAGCCTCCGGAAGGCCTGACATTCGAGCCTTTGATCGGCCGAACGCTATTCGTTGGGGACGCTCGAACCATTGAGCAGACAGACGCCGGGATCGAACACCTTATCGAAGATGACGGCCTAAAGTCGTTCGACGTCATCGTCGGCAATCCGCCTTGGAGCTTCAAGGGTAAGGCCGGCACGGCCGATCGCCGCATGGGCGGACAGACCCTTCCCGCCCAGCCACGGGGCGTCGGCTTAGACTTCCTGATGCGCGCTGCCGAATTCGCGAAACCGCAAACGCGGTTCGGCATGGTCCTGAGCGCCACCCCATTCTTCAGCGCCAGTAAAACAGGCGCATCGGCGGCACGTCACGTCGTCCGAGCTTTGGGCCCGGTGACGCTCGTCAATCTCTCAAACCTGCGATCCTGGCTGTTCGAGGGCGCAGCGATGCCGGCTATGGTCCTGTTCGCTCGGCATCGGCCCCAGCCAACCGAGACTTTGACCATCGTCCAGGTCCCGTGGTCGCCCGCGGGGTCGCGCTCCCACACCTTCGAAATCGCACCAAGCGATATCGTCCGTCTTTCGCTGGACGACTGGGAAGCACGGCCGACCCGCCTCAAGACGGCGGCTTTCGGGCGGCGCCGGGACCTGCGCCTGGTTGACGATCTCACCGACAGGCATCAGCCGCTTGGCGAGCGGCTTCGTGATCTGGGAACTGTGCTGGGCGATGGCCTCATTCTTGGCAAAGCCGAAAACAGGAACCGCGACGCGGCTTACCTGACTGCGCTCGAATATCTGCAGAAGGACGACCTGCAACCCTTCGCCGTGCCCGACGACCTGCCCTCGTTCGGACTAACGGCCGCGCAGTGGCCGCGTGACCGGGCACTCTACAAAGCGCCCCTGCTGCTGGTGAAGGAATTTCTGCTCGGGGCGCCGAGGCCGTTGACCGCGGTCTCCGATCGCGACCTGGTCTTCGCCGAAGCCTTCTTTGGCGCACCCTTCCCCGCGTTCCATCGCGAAGCAGCCCATATACTCGCCGGAGTCTTGGGCTCAGCCTGTCAAACGGCTTTGGAACGGGACCCCTCATCGGCGTCCAAACGGGGGTCTGACTCACAACTGATGCAGTTGAGGAGCGAATTGGCGGTTCCCGAGGGAGGTCGCCATGT
>NZ_JBFTEH010000041.1:0-2383 GCF_041027365.1 Jiella sp. M17.18 | reverse complement strand
CCGACGAGCTGGCAGCGGCGATGGGCCGGTTCAAGGTGAAGGCCGGCAGCAGCGCCGCGAAGGCCGCCCACGCGACCGAGCCCGCGCCGGCCCCGGCGCATCGCCCCGCCGCTGCGCGTCCGGTCCCGCAGCTGCGCGCCACCGGTGCCGGCGGCGCCGCCCGCAAGCCCGCCGCCGCAGCCAGCGAGGAGAGCTGGGAGGAGTTCTGAGGGCTCGTCTGCCACATCGCCGGAGGATCGCGATCGTTCCTCCGCTATGCTCTGCCACGGCGGCTTCGGGTGGATCCGAGGCCGCCGCTTTCAGTTGGGCGGCGAAAGACGAGGCGAGCGAGCCCGTCCGCATCCGGCAGCCTCAAGCTCCGAAAGGGCGCCTGCCGCCGCCGTCAAAGGCGGCCGCGGGAATTGCTGGGGGCGCTTGTATCTCACCGACTCCTGGGGAGACCGAAGCGGCACCCTTGGACCTGCGGCCCCGCGTCATGCTGCTCCCAAGGCCGAGCGATCGTGTACCCGATCCTATGAACTCCGCCGTCGAGGGGATTCGCGGCGGCGGCCCGGATGCCCAAGGCTGCATGGCCGCAGGTCAGGCTTCCGCCAATGCCCACAGCAGCCGCCGAACAAAGCGGGAAGGCCGGCCGCTCCCTCGATGCAAGATGTCCTTTCGCCGTACTGCTGCACTTTGCCGTCGCTGACACAGTTATTCCAGCGGCTTCGTACATCAAGAATTAAGCGCTTCTGCGGCAATCCCGTATTGTCAATCTGGGGGATCAAATGTCGCTACGGACTCGTCTTGTTGCTTCGGTTCTGTTTGCAGCGGTCGTCGCCGCGCTGGCCGTTGGAGTTCCACTCTATCTCGGAGCTCATCAGCTCATCAGCCAATCGGCCGACCGCTCGCTGACGGTGATGCACACCAAGCTCGATCGTTCGATCGCGTCGGAGGTGAACAAGGCAATGGCTCTCGCCGCCTTGGTTGCCATGCAGCCCGGCGTTGAACAGGCCATGGCGACGGGAGACCGGCAGCGCTTGGCCGACATGTTCGTTCCGGGTTTTGCGGCGATGAAGTCGCAGTACGGGGTCGAGCAGTTTCAGTTTCACACACCCGAAAGCCACTCCTTCCTCCGGATACACAAGCCGAGCAAGTTCGGGGACGACCTCTCTTCCTTCCGCTTCACGGTCGTAAAGACGAACTCGACGCACAAGCCGGTTTCCGGACTGGAGCAGGGTCGGGCGGGTGCCGGCGTACGCGCCGTCTACCCGGTCGATTATCAGGGGCGGCACGTCGGATCCGTCGAGATCGGCCTCGGTTTCGGTCAGGACTTTCTGGACCGCCTTACCACGGGCTCCGGGGACGAGTCCGAATTGTATCTCTTTCCGGCCGAAAAGGTTGCGACGTTCTCGGCTGAAGACGCGGCCCAGTCCCGGAAAGCAGCCACCTTCCAGGAAGCTCCGCAGTTGGATGCGGCAACGCTTCAGAAGGTCCGGACCGGCGAGACGGTTCGCACCACAGACCAGATTGCCGGTAAGCCCTTCGTCGGCCTGGCGGTGCCGGTCCGCGATTTCTCCGGCGACATCGTCGGCGTGGCGCATCTCCTGGTTTCCATCCAGGCGCTGCAGCAGACATCTCAAAAGATCGCCTGGATCGCGATCGGCGGCGCCGTCCTCGCCCTGCTCCTGGCTTTCGCGGTGGCGTTTTTCGCCGGCCACCGCATTGGCGGCGCCATCAAAGCCATGGCCGCCAGCATGTCCAGGCTCGCCTCGGGCGACAAGGCGGTCACCGTTCCGGGCGTTGGCCGCGGCGACGAGATCGGCGAGATGGCCGGCGCGGTGCAGGTGTTCAAGGAGCAGGCGATCGAGCGGGACCGCCTCGCCGAGGAGGCCGAGGCGGCGCGGATTTCGCAGGACCAGGCCAAGCAGCGCCAGGCGGCGCTGGACAATGCCAAGGCCGAGGACCTCCGCGCCTTCGTCGGCATGGTCGAGGTGGGCTTCGACCGGCTGTCGGCCGGCGACCTCACCGTGCGCATGGCCGGCCAGGTGGCGCCGGAATTCGAGCCGATCCGGGCCAAGTTCAACGCCTCGGTCGAGGCGCTCGAGGGCGCGATCGGCCAGGTCCTCACCTCGGTCGGCTCGATCCGCACCGGGCTTTCCGAGATCACCATCGCCTCGGGCGACCTCGCCCAGCGCACCGAGCAGCAGGCGGCGAGCCTGGAGGAGACCGTGGCGGCGCTCGGCGAGGTGACCGGGGCGGTGAACCAGACCGCCGACGGCGCCGGCAACGCCCAGAAGGTGGCGAGCGCGGCCCGCGAGAAGGCCGCAAAGGGCGGCGCCATCGTCGCCCGGGCGGTCGAGGCGATGAGCGAGATCGAGGCCTCGTCCAACCAGATCGGCCA
>NZ_JBFTEH010000040.1:0-2430 GCF_041027365.1 Jiella sp. M17.18 | reverse complement strand
GGAATAAGCGACGACAGCGAAATGGTACTGGACATGGCGACCTCCCTCGGGAACCGCCAATTCGCTCCTCAACTGCATCAGTTGTGAGTCAGACCCCTTATTCCACGCCGATTCACAACTGATCCGCATTCGCAGTCTTCGCCTGGCGATCGACACGATCCACAAGGTGCTCTGCCGGCTCGAGATGAACCGCCTCAAGCGACAGCGGCTCATGCGCAAGGGCCGCAAGCGCTATTCCGGGCCGATCCCCGGCGACCGGGTGCATATGGACGTCTGCAAGATCGCCCCGCGGCTCTACCAATACACCGCGATCGACGACCGCTCGCGCTGTCAGGTGATCGGCCTGTTCCGAAGCCGGTCGGCCAAATCGACCCTGGCCTTCCTCGATCAGCTCGTTGAGGAGATGCCGGTCTCGATCCAACGCATCCAGACCGACCGAGGCCAGGAGTTCTTCGCCTATGCGGTGCAGGATCGACTGCGCTCCTGGAGCATCAAGTTCCGCCCGATCCCCCCGCGGTCCCCGCACCTGAACGCCAAGGTCGAACGGGTCCAGCGGACGGCGCTCGATGAGTTCTGGCCGACCGTCAACATCATGGATCCCGAACTCGAAGTGCGCCTCGCCGAGTGGCAGCACTTCTACAACTGGGAGCGTCCGCACGACAGCCTAAGCGGCCTCGCGCCAATCGATCGCCTTTGCGACCGCACCACCCTTGCTCCCACCGGAGAGGAGATCGCAGCCACCTACGATCAGGATCGCGAACTCATCTTGCCGCGAGACTATTGGCCGTCGAGCGGGTGAAACGATCTCGGCAGATCACACAGGGAATTTACTCCGGCGCGGCAGCCCCGACAGGCGCCGCCTCGGGACCTGCTTTCTCACCGCCCTACACACGTCGGTGGAGCGCACCCCGTTTTGACCGGACAGGCGGCATAGCCGATAAGGCATAGGCATCCGCCTATGAGTACGACTATGTCGAAAGCTCCAGACGGCCCATTTTCTCGGGTCGAAGTGATCACTTCCGTGCAGCGCCGGCGGCGATGGTCGACCGCCGAGAAGGTCCGCCTCGTCGAGGAAGCGATGCGGCCAGGGATGAGCGTGTCCTTCGTGGCGCGGCAGGCGGGCGTCTCGCCCTCCCAGCTCTTTGCTTGGAAGCGCCGAATGCTTGAGGGCGGCCATGCCGCCGTCCAGGCTGACGAGGACGTCGTTGGCACGTCGAGGGTCCGCGATCTGGAGAAGCGGGTTCGCGACCTCGAGCGTCTGCTTGGCCGCAAAACGATGGAGAACGAGATCCTCAAGGAGGCGCTCGACGTCGCTCGCCCAAAAAACGGACATCGCCCTTGCTGTCCTGGAGCGATCCGACGGACGGTTCACGGTGAGCGCTGTGGCGCGGACGCTGGACGTCGCTCGTTCCCACATCAACGAGCGACGCGGCAGGGCGGTGAAGCCGCGAGGGCCGTATCGCAAGGTCGAGGATGTCGAGTTCCTGGCGCCGATCCGTGCCATCGTCGACGCTCGCCCGACCTATGGCTACAGGCGGGTCACGGCGCTGCTGAACCGTCGCCTGCGAGCGGAGGGGCAGCCGACGGTCAATGCCAAGCGGGTGCTACGGATCATGCAGCATCACGGCCTGACGCTGGAGCGCCATACTGCCCGACGGCCCGGCCGAACCCATGACGGCGTCGTCATCGCGCTGCGCTCGAATGTGCGCTGGTGCTCGGACCATCTGGAGATCCATGCCCGCAACCGCGAAGTCGTGCGCATTCTCTTCGTTCTGGATGCCTGCGACCGCGAGATCATCGCCTGGTCGGCCGTCGCGCAGGCCGGCATCTCCGGCGAGATGGTGCGCGACCTCATGGTCACCGCTGTCGAGCGTCGCTTCGGCACGACCAAGGTGCCGCATGCCGTCGAATGGCTGTCGGACAACGGCAGCGCATACATCGCCAAGGACACCGCCGATACCGCCCGTGCCCTCGGCCTGACGCTGCTCTTCACGCCCGTCCGCAGCCCGGAGTCGAACGGCATGTCCGAGGCCTTCGTCAAAACCCTGAAGCGCGACTATGCGAGCGTCTCGATCCTGCCTGACGCTGCCACCATTCTCGCCTTGCTCCCCGCCTGGATCGAGGATTATTGCGAGGTCCACCCGCACTCAGGCCTGAAGTTCCGCTCGCCCCGCGAGTTCATCAGGCTCAGTGCCTAAACCCAACCGCCGCATGTCCGGCGAAACGGGGTGCACTCCAGTCGGTCATCGGTGTCTTTCCGGTCGGTATTGAGGTCAGCAACCGGGCCCCACCGGAGATTGCCGGTGATCACCACACCGCTAGAGCGTTTCACGGTTTGACGGAAGCGTAGCCGGCGTTGGCGAAGTAGTTGGCGCATTCGGCGGGCTGGATGGTTTCCACCAGAGCGCCGATGCGGCGCCATGTGTCTTC
>NZ_JBFTEH010000004.1:0-389472 GCF_041027365.1 Jiella sp. M17.18 | reverse complement strand
ATCGGCTACACGGGCGGCTATACCGCCGTGACCGACTTTCTGCGGGACGTCCGCCCGACACCGGCGCGCGGCTTCGAGGTTCGTTTCGAGACACCACCGGGCGAGCAGGCCCAGGTCGACTTCGCGCAATTCCACGTCGTCTTCACCGACGAGCCGACGGCACCGCGGATCGTCTGGCTCTTCTCGCTGGTGCTCGGCTTCAGCCGGCTGATCTGGGCACGCTTCGTCGTCCACCAGGATCTGCCGACGGTCCTGCGCTGCCACACGGCCGCCTTCGAGGCGCTGGGCGGTGCGCCTCGGGAGATTCTCTACGATCGCATGAAGACCGCGGTGATCGGCGAGGCCGAGACCGGAGGCATCGTCTACAACCGGGCCCTCGTCGATCTCGCCCGCCACTACGGCTTTCTTCCCAAAGCCTGCAGACCCTATCGGGCCAAGACCAAGGGAAAGGTCGAGCGGCCCTTTCGCTATATTCGGGAGGACTTCTTCCTGGCCCGCTCCTTCCGCAATCTCGCCGATCTGAACGAGCAGCTCCGCCACTGGCTGGAGACCGTGGCCAATCCGCGGGTTCACGCCACCACCCGGCGCGTCGTCAACGAAGCCTTCGCCGAGGAGCGGGCGCATCTGCGGCCGTTGCCGCTGGCCCCGTTCCGGTCGGTCCTGAAGCTGGAAAGGCGCATCAGCCGGGAAGGCATGGTCAGCGTCGGCGGCAATTTCTACAGCGTCCCCGACGCCACGCGGCGCAGGACCGTCGAGGTCCATACGCTGGCCGACGAGGTCCGCATCTTCGAAGACGGCACGCTGATCGCCGCCCATCCGGCCCTCGAAGGACGCCAGCAGCGCCGCATCGAGCCCGGCCACCGCCGGCCCCAATTGCGACCATGGCGCCAAGGCTCCAGCGACAGCATCGTCATCCACGGCGCCGGCGACACGGTGGCGCAACGCCCGCTCACCTTTTACGAGGCCGTCGGCCGGGCGATCGCGGAGGTCCGCTCGTGACCGCCTCGCTGGACCTGACGCCTTCGACGATCGAGCGCATCCGCAACTGTCTGGTGGGCCTCAAGATGCCCCGAGCCCTCGAAGCGCTCGATCATGTCGTGCGCCGGCTGGAACAGGGCGAGATCGCCGCTCTCGAGGCGATCGACATCCTTCTCTCGGAGGAACTCACCCTGCGCGAGAACAGCCGCATCAAGACGGCACTGCGCATGGGGCGCTTGGCGACCATCAAGACGCTGGCCGGCTTCGACTTCTCCTTCCAGCCTTCGCTCGATCGCGACCGCATTCTCACGCTCGCCCAACTCGGCTTCATCGCCCGCTGCGAGGTCGTCCACTTCCTCGGGCCGCCCGGAACCGGAAAGAGCCATCTGGCGACAGCCCTTGGCGTCGAAGCCGTCAAGGCCGGCAAGAGCGTCTACTTCTCGACGCTCGCCGAACTCATCACCGCACTTGCCCGCGCCGAACGCGAGGGCCGCCTCCAAGAGCGCATCCGCTTCTTTTGCCGGCCAGCCCTCCTGGTCGTTGACGAGATCGGCTATCTGCCCGTCGTGCCCGGCGGAGGCAATCTGTTCTTCCAGCTCGTCAACGCCCGCTACGAGAAGGGCGCGATGATCCTCACTTCCAACCGCGGCTTCGCTGAATGGGGCGAGGTGTTCGGCGATCCCGTCGTCGCCACAGCCCTCTTGGACAGACTTCTTCACCACGCTGTCGTCGTTCAGATCGAAGGCTCAAGCTACCGCCTGCGCCAGCATGCCGAACTGATGCCCGAGCACGTCCGATCCAAAGCGATCATCACACCACCCGCGCTCGATCCTGTCCCNGATCGAAGGCTCAAGCTACCGCCTGCGCCAGCATGCCGAACTGATGCCCGAGCACGTCCGATCCAAAGCGATCATCACACCACCCGCGCTCGATCCTGTCCCCCGGCGAAGAGGTCGGCCTCCGAAAAATGCACATCACTCCGCGACAGCCTGAGCGGCCGATCTGGGGAATTTTACTTCGGCGCTTCTGGGGAAAATTCGCGCGGCATTGACACCGGAACCCATAGCCGGCGCCGGGGCCATGACCATGCTGCCGTGGTTCATGCCCTGGTGAACGGTCGCCGTGTCGGTTGCCGTGTTCGTCAGGTCGGCCAGGATCTCGGCGGGTCCCCGGAAGCTGAAGTCCTGAAGGAGGACGGTCACCTCCTGGCGGTCGTCCCGCACTTCCTCGGTCGTCCGGACCACCAGGGGAGATGCCAGCAGAAGCTGTTCCTGCAGTCCCTGATGGGAGTGCATCCAATGCGTGCCTGGCCGGGCCGGAAAGTCGTATGCGCGGACCTCTCCCGGAGCGAGCGGCGACACGTAGCCGGTGTCGGCGACGCCGTCTTCGGAGGGCGGGGGCGTCTGGCCGTGCCAGTGCACGATCGTCTGTTCGCCCAGGCGGTTCTCCAGCCGCGTGCGGAAGGCCTCTCCGGGGTCGAGGACGAGGCCGGGCGTGCCGTTCGGCTGTCGTACGCCGAGGACAGAGGCGGCACGGTCGTTCACCTCGATCGTGCGGCGTTCGACGACGAGACGCGTCGAAACCGGCTCCGCCTGGGAAGGCATAGGCCGAAATGCTGTGGCAGCAGCAGCTGCTGCCGAAGACGCCAGGAAGCGTCTGCGGGTCAAGAGTGTCATGTTGGCTTTCTCGCTCGTCTGCGAGCGCGCACGTGCCGCACCATCTCCGTGGCGGCACCTGTCGGCGGGCTCGTCCGGATTTGCTCCTCGCGATCGTCCCGATCGCGAACCCTCATAGCGACCTACACCGGCCGCCTTACGATCAGGCGCGTGGAGGGCGTTCGACAGCAGGCCCGCTCACTCCGTCGCCTTCGCTCGCCGTGATCGAGAAGACGATGTCGCGACTCAGCGGGAGGAAATCCACCCGCAGACCTGCGGCGGGGACGGCCGTCAGACACTGGGCGGCGCAGGTTCCGTCCATCGTGCCATGGCTGGCAAGCCTGGTGTGCCGTTGTGAAGGAGCGGCCATGTGCGGCATGGCCCTCATCACTGCAAGATCCGTACCTGCGGTGACGCAATGCTCGATGGCCTGGCGGGAACCCCCGCCCGTGGCTGCGGTGCCCGTTGTGGAGATGAGCAGACCGAGCAGGATCACGACCGCGGCGAGCGATCGGCACACAGGTCGAAGATGCTTTCTTACCGAGCCCATGGCGGCCTCAATACCGCTCGCCACTGGTCCCGTCCATCAGACATCGGGTCGCTACGTCGACTATTCGAGAACGCGTTCGACTGGATAGCCGGCTCCATGAAGAAGGAACGTCACGACCTGTAGATCGGTGGAATCCGAAACCCGGACCTCCTTGGCCGCCACGTCGACTTCCACTTCGGCCTTTGCGCCCATGTGTTCCCTGATCGCCCGCGTGACCGCCGTTGCGCATCCGCCGCAGTGCAGATTCGGCACCTTGAGCCTTTGCATTCCAGACATCCTCCGTTTCGCCGACCGGAATGGTCGCGCACCGGTGGAAACGTATGGTCGCGGAATGCGTTCGGGCTTCATGCACGGGAGAGTATCATGAAGCACAGAAGAACGCGTGACGGTCAGCCGCTGCCGGACACGGGTGAACATGAGTTCGACCCAGACGCCCCGATCGACCCGCCGGCGGACGTCGCGAGCGAGGCACCACCGTTCACGATTGAAAGCCCGGACGCTCCGCCCCCGGCGCCTCCGCAACGCTTTGATGTGGAGGCGCACAGGCACTGATATACCGATACTCGATCGAAAGGCGGGCGCATGGTCACTCGGGCTGGAAGGGCGTTTCGATATGCGCCACCGGCCGCAGATTGCTCATGGTGCGATCCGCATCATCGCTTCGTTGGCATTCACGCACCCCAGACCAGCATACGGATCGGCATCCAGACCCCCATGCCGATCATCACAAGGTTCTCAGTGAGCGAGACAAAGCCTAAGGGCACATTCGAGCTGCCGCCAACACAGGCGCACTTCAGCTCGCGTTTCTGGACATAAACGGCATAGAAGACCGAGATGGCACCGACCGTGCCGATGAAAAGCGCGATCGGCGCAGAGATCCAGGTCAGAGCGCCAGCTATCATCAGCAGACCGGCTAGCGTTTCGCCGAAAGGGTAGATCTTGCCGTAACGCACCCAACGCCGAGCCAGGAGGTCGTAGTTCAGGAACATGGTCGAGAAGCTTTCGACATCCTGAAGCTTCTGGATGCCCAGCAGCGTCATTGAGACGGCGAAGAACCACTCGATGGCCCGGATGGTAAATATCGTGCCGTAGGCTGCCCAAGAGATCGCGAGTCCCATCAGGAAGGCTACCGAAAAAATCGCAATGACTGGCTGGTATGTTGTCGCGTCCTTCGACTTTACGGTTTTGCCGAAGTGCTTGCGCAGCTCGGTGTATCCACCGATGCGGCTGTCGCCGATAAACGTCTGCGGAGTGGTTTCGACGCTATGCGCCTCCTTGAAGGCATCCGTCTCCGCGCGGGTCTTCAGCCAGTGATCCTCGACGACATACCCTTCACGCTCCAGAAGATCCTTTGACTTCAGGCCGTAGGGGCAGATGTGCTTGTCCATGACCATCCGGTAAAGGATGGCTGTCTTGTCGTGTTTTGCCGTCTCGGTCGTACTCATTCCCTTTGTTCCTTGTCGTCAGCGAACGGCAGCTGTGGTGCTTGAATAGTGCCCATCACTCAACCCGAAGCTCAGGTGGATGTTCCGGTGACTGGAAGGTCAAGCCTGGCAGGACTTACACGACAAGGTAGATGACGAACCCGAGGACCATGGCGACCGCAATTCCCAGCAGTACGGCCAGAAGGAGCATATCAATGGGGGGCGGTAGCAGCGTCGGAGGCATCATGGGCAGCGCTCAACAAGTTGATGCCGAGATATCTACAGACCTTACCGCAACCTGCCAACACGGCGTTTCAGCATGTTTCGGGTGCTCTGAAGCCCGGCACAGAATTCCTCTAACTCTCCCAGCGGGATACCCTTAGCGAGCTCACTTTCCATCGAAATCCATATCTCGCGGACTTGGCGCTTAGCCTCGGCACCCCTTGGGGTCAGCGTGATCAATTTGATGCGCGCATCCAGGGTTGCAATGTTTCTTTCGACATAGCCGTCGCGCTCGAGCCGATCGATCATCTTTGAGAGCGTCGATCCTCGCACGTCGAGTTCCTGGCGATCTCGGTCAGTGGCCTTGCTACGTTTACGTATAGGACATCTAGGAGGCGATCCTGCCCTCGCATCACACCGATTTTACCCATGGCGATCCGGTTGAAGGCACGAACAGATGTTCCAATCGATAGCAAGAGCGGCAGGATGGAAAAAGCCGGCTCTTTCGTGTTGGCCGCATCACTCGGGCGTTCCAGAAGCATGATCGACCTCTCGGCTGGAAGGGCAGATCACCGAAACGCTAGAAAGACGTGATCTTCCGAAGGAAGTACATTAGGCAGGATTGGTTTCCTGTCGAACAAACGACGGAAAGAGGGGGCACGTGTCAGCGGTCCGCGACTAGCGGACGGTCGATGCGTTCTTGCAGCAGCTTATCGATGCGCTCGCGCTCGCGCTTGAACTTCGACAGGTCGGCGCCGGCGAGGACGTCGCCGGATGGCAGCTTGATCCGCATCGGGTCGACGTGCTGGCCGTTCACATGGATCTCGAAATGCAGGTGGTTGCCGGTGGAGATGCCCGTCGAGCCGACATAGCCGATCACCTGGCCCTGGCGGACATGCGCGCCGGGAGAGATGCCCTTGGCGATGCCGCTCTGGTGGCCGTAGACGGTCTCGTAGCCGTTCGCGTGCTTGAGGACTGTCTCGCGCCCGTAGCCAGACGACCAGCCGGCGCGCTCCACGACGCCGTCGCCGGCGGCGAGGATCGGCGTGCCGCGCGGCGCGGCCCAGTCGGTACCCCAGTGCGGCCGGACATAGCCGAGCACCGGATGCCGCCGTCCCGTCGAATAGCCGGAGGAGAAGCGGGCATTGGGAACCGGCTTGCGCATCAGGAACTGCTTGGCGCTCTTGCCGTCCTCGTCGAAATAGTCCGCGGTCTCCGAGCCGCTCGGCCGGTAGCGGTAGAAGCGCTTGACGCTGTTGCCGAACTTGATCTCGGCGAAGAGGATCTCGGAACTGTCGGTCGCCTCTTCCTCGCCCTTCTCCATCGTATAGAACACGGCGAGGCGGTCGGTGGGGCTCAGCCGCGCCTGCAGGTCGACGTCGCTCGCCAGCATGCGGACCAGCTGCTGGCACAGGCGATCGTTGAGACCGTAGGCGAGGCCCGCCTGATAGATGCCGTCGTAGACCGTCGGCATGTCGGCCCGGATCGGCGCCTCGTCCTGCTTGTCACCGAAGGCCTCGGCGACCGAGTCGGCCATCTCCGGCGCGGCCGCGGGCTGGAACGGCCCGTCCTGCGTCGCCGAGACGGTCCCGAGATGCTTCGCCCCCTGATAGGCCGAAAGCCGGACGATCTCGTCCTTGCCGTCCTTGGTCTCGATCCCGATCCGCAGGGCGTCGCCGGCCTCGAGCGTGTCCTTGCCGATGAGGTCGGCGAGCGCCGCGACGGCGTCGTCGTGGCCATTGATGTCATGGCCGGACCGGGTCATCATCTCCGCGATCGGCATCGCCTCGCGGAACGGCACGATCTCCTCGTGGAACCGGGGAAGCTTGTCGCCGTCGGGATCCGACACGGCGACCGAGACGTTCTCCTCGATCACCCGGAAGGCCGAGCCCGGCTCGTATTCGGTGGCGTCGCTGGTCAGGTTGAAGCGCGAGGGGTCGACCGTCGTCAGCGAGGCGACCTGCACCGGCTTGTCGGCGAGTTGCGGAATGACGGTGCGCACCAGGCTCTCCGCCTGGGCGGTGTCGAGCGGCACGGACTTGTCGTAGCTCGAGGGGTCGAAGGCGAAGGGCTCGACCTTGAGCTGCACCTCCGATTCCACCCGCGCGCCGTAGATCTGCGCCGGCTCGCTGGAACCCGCGTCACTGTCCTTGTCGTCACCGTCGCTCTTCGGATTGCCGAAGATCGTCATCGGATCGAAGGCGGGGTATTCGACATTGGTGGGGTAGCGGGCGGCGAGCAGCATGTTGACGTAGCCGAAGGGCAGGGTGCGGATCATCTCCCGGTCGCCGTCGCGCGTCATGGTGGAGAGTTCGACCACCTGGCGGCTGCGGGCGACAGGCAGGGCCGTGGCGACGACGCGCTGCCCCTTCACCGGGGCGTCCGATCCGTCCTCGCTGTCGAAGACGAGAGCGAGGCCCGCCGGATCGACCGCACCCTGGTGCCCCTCGAGCGCGGCCGACAGCGCGATTCCCATCAGCGCCGTCGAGGTGATGCCGGTCAGGAGCGTTCCCGCCAGCCACCGCGCCGACACCTGCCGGCGATCCGGCTTGCGCCGGGTATCAGCTATCAGCGGCGGATCGTCCCCGAAAACCGGCCTTTCCTGCGCCAAGCGCTAATCCCTCTCTAGGTCTGAATCCCCCTCTTCCCCGACAAGGTGGCAAAATCCCGACTGCGGCCTTCTAATCTTAAAGATTTTGCACGGCGCGGATGGCTCGGACGGGTGAAAGCCCAAGGGTTGAAGAAGCGGACATCACAAGGACGATCGGCCGCTTCGATGGCGCATAGCCTCCACGAACGCTGCGAACGCCGGTGAATGCTGTTTGCGACTTGGATAATAGAGGTGATATCCTTCGAGCATCGGGCACCAGTCTGCCAGGGCCTCGATCAGGCGGCCGCTGGCGAGATGTGGCGCAGCCAGCGGCTCGGGCACGAAACCGAGACCCAGACAGTCGAGGGCGCCGTTCAGGACCAACATCGTGTTGCTGAAGGTTGCTTGGCCGTCCACCCGCACGGCGACATCATGCCCCTCGGGTGAGCGAAATTCCCAGCGCAGGTTCCCGCCCGCCGTCGACATCTTCATGTTGATGCAGTTGTGGTTGGTCAGCTCTTGTGGCGTCGCAGGGGCGGACAAACGCTCGAAATAGGTTGGCGAGCCGACGACGCAGAAGCGCCAGTCAGCTCCGATTCGCGTCGCCACCATGTCACGATCGATCGACTCCCCGATCCGCACGCCCGCGTCGAACCGTTCGGCAACGATGTCGACAAGGGCGTAGTCCATGGAGATCTCGACACGGATATCCGGGTATCGCAAAAGGAAGTCGCCAAGCTGCGGCCGCAAGATCGTCTCGATCGCCGCATCGTCGCAGGTGATGCGGATCGTCCCGGCCGGTTTGTCACGCGCCGCGCTGAGGGCGTCGATCTCGGCATCAACCTGCTCGAACAGGGGGCCGATCCGGCGCTGGAACGCTTCGCCGAGATCCGTCGGTGCGACGTTGCGCGTGGTTCTTGCCAGAAGTCGCACGCCCACCCGCTCCTCAAGGCGCTTGATCGTGTGGCTGAGAGCCGACGGGGTAACCCCCAGTTCAGCCGCGGCCCTGGTAAAGCTGCGATGGCGGGCAACCAGGAGAAAGGCGGTAAGTTCGTTGATCTGATCGCGCGGCATTCCTGAGCTTATATCACAAACGCATTAAGTTTACGCCGTCTAATCAATGTTTGCCATTGGTGCCATCTTCTCCCCAACACGCGACGGGATGCCGTCCAAGACAAGGAGAACATCATGGAAATCTTCCGCGCAGGTCATAAGCCCTCCGCCAAGGGACCAACCGACTGGTTCACCGGCACGGTTAGAGTCGACCCACTCTTCAACCCATCCGCCCCCGATCGTGTCCAGGGCGCGAGCGTGTCCTTCGAACCGGGAGCCCGGACCGCCTGGCACACCCATCCGTTGGGCCAAACCATCTACGTCACCGCCGGCATCGGTCGCGTCCAGCGGTGGGGCGGGGCCATCGAGGAAATTCGTCCGGGCGACGTCGTCTTTTTCGAACCGGGCGAGAAGCACTGGCACGGTGCCGGCCCGGAAGTCGCCATGACGCATATCGCGATCCAGGAAGTTCAGAACGGCAAGGTTGTCGACTGGATGGAACAGGTCAGCGACGAGCAGTACGGCGCGGCGCGCTGACGGTTCAACCGAGCAAACAAGGAAGACCGTCATGATCGAGAACAAGGTCGTCATCATCACCGGCGCGTCGTCGGGCATCGGCGAAGCTACGGCCCGGCTCCTCGCCAGCCAGGGTGCCAAGGTAGTACTCGGCGCGCGCCGCGAGGACCGGCTGAAAGCCATCGTCGAGGACATCAAGGCAAACGGCGGAGATGCGGCTTACCAGACCCTCGACGTCACCAAGCCTGACGACAACCAGGCCATCGTCAAGCTCGCTGAAGCGACCTTCGGACCCGTCGACGTCATCTTCCTCAACGCCGGCATCATGCCGACCTCCCCGGTTTCGGCGCTGAAGACGGACGAGTGGAACCAGGCGGTCGACATCAACATCAAGGGCGTGATGAACGGCGTTGCCGCCGTCATGCCGACGTTCCTCGCCCGCAAGTCCGGCCAGGTGATCGCGGTGTCCTCGGTGGCCGGTATCAAGGCTTATCCGGGCAGCGCCGTCTATGGCGGCACCAAGTGGTTCGTGCGTGACTTCATGGAGGTGCTGCGCATGGAATCGGCCATGGAAGGCACCAACATTCGCACGGCGACCCTCTATCCCGCTGCGATCAGCACGGAACTTCTCGGCGGCATCACCGATCCGGGAGCGGCCGAGGCCATGGGGAAGCTCTATGAACAGCACGCGATCAGCCCGGAGCGCATTGCCAGCGTCGTCTCCTTCGCCATCGACGCGCCGGAGGACGTGACGATCAACGAGTTCACGGTCGGCCCGACGACCCAGCCCTGGTAGGAAGGAGACACCCAATGCCTCACGTCATCGTCAAGCTCTGGCCCGGCAAGTCGGAGGATCAGAAGCGGAAACTTGCCGACCGGATCACCCGCGACGTGATGGAAACGCTTGGCTACGGCGCTGATGCGGTCTCGGTGGCGCTTGAGGAGGTGAGTTCTTCCGACTGGGCCGCAAAGGTCTTCCGGCCTGACATCGAAGCCAAGGCCGACACGCTCTACAAGAAGCCTGGCTACAAGATGTGACGGCCGCCCGGACGGGAAACGCGCGACGTTTGCCCGTCCGGCTTGGGCCCTACACCACGCGTGCCGCTGCGAAAACCGCCATGACGATGCGCACTAATCAAGAACTATGGACTCCGCCGCTAGGCGGCTTCATCGTGCCGATGGCGATGGTGCAGATCGGGGTAGTGGACGTGCTTGTGCCGCATGGGCTCATGCCGGTGCCAATGCGAATGCGGCTCCGTCATCTCTCCAGCGTGCTGGTGCCGGTGGTGTTCATCATGGACGTGCGCGTGTTCGTGCTCGAGAGCTTCATGCTCATGGGAATGGTCATGGCGCTCAGAGAGGTGCAGCCATAGGCCAAGGGCCATCAAGCCGCCCGCCACGAGGAATTGCGTGGTAATGCTCTCGCGAAACAGCAGCAGCGACAGGGCCGCGCCTATGAAAGGCGCAAGCGAGAAATATGCCCCTGTCCGCGCCGTTCCCAGATACCGCAGCCCGAGCATGAACATGACAAGGCTGACGCCGATCCCGAGGAAGCCGACCACAGCTCCGGAGACGATCCAGTCGCCCGAAGGCAGAGCGGCGCCGAGCGACAGCGCCAACACGAGGTTGGTGCAGCCTGCGACCAGTCCCTTGATCATGGCGATCTGGACGGGATCGGCCGATGACAGCTTCCGGGTGAGGTTGTTATCGATCCCCCAGCACAGGCAGGCCAGAGCGATCAGGAGCCCGCCTTTGTCGAGGCTTACCCCCTCCCCGTTCCATGACAGCAGAACGGCACCGGCGAGGATGGCGGCCGCGCCGAGCAGCAAGCGTCGATCGACACTTTCGCGGAAGACGACCCATGCAATCGCCATTGTCGCCAGCCCCTCGAGGTTGAGCAGCAGCGACCCCGACGCGGCCGAGGTCTGGGACAGGCCAAGCAGCAGAAACAGCGGGCCGAGCATCCCGCCAAACAGCACCACCGCCCCCAACCAGGGCAGATTGGCCCTTTGTAGCGGCGCTTCGACATTGGCGAGGCCGAGTAAGGGGCGCCCCCAGTGAACCGCGGCGAGGCCCACCCCTGCACCGAGGTAAAGGAAGCCCGCCAGCAGCCACGGATCGACAGCGCCTGTCAGCAGCTTCGACAGGGGAGCGGAGGCGCCGAACAAGACGGCCGCTCCCAAGGCAAGGGGAACGCCGGGCCACAGGTGAGAATGATGATTTGACATGCGGAACTATACCACGCCGGGTCAACTCGCACCGGGTTTCCAAAAGTCACGAATTTTGTCCATTTCGTTTGCCCGTTCCGCCTCAAATCATGGACACATTGCACGCCCCTTCCCGCTCCTTCGGCTATGCCCGCGTTAGCACCGTGGGGCAGACGCTTGAGGCGCAGCTCGAGGAGCTGCACGTCGCCGGATGCACGATCATCTTCCGCGAGAAGGTCTCGGGCGCCCAGAGCGACCGCAAGGAGCTGATGAAGCTCCTCGCCAAGCTGGAGCCCGGCGACGAGCTGGTGGTGACGCGCATCGACCGCCTTGCCCGCTCCACCTTCGATATGTTCGCCATCGTCAAGCGCATCGTCGATGCCGGTGCGCGGTTCCGCTCCCTCGCTCAGCCGTGGGCCGATACCAACGACAGCACCGGGCGGCTGATGCTCGCCGTGCTTGGCGGGTTGGCTGACGTCGAGCGCGACCTCATCAAGACCCGCACGGCCGAGGGCCGCGCCCGGGCCAAGGCGCGTGGGGTGAAGATGGGGCGCAAGCCGAAGCTCACCGCCGCGCAGCGGCGCGAAGCGCTCGAGCGCAAAGCTAATGGCGAGGCGCACACCTCGATCGCCCGCTCCTACAACGTCAGTAATCAGACCATCCGGAGGCTTCAGCCATGATGCGGGTGCAGCTGCGGCGGGAAGATCCGGCGAAGAACATGCGCCGGTTCTACGTCATGGAGATCCAGCCGAACCTGTTCGGCCAATACACCCTGTTTCGTGAGTGGGGGAGGATTGGCCGGGCGGGGACGGTGCGGGAAACCCCCTTCCCTACCGCCGAGGCGGCCGAAGCGGCGCTCGAGCGCCAGTGGCGGGCCAAGGTGCGGCGGGGCTATTTACAGCCACCTCTCTGACAGTAGCTACGTCAGCAGATAGGCCATGGCGATAAGCCCCACGATCACAATGGCTCCGGCCATCATACCGACAATCAACAAGTCGCCGAGAGGTGGCATTCTGGTTGGGGGCATCATTTGATTGTAGTTCTCTAGAAGTAACGTTTGAAACTAAGTCAAACCCCGGCAGTTCAGCAGCTGAAGCAAATGCTGCAATGCAAAGCGGGATCATTTTCCATATGTGCGCCGATTAGAATTAGGGCCTTTTGGTGTCAAATCGTGTGAAGCGGCAACCACATCGGCTTCTCGCTAGTTGTTGGGGTCCATCTTGGATACACGCCAAGAGATCCACTAGGGAGTGCACCTGATGAAAATTCTGAAGACCACCGCCGTCGCTACACTGCTTTTGGCAGGGACCGCGGCTGGCGCCTACGCTCAGTCGTCCACCTCGACGATGGGCACTGGCGGCACGACGATCCAAAACGGCACATCTTCCAGCACGATCGGCACGGGCGGTTCGGCTTCGGGATCGGGGAGCGACTCGGGCTCCGGATCTGCCTCGACGCTTGGCACGGGGGGTACGTCGGCTGGTGGCGGCATGTCCTCGTCGTCGGTCGGCACCGGCGGCTCGGCCGCGGGGTCGGGTGACGGTTCCGGATCGGCGTCCACCCTTGGCACTGGCGGCACGTCGGCTGGTGACGGCACCAGCTCTTCGTCGGTTGGCACAGGGGGTTCGGCGGCAGGTTCCGGCAGTGACTCCGGTTCCGGCTCCGCTTCGACTCTCGGCACCGGTGGCACGTCGGCTGGTGACGGCTCGAGCTCTTCCTCGGTCGGCAGGGGCGGTTCTGCCGCAGGATCGGGCTCCGGCTCCGGATCTGCCTCGACGCTTGGCACGGGCGGTACGTCGGCTGGCGCCGGCATGTCGTCGTCGTCGGTGGGCACAGGCGGCTCGGCCGCAGGCGCGGCTCAGGATGACACGTCCAACAAGAGCTGCCCTCCGGGTCAGGCCAAGAAGAACAAGTGCTGATCCAGCATAATCCGGGTCGACCCGAATGGGTCGGCCCGTCCCTCATGACCAGGGAGTTTTCTCATGGGTCAGATGACACGGTGGGCTAGTGCCTGCGTTATCGCCGGCGGCGCTTTTGCCTTTGCCGGGCAGGCTTTGGCTGACGACTCGAACGGCGTCGAAATCCAGGATGGATGCCGCGTGATCCACCAAGGCGACCGTGATGACAAAGGTGGGAGTGCAATGTCAGGCTCCACAATCGGCAGCAGTGTTACCGCCGGAAACGGATCCGTCTCAGGATCGACCACGATGCCTGGGCAACCCCAAACGTCTGTCACCGCGGGTGGCGGGCAGGTGACGACATCCGGCAGCGAAAACGGTTCAAGCGTGACCGTGACAAACCAGGGCAACGGTAACGGCTCGTCTGCCTCGACCTCTTCATCATCAACAAGCGGCAACGGTGTCGCCGCGGCGACCTCGTCGAACGGCGACTGCGTGATCGTTACTCACTAAGGTGAAATCCATGAAATCCGTCTCTGTCCTCGTGCTCCTCTCGGCCTTTCTCCTGCCGATGTCGGCCTATGCCGATGACGCGGCAACGGTAGGTTCGGGAGGATCGGCTTCAGCGGGGGATACGTCTGCCTCCACTCTGGGAACCGCAGGCGCGACGACCGACGACAACGGCGACTATGCAGCCTCAATCGGATCTGGAGGCAGTGCTGCGTCCGGTGGCGGTAAGGCCAAGAGCCAGACCAAGGTTAACGCCAACCCATACAAGCTGAACGCTCACGCGCAGGCCATGGCCCATGACAAGGGCACGTTCTCAAAGTCGAAGACCAAGACGAAGGTGAAGGACGGCGATCTTTCGAGCCGCACCAAGACCATGTCTCATGTTCCTGGCCAGAAGCCGGTGATGAATCGAACCCAATCGGACGCCAGCCTCAATCAGTGAGTGGGTTCAGAAACATACGTACGACATGCTTCAGCCATACGAGCCGCGGCAAGTCTACCGCTACGGCCGTTCAAAAGCGCCTGGGAGAAACTTAAATCTACTGGCTTTTCATCTGACGCATCCGAAGTGGTAATAAATGAAACGGTTTCACCTTCGGACAAAGCTTCGATTATCGGCACAATGTCGGCGCCGGCATCGATGATCGTCGCTATCTTCCCCCCCATTTCCTTTCTAGAAAATGACAGGGGCGCGGTGAGACTATGATGGGGATCTGCCGAGGAAAATGTTTCGGCCTGCCCTTTTGCCGGATTCACTTTTTTATCATCGAGTAGTAAGACTATTTCAGCACCGCCATCATTTCGGCAGACAATTTGGCCCATTTCAGCTGGAACGCGAGGAGTGTTTCGCGTGTCGTTTTGGTAGGTCCGGTCAGGAAAAAAGCTGAGAGATGCTTCGCTGGTGTCGGAGCTGAAGAACAGTTTCTCGGCAAAGGGGTCCTGGACGTGTCGGGCCACCTGGCATCCGACATTTCGAATTTTTCTCTCAAGATCGGGATTTTCCTGGTCGCAGGTCTCGGCATAATTCTCATTCGTATTGACGTCGTCTGGAGCAGGGCACCCGCGTCGCGCCAATGTCACAGCTCCGAAATTGCAGTCGGTGGCCAGCTCAGACGAGCGGGCTATCGGGGATGTTTCGATATCGTTCGCCAAAGCTGGCGCTTGGCTGTGGAGAAGCGCGATAAGGTACACGCCAATCAGGCGCCTATATTTAGCGTTCAAAGGGATCGGACTCTTGCGCTGATTTCTCATGGCATCCCTTTAGGACGGATACAAATAAACTTCCGGTCACTTCTACATAATTTTCAGAATGATAATGTGATTTGAAGGCCAGTTTATGAAGATACTTGTTAAAATTTGTTCACATCCGTCGATGACGTGTGATTTCGAAGGGGGGACAGGGTAAACCGGATCAGGCAGACGACACCGGAGTCCGGGTAGGATAGTTCTACCTCTGCGCTGACTTCGGCGCTGAGGCCGGTCATCAGCAGTCGTGACCCGAACCCTTTGCGGGTGGGCGGAATGACCGGTGGGCCAGAGGATTCTCGCCACACGAGAACGACCTGAGCCGTTCTCGGATCAGATAGCTCCCAAGTGACGGAGACTCGCCCGTCTGGCACAGATAATGCGCCGTATTTTACGGCGTTCGTTGCCAGTTCGTGCAGCGCCAGCGAGAGCGAGAGCACCGTCTGAGGCGGCAGACGGATCGAGGGGCCGCCGACTGTAATCTGCTGGACGTCATCATTCTGGAACGGCTGCAAAGCACGGGCAACGACTTCTGATAGTTCGCCGCCACGCCAGTGCTCCTGCGTCAGGACTTCATGAGCCTTGGCCAGGGCGCTGATGCGCGAAATCAGCACGGCCTGAACCTCGGCAGGATCATCATGGAAGCGCAGCGTTTGCTGCGCCACGGCTTGCACGATAGCCAGGGTGTTCTTGACCCGATGATTCAGCTCGCCGATGAGCAGCCGCTGCTGTTCCTCCCACTGCCTACGATCGGTCGCATCCATGATGATGCCGCGCGACTGCAGGGCACGACCGTGTTCATCCCGTAGATAATCCCCTCGGGCGTTGATCCAGCGGACCGACCCGTCCGGCATGAGCAGCCGGAACTCCATCTCGAACTTGTGCAGGTTGGGGTCCAGCACGGTGCCGAACTGCCTGGCGATATGCTCCAGATCCTCCGGGTGGTGTCGTGCCGCCATATCCTCGAGCGTCAGCCGATGCTGAGGCGGGTAGCCGAAGATCTCGTTCAGCCGCGGTGACCCGTTCAGTTCGCGGGTGACGTTGTTGAAGGTGTAAAGAGCGAGCGATCCGGCAGCCAGCGCCGCCTGGAGGTCCTTTTCGCGCTGGCGCAGGTCCTCTTCCGCCTGTCGCCAATCGGTGATGTCGATCACGATGCCGACAAGCTTGACGGGGGCTCCCCCGAAGAACAGCACTTCAGCGCGCAGAAGGTGCCAGTGAACAGATCCGTCAGGCCATTGGTAGCGGTATTCAGATTGGATAAAGCGCTCGCCTCGCGCCAGGCGGGATTGCGCTTCCTGGCGGACTCTTTCCAGGTCTCCGTCGTAGTAGTTGGCACGAATTTCTGCGATCGAAAGATTGTGCTCCGGGCCGACCCCAAGCAATCGGTTCAGCTCGGCCGAGCCCGTCACGGTCTCCGTTGCAACGTCGTAATCCCAGACCGCCATCCGCCCGGCTTCCATTGCCATTTGGAGACGGGTCTGGCTCTCCTGCCGAGCCTGCTCGGCGAACTTGCGCTCGGAAATGTCGAACAGAACACCGAGGTAGCGCTGCTGCGCCCCCGACTGCTGGATTTCCGCTCGCAGCCACAGCCAACGGACCTGGCGGGTGTCCGGCCGGATGTACCGGAATTCGACTTCAATGAAGCGAGCTTCGTCCGGCGGGAGATCAGCCGACAGAGCCTGCAGCCGCTCCCGTTCGCCCGGGTAGAAATTCTGGCGGATCTCTTCGGCCGAAGGGGATGCGTCCTCCGGATAGCCGAGGATGCGGTTGAGTTCAGGAGATCCGTGCAGGATGTCCGTTCCGAGCTCGAGCTCGAAACTCGCCATGCGCCCGGCGACCATGGCCAGTCGCAAGCGTAGCGCCACATCTTCGGTCGCACGCGCGGCGGCTTCCTTCTCCTGGGCAAGCCTCCATTCCGCCGTCCGATCCCGGACGATCTTGACGAACCCAATCCTGCGGTTCGCCTGGTCGATCAGGGGCAGCACCTCTCCTCGCGCCCAGAAGCGGCTGCCGTCTTTACGCACATGCCAACGGTCGTCGGCACCGCGGCCATGTTCCCGCGCGGCCTGCATCTCCGCCGCCAGGACGCCGATCGCCTGATCGTCGGGCATGAAGAGCCGGTTGGCCGAATGGCCTACGATTTCCGCGGCAGTCCAGCCGAACAGCCGCTGCGCTCCCTCGCTCCAGAAGACGACCATCCCATCATCGTCGAGCGCCACGACAGCGTAGTCCACGGCGCTGGCAAGGATGGTCTGAAGGAGTCCTTGGGGGGGTTCTGCCGAACTGGGCGTATGGGGCTCGGCGGACACCAGGCGCTCCGAAGATGTGACGACACCATCGGGTAGCAGCCCGGTCGCGGCCGCGCCACCTCTTTCCTGGCTAGTTGGCAGAAGGGAATAAGGGCGGCGAGTCGCGCGCCGGAGGAGCCCTGTCGGCACAGAAGCAGCCCAGCGAAAGGATCCGTTGCCAGGCTGCTTCTGCTGTCCTTTTCCACGATGAGACGTAAGGGCCCGTCGCCTCGGCTGTATAAGTTAAAGCGGACCGTTAGGTTCCGCGGGTTCATGCCGCAAAGACATCGAGGCATCGCCCTTCATTTCTGCTCTGGATCAGAGCGTCCGTCGCTCAAGAGGCCGAAAATCCCTGCGGAAGCCCGGCAATCCCTTGCATCTTCTCCCCGAAGGCGAGGCGCTCCATCTGCTCTTCGAAGATGACATAGCCGCCGCGGCCGGAGCTTTTCACGCGGTATAGAGCCACATCCGCCCGGCGAACCAGATCAAGCTGTGTCAGCGTATCCCGGAAGGCGATGGCGACGCCGATCGAGATTCCGATGACCACCTGTTGCTTGGCCACCTCGAACGGGCTCTGAATGGCCTCGACGATCTGGCGGGCCAGGACTTCGATCTCCATCCGGTCACTGACCGCGTCTCGCAGTACTGCGAATTCGTCGCCGCCCAGCCGCGCGACCATGTCTTCGCCGGAGACCAACGAAAGCAGTCTCGCCGCCACCTGACGGATCAGCTCGTCACCGGCCTGGTGGCCGAGGGTGTCGTTGACGTCCTTGAAGCGATCGAGATCGAGATAGAGCACCGCAAAGCTCCGCTTTGTCTGCTCGAACTCTTGCAGGCGCTCCTCCAAACGCCTGTCGAAGGAAAAGCGGTTGGCAAGGCCGGTCAGCGCGTCATGATGCGCCATATGCTCGATCTGCCTCTGTGAGCTGACGAGCTTTCCGGTGGTGCGGTAGAGCCGGAACAGAAGGAGTCCGGCGAGCAGCAGGATGACAATCCCGGCCCCCGCCAGGATCGGCACCATTCGATCGAGAACTTTCATTCCCGGCTGCTGCACCGTCCAGAGCAGATAGCCGATGTCTGTGCCGTCGGTCGCCAGCGGAAACGCGGCTTCATGAGGTCCGAGATGCCCGGTCCAGGAGAACCGCGGGTTCCGGATCAGGAAGTCCGACGCCAGCTTCGACAGGAACGGTCCGTCGAGGAATTCGACAGCCACGTGGACCGGTTCCTGTCCCGCCGCCTGATAGATCTTGCCGGTGTCGGAAGTGATTGCCGCGGCGCTCACGACGGCCGGTCGGTTCTCCAGGAGCACGTATCGCCGAACGAATGTCGGCGCATCATCGAGAGAAGCCGCCGTCCTTCTGAGCCGCCGGAGCCGGGCCACAATCGGCGCAAGAATTGCCGCTTGCGAGAAGTAGGTGTCCGGCGCCAGTCGGGTGCCGCCGATCATCGCATAGATCGAGTGATCGCCACCGTCGAGAATGAAGACGCGGTCGATTCCGAAGTAGGTGTGCATCCAGACGCCGAGGTTCGCGTCGAGCCAATCCAGATGGCGTGGACCGAGCACCTCGTCGACGGCATCGTCCCAGGTGGTGGACGTCTGCTGGTTTTTCGTCACATCCGCGATCCGCTGGTCGAGCAGCCGCCGGACAAGCGTGGTTTCGCGCTGGATGGAGTCGGCATCGGTCTCGGTGGCGGACCAATAGGCTGTGAACGCGACGAAGACGCCGGTCAGGATCAACAGGCCGAGAACCGGCAAAAAATATGCGGCCGTCAGCCGCGTCGTCCGCACATCCATGCCGTCGCCACCTTGAACAGTCCTTCAAGATGTACAGGGGATTAGATGCCAAAGGGTTAGCGGCGGACAAACTTGAAGCGCAGGAGTTTCATTTTCCAAGGATCATAGGGGAAGCTGACTTTCTTGCTTCCCGCAGGCGCACCCCCTGATTCAGCTGTCGGACTATCATTTGTTAAAGGGTGGTGCGGCAGAAGGAAGCCGCAACACGGACCCCCTCGCAGGCGCCAGACCAGACCGTCAGTTGCCCAAAGCGAATAAATCCGCGAAAATGAGCAACTTACTTCCAACTTGTAAGTCTAGATTATCGTTAGGCTTCCGCCGCTTGTGCTCGTCTCTTTCGCGCACACGACGATGCACAAAGGGTTTGGCCCCCGTGTCGAACACCCATCCGGTTGTCCTCCTGGTCGAGGATGATCCCCTCGTGCGCATGGTTATGAGCGATACCCTGACTGACGCCGGATTCCGGGTGCTCGAAGCTGGCAGTGCCGATACGGCACTCGTGCTTCTGGAAGCTCGCAACGGAATCGTAGCGATCGCAACGGATGTGGATATGCCAGGACCGATCAACGGCTTCACACTGGCGCGTCTCGTTCGAAGGAGCTGGCCGTCCGTTGGCATCGTCGTTGCCTCAGGTGCACGAAGGCCTCAGGGCGCGGAATTGCCTGCTGGCGCTATCTTCCTGCCGAAGCCGTTCTTGCCACCCGCTCTTGTGGCTGCTGTGGAGTCTGTCATTGCGCGGCCGATCTCTGAAGCGGGTCATGCTGATCCTCGACTTCCCTTCGCCGATGCTCCCAGCAAGAGCTTGGCCGGAGGCTTTCCGGAGGCCACACGGGAGCCCTCCAAAGACTGACATGGAGGAAGGTCCCAGGCGAGAGGGGCGAATTGACACTGGATCGGCGTCGGGTTCCGGAGCCGATAGGCGCGGTAAGCCATTGACCGCCTAGAAACTGGTGGGGTCACTACGCTGGGCCGAGTGACAGCAGCGCTACCGGACCCCCATGCTGACGCTCGCCGGCCTGCTGCATGACGGGCACGAATATGCTTCCGGAGATATGACGACCCCGTTCAAGCGGCTGCTCGGTCCAGCCGTCACCGCGATCCAGGACGGGCTCGACCGGGCGATCTGCGACCGGATCGGCGCGTCAGTTGAGGCGATGCATGGCGACTTGGTTGAGGGCATCGACGTGGAGGTCGGCTGGTGCGAGGCGATCCTTCGGCATGGACGAGGACGCGCCGGACGAGCGGAGGTTCGTGCCGTCACACTATGAAGTGGAGCCCGATATTGCCTTCGAGATCCGGCGCCTGCGGGGCCGGTGGGCGGACGACATCGACGTGGCGAACATGCTGATGATGGAAATCCAAGCTGTCGAAGGGATACTGTGAGCGAGACGATCGAAAACCCGAAAGGCTCTCGTCGGCCGACGGAAAGCTCCCCTCATCAGCCGGTACCGGCGACATCGCTGGCGTGGCTCGCGGAAGCCCACCTCGACGGCGCGATCAAGTATGGCGCGTTGAACTGGCGCAACCAGCCGATCAAGCTATCGGACTACATCGATGCGGCGATCCGGCATCTTCTCGCGCTCAAGGAAGGCGAGGACGTCGCCGGAGACTCGCAGATCCCGCACGCCGCGCACGTGATGGCGGGGATGTCCATCGTGCTGGACGCGGCGGCATGCGGGACGCTCGTCGACGACCGCGTGAACGCCAGACCGGACGCGCTGGCCGAGGTGCAGTCGGCGATCCTGGAGAGGCGGGCGCAGGTCGAGGTGAGGAAAGCGGCGTAGCTCCGAATTACGAAGGCTTGTCGCGTAGCAGTGCTGCCTATCTCGGGATATAGTTTCACTTGTCCGGCTAACGGTATGCGAGGTTCAGTGTCAGAATCCCGCACATCTGAAGCGGAAAAGCCGCTTCTTCTGGTGCCCCCGCTGTTGACGATCGGCAAGGCGACGCGGGCGCTGTCTACGATCGCGCTCGGCAAAATCGGGCTTGTACCGGGTCATGACGTTCTCCTGGATGCTCTCGATCCAGAGAGACCGGTGACCATCAATGTCCTCGCGGACGTCATCAACATACGCCCGTCCACTGCCTCGAAGATGATCGATCATCTGGAAGCGAAGGGTTACGTTGCGCGATACCGGGGCACGGTAGACAAGCGCAAGACGATGATCGCGCTGCTACCCCCTGGCATCGATGCGCGGGAACAAGTCCACCGTATCTGGCGGGAGATGGATGCGGATCTGGTCGCAGCGCTTGGACCCGACGAACTCCGCGATACTCGCGAACGGCTGGAGCAGGTGCGGCAGTTGCTGGACCGGCGGCTACGTCGGCTTCGATGAGTCAGTTGACGCGCTTCTTCTCCGGCCGCCTTCCCGGATGTCCGGACGCTGCGGCTTGTCGAGCGCGAGCATGAACGCGATCTCGTCGGGGTGGAAGCCCGCCTCCTCGGCGACTTCCACAGGTGTCTTGTCAGTGGGGAATTCTTCGCGGGCGTCACGGAAAATCGGCATCTAGCCTCCCAAGCCCTCTCGACCAAACGTAAGCTGCGGAATTTGGTCAGGCAACATTATCAAGATTAGCCGACCACTGAAGCTGGAGGCGATTGCAGCGGTATCGCGCTCTGATATATTTTCGGATGCAACCGGGGGGCTACATGACAAAGACCGAATCAGACGACGCCGCTGACATCATGATCGGCAAGCGCATCCGTGCACGCCGCCTGGCGCTCGGCATGAGTCAGACGGCGCTCGGCGAGGCTCTCGGCGTGACCTTCCAGCAGGTGCAGAAATACGAAAAGGGCGCGAACAGGGTGCCGGCCGGCCGGCTGCAGCGGATGGCAGAGATCTTCCGCGTGCCGATCGCGTATTTCTTCGATCCAGCGTCGGCAGAGAAGGTCGACGACGGCGGTATGGCAGCGTTCGTGAGCAGCCGCGAAGGACGCGAGCTGAACAGCGCCTTTGCGGCGATCAGCGGGCGCGACGTCAGGCGGCGTGTCATCCGGCTCGTCGAGGCGATCGCGGCAGGTCAGGCGGAAGCCGAACTGCAAGCCGCCGCCGAGTAACCATCTCGCAGTGCCGCTGCGGCAGAACATTGCATCCTGCCGCAGCTATGCTAGTAATGCCCGTCTTCCGAGCACAGGGGAGACACATGGCGCGGTGAGGTCGCTCCCAACAACCGACCGTGCCTTTAATCTATGATGGGCATTGCTGCCCGGCAACTGACATCGGAAGCGATTTTCCGTAGGGGACGACGGGGCGGCGCTGCGGCAACCCGCGCCTCGCCCCGTCGCCTGGTTGAGCGAGCGTCCTCCCAGACATCGCCGTCGCACGTGCCATTCCTTCCGAACGGCTTCGCGCATACGTAGAGCTAGCCGACTTCCCGGGCGGAGTCACGGTGCTCCGAATACGCTTTCCTCGACACCGTAAACCGCCGCGAGCTTGGCCCGCTCGTCTGGCGTCGGGATGTCGCCTCCTTCTATCTGCCAGAGGCGCTCAGGATCGATGCCTGTCGTGAGGCAGACGGCTTCGAGCTGGAGGTCGTGGTGCTCGCGGAGGGCCCGGGCCGGGGCGGCGCTGTTTGAGATGCGGGCGGTGACTTCTGTTGGAAGATCGGTGTCAGTCATCGCCGGGGAATCTATGGTGGAGCACGGAGTTCCTTCTGAGATGCGTTCGCGGCGCATAACCTAGCGTGAAAACGAGAACAAAACGCGAAACAGGCTCTAAAACGCCCGTAGGCGGCTTTGTCCCGTCGGATGGGGTTTATGTCACCAACCACTGAAGAAGGCGCTGTATGGTCATCCTGGAAGCTATAATTATTTCAGTGACTTAATTGAATTCAGTTGCCGATGGATACATATTGTTCCTGTCAGCACCAACGCGGCGCGCCAGGCAGGAGAATGACAGATGTCCATCAAAATCATCCCGACCTCCGACCCGAAGCGCATCCTGATTTCGTTTCCGTACGACCCGGATATGGTCACGAAGGTGAAGTCGATCCCCGGCGCAAAATGGGATAGCGAGCGCCGTGCTTGGTCGATCTCGACGCGTTACCGGTCGAAGGTCGATGAACTGGCAGCGGCGGGTAAGGAGGCGGGCGCAGCGTTCAACGCTGCTTTGGCGAAGCGCGCAGACGAGATCAGGGGAGCCTGCCCGCGGCTGTCGATCAAGATCGAGTACTGGGCGTCCGGCTGCATGATCTGCGTCTCAAGCTACGCCGACCTCGGGGCATTGAAGGAAGCGGTTCCGTCTGCCCGCTGGGACTCGACCCGGAAGTGCTACAAAGCCGAGGTTTCAACGATGGACCGGGTCGATGCTGTCATCGAAGCGCTCCGCGAGGTCGAGGCGAGGAGCGCCGCGCTCGAAGATGAGAACAGGAAGCGGCGCGAGGCCGAGCAGGCGAAGGTCGAGGCTGCTCGCGAAGCGAAAGAGCGCGCCGATCGCGAAGCTGGCCGCGGCCGGATAAGCGTCCTCGTCCGACAGGCCCCGGCCATCGGTACCGTCCTTCGTCGAGGCGACAGCGTCGTCCGGATCACCGGGCACGGCAAATCCTTCCGACTCGACGAGAACGCGTCTTCGATGGGTTGGCCGGTCGGTTGCGAGGGCGAACTCGCCTGCTACGCCTACTGTGAGAACGCCACCGTCGAGGAAAGAGCGGCGCTCGAGGCGAAGGAAGCCGCCGAAGCCGACCGCCGCCGCATCCGGATCGAGCGTGAGAAGGCGATCGCGACCGTCGCCGCTTCCGACGACATGCCGACGATCGGCGTCGAGCCGGCCGGCGAGATCATCTGGTCCGACGACCGGAACGCCGCGGCCGGCTACCGGACCTGGATCGTCCTGACGCCGGACGGATGGCTCTGGCACCTGACCTACGACGGGTCGGACGGCGCGACGTGGGGCGACCGCAACGCCGGCTACAACACGGTCGGCCGACGTGTTCCGGCCACCGACGAGCTGATCGCCGCCATCCGCGGCCAGAAGAGGAGCGACGAGTGATCCAGCCGACCTACAGCCCGGAAGAATTCAAGGAGGCCCAGCGCAGACTGGGTCTCTCCGACGCTGAATTTGCTTTCGTCCTCGGCATCGAGAACCCCCAACATGTCCGGCGCTTGAAGATCGGCGCCGACAAGCCGTCTCACCGGCCCGTCCAGCCGGCCACCGCTCGGCTCCTGCGGGCGTACCTCGAGGATGGCTACAGGCCCACCGACTGGCCGAAGACCTGACTGCAACAGCGCCATCGAGGCGCGCCGAAAGGAGAAGCCTATGAACCTCGCCTCGCTTATGCACCGCGCCCACGCGAAAACCCGGCGCCTGATCCGCGCCGGGCACAGCTATCGTGAGACCTTCCGCCTCGTCCTACGCGATCTGTGGTCCCTACTCCGCCGCCCGCTCCCGCCCCTCATCGGCCGGCGCCGGGAAGTCACGCGGGCGGAGGCCCTCCGGTCGCAGTGGATGCCGTACTACGTCCGCGAGATCGAAGACGCGGTCCTCGAATGCCAGGACGAGCCCGGCGTTTTCCGGCACGGGCTGGCGCTGATCGCGGAGCTTTTCCGACCGGACGCGGCGTTCTGGATCGAGATCGGCACCGGCGGGATGCTCGGCCTCGACCGCCTCGGCGAGATCGTCCGCGAGCGGAATGCCATCACCATCACCAACTGAATGAAAGGAACTATCATGACACAGAGAGACAAAGACATCCGCTTGATCGACAGCATCCACGGCATCCCGGGCCGCGCCGGCAGCGAAGAAGTCGCTTCCGAACTCCTCGCCGACGTCGTCAGCCGTCTCGGTTACTCCGCCTTCTCCGACGCCGGCATTGAAGCGCTCGCCGCGGCGCATCGATCCCACGACGACCAGATCGGCCGGTAACCGCCGACGACTAGATCAAACCGTGAACATCGCCTAGCCTCCGGGTCCACGACTCGGAGGCTTCTTCATGTCCACACGCCAGAAATTCCGCGGGCCCCTTGGCTCCTTCGCCGAACGCCAGCCGGACGCTACGGATCGCGAGATGCGCACTATTATCAGCATGGCCCTCGCCGAGCTGCCGGCCGAGCTGCGCGCCCGTCTGATCAAGGGGAAGACCCGCGCCGACTTCCTCGACTGCGAACAAGCGAGACGCGAGATCGCCGAGCACCTCGTCGTGAGGCTGCGACGGCATATCCGGTGCGAGCACGTGATCGATACCGGCGCCCGCGGCGGGCATGGGTGACGGGTCTATTACGCGATTTTTGGGGTTTTCGCATATTTTGCGTAATAGGATCACCTGTCGATCCAGCGCAGGCGGCCCTCGTCATAGTAGACCCATCCCCGTCCGGCGGCGGCCGCGGTGGTGATGAGCTGGACGCGCCAGATCGGCGTGTCGATCCCGAGCCTGTCGTCGAACGGGCGCTCCCCGGGGCACCCGGCCCGGACCCAATCCCGAATCCTGTCTTCCCATCCGGCCGGCCACGACGCGGAATCATGCGTCTCAGAGATCGACGCCATCATCGACGCCAACCGGGCGCGAGGATTTCGGTAGAGGAATGACTGCCAGGCCTCACCGTAGCGCTCCCACTCACCGTCGAGCGGCATCGGACGCCAGGGCCACGGCGGCGTCCTGGCATGGTCGGCGTCGACGTGCGGTGGAAGGAAGTCTCGGGGCGGGACGACGGCGACTGTCCGGCGGACGAGGTCGCCCCAGGCGTCGATGAAGGCCTCGTCGCCGGGGTAGGTGATCATGTCGGACCACCGACGCCGCTCAAACGCGATCCAGTCGCCGATCCTGGTCACCGGCTGCCGCCCGACCTGTCCACGCGGTCCTGCAGGAGGTCGTCCAGCGCCCGCATCGCAGCCTCGTCGATCGCATTCGCGAGATGCTCGCGCTCCCAGCCGACCATCCAGCTGTCAGCTCTGGCGGCGACTTCCCGGACGAGTTCACTCCCGAAGTCCACGACCGACTTCCGCTCTCGTCGCTGCTCGCGCTCGACGAGCGTCGCCAGCGCTTCGTCGGCGGTGACCGGAGCATAGCCCCACAGGTCGACGCCGACATCGACCGCTCCGGGAACTTGCCGATTTCCGTGGACGTGGCCGTGGAAGTGCGGAACGTGGCGGTAGAACGACGGCCACTCGGCCATCGGATAATGGCACAGGAAGATCCGGCGGCCATCGTCTTCGATCATCTTCATCTCGCTCACCGATTCCCAGGGCCAGTCGCGGACGGACGGCTTGTCGTGGTTTCCGATGATCAGGTGCTTCTTGCCGTTGAGGGCGTGGAAGTACCGTTCGGCCTCGACGACGGGTCCGAACGAGAAGTCGCCGAGGTGGTAGACGACGTCGGCCGGTCGGACGCGGTCATTCCATCGACGGATCATCTCGCCATTCATGTGCCTCACGTCGCGAAACGGACGCTTGGACATCGCGATGACCTTCGAATGGCAGAAGTGGTGATCTGCAGTGTAGAAGATCCGCCCCATCAGTGCGTCCTCCTCACCGTCGACAACGCGATATGCATGATGCTGATCGCGATAGCGCGCCGGTCATCCGCCCCGACGAGCGACCATGCCTCGACGGCCTGCCTCACGAAGTCGACGGGCGGGATGCCTTCGGCGGCCTCGATCTCGTCGAGCCTCTTCTGGACGTGCCGATCGAAAATGATGATCATAGTGTGGGCCTCCACTGCCCGGTTCCGTTAGATCAGGCCGCGCTCGCGCCCGAACGTCTCCAGCGTCGACCGCGACAGGACGCGCCGCTCCACCGCGAGACGCGCAAGCTCGACGATGTGGCGACGGTGCCGGACAACGAGCATCAGCGCGTCCCCATAGAGACGCCGGATGCGGGTCTCGACAGACGAGCGGTCGACGTCGCGCACGGGCGTCAGGTACCCGCCGAGGCCGAACGCAGACTCGACGGACGCCAGAATCGCCGCGGCTTGTTCGAGATCCTGCGTCGCTGCGGCGCTCGGCTCGCCAAGGATGACGTCTTCCGCCGCCCGGCCGCACAAGATCGGCAGGACGCGAGCTTCGAGATCGCCTAGGCGCTGCTGGTCCTGTACCCCGACGCCGCGGACGTGGCCGGACATCCCGGCGCCGGCAATCAGCGACAACGCATCGGGGACCATGCCAGCGACGAGGAAGCTGACCGCATGACCGGCCTCATGGATCGCCGTCCTCCAGATGATCTCCCTGGAGCGCGTCTCCGGAGGCAGCGCAGCCGACATGAGATCGCCGCCCGTCATCTCCCGCTTCTCGCGCCTGGCCGACCGCTTCGCTTCCCGCGTCATCCTGGCGACGTCGGCGCCGGAGATCGTCCCCGCGAGGGCGGTCGCGATCGGCTCCAGCGACTGGACGGAAACATCCGGGGCATGGTGCGCGAGGATCTGGATCAGCGCCGCTTCGTCCGGAAGACTAATCTCGAATCGCCGGTCGAGGCGGCCGGACCGGACAAGCGCGGGGTCCAAGCTGTCGGCGTGATTGCAAGCGCCGATCGTCACGATGCCTTCGACCCTCGAGATGCCGTCGAGGCACTCGAGGAGACACGTCGTGATCGCAGTCCACCATCCGTCGTCGCGAGTATCCGTACCTCGGCCCCGGATCGCGTCGATCTCGTCGATGAACAGAATGCAGGGGGCGACCTGCTCGGCACGGGCGAACACGGCGCGGATCATCTCCACGACGTGGCCGAGGTGCCCCTCTTCATGCGACTGCCATTGCGCATAGGACGTCGCGATCAACGGCAGCCCCGTCGTCGCCGCCAGCGCCTTCGCGAACATCGTCTTGCCGGTGCCGGGAGGGCCGACGAGGAGGCAGCCACGGTCGACGTCGGACCACGCGATCTCGTCGTCGAGGTAGTCCGCGACGTCCTGCGCCAGGTCCTGAGCCCAGGCCGCAGCGGCGCCGTACCCAGCCAGGTCTTCGACGCGAGGAGACGTCGGGCTCTGGACTTCGACCTGCTGGATCGCCTTCTTCATCTTCTCATCGATGACAGGCTTCTTCGCCGGCTTCGGCTTTTCGGGAATGAAATCCGTCTTACCGACGACGGCCGGTTCGTCCGCGGCGACGTGGGCTTCGTCCGCTTCGTGCCGAGCGATCGCATCGAGGATCTCGATGACGTCCTCCGGACGATCCGCTTGATAGAACGCGGTCGACAGGTGCACAGACGGGATAGAGAGGACGTCGCGGTCGGCGGGCCACCGGAAGTCGGTCCCCGGCCACCGCTCCGAAATCAGCGTGTTGAGGTGCTCGCTCCGAACCCGTCCGACGTCGACCTCAGCGAACGCAAGCCGCTGATAGACATCCGGAATCACGTCGCCAGGCTGGCATGATAGGATGACGTGGTGCGAGCCGAGAGACGCGAGGACGTACGCCAGATCCTGCTGGCCGCCTCGCTTGATTGCGGGCATCTCTTCTGACGCGAGCAGGATCGTCCGCAGGAGGTCGGTAGCGGCGTGGAGCCAGCGATCGTCGGTACGGAGGATGACGACCAGGTTCCGCGTCGACGACGTCACCTGAGCGCGGATGCGGTCGATCTCGCCGCGGTTCGCGAGATCGACGAGGAGCTGCGACAGCGACAGGCCGTCGCGGTAAGCGTCCGGATCTGCGTCGTCGGCGGAGAACGTCTTTTCGGGCTGAACGGGGATTCGGCGCGAGCCGACAGTGCGGATAGCCATCCGGGGAACTCCAGTATGCGACGGATGGGGCATTTCATCGCCCGGTCTCGTCTGGAGGTTTCCGGTCTAACAGTTGCGGGTTAACGCCGCTTTAGGAATTCCGTGAGGATCCTCACATGTCATCGACTTCAACGTAGTTGTCGTCGTGAGCGATATCGAGAAGAGCCGATCTCGCGACCTGAATCAGCATGCCCTCCTCCCGAAAGGCCGCATACAACATCCGGACTTCGTGATCGAAGCGGTTCTTCAGCTCGCGCTGCTTCTCAAGCTTCGCGACGAGCTTTGGCGGGACGCGTGACTCTCCCTTGATCCAGCGGGTAATCGTCCGCATTGGGACATGGTTAAGGGACTTGTAGAAGATCTCAGCCGGGCCTCGGGGAAAGACGTCGTGGATCAGCTTGAGAACGGCGGCGGTGTCGTACGGGACGAAATCCGGGTTCTGGGGTTTGTCGTCGGTCATGGAATGGGCCTCCCTCGCCCTGGTCGTTGATCGCCGAGGAGTATCACGGACAGAGGGTGTGTGGGGCTGAAGCCGCAACATCGCCTCCGGCGGAACGGAATGCGACCGCCCGACCGTTTCCGACCGTTATCCCCGGAACAAAGAGAGACTAGAAGGCATGACAGCAGGAGACCCACCCTAGAAGCGACAGTAGTTTACCCCGCAATTCCATTGTTCACACCGAAGGGGTCACAGGTTCGATCCCTGTCGCGCCCACCATTGATTATCCAGGTTTCCGCCCCTACCCGACCAGGACGCCTTCGACAGGACGACCGTTACGACGACGGCTTCGTTCCCAGAACTGCCCGTCATGCCGCCGCTTTCCGTCGTCCCGCCTTCCCGGTGAAGAGTTCACCGACATCGCGATTCGCGTCCGGATGATGGTGCCAGTAGACCTTGGTCGGGATCTCCCATGACATCGACAGGAAGCCCGCGATCTCGCGCCGTAGATGGACGATAAGTTGCTGCGGGATGCAGATCACCCCGGCGCGGGTCGCGCCGGTAAGGATCTGGAACAGCAGCGGAGCCGATGATGAACCGGGGCCGTAACGCAGCGCTGAACCACAGGACGACCCGCGCGCCCCTTCGTTGACGACTTCCGTGGGCCGTATTCCGGCGCGATGCTGCCGCAGTCGTCTACGAGGCGAGCCTATTTGGTCCGGTCGGTACGGTCGGTCCGCCTCGAAAGAGCGGAATCACTTATCGCCGGAGGGTCGCAGGCCGTAGCTGCCGAAGGATCTCATCGCGTCGTCGATCTCCTCCCGCGAGAGCAGGACCGGCCCGCCGATCAGCAGAGCGTGATAGAACTGCTTGGCGATCGTCTCCAATTCCACCGCGAGCCACAGCGCCCTGTCGAGATCGGCGCCGACCGCGATCATCCCGTGATTGGCCAGAAGGCATCCCGTCCGCCCTTCGAGCGCCTTCAAAGTCGCTTCGGACAGTTCCTTCGTCCCGTAGGTAGCATAGTCGGCGACCCGGATGTCCATGCCGCCGAACGCCGCGATCATGTAGTGGCAGGCGGGGATCGGCTTGCGGGCGATGGCGAGCACCGTGGCGTAGGTCGAATGGGTGTGGACGATGCCACCGACATCCGGCCGCGCCTTCATGATATCGAGATGGAAGCGCCATTCCGTGGACGGCTTCAGCGGCCCCTCACAGGCGCCGTAGTCGCCCTCGATGGGCATCGATGCGATCATCTCGGGCGTCATCGTGTCGTACGGGGTGGCCGAGGGCGTGATCAGCATCCGGTCACCGGACCGGGCCGAGATGTTGCCGGAGGTGCCCTGGTTGAGGCCGCTGTCGTTCATCCAGCGCGCCTTTTCCACGAGCGCCTTGCGCAGCGCGGATTCGGTCTTGTCGGCCATGCCCTTCACTCCTCCTGAAGTCGACGGATTCACGTCAGCGCCCCCGGCGCAGGCCGCAAGCGGCACCAATCGCCGGCGGCCTCGCGCGTCCGAGGGCGACGCGGCGGCTCGATCGTCGCGGTGGTTGCACGAGCCCCGGCAACGTGGTGGGAACAGATACCACGCAGCGACAGCCGGAGGCGGATCGATGGCAGAAGGCGACGAGCCGCTTCGGCGCATCCGGGGCGGCCGGACCGTCGAGGACAACGTGCTGGAGGCGGCCTGGCTCTACTACAACGAGGAGCGAAACCAGAACGAGATCGCCGAGCGGCTGGGCGTGTCGCGGGCGACGGTGGTGAACTACCTGCAGCAGGCGCGCGACCAGGGGCTCGTCGAGCTCCGCCTCAATCAGGCGATGTTCAACCGGCAGAAGCTGGCGACGAGCCTGCGCGACCGCTTCGGCCTCGCCGACGCCCTCGTCGTCCCGGGGCCGGTCTACTCGCAGGCCGCCGTCGCGCTGGCCGCCGCGCGATACGTGCCGGACCTCGTCGAGCGTGGCGACATCGTCGGCATCGCCTGGGGCCAGACGATCTTCGCGATGGCGGAGAAGATGCTGCCGCGCGCCGTCCCGGACCTGACGGTGGTGCAGATGGTCGGCTCGATGCCGACGCCGTACATCTTCACCGCCGAGAGCTGCTCGACCAACGTGGCGCTGAAGCTGTCGGGCCGGGCGGTCAACCTCTATGCCCCGGCCGCGCTGTCGAGCCCGGAGGCGGCGGCGGTCATGCGCGCCGAGCCGTTGATCCGCCGGCATTTCGAGCTGCTCGCACGGATGCGCAAGGCGATCTTCGCCGTCGGCTCGATGTCGCCCGACAGCCACGTCGTGGAGAGCGGCATCGCGACGCTGGACGATCTCGAGGCCTATGCCGCCCGGGGCGCCGTCGGCGTCGTCTGCGGCCGCTTCATCGACGCCGCCGGCCGCCACGTCGCCGGGCCGATCGACGAGCGGATGATCGGCATCACGCCTGACCGGCTGAGCGGTCTGTCCGCCGGGGTGCTCGTATCGTCCGGCCACGAACGCGTCGCCGCCATGCGCGGCGCCATGGTCGGCGGCTACGTCACCCATCTCGTCACCGACGAACCGACGGCCCAGGCGATCCTCAATCTGCCGCATTGAGATGGGCACCGCGACGCTCGGCGTCAGGCGCTCTTTCGCGCATATTCCGGGAACAACGCGGCGAGCCCCGCCTCGCTCGCCGTGCAGACGCCGCGCTCGGTGATCAGGCCGGTGACCAGGCGCGCCGGCGTGACGTCGAAGGCATAGTTCGAGACCGGCGTGCCGGCGGGGGCGATCCGCACCCGCTCGACCACGCCGTCGTCGTTGATGCCGATGACGTGGGAGACCTCCTCGCCGTTCCGCTGCTCGATCGGGATCTCGTCGACGCCGCTGCGGACCGTCCAGTCGATCGTCGAGGCCGGCAGCGCCGCGTAGAACGGTATGCCGTTGTCGCGTGCGGCGAGCGCCTTCAGATAGGTGCCGATCTTGTTGCAGACGTCGCCGAGCGCGGTCGTGCGGTCGGAGCCGACGATGCACAGGTCGACCATCCGGTGCTGCATCAGGTGGCCGCCGGCATTGTCGACGATCAGCGTATGCGGCACGCCGTGATTGGCGAGTTCCCAGGCGGTGAGGCTCGCACCCTGGTTCCTCGGGCGGGTCTCGTCGACGAACACGTGAACGGGAACGCCCTTCTCGAAGGCCTGGTAGATCGGCGACGTCGCCGTGCCCCAGTCGACGGTCGCCAGCCAGCCCGCATTGCAGTGGGTGAGGATGTTCACCGGCTCGCCGGCCGGCTTGCCCTTCGCCGCCGCCTCGATCAGCGCCAGCCCGTTCAGTCCGATCCGCCGGTTGGTCTCGACGTCCTCGTCGCAGATCTCCGCGGCAAAGGCCCAGGCCGCGTCGGCGCGCTCGGGCACCGGCAGCGGGCGCACCCGCCGGCGGACGGCGTCGAGCGCCCATCGCAGGTTGATCGCGGTCGGCCGGGTCGCATGAAGCATGTCATAGGCCCGGTCGAGGCCCGCATCCGAGGCGTCGACGCGCAGCGCGAAGGCCATCCCGTAGGCGGCGGTCGCGCCGATCAGCGGCGCCCCGCGCACCCACATGTCGGAAATCGCCGTCGCGGCCTCCTGGACCGAAGCCAGCGTAACGACCTTCAGCTCGTGCGGAAGCTTCGTCTGGTCGATGATCCCGACGCTCGCCCCGTCGGGCTCGGCCCAGATGGAGCGGAAATCGCGGTCGCCTATTCTCATGGAAGGTCCTTCTGGCGGCTGATCGCCCGCGCAAGGCTCGTGATGGCGGAAACGTCGGAAAGCCGGCCGCGGTTGACCAGGAGTTCGCGGCCCATGGCCAGCGCCCTGGCCTCGCAGGCAGCGCGGCGCGTCTCGTCGGCAATCGATTCCATGTCCTCGACATGGGCGAGGCCGACCAGCCGCCGGATCATCTTGGCGCCGGCGAACCCGGCCGTGTCGGCGAACAGCCCGTCGAGGAAGCGGGCGAGCGCGATCTCGGCGCCGAGCCCGTCGCCCTCGTCCTCGAAGACGCTGCGGGCAAACAGAATGCCGGTGCGTTCGGTGCGCCAGAGTTCGCGGAACCGGTCCGCGAAGATCGCCCAGACCGCCTCGACCGTCGCAAGCAGCCACTCGCCGTACTCGTCGCGCTCGCCGTCCGCGCCCTCGTGCCCCTCCTGCGAGAAATAGGCGAGCAGGAGGTTGGCGAGGAATGCGCCGATGTCGAAGCCCATCGGGCCGTAGAAGGCGAATTCCGGGTCGATGACGCGGGTGTCGTCCCCTGTCACCATGACCGAGCCGGTGTGCAGATCGCCGTGCAGCAGTGCCTCGGTCTTCGTCGTGAAGACCTGGAGCATTTCCTGCGCCGCGATCTTCACCGCCCGGTCGGCGCGCAGCGCCAGCGCCGCCTTGTCGAGCCCCGGCCGGGTCCAGCGGTTCAGCGGCGCGTCGAAATAGGCGTCGGTGAAGACGAGGTTCTCGGTGATCGCGCAGAGCGCGACATTGTTGGAGAACAGCGCGACATCCGCCTTCTTCCTCGCCGTCTCCAGGGAAAGGTCGGACGTGCGGAACAGCGTCTCGGCGAGGAAAGTGCCCATGTGCCCGGCGAGGCTCTCGAACCTTTTGCCGGCGATCAGCTCCTTCCTCAGGATCACGTGCGGGGTGAGATATTCCATCACCACCAGCGCATTTGTCGCGTCGAAGTGGAAGAGCTGCGGCAGGCGCTCCGGTCGGATCGCCGCCTGCCGCGTCAGCGCGTTCCACTCGAAGAAGGCGCGGCTGAGCGGCAGCGGCCAGGAATCGCCGACGAGGCGAACGTAGGGCAGCGCCTGCTTCACCACGACCGCGCCGGCGGGTCCCTCGACGATGAAGACGAGATTGAGATTGCCGTCGCCGACCTCACGCGCCGACAGGCCCGCAGACCCCTCCCCCAATCTCTCGGCCACCGCCGGCAGGCCCGCGACATGCGCTTTCACCGTTTCGACGTCGAACGGCCGGTAGCCGCCGGAATGCGCATCCTCCATCGTCACGATGACTGTCTCCCTGTCCTGTCGCGGCTCGCACCGTCCGTCGACGGTCGCATCGGCTGACCCTCACGCCGTCCGCGACGCGCGTCGAACATCCGCTAGGCTGCCGGGCCATTGGGCGAATGTCAATGTTTGTTGACTTTCGCCTAGTTTTCCATACGCTCTGTCGCCGGGAGGAACCATGAAGCATCCGGCCGAACCATCCGGGCGGGCGATGCTCGAACTGCGTCAGCTCGAGCGCTCGTTCGGCCCGAACCGCGTCCTGAAGGGCGTCGACCTCGGCGTGCGGGCGGGCGAGGTCGTGGTGCTGATGGGTGCCAACGGCGCCGGCAAGTCGACGCTGGTCAAGATCATCGCCGGTGTCCATCGGCCGGGCGGCGGCACGCTGACCCTGGCCGGCGTCCCTTATCGCCCGGAGCGGCCGATCGACGCCGTGCATGCCGGCCTCTCGGTCGTGCACCAGTCGATCAACGACGCCGTCGCGCCGGATCTCACGGTCGCTCAGAACCTGCTGCTGGACCGGCTGTGCTCCGGACGCGCCGGCGCCCTCTTCACCCGACGGAACGCGCGCCGGCAGGCTCGGGAGATCCAGGCGATCCTCGGCCTCGACCTGCCGCTCGACCGTCCCGTGCGGGACATTCCGCTCGCCGACCGCCAGCTGGTCGCGATCTGCCGGGCGCTGGCAGAGGATCCGAAGGTGCTGGTCCTCGACGAACCCACCTCCTCGCTCTCGCAGCGCGAGGCCGAGCGCCTGTTCGGGATCGTGGAGACCTTGCGGCGGCGCGGCGTCGCCATCCTCTACATCTCGCACCGCATGTCCGACATCCGGCGCCTGGCGGACCGGATCGTCACCTTGCGGGACGGGCGGATCACCGGAACGTTTTCGCCGCCGCTCGACTACGAAGGGGCGGTGGTCGCGATGCTCGGCGAGGCGGTCCAGCCGGCGGGCACCGCCGGCGGCGTCCAGGGCCCGGTCGTGATGTCGGTCGAGGACTGCCGGCTGAAGCCCTGGTCGCGGCCGTTTTCGTTCGCGCTTCATGCCGGCGAGGTGACGGCTCTGACCGGTCTCGTCGGCACCGGCAAGAGCGAGCTTGCCGAGATCCTGTTCGGCGTGCGCCGCCCGGTCGCCGGCCGCCTGGGGCTTCGCGGCGAGACCTATCGGCCGCAGAGCAGCGCGGACGCGATCCGGGCAGGCGTCTTCATGGCCGCCAAGGACCGCGCCACCAATTCGCTGATCCCGGCCTTCGACATCGCACGGAACCTCTCCCTGCCCTTCCTCGACCGCAGATCGCGCGCCGGCTTCGTCGACTTTGCCGAGGAGCGGCGGCGCGCCCGCCAGACCATCGCCGGCCTCGGCATCGTCTGCCGGGGCGAGACCGACCAGATGCCGATGCTGTCGGGCGGCAACCAGCAGAAGGTCGTGGTCGGGCGCTGGCTGTCGGAGCCCTGCGCGGTGCTGGTCCTCGACGAGCCCTTCCAGGGCGTCGACATCCGCGCCCGCACCGATATCGGCCGCCGGCTGCGCGACACGGCGGAGACCCGCGCGACGCTGGTGCTGGCGACCGAGCTGGACGAGGCGCTGGCGGTTGCCGACCGGATCCTCGTCATGTCCGACCACACGATCGTCGGCGATCACCGCACCGGCCCGACGCTCGACATGGCGCAGCTTCTCGCCGAGGTCGCCGGAAGCCCGTCGACCGCCGAAGCTCTGCCGGCGCCCTCCCGCGAAAGGACCGCCTGATGCCACTCGCCATGCGCGACCTCTCGATCCGCTACGGCTTCTTCGTGCTGTTGATCGCCCTCGCCATCTTCTTCTTCGTGGCACAGCCGGCCTTCCTGTCGCTGCGCTCGATGATCTTCGTCTTCCAGTCCGTCTCGATCACTGCCATTCTCGCGCTGGGCGTCACGGCGACGCTGGTGGTCGGGGGCTTCGACCTGTCGATCGGCTCGGTCGCCGCCTCCTCGATGATGGCCGCCTCCTACGCCATGGTGATCTGGGGCTGGGGCACGGCACCGACCGTTGCACTGTGCATCGGCTTCGGGCTGCTCGTCGGGCTGATCAACGGCCTGATCATCGTCTACGGCCGGGTGCCGGACCTCCTTGCGACGCTCGGCACGATGTTCCTGCTGCTTGGCCTGCAGCTCGTTCCGACCGCGGGGCGCTCCATCGCCAAGGGCATGCTCCTCCCCGACGGCTCGACCGCGACCGGCTCGTTCGACAAGTCCTTCCTGGCGCTCGGCCGTTCGCACCTCTTCCACATCCTGCCGATCTCGGTGATCGTCATGCTGGCGCTGGCGGCGATGATCTTCGTGTTCCTGGAATTTACCCGCTTCGGCCGCGTCATGTATGCGATCGGCTCGAACGAGCAGGCGAGCCGGCTCGCCGGCGCCCCGGTCAGCCGCTACAAGATCGGCGCCTACATGATCTCCGGCGGTTTCGCCGCCGTCGGCGGCATCCTGCTCGCCGCGCGGGTCGGGCGTGGCGACGTCTCCTCCGGCAACAATCTCCTGCTCGACGCGGTCGCGGCGGCGCTGATCGGCTTCGCCGTGCTGGGGGTCGCCAAGCCCAACGCGTTCGGAACGCTGATCGGCGCCCTCTTCGTCGGCATGCTCCTGCAGGGGCTGACGATGATGAACGCCCCCTACTACACGCAGGACGCGGTGAAGGGCGCGGTGCTGGTCCTGGCGCTGCTCTTCACCTTCTCGATGACGCGCCGGGCCGGCACCTGACGCGCTGCGCCCGGGCCGCCGCCCCGCGCCGCCACGACAGCTTCAATCGCGGCCGCCCCGGTGGAGGACCGGGCCGGTGGCATCATCTTGACGACAAGGGAGGACATGGCATGCAACAGACGACATGGACCCGGCGATCCCTCGCCAAGCTCGCGGCGGGGGCCGCGATGCTCCTCTGCCTGCCGGGGCTCGCCCTCGCGCAGGACCGGCCGAAGCCCTTCGACAAGCCGGATGGCGTGACGATCGCGCTGGTGCGCTACCTGTCGACCGGCGACTTCTTCCAGGCCTATCTCACCGGCGTGCAGAACCAGGCGAAGGCGCTCGGCATCAACCTGCGCGTCCTCGATTCGCGCCAGGATGCGGCGCTCCAGGCAGACATGGTCGACCAGGCCATCGCGCTCGGGGTGGACGGCATCATCGTCCAGCACGGCCTGACGGAGTCGATGAGCGAACCGGTCAAGCGCGCCGTTGCGGCCGGGATCAAGGTCGTCGCCTTCGACGTCAACGTGAACAATCCGAAGGTGCCGCAGATCGAGCAGAGCGACCGCGACCTCGCCCGCCTCGCCCTGGAACAGGCGGTCAAGGACAACGGCGACAGCTTCGAGGCGGCCTATGTCTACGTGCCTGGCATCGCCCCCCTGGACCGCCGCGACGAGACCTGGCGGAAGTTCAAGAAGCAGTATCCGGGCATCAAGCAGGATGCGCAGTTCGGAACGCTCGACAACCCGATCGCCAACTCCGTCGCCAACCAGGCGGCCGCCGTGCTGCGGGCCAATCCCGGCATCTCCGTGGTCTTCGCTCCCTATGACGAGTTCGCCAAAGGGGTGAAGATCGCGGTCGACGAGGCTGGGCTGACCGACGCCATCAAGATCTACAGCGCCGACATTTCGACGGCGGACATCCAGGCAATGCGCGAGGAGCCGAGCGCCTGGGTCGCCACCGCCGCCACGAATCCGCAGCTGATCGGCGAGGTTTCGGTGCGCGCGCTGGCGATGCTGCTCGCCGGCGAGGATCCCGGCCACAGCGTCGTGGTGCCGCCGACGCTGGTGACCCGCGACATGCTGATGACGAACGACATCAAGAACATGGACGAGTTGGCGAAGAAGCTGCCGCAATTCGCGAAGACCGACGTCGCGACGCCGAAATGGATGCCGGTTCCCTGAGAACACGGGAACGCGCCGGGCGCGACGCGGCCAGGTGGCATCCGGCCCGGCTTCACGCGCAGATCGAGCCGGCCGGCGGGCATTGCTGAAGCTTCGCCTGCCAGCGGTCGCCATCGTCAGGGACGGCGACCGCCGGTGGCCGGAGGGCCGCCGCGGGACGTCTCGCCGCGGCGAGGATCGCGAGCAAGACGTCGGGAAGCCCCGCCTGCGGAACGACCTCCACAAGATGATCTCCGCCAACTCCGCGCTCTGGCCGCTGCTTTCCTGAGGCCCTCGACAGGTTGACAGCGCCCCCAATTGATACGTACACGTATCATAATCTTGGCGGCGGAGGAGGCCGCCGGGCCGCCGCTCGAGTTCCGCCGGGGCTTGTGCGGTCGTCGCGCCGCCAGATCCGGAGGAGAAGATGTCGTCATTGAAAAGCCCCGCGCCGGAAGCCACCGCAGAGGAAGAACGGCAGCTCGAGCAGCTCTACGCCGACTTCGCAACCCATCATCTGATGCCGCTGTGGACGCAGACCAACGACCTGATGCCGTTCACGCCGAAGCCGAAGGCGGTCCCCCATGTCTGGCGCTGGGCGGATCTCTACCCGCTCGCGAAGCGCTCCGGCGACCTGGTCCCGGTCGGCCGCGGCGGCGAGCGGCGGGCGATCGGCCTCGCCAATCCCGGCCTTGGCGGCCACGCCTATGTCAGCCCGACGCTGTGGGCCGCGATCCAATATCTCGGGCCGCGGGAGACCGCACCGGAACACCGCCACTCGCAGAACGCCTTCCGCTTCGTCGTCGAGGGTGAAGGCGTCTGGACCGTCGTCAACGGCGATCCGGTGCGCATGAGCCGCGGCGACTTCCTGTTGACGCCCGGCTGGCATTTCCACGGCCACCAGAACGCCACCGATGCGCCGATGGCTTGGATCGACGGCCTCGACATTCCGTTCTCGCAGCAGATGGACGTCGGCTTTTTCGAATTCGGCTCCGAACGCGTCACCGACTATGCGACGCCCGCCTTCTCGCGCGGTGAGCGGCTCTGGTGCCATCCGGGCCTGCGTCCGCTGTCGGGACTTCAGGACACGGTCTCCTCCCCCATCGGCGCCTATCGCTGGGAGTTCACGGACCGCGCCCTGACCGAACAGCTCCTGCTCGAGGAGGAAGGCCAGCCGGCGACGGTCGAACAGGGCCATGCCGCGGTCCGCTACGTCAATCCGACGACCGGCGGCGACGTCATGCCGACGATCCGCGCCGAGTTCCACCGCCTGCGCGAGGGCACACAGACGCCCGGCCGCCGCGAGGTCGGCTCCTCGGTGTTCCAGGTCTTCGAAGGCAGGGGCCTGGTGACGCTCGACGGCACCGAGCATCGGCTGGAAAAGGGCGACATGTTCGTCGCGCCCTCGTGGTGCCACTGGTCGCTCGGCGCAGAAACGCAGTTCGACCTCTTTCGCTTCTCCGACGCGCCGATCATGGAACGCCTGCACTTTGCCCGCACGCATGTCGACGCCGGCGATCGCTGAGGCCGATGACGACGCTGGACGAAGCGCGGGCGGCCCTGCGGGAGCGCCAGGGAAGCGGCGCGCGCTACGACGCACCGGAGGCGCCCGCGGTCGAGCTCGGATGGGCCCGTCTCGGCACGGCCTATTTCGCGCGACTGTTGAACGACCTGCCCGACGCAGATCTCGCAGGGCCGAGCCTCGTGCCCGGCTGGACCCGGCGGCACGTCGTCGCCGACGTCGGATACCACGCGCGCGCGCTGACGCGGCTGACGGAATGGGCGGCGGACGGCGTTCCCCGGCCGATGTACGCCTCGCGCGCCGCGCAGAGAGAAGAGATCGCGTCCGGCGCGACGCTGCCTGCGAGAGCCTTACGCGGGCTCTTTCGCCATGCCGCCGTGCACCTCGACGTCGAATGGCGTGATCTCAACGGTCCCGCCTGGGACGCACCGCTCACCCTGCCGGACGGGCGCCGGATCACCGCCCGCGACACCGCCTGGTTGCGCGCCCGCAGGATCTGGCTTCGCGCCGTCGATCTCGGCACCGGCGGGTCGCTGCTGGACGCGCCGCGAGAGATGGTCGACCGGATGCTCGCTGAGGCCATCGCCGCCTGGGACGATGTCCCGGTGGCGCTGCAGCCGACCGACCGGCCGCCGGCGGCACCCCCGCGCCCCGGGAACGCCACGGTTTCCGGCCGGGCCGCCGACCTCGTCCGCTGGCTCGCCGGCCGGGGCGCGCACCGCCTGACATGCGATCGCCCCCTGCCCCGCCCGCCCATGCCCGATCTCACCGACAGCTGAAGGAAGACCGATGGCCACGCGCCTGTTCGAATCCCCCGCCTATCCGACCGTCCCTGCAGGACACGATGCCCTCTATCCCGTGCACCGCATCTTCTGCGTCGGGCGCAACTACGCGGACCATGCCGCAGAGATGGGCGTCGAGGTCGACCGCGAGGCGCCCTTCTACTTCCTCAAGGACGCGCAGAGCCTGGTGCCCTCCGGAGCGACGGTGCCCTATCCGCCCGGCACCGAGAACTACCACTACGAGATGGAACTGGTGATGGCGATCGGTGCCCCGGTCTTCCGCGCCACGGCAAGCGAGGCGGCGGCCGCGATCTGGGGCTATGGCTGCGGGCTCGACATGACCCGGCGCGACCTCCAGCTCGCCGCCCGCGCCAAGCAGCGCCCGTGGGATATCGGCAAGAATGTCGAGCAGTCGGCGGTGATGACCGCGCTCGTCCCGGCCGCCGAGTTCGGCGCGGTCGGACCGCAGCGCATCTGGCTGTCGGTCAACGACGCGGTCAAACAGGACGCGCACCTCTCCGACCTCGTCTGGTCGCCGGTCGAACTCGTCGCGCACCTGTCGCGCTACTACCACCTGGCGCCCGGCGACGTGATCTTCACCGGCACGCCGGCCGGTGTCGGGCCGGTGGGACCCGGCGACGCGATCCGCGGCGGGATCGACGGGCTCCCCGATATCGAACTGACGCTCGGGCCGGCAGAATGATCTTCCACGGCTATTTCCGCTCGTCGGCCGCCTGGCGCTGCCGGATCGCCTTCAATCTCAAGGGGATCGAGCCGCAGACGCGGTTCGTCCATCTGCGCAGGGAGGGCGGCGAGCAGAAGCGCCCGGCGTACCGCGCGCTGAACCCGCAGGGGCTGGTTCCCGCCTTGGAACTCGACGACGGGACGGTCCTGACGCAGTCGCTCGCGATCATCGAGTGGCTCGACGAGACCCATCCCGAGCCGCCGCTGCTGCCTGCCGATCCCGCCCGGCGGGCGCTCGTTCGGGCCTTCGCCGAAGCGGTCGCCTGCGACATCCATCCGCTGCAGAACCTGCGGGTCCTCAGCTATCTCCGCGAGGAGATCGGCCTGCCGCAGGAGAGCGTGGACGCCTGGTGCCGCCGCTGGCTGGGCGACGGGCTGGCGGCATGCGAGGCGCTGGCCCGCCGCCACGGAGGGGACACGCGCTTCACCTTCGGCGATGCGCCGAGCCTTGCCGACATCTGCCTGGTGCCGCAGATGGGTTCCGCCGATCGGTTCGGGGTCGACACCAGCGCGATGCCGCGCCTGCGCGAGATCACCGCCGCCTGCGCCGAACTCCCCGCCTTCGCGGACGCCGTGCCGGCGAGGCAACCGGACGCCGAGGCCTGACGCCCCGCCGGCAGGGATGAGTCTCGGGAGGTTCCGGCCCGTCCGGTCGCGGGCGCGCAGATCCGCTGGCCGGACGCCGTCTCTGCGTCACTCCCCGACCGCCTTGTTCAGCAGCGCCATCAGCTGCGCCAGCTCCGCCGGGTCGAGCCTCGCCGTCAGCCGGCTTTGCACCTCGTCGATGAGCGGCATGATCGATGCGAGCAGGTCTCGGCCGTCCTCGCTGACGAACAAGGCCCGGGAGCGCCGGTCGACGGTCGAGCGGTGCCGCTCGACCAGCTTCTTGCGGACGAGCCGGTTGATCACGTCGCCGGTGGTCACCCGATCGCAGGCGATCCGGCTCGCCAGAGTGCCCTGGTCGAGCCCCGGCGCATCCGCGATCTCGCGCAGGGCGGCGAACTGGACCGGCGTCACGTCGAGACCGTTCTCCGCCATCACCTGCGAGAAATGCGCCGTCGACACCTGGTTGAGGCGCCGCACCAGGAAGGCGGGATAGCGCTCTAGCCCGGACCGGCTCCTGTCCTCATCGCTCAATGCAGCGTCCTTCGGGTCACGACAGGCCGAGCATTCTCGGCAGGAAGAGCGAAAGGCCCGGCACGGCGACGAGGATGGCGATACGCACGACGTCGGCGAGGATGAACGGCAGGATGCCGCGCACGATGGTCTCGAGCTTCAGCCCCGGCGTCGTGCCCTGCAGGACGAAGAGGTTCATGCCGATCGGCGGCGTGATCAGCCCGATTTCGGCGACGCAGACGAGCAGCACGCCGAACCACACCGGGTCATAGCCCGCGCCGGTGATCAGGTTGTACATCGGCACGACGGTCAGCAGCACCATCGACAGGCTGTCCATGAAGCAGCCGAGCACGATGTAGAAGGCGATGACGAGGATCAGCACCCCGAGCGGCGGCAGACCGGTGCTCTGGATCGCCCCGGTGAGCATCTCCGTCAGGCCGCTGAGCTCGACGAAGTAGTTGAAGATCGCGGCCCCCAGCAGAATCAGGAAGATCATGCCGGTCATCGCGGCGGTCTCGGCGATGCCGGCCTTGAGGACGGCGCGGGTCAGCCGGCCGCGTGCGGCGGTGATGACCAGGGCGCCCCCGGCGCCGACGGCCGCCGCCTCGGTCGGCGAGAAGACCTTCCCGTAGATCCCGCCGATCACCAGGACGATGAGCAGCGCCGCGTCCCAGATCCGCAGGAGCGAACGGGTCCGGTCGGCAAGGCTCAGCCGTGCGCCGGCCGGACCGAGCGCCGGACGTCGCGCGACCTGGATGGTGATCGCGGTCATGTAGAGGGCGGTGGCGATGAGGCCCGGCACCAGCGCGGCCGAGAACAGCGCGCCGATCGAGTTGCGGGTCATGATCGCGTAGAGGATCAGGATGATCGACGGCGGGATCAGCACGCCCAGCGTTCCGCCCGCGGCGACGGAGGCGGCTGCCAGGCTGTCGGCATAGCCGCGCGAACGCATCTCCGGCATGGCGACGCGCCCGATCGTCGCGGCGGTGGCGAGCGAGGAGCCGCAGATCGCCCCGAAGATCGCCGACGCGCCGACGGTGGCCATGGCGATGCCGCCGCGGCGATGGCCGATGAAGGCTTGCACGCCGTTGTACAGATTGGCCGACAGGCCTGAAAACGACGCGAACACGCCCATGAAGATGAACAGCGGCACGACCTCCATCCCGTCGCCGGAGACCGCCTCGTAGGGCAGGTTCGACAGGATGTAGGCGGCTTGGTCCCAGCCGCCGAGAAGGATCGCGCCGACCGTGCCGACCAGCGCCATCGCGATGGCGATCGGCACCCGGAAGGCGATCAGGAGAAGGACGATGGCGAAGCCGGCAGGCCCGGCGAGCTGCGCCGTCATGACGGGCTCCCGCCCCTCAGCCGCCGAAAGGCCGCGAAACTGCGCCACAGGCAGGCGACGACCGCCAGCGCGAGGCCGACGATGAAGATCGCCCAGTAGTAGACGACGGGAAGCGCGAGGTTCTGCGTCGTGTCGCCGTAGCTGTAGTGCAGCATCGCGCCGTTCCAGGACAGCCAGCCGAGGAGCACGAACAGCGCTCCGCAGACGAGGTGGATCAGCCCGTCGGCCAGCGTCTGCAGACGGGCCGGGAACTGCTCGAGGAGAAGGTCGACGGTCACATGGCTGCCATGGACGAAGCCGTAGGGGATCGTCCAGGCCGCGGCGGCGACGAGGCAGAGCTTGGTGATGTCGAACGTGTCCATGAAGGCGCCGCCGATGGCGCGGCGCCAGACGATGTCGGCGCATGTCAGCACGATCGGCACCAGAAGCACGGCGACGCCGATCCAGCCGAAGACGCTGATGACGCGTGGCACGAGCGGCAGCGGCGGCGCGCCCACCGCGCCGCCGTCACCGGTCATCTCACTCGGACGCTGGTTCACCCGCGCCGCCCGTCACGCGCCGTATTTCTGGACGAGGTCCAACGCGTCCTTGTAGAGCGCGGCGGGATCGTCGACGCCCTCGCTCTTCAGGCTTGCGAGATATTTCTCCGTCATCGGCTTCAGCTGGTCGCGCCACTTGCGCCGCTCGGCGTCGTCGATGACGATGATCTCTTCGTTGCGCTTGACGGCGTCGGCCTTGCCGACCGCGTCCCACTTGTCCCACCACGGCCCGACCTTCGGCAGCAACGCCTCCCCGGTCGTCTCGTCGATCAGCGTCTGCAGCTCCTTCGGCAGGCGCGCGAAGCTGTTCTTGTTCATCAGGTAGTAGAAGGCGGCGCCGTAAAGTCGGCAGTCGGTGTGGTACTTCAGCACTTCGTTGGCGCGGACCGCGGCGACGAGGTCCCAGGTCGTCGCGAGGCCGTCCAGCGAGCCCTTCTCAAGGCCTTCGTAGATCTGCGAGGGCGGCAGCGCCAGCGCGCTCGCGCCTTCGTATTCGAGCATCGCGTTGACCGCCGGACCGGGCGAGCGGATCCGAAGTCCCTTCAGGTCGGAGAGCTGCTTCACCGGCCGGTCAACCGTGTGGATGAGCGCTCCGTTGTGCGTCATCAGGAGCAGCACCTTGAAGGGCGCGTATTCGTTGCCGAGCTTGTTCTCCTTGTAGAGCTGCCACAGGGCCCGCGAGCCGCTCTCGGCACGCTCGACGACGAAGGGCAGTTCGATCACGGAGGAATGCGGGAAGCGGCCGCGCGGAATGCCGCACAGGCCGAGCGCGATGTCGACGACGCCGGCGCGGACCTGATCCGCCTGACGGTCCGCCCGTCCGAAGGCGGTGCTGACGTCATAGATCTTGTAGTCGATCGCGCCGTTGGTCTTCTGCTTGAGGTTCTCCGCCCAGGGCTGGATGAAATCCGTCTGGAACCCGTGCGTCGGCGGCAGGTAGTGGCTGATCTTCAGCGTGTACTTCGTCTGCGCCCGAAGAACGGTCGGTGCGGCGAGCGCACCGGCGAACAGGCCGGTCGCGGCCATGAATCCGCGGCGAGTGGTGTGCAACTTCATATCAGTCCTCCCAATATGGTCATCGTCTCGAACGTCCCGCAGCTCCCATCCACGCGACAAATAGGTCGTATACGGCTTTTCTAGCCCCGGCAATACCGGCTCCGCCCCTTCCGAGCGTCCGCCTCCGTTCGTCCGGTCGCGGAGGCCGCGGCGCCGATCAGTGTGTAGGGCGGTGAGAAAGTCCGCCACGAAGCGGCCCCGATTTGCATTGCCCGCGCCGGGCGAACGGAATCCGCCGGACGGATCGCGGTTTCGGCCGCCTGCGCCTCCAGCCGGTCTCGGATGGCGAAGGACTGGCCGAGCGTCACGTCTTCGTGGACCAGCACCGGCAGGAAGCCTTGCGGGTTGAGCGCCGTGAAGGCCGCGCCGCGATGCTCGCCGGCGAGGATGTCGACGGGCACGAGGTCGGCGTCGAGGCCCTTGAGGTTGAGGGCGATCCGGACGCGGTAGCTCGCCGAGGATCGCCAAAAGTGGTAGAGCTTCATCGCCCCGTCAGGCAGCCTCTTGGAGCGTCTGCTCGATGGCCCCGAAAATCGAATGGCCGGCTTTGTCCGCCATCTCGATGCGGACGGTGTCGCCGAAGGCCATGAAGGGCGTCTTCGCCGCGCCGCTTTCGATCGTCTCGACCATGCGGATCTCGGCGAGGCAGGAATAGCCGACGCCGCCGGCCGCGATCGGCTGTCCCGGACCGCCGTCGGCACCCTTGTTGGACACCGTGCCCGAGCCGATGATCGTGCCGGCCGCAAGCGGCCGCGTCCGCGCGGCATGGGCGATGAGCTTCGGAAAGTCGAAGGTCATGTCGGTTCCGGCGTCGGCCTTGCCGAAGGCCTCTCCGTTCAGGGCGACGAGAAGCGGCAGCGAGAGCCTGCCGCCGTCCCAGGCCGCGCCCAGATCGTCCGGCGTCACGGCCACCGGCGAAAAGGCGGAAGACGGCTTGGCCTGGAAGAATCCGAAGCCCTTGCCGAGTTCGCCGGGGATCAGCCCGCGCAGCGACACGTCGTTGACCAGCATGACGAGGCGGATCGCGTCGCGGCAGGTCGCCTCGTCCGCGCCGAGCGGCACGTCGCCCACGACGACCGCGATCTCGGCCTCGAAGTCGACACCCCAGTCCGGCACCGCCTCGGCGGGGAAGCGGATCGGGTCGCGCGGCGGCAGGAAGCTGTCGGAGCCGCCCTGATACATCAGGGGATCGGTCCAGAAGCTCTCCGGCATCTCGGCGCCGCGCGCCTTTCGCACCAACTCGACGTGGTTCACATAGGCCGAGCCGTCCGCCCACTGATAGGCGCGCGGCAGCGGCGAATGGGCATCGTGCTCGTGGAAGCGCACGGTCGGCTGGCTGCCGGTCTCGATGCCTTCGGCGACGGCCAGCAGACGCGGCGCCACGTACTCCCAGTCGTCCAGCGCCGCCTGCAGGGTGCGGGCGATGTGCGGCACCTCCGAACAGCGGGTCAGGTCCTTCGAGACGACCACCAGCCGGCCGTCGCGCGTCGTGTCCTTCAAGGTGCCGAGTTTCATGCCGTCCTCATTTCACGCCGGGGGTGCCGTCGAATTTCTTGTCGAGACTGGTCCAGCAATCGACGTAGTCGTCCTGCAGCGGCGCCTCCGTGGCGGCCCATGCGGTCAGTTGCTGCGGAAAGCGGGTCTCGAACATGAAGCTCATGGTCTCATCGAGCTTCTCCGCCTTGAGGTCCGCGTTCGAGGCGCCCTCGAAGGCGTTCCGATCCGGCCCGTGGGGCAGCATGCAGTTGTGCAGGCTCATGCCGCCGGGCACGAAGCCCTTCGGCTTGGCGTCGTAGACACCGTAGATGTTGCCCATCAGCTCGCTCATCACGTTCTTATGGTACCACGGCGGGCGGAAGGAGTGTTCGGCCACCATCCACCGTTCGCGAAAAAGCACGAAGTCGATGTTGGCCGTCCCCTCGACGCCCGAGGGCGCCGTCAGCACCGTGAAGATCGACGGATCGGGATGGTCGAAGAGGATCGCGCCCACCGGCGAATAGGTCCGAAGATCGTATTTCCATGGCGCGTAGTTGCCGTGCCAGGCGACGACGTCGAGCGGCGAGTGGTCGATCGCCGAGCGGTGGAAGGTCCCGCACCACTTGATCGTCACCGTGCTCGGCGTATCGCGGTCCTCGAAGGCGGCAACCGGCGTCTTGAAGTCGCGCGGATTGGCCATGCAGTTGGCGCCGATCGGCCCACGGTTCGGCAGGTCGAACTTCTGTCCGTAGTTCTCGCAGACGAAGCCGCGGCACGGTCCCTCCAGCACCTCGACCCGGTAGACGAGGCCGCGCGGCAGGACGCAGATCTCCTTCGGCTCGACGTCCATGATGCCGAGTTCGGTGGTGAAGCGCAGCCGCCCCTCCTGCGGCACGACGAGTAGCTCGCCGTCGGCGGAGTAGAAGTACTCGTCCACCATCGACGCCGTGACGAGATAGACATGCGCCGCCATGCCGGTCTGGGTGTTGACGTCGCCGGCGGTCGTCACCGTGCGCATGCCGGTGATCCAGGTCAGGGATTCGTCGGAATGCGGCACCGGGTCCCAGCGATACTGGCCGAGCGAGATGACATCGGGATCGACGTTCGGCGCGCTTTTCCACAGCGGCACGGCGATCTTCTCGAAGCGCCCGGTGTGCTTCACCGAGGGCCGGATGCGATAGCACCAGGTCCGCTCGTTCTGGCCGCGCGGCGCCGTGAAGGCGGTGCCCGAAAGCTGCTCGGCGTAAAGCCCATAGGCGCATTTCTGCGGGGAGTTCTGGCCCTGCGGCAGAGCGCCGGGCAGCGCCTCGGTCTCGAAGTCGTTGCCGAAGCCCGGCATGTACTGGGCGGTGCGGTCCATCCTCGCCTCCCCGGTTCGCTTCCTTGTGGACTCGTTGGCCGAAAGGGTATTGGTCCAAATTGTAACCATCAAGGGCGAGCCCTCACGGCATGCATCTCGACGATTTCGTCCCCTACCGCCTGAACATCATCGCCGAACTGATGAGCCGGCGGGTGATGCCGGTCTATCGTGACAGCGAGGGGATGACGCGGCCGGAATGGCGGGTTCTCGCCCATCTCGCCCGGCTCGGCACCGCGACGGCGAAGCAGCTCGGCACCGCAAGCGCCATGCACAAGACCAAGGTCAGCAGGGCCCTGCAGGATCTGGAGACGCGACGCTGGATCAAGCGGGCGAAGAGCGAGGACGACCGGCGGTTCAACGAGGTCGAGATCACGCCCGTCGGCCGCAAGGCCTATGACACGATCTTTCCGCAGATGGTCGCGCTGTCAGATGCGGTTCTGGCCGATCTGTCGCCGGAGGAACGGCGCACCGTCAAACTGGCGCTCTCTGCTTTCGAGCGGGTGCTCGACGCGCCCTCATTGCGCTGAAGCGGACGAGTAGCCGAGCCTCGACGAAAGGTCCCGCGCGGCCTTGCGGACAGCGCCTGCGACGGGACCGGCAAGCGCGGCATCGAACGCCGCCGAGGGCCCGAGCGTCGTCAACACGCCGGCGAGCCCGCCCCGATCGTCGAAGACAAGCACGGCGATCGCGGAATGCCCGGCAGGAGCAGCCGCTCGATGCGGACCATGCCCTCACTGGCGACGCCGGCGGCGATCGTGCTGCGCAACGCTTCGGCTCCGGCGATGTCTATGCCCTGCTCCGCGGCCAGCCGCCGCGCGACCGGCAAGGGCGATCCGAAGGCGCAGACGATGCGGCCCGTCGCGGAGGTGGCGAGCGGCAGGACAGAGCCGGGACGGACGTTGACGACCATGGCGTCCAGCGCCTCTGGCTTTCTGACCGCGCCTGCCCGCCGTCGCAGAAGACCGCACGGAAGACCGAGAATCCGGCCTGGTCGCGGATGCCTTCGGGATATTCGCCGGGGAGCGTCAGACCGTTCCTCTGTAGCAACGCCGAGAGACTGATCCGCACCGCGCCGGTGCCGAACCGGTAGACGCTGGAGGCTCCGTCCGGGCGGCGTGCTTGACGGGCATCAAGGCGGCCGGCCTTTCGGCAGGCGATGCTGCGGCGGAGCAGCCTCGGAGATTCGCCATGCCGCGCCGCCTCCTCGTCATCCTCGGCCATCCCGATCCGGCGACCGGCCATTTCTGCCGGGCCTTGGCGGAGGCCTATAGCGAGGGCGCCCGGGCCGCCGGCCACGGCGTCGACTTCGTCGATATCGCCGCCCTCGACATACCGTTCCTCCGCAGCCCCGCCGACTTCGCGGAGGGTGCGATTCCGGCGAGCCTTCGGCCCGCCGCCGACTCGCTCATGGCCGCCGACCACGTCGTGATCGTCTTCCCGCTCTGGCTGGGCACCATGCCGGCCCTCCTGAAGGCGTTCCTGGAACAGTTGATGCGCCCCGGGCTGGCCTTCGAGGCGACGGCGGAGAACGCCCGCTTCCCGAAGGGCCGGCTCGCTGGCCGGAGCGCCCGCGTCGTCGTCACCATGGGCATGCCGTCGACGATCTACCGGCTGTGGTTCCGCAATCACGGCATCGCCTGCCTGCGCCGCAACATCCTGAACTTCGTCGGCATCAGGCCCGTGCGCGAGACGCTCTACGGCATGGTGGAGGCGACGGACGCCAGGAGACGGGAAGGCTGGCTCAAGGAGATGCGGGCGCTCGGCGCCCGCGCCGGCTGAATCCGCGCGAACAGGAACCTCCCGGCGAACCGGTCGCCGCTCCTACGCCGTCTCCGCGAGCTTGCCCGCCTGCTGGCGGACCCAGCCGACGATCTGCGCCGCCGACATGGCGCCGGACACGCGCGCAACCTCGGCGCCGCGGTGGAACAGGATCATTGTCGGGATGCCGCGAATGCCGAGGCGCCCCGCTGCCTGCTGCTCCTTGTCCGAGTTCAGCTTCAACAGCCGGATGTCCGGCTCCAGCTCGCGCGCCGCAGCTTCATAGGCCGGCGCCATGGCGCGGCACGGGCCGCACCAGGGCGCCCAGACGTCGACCAGCACCGGGATCGTGCCCCGGCCGACCTGCCGGTCGAACATCGCGCTGTCGACATCGGCCGGATGAGCCGAAAAGAGCTGCTGATGGCACGAGCCGCACTTCGCCTTGTCGGCGTCGCGCTCCCGGCCGACGCGGTTCACCGCTCCGCAATGCGTGCAGACGATATGACGGTCCACGGATCCACCTCCCGCTTGTCCTGTTCGATCCTCTGAAGATGATGCCTTCGGCGAGCGCCCGCAACGTCATCCGCCGCATCCCCGACCGGCGGGCGCATTTTCCGCCGATCATCGCCCGTCCGAATCGCCCGACCGCCCTGCCACTCACGGCTGCTGACCGTCAGCCCGCCCGCGCCTTTGATCCAGGTCAAGGCCGGCGGCCTCACCTTGCGGCAGAGCGGGAGAGCCTGCCTCGGGCGCCGCTCAACTCGAGCGCACGGGCGGCGAGGCTGGAGGGAAGAACCGGAAATGAAGAACCACATGGAGGCGGTCGGGATCGGCATCACGGCGTTCCTGGCGCTGCTTGCCGCGGGCTTTGCCAAGGACGCCGCGTTCCAGGCGCATGCCTGGGTGCTGTTCCTCGTGCTCGCGATCGCGACGATCGTGCTGCTGCGGCGGATCGAATTCACCGACGCGAAGATGATCCCGCTGCGTCTGCAGGCGGCAAAGACCCACGACCAGGGCTATTTCGACGAGGTGGTGCGCTACGGCGTCGTCGCGACGGTCGGCTGGGGAATCGTCGGCTTTCTCGTCGGCGTCGTCATCGCGTCGCAGCTCGCCTGGCCGCATCTCAACATCGAGCCCTGGTTCAACTTCGGCCGGATGCGGCCACTGCACACCTCGGCCGTGGTCTTCGCCTTCGGCGGCAACGCGCTGATCGCGACCTCCTTCTACGTCGTCCAGCGCACCTGCCGGGCGCGGCTGTGGGGCGGCAATCTCGCCTGGTTCGTCTTCTGGGGCTACCAGCTGTTCATCGTGATGGCGGCGACCGGCTACCTCCTCGGCATCACCGAGGGGCGCGAATATGCCGAGCCCGAATGGTACGTCGACATCTGGCTGACGATCGTCTGGGTCGCCTATCTCGTGGTCTTCCTCGGCACGCTGGTGAAGCGGAAGGAACCGCACATCTACGTCGCCAACTGGTTCTACCTCGCCTTCATCGTGACCATCGCGATGCTGCACGTGGTGAACAACCTGTCGATGCCGGTCTCCTTCCTCGGCTCGAAGAGCTACTCGGCCTTCTCCGGCGTCCAGGACGCGCTGACCCAGTGGTGGTACGGCCACAACGCCGTCGGCTTCTTCCTCACCGCCGGCTTCCTCGGCATGATGTACTACTTCATCCCGAAGCAGGCGAACCGCCCGGTCTATTCCTACCGGCTGTCGATCATCCACTTCTGGGCGCTGATCTTCCTCTACATCTGGGCCGGCCCGCATCACCTGCACTACACCGCCCTGCCCGACTGGGCGCAGACGCTCGGCATGGTGTTCTCGGTCATGCTGTGGATGCCGTCCTGGGGCGGCATGATCAACGGCCTGATGACGCTGCAGGGCGCCTGGGACAAGCTGAGGACCGACCCGATCCTGCGCTTCCTGGTGATCTCCGTCGCCTTCTACGGCATGTCGACCTTCGAAGGCCCGATGATGTCGATCAAGTCGGTCAACTCGCTCAGCCACTACACCGACTGGACCATCGGCCACGTGCATTCCGGCGCGCTCGGCTGGGTCGGCATGATCTCCTTCGGCGCGGTCTATCATCTGGTGCCGAAGCTGTGGGACCGCCGGCGCCTCTACTCGCTGCGGCTGGTCAACTGGCACTTCTGGCTCGCGACCCTCGGGATCGTCGTCTACGCGGCGGTGATGTGGGTGTCGGGCATCATGCAGGGCCTGATGTGGCGCGAATACGGGGACGACGGCTACCTCGTCTACTCCTTCGCCGAGACGGTCGCCGCGATGCATCCCTACTACGTCCTGCGCATGATGGGCGGGCTGATGTACCTCACCGGCGCTCTGATCATGGCCTTCAATGTCTACAAGACCATCCGCGGCGACCTGCGCGAGGAGGTCCCGATGGGTGGCTCGGCGCCCGTGCTGCAGCCGGCGGAGTGAGGGGAACCACGATGGCACACAACGAACCCAACCCCGCCATGGCCGGGGCCCGACCGGAGCTGAAGGCCGATCCCGTCGCCCGCGGCATCCTCTCCCACCACGGCAAGATCGAGCGCAACGTCACGCTGCTCCTGGTCCTGTCGCTTCTGGTGGTGACGATCGGCGGCATCGTCGAGATCGCGCCGCTGTTCTACCTGCAGAACACGGTGGAAAAGGTCGCCGGCATGCGGCCCTACACGCCGCTGGAACTCGCCGGACGCAACATCTACCTGCGCGAGGGCTGCTACAACTGCCACAGCCAGATGATCCGGCCGTTCCGCGACGAGGTCGAGCGCTACGGGCATTATTCGCTGGCCGCGGAATCGATGTACGACCATCCCTTCCAGTGGGGATCGAAGCGCACCGGACCGGACCTCGCCCGCGTCGGCGGCCGCTACTCCAACGAGTGGCAGGTGCAGCACCTGACCGATCCGCGTTCGGTGGTGCCGGAATCGATCATGCCGACCTACGGCTTCCTGGCCAGGACCGATCTCGACATGGCCGATCCCGCCGCGCATCTCGCCGCCAACCGCGACGTCGGCGTGCCCTACACGGACGAGATGATCGCCGATGCCAAGGCCGATCTTCGCGCCCAGGCCGATCCGAATGCCGATACCAAGGGGCTGCTCGCCCGCTACCCCAAGGCCGTGGTCGCCGATTTCGACGGCAATCCGCAGCGCCTGACGGAGATGGATGCGCTCGTCGCCTATCTGCAGATGCTCGGCACGCTCGTCGACTTCTCGGTCTACCAGCCCCAAGAAAACGACCGCTGAGGAGGCTGGCATGAACCTCGAATATCAAGCCATGCGCGCCTTCGCGGACTCGTGGGGCCTTGTCGCCATGGCGCTGTTCTTCATCGCGGTGCTCGTCTTCGTCGTCCGCCCCGGCGCCCGCCGGTCCGCCGACGATGCCGCCGCCATCCCCTTCAAGGAGGACTGATCCGTGGCCGAGTCCAAGGACGTCGATCAAGTCACCGGTGTCGAGACCACGGGCCATTCCTGGGACGGCATCAAGGAGCTCAACAACCCGCTGCCGCGCTGGTGGCTGTGGACCTTCTACGGCTGCATCGCCTTCGCGCTGGTCTACACCATCCTCTATCCGGCCTGGCCGATGATCCATTCGGCGACGCCCGGCCTGCTCGGCTGGTCGAGCCGGGCCGAGCTCGGCCGGCAGATGGCCGCCGTCAACGCCGCTAATGCCGAGAAGCTGCAGGCGATCGGCAAGCTCGACGTCGAAGCCATCGCCGCCGATCCCAAGCTGCGGCCGATGGCGATCGCCGCCGGCCGCGCGGCCTTCAAGGTCAACTGCGTCCAGTGCCACGGCTCGGGCGCCGAGGGCGGCGTCGGCTATCCCAACCTCAACGACGATAGCTGGCTCTGGGGCGGCAGCCTCGCCGCCATCCACACGACGCTGGAAGACGGCATCCGCTATGCCACCGACGACAACACGAGGGTCTCGGAGATGCCGGCCTTCGGCCGCGACGGCATCCTCACCCGGGACCAGATCTCGGACGTCGCCTGGTATGTCCGCAAGATCTCCGGCCAGGAGACCGATTCGGCGGCGGCCGGACGCGGCGCCCAGATCTTCGCCGACAACTGCGCCGCCTGCCACGGCGAGAGCGGCCAGGGCAATCGCGACGTCGGAGCGCCGCGGCTGAACGATGCGATCTGGCTCTACAGCGGCAGCCACGCCGCCATCATGGCGCAGGTCACCAACCCGCGGCATGGCGTCATGCCGGCCTGGGGCGCCCGGCTCGGCGAAACCACGGTCAAGGAGCTCGCCGTCTACGTCCACAGCCTCGGCGGCGGCGAGTAGCCCCAAATCGCCGTCGTCGAAGCGGACGTATGCGAGCCCCCGTCCCAACGGCCGGGGGCTCGCTTGTTCTGACGGGCCGTCGCGAAACCATCGTCGCAGCGCCGGCGCCACCGCGAAGCTGCGGGGCCGGCCTGTGGACTTCCCGCTCTCCCCGGCCCTCCCGGCCCTTCGGATCGCATCGGGACAGTACGATTGCGCGAGATCAAGGCGGCGCTTCGTCGGCTCCCGTAGGCGATCGGGTATCGCCCGCCATCCCCGGTCTTCCAGCCGAGAGCCTCGATGCTTCAGCAGCCAGACATCCATCGCTTCGACGTCGAGCCGGTCAACGCACCGGAGCGGCAGTCGCAGCCGCTCTACGAGGCCCGCCGCAAGATCCATCCGAAGCGCGCCGAGGGCCGCTTCCGCCGGCTGAAGTGGATCATCATGGCGGTGACGCTCGGCATCTACTACCTGACGCCGTGGATCCGCTGGGACCGGGGCCCGTTCGCGCCGGACCAGGCGGTGCTGATCGATCTCGCCAGCCGGCGCTTCTACTTCTTCTTCGTCGAGATCTGGCCGCAGGAGTTCTTCTTCGTCGCCGGTCTTCTCGTGATGGCCGGCGTCGGACTGTTCCTGGTGACCTCGGTCGTCGGCCGCGCCTGGTGCGGCTATGCCTGTCCGCAGACGGTCTGGACCGACCTCTTCCTAGTGGTCGAGCGCTTCTTCGAGGGCGACCGCAACGCCCGGATCCGGCTCGACAAGGCGCCCTGGAGCGCCGACAAGATCCGCAAGCGCGTGCTGAAGCATGCGGTGTGGCTGGTCATCGCCGTGGCGACCGGCGGCGCCTGGATCTTCTACTTCGCCGACGCGCCGAGCCTGCTCACGAGCTTCCTCACCGGCCAGGCGCCGTTCGTCGCCTACGCCACCGTCGGCGTGCTGACCGCGACCACCTATGTGCTGGGCGGACTGATGCGCGAGCAGGTCTGCATCTACATGTGCCCCTGGCCGCGCATCCAGGCGGCGATGCTCGACGAGGACTCCCTCGTCGTCACCTATAACGACTGGCGGGGCGAGCCGCGGAGCCACGGCGCCAAGAAGGCCGCGGCGGCGGGTCTCGCCGTCGGCGACTGCGTCGACTGCAATGCCTGCGTCGCGGTGTGCCCCACCGGCATCGACATCCGCGACGGCCAGCAGCTCGCCTGCATCACCTGCGCGCTGTGCATCGACGCCTGCGACGGCGTCATGGACCGGCTCGGCCGCGCCCGCGGGCTGATCTCCTATGCGACGCTGAAGGACTACAACGCCAACATGGCGATCGCGACCGACCCGGCGACCGGGACGATCGATCCGACGCGGGTGCGCGGCGAGGACGGCCGCTTCGCCGCCGGGCTGAAGCACTTCGACTGGCACATCTTCCTGCGCACGCGAACGCTGATCTACACCGGCCTCTGGGCGGCGATCGGGCTCGGCCTGCTGGTCGCGCTCCTCTCCCGCGAACGGCTGGAACTCGCCGTCCAGCGCGACCGCAACCCGGTCTATGTGAAGCTCAGCGACGGCGCCATCCGCAACGGCTACACGGTCAAGCTGCTCAACATGATCCCGGAGCCGCGCGAATTCGCGCTGACGCTCGACGGGCTGCCGGGCGCGTCGATGTATTCGGAGGATCTGAACCAGCCGGACGGGCGCAGCTTCGCCATCAAGGTCGACCCCGACCGCCTGCGGACGCTGAAGTTCTTCGTCGTCCAGCCGCCGGGCGCGGTGAAGCCGGGAACCACCGAATTCCGCTTCGTGCTCAACGACATGAACAGTTCCGAACGCGCGGTCTACGAGGCCGCCTTCGAAGCCCCGGAGACAGGCCGATGACCACGAGCGGTGCCCGCAGAGGCGAGTTCACCGGCCGGCACATGGCGGTGATCATGGTCCTGTTCTTCGGGACGATCATCTCGGTGAACGTGCTGATGGCCTATTTCGCCGAATCGACCTGGAGCGGGCTCGTCGTCGAGAACAGCTATGTCGCCAGCCAGACCTTCGACGCCGATACCGCCGCACGCCGGCGCGAGGCGGCCCGCGGCTGGCAGGTCGAGACCGGCTATGCCGGCGGCCTCTTCCGGATCGATCTTCGCGACGCGGCCGGCCGGCCGGTCCGGGGCGCCGCGATCGCCGTCACCATCGGGCACCCGGTCAACGCCAATCTCGACCGGACTCTGACCCTGAAGTCACTGCCGGGCGGCGGCTATGGCGCGACCACCGATCTCACCCACGGGCGCTGGGAGGCGCGTCTGACGGTCACAGCCGACGACCTGCCGCCCTGGCACCGCGCCGTCCGGTTCAGCGTTCCGTGAGAGGTGGCAGGTGAGCTGCTGCAGCCCCGCCTACGACCTCGCCGTCGCCGAGGAAGAGGCCGTCGCCTCCGCCGACCCGCAGCGCGAAGAGCTGCGCCGGGCCGGCCGGGGCGGCGAGGACGGCACGGTCACCTATGTCTTCTCCGTCCCGGCCATCCATTGCGGCGCCTGCCTCGCCACCGTCGAGCGCGCGCTGACGCCGTTGCCGGGCGTCCTCTCGGCCCGCGCGAACCTGACGCTGCGCCGGGTCACGGTGGTGCTCGACCGTGCCGAGGTCTCGCCCGTGCCGATCGTCGAGACCCTCGCCCGCATCGGCTTTCCCGCAACGCCCGTGGATCTCGGGGACCTCGATCAGCTCGGCCGGGAGCGGCAGTCGACGCGGCTGCTGATCGCGCTGGCGGTCGCGGGCTTTGCCGCCGCCAACATCATGCTCCTGTCGGTCTCCGTCTGGTCCGGGGCACAGGCCGCCACGCGCGACCTGTTCCACCTGATCTCGGCGTTGATCGCGGTCCCGACGGTCGCCTTCTCGGGGCAGGTGTTCTTTCGCTCGGCGTTCTCGGCGCTGCGCGCCGGGCGGCTGAACATGGACGTGCCGATCTCGCTGGCGCTTCTCCTCGCGCTCGGCATGAGCCTCGCCGAAAGCCTGACCGGCGGCACCGAGGCCTATTTCGACGCGGCCGTGACGCTCACCTTCTTCCTGCTCGTCGGCCGCTATCTCGACCAGCGGATGCGCGAGCGCGCGCGCAGCGCCGTCCTCGGGATCGCGCGGCTCGCGGCCAAGGGCGCGACGCGCGTCGAGGGCGGCAGCCTCAGCTACATCCCGCTGGACGAGGTCGAGCCGGGCATGATCCTGCGCGTGCCGGCCGGCGGCCGGATGCCCGTCGACGCCAGGGTGCTCGCCGGGGAGAGCGACCTCGACCGCTCGCTCGTCACCGGCGAGAGCGCACCTGTCCTCGCAACGCCCGGCATGAGGGTCGAGGCGGGCGTCCTCAACCGCACCGGCCCGCTCGACGTCGAGGCGCTCACCGACACCCGGCACTCCTTCCTGGCGGACATCATGGCCATGATGGAGGCGGCCGAGACCGGCCGCGGCGCCTATGTGCGCATTGCCGACCGCATGGCCCGGCTCTACGCGCCGGCCGTCCACATCCTCGCCGCGGCCGCCTTCCTGTTCTGGCTGATCGCGTCCGGCGGCGACTGGTATCACGCGCTCTACACCGCCATCGCCGTGCTCATCGTCACCTGCCCCTGCGCGCTCGGGCTCGCCGTGCCGGTCGTCCATGTGATCGGCGCGTCGCGGCTCTTCGAGGCGGGCATCCTGATGAAGGACGGCTCGGCACTGGAACGCCTCGCCGAGATCGACACCGTGCTCTTCGACAAGACCGGCACGCTGACGACCGGCACGCCGCGGCTCGCCGCGACCGACATCGCCGAAGGCCGCGACAGCGACGCCGCCCGGGCCCTTGCCGCGCGCTCCACCCATCCGGCGAGCCGGGCGGTCGTCGAGGGGCTGCCGGAGGGCGCCGATCTTGCCGTCCTGGATGCCCGGGAGGTGCCGGGCTGCGGCGTCGAGGCCAAGATCGACGGCCGTCTCGCGCGGCTCGGCCGGCCGTCCTGGGTGGCCGAGATCGGCAGCCCGGGGCTGGGCGCGCCCGAAACAAGCGGCCTCGCCTTCGCCTTCTCCGGCGGACGGACCGCGCATGTCGCGCTGGAGGAGGCTCTCCGGCCGGACGCCGCTTCGACGATCGCAGCCCTGGAGCGGGCGGGGCTCGTACCGGAACTCCTGTCGGGCGATGCCGAGGCCCCGGTGCGCCGCGTGGCCGAAGCGCTGGAGCTCGCCCGCTTCCGCTCCGGCCAGACGCCGGCCGACAAGATCGCCCGCATCCGCGCGCTGCAGGCCGGCGGCGCCAGGGTGATGATGGTCGGCGACGGGCTGAACGATGCGCCGAGCCTTGCGGCGGCGGACGTGTCGATGGCGCCGGCCTCGGCCTGCGACGCCGGCCGGCTCGCCGCCGACTTCGTCTTCACCCGCGACAGCCTGGACGCGGTGTCCTTCGCCTTCACCCTCGCGCGCCGGGCGCGTGCGCTCGTGCGGCAGAACTTCGCCCTCGCCGTCCTCTACAACGCGGTCGCGGTGCCTCTCGCGATGGCCGGTCTCGTCACGCCCCTGATCGCCGCGATCGCCATGTCGGCCTCGTCGATCCTCGTGGTCGCCAACAGCCTGCGCCTCTCGGTGAAGGACCGCGCCGGACGCGGCGCAGCCGCGGCGGGCCCGGCACAGGCACTTCCTCCGCGCACCGAGCGTGCCGCTCGAGCCCCCGCCGTCGCCGCATGAACGTCCTCCTGCTCCTCGTCCCGATCGCGCTCCTGCTCGGACTGACCGGCCTCGGAGCCTTCTTCTGGGCGCTGCGGAGCGGCCAGTACGACGACGTCGACGGCGCCGCCTGGCGAATTCTGGAGGACGAGGCCGACAAGCCGGACGCTTGAGCCGGCTCGCCGAAAAGATGTCGTAAACACGTCCGCCACCCGGTTGAAGCCGCAGCTGAGGGAGCCGGACGGCGAAGATACGCAATCAAACGGTTAGCCGGGCGGTCCATCCGTTGCTGGAAAGGTCCCGCTTGCTAACATTCTCGTGATCGCCATCAACGGGAGGATCACGCGTCATGCTGCTCGAAGCTCGAGAAGTCCAGGCGTGCGGCGGCGGCCGTCCTGGGATTGTGCCGCTCCTGCTGTCCATCGCCAAGGCGACGCGATCGCTGAACACGATCGCGCTTCGCGACATCGGACTGGCGCCGGGACAGGACAGGCTGATCGAGGCGCTCGATCCGGAGGATCCGATGCCGGGCGGCGTCCTCGCGAGCGAGATCGGGGTGCGTCCCTCGACGGTGTCGAAGATGCTGGACCGGCTGGAGCGCGAAGGCTTCGTCCAGCGCATCAACTCGAAATGCGACTCCCGCGTCACCCTCGTCGCGTTGACGCCGAAGGGCGTGCGCATGCAGGAGAAGATCCGCGACGCATGGCGCTGGATGTCCGAGGATCTGGTGAAGGCGGTACCGGACGACGAGGTGACGGGCTTTGCCACCGGCCTGACGAGCGCCTGCGCCGTCCTGCAGCGCCGGATCGGCCGCTTGCGCTGACCTGCCTTTCTCGCCCACAACCGTCAGGCGTGCCGAACGCCGTGCTGAAGCACCGGTCCTGCCATGACGTGAGACGCGATCAAGGCGGGACCCGCGGCCCCGCCTGATCGATCTGCTTCTTCGCAGAGGCGCGGTCCTTCCGGAACCGCCTTCCGCCTTCGCTATGCGACGGCTCAGTCGTTGCTGCCGGAGTTGTTCTGGATCTGGCTGCTGTCGCTGGAGCTGTCGGCGTTCGAGCTATCGGTCGCCGCGTTGTCCTGGCTCTGGCTGCTGGTGTCGGTGCTCGAAGTGGTCGTTGAGCCGTTGTCGTTCGAGCCGGTGCCGGCCGTGCTGCCCTGCGTCTGTGTGCTGTCGTTCGAGGTGTCGTTGTTCCAGTCGTAGTCGCTGGAATTGTCCTGCCCCTGGCTGCTGGCGCTGGAATTCTCGTTATTCCAGCTGTCGTTGCCGCTCTGGCTCTGGCCGTACGACTGGCCGCTGTTGTTGTTGTTCCAGCCGTTGCTGCCGTTCTGGTTCTGGCCGTAGGACTGCCCGTTGTTGTTGTTGTTCCAGCCGTTGTTGCCGTTCTGGTTCCGGTCGTAGGACTGGCCGTTGCTGCCGTTCCAGCCGTTATTGCCGTACCCGTTCTGGCTGTTGAACCGGCCATTGTTGCCGTTCCAGCCGTTATTGCCGTACTGGTTCTGCCCGTTGAAGCGGCCGTTATTGTTGTTCCAGCCGTTGTTCCCGTACTCGTTCTGGTCGTTGAACCGGCCGTTACTGCCGTTCCAGCCGTTATTGCCGTACCCGTTCTGGCTGTTGAACCGGCCATTGTTGCCGTTCCAGCCGTTATTGCCGTTCTGGTTCTGGCCGTAGGACTGCCCGTTGTCGCCGTTCCAGCCGTTATTGCCGTACTGGTTCTGGTCGTTGAACCGGTCGTTGTTGCCGTTCCAGCCGTTGTTCCCGTACTGGTTCTGGCCGTTGAACCGGCCGTTGTTGCCGTTCCAGCCGTTGTTGCCGTTCTGGTTCTGGCTGTTGAAGCGGCCGTTATTGTTGTTCCAGCCGTTGTTCCCGTACTCGTTCTGGTCGTTGAATCGGCCGTTGCTGCCATTCCGGCCGTTGTTGCCGTACTGGCTCTGGCCATTGAACCGGCCGTTGCTGCCGTTCCAGCCGTTGTTCCCGTACTGGCTCTGGCCATTGAACCGGCCGTTGTTGCCGTTCCAGCCGTTATTGCCGTTCTGGTTCTGGCCCTTGAAGCGGCCGTTATTGTTGTTCCAGCCGTTGTTGCCGTACTGGTTCTGGTCGTTCTGATACTGGCCGTTTTGGTTCCTGACCATGCCGGCGGTGTTGCCGGACGACTGGGCGAAGGCGTAGGTCGGAGCCGACAGAAGCGCTGCAGCCGCGATCGTTGCTGTGATGGACCTGGTCATGGGATCTCCCGCAGAAATCTGGATCAGGGGCGCCTGCCCCTGGTGAGCGTCCGGGCTGGACGCGACGAGTGTCCGCAGCCGGTGGCGGCATCCTCTGCCGCAAGCCGTGGCGACCGAAGACGACGATGCTGCGCCGGCCCGAGGACAGGGAGGGAACGGCACCTGCGGGCCCACGTTCCGATTGGTTTTTCCAAAACTCTTTAGCCCGCAAAGGGGGCCGGGGACCGGCGAGCAGAGAGTGGAGAAAAGGGCCCGCGCGGGGCGCCGCAGCCGAAGAGAGCGCCTCTCATCGGTCGGCCCGGCTGGCCCGCGGGCGGCGCAAGCGACAGGCGGACGGCGCCCGCTGCCGCCCGCCCTGCCCTGCGTCCTGCCCGGCTCAAGCCGGCCGCGTCTCGGAACCGGCGGGCTCGCCCTGATGCGTCGCCAGTCCCGTGCGGTCCGTCGCGTCGATGCGCACGGGCACGGATTTCGCCGCGGGCGTCTTCGACTGCTCGTCGTGATGCGTGACCGGGATCAGGGGGTTCATCTCGGGATAATAGGCCCCGACGCAGCCGTCCGGTAGCGAGAAGGGCGTGACCTTGAGGCCGAAGACCTCCCGGTGGATGCCGTCGTCGGCGTCGCTGACGAGCGCCACGATCTGACCCTCGTGAAGACCCGCCCGCCGCATCTCCTCGGGATTGATCAGAAGCACGTCGCGCGTCCCCTCGATCCCGCGCATGCGGTCGCTGTAGCCGTAGATCGTCGTGTTGAACTGGTCGTTCGAGCGCATGGTGATCAGCCGGTAGCGGCCCGGCCGATCCTCGAAGCCGCAGGCCGTCAGCCCGTCCGGGACCGTGAACTCGGCCTTGCCGCTCTCGGTCTTCCAGATGCGCTCGCGCGCCGCATTGCCGCGATAGAAGCCGCCGGGCGTCCACATGCGCTCGTTGAAGCCGTGGAACTGCGGCGGATAGGTCTCGGCGATCAGGTCGCGGACCCGCCCGTAGTCGGCGACCCAGGCGTCCCACTTCACCTTCGGGTTCCCCGGCAGCGTCGCCTTGGCGATCCCGGCGACGATGGCGAGTTCCGACTTCAGGTGCTCGCTCGCCGGCTTGCGCTTGCCGAGCGAGCCGTAGATGCAGCTGAAGGTGTCCTCCATCGAGACCGCCTGCGGGCCGGTCGCCTGCATGTCCTCTTCCGTGCGGCCGAGGCAGGGCAGGAGATAGGCGACCTTGCCGTTGACGAGGTGGCTGCGGTTGAGCTTGGTCGCGATCTGCACGGTCAGGTGCATCTGCTTCCATGCCGGCTCCATGCGGCCGTGGTCGGGGATGGCGCGGACGAAATTGCCGCCGAGGCCGAAGAACGCCTTCACATCGCCCGAGAGGATGCCCTTGCAGGTCTCGACGGTGTTCAGCCCTTCCTCGCGCGGCGGCTCGAAGCCGAACTGCTCCGCCAGACGGTCGAGCGGCACCAGCTTCGGCTTCTCGGAGATGCCGACGGTGCGCTGTCCCTGCACGTTCGAATGGCCGCGCACCGGCGAGATGCCGGTCCCGTCCCGGCCGATATTGCCCTTCATCAGCAGCAGGTTCACCAGCATGCCGACATTCTCGAAGCCGTGCGTGTGCTGGGTGAGGCCCATGCCGTAGAAGGCGCAGACGCGGTCGGCCTCGACATAGACCTGCGCGGCGGCTTCAATGGCGGTGCGCGTGAGGCCGGATTCCGCCTCGATCGCCTCCCAGGGCGTCGCCCGCACCTTCGCCTCGAAGGCCTCGAAGCCGTGCGTGTGCCGCTCGACGAAGCCGGGGTCGATGACCCGCTTCCCCTCGGACCTGGCGAGGTCGTCGGCGGCGAAGACGTGCTTGCACATCCCCATCATTACCGCGATGTCGCCGCCCGGGCGGACCTGGTGGTACTGCGTCGAGATCCGAGTCTCGTGCCCGGTCAGCATCTCGGTCGGGTTCTGCGGATTGGTGAAGAACTCCAGCCCACGCTCGTGCACCGGGTTGAAGGTCACGATCGGCACGCCGCGCTTGGCGGCTTCCTGCAGCGGATGCAGGAAGCGCGGGCTGTTCGAGCCGGTGTTCTGCCCGAAGAAGAACATCGCGTCGCAGTTCTGCAGGTCGTCGAAGACGACCGTGCCGACGCCCTCGCCGATCACCTTCTTCAGCGCCACCGAGGTCGTCTCGTGGCACATGTTGGAGGAGTCCGGCAGGTTGTTGTTGCCGTAGAGCCGGGCGAACAGCGCATAGAGATAGGATGTCTCGAGGCTCGCGCGGCCGGAGGAGTAGAACACCACCGCTTTCGGGTCGAGCTTCTTCAGTTCCTCGCCGATGCCCTGGAACGCCTCGCTCCACTCGCAGGGCACGTAGCGGTCCGTCTCCGGATCGTAGCGCATTGGATGGGTGAGCCGCCCCTCCTGTTCGAGGTCGTAGTCCTTCCAGGTGCGCAGTTCGGTGAGGGTGTGCTTTGCGAAGAATTCCGGCGTGCAGCGGCGCGTGGTCAGCTCCCAGAGCGTCGCCTTGGCGCCGTTCTCGCAGAACTCGAAGGGGTGATAGTCCGCCGGCTTCGCCCAGGAGCAGGACACGCACATGAAGCCGCCCGGCTTGTTCTGCCGCCCGAGCGTCTCGGTCGCGGCGGGCGTCGCCCATTCCTTGCCGAAGATCCGGCTGATGCCGCGGACCGAGCCCCAGCCGCCCGCCGGCCCATCGTAATGAACCGTCTCGTTCGATTTTGCCATGACGTCCTCTTTCCGCTTGGCCTCGTGCCGAACCTATGGCGAGGCGCGGCAATGACCCCCCGGAACCTGGACAACATGCGTGGCTGGCAATGCGGCGGGTCGATCGGGAACCGCCCGGCAGCTTCGCCGCGTTCAGCGCCAACCCATGGACACGACGATCGAGGCTTCGCGATGCGCCACTCGCAGTTGATCCTGAAGAACCTGAGACTGAGCGTGATGGACAATTCCACCGCCTTCGCCTTTTCGACCACGATCACCGGCTCGTTCGCGCTCCTGAATGGCAGGGCACCGGCGAGCGTGCCGGAGATCTTCGCCGGCGCCGCCGGCGGGGTCGTCGCCTTCATGGTGGCGGAGTGGCTGGCGCTCATCTTCCTTCGCGACCAGCCGGACAACGATTCCGCCAGCACGCGGCTGCTCGGACGCATGCTCAACCTGATCTCGGTCGGTTGCGCGCTCGGCACCACCTACCTCGTCGGCCGGTTTCTCGCCGGCCCGCTCGCCTGGTTCCTGGCGGCATTCGCGTCCAGCCTGATCTTCATCGTCCTCGAAGGGCTGGAACTTGCTGCGGCCGAAGCGCGGGAGGAGAACCGCCGCGCCGCCGGCTGAGCGCTCCGTCCGTGTCAGGCCGAGTGCTCCGCCTGCGTCGGGACGCCGGCGGGCGCCCTCTCCGGCTGGAGCGGCGATGCATGCCGTGCTTGAAGAAGGAGGGCGTTCGATGCCGATCGCCGCGATGTCCGCCTGCTTCGCGGCAGGAGCCTCTCCGGGCGCCGGCCGCACCGACTGAAAATGCCGATGCCCCCGAACCTGAACCACCCGCTCTCAGCCGCACTTCCGCGCGGCGCGAAAAGCACCTCCCATGGAGCCTCGCCCCTTGCTGCCACAATCCTTCTTCGCGCGCGACGTCGTCACCGTGGCCCGCGACCTGATCGGCGTGGTCCTCAGCGTCGACGGTGTCGGCGGCCGGATCGTCGAAACCGAGGCCTATGATCGGGAGGATCCCGCCTCGCACAGCTTTGCCGGCCCCACCCCACGCAACGCCGCGATGTTCGGCCCGCCCGGACACGCCTATGTCTATCGCTCCTACGGCATCCACTGGTGCCTGAACGCCGTATGCGGCGCGGCCGAGACGGGCAGCGCCGTGCTCATCCGGGCGATCGAGCCGCAGTTCGGCCTCGAGCGGATGCGCCAGCGGCGCGGCATGGAGGATGTTCGCCGGCTCTGTGGCGGCCCCGGCCGGCTCTGCCAGGCCCTCGCCGTCAGCCGAGATCATGACCGCCTGCCGCTCGACGCTCCGCCCTTCGCCTGGGAAGCCGCGCCGACGTCCGCGGAGATCGTCGCGGGACCGCGGATCGGGATCAGCCGCGCCGTCGACATCCCCTGGCGCTTCGGGCTCGCGGGCTCGGCCTTCCTCAGCCGCCGGATGGTGGATCCGGGTCGGGCGACGCGGTAGCATCCGGGCCGCGGCCGGCGTGGCTAACCTGCCCGCCCGCGGCTGGCGCCTCACTCCGGCGCCGACGGCCCCTCGGGATGAGCCGCACCGCCCTCCGCGACGAGGCGCGCGAGGAGCACGAGGCTGCCGCAGAGATAGGGAAGCCCGCCCCAGACGGCCATCAGCGCGCCGCCGAGGCGCTGGTCGGCGAGCCGCGTGAAGCCGAAGGCGCCCTGGCAGACGTCCGGCGAATAGAGTAGATGCGGCGCGATCGAAAGCAGCACGCCGAGCATGCTCATATGCATGAAGGTCATCGCCGTCGCCATGGCGCCGAGCCCGGCGTCACGGCGGGTCCGGCCGGCGAAGCTCAGCCCCCAGACCAGCAGCCCGGCGGCGAGGAAGCTCGCCTGCTGGAAGACGAAGACCGGCGTGTGCCGCGCGGCCGCGTCGTGCAGGATCGGCGCGTGCCAGCCCCAGACGACGACGAGGTCGAAGCCGGAGGCGGCGAGCGCCGTCGCCACCGTCGGCCGCAGGACGCGCTCGACCAGCGCAATCCGCAAGGCGCCGATCGCGATCAGCGGCGAGGCGATTGTCACCACCGAGAGATGCAGCATCATGTGCGGCGAGAAGGCGCGCCGCGCCAGCGGCACCAGCGGGCTGCTCCACAGCCCGGCCAGCACCAGAACCCCGAGGATCACCGGCCAGAGGCGCAGCAGCTTGCGTGCGGTCGATGCCGGCCGCGCCTCGCAGTAAGCCGCCCCGGTCTCCGCCATCTGCCGAAGTCTCCCCAGTGCATGCCCGGCTCCGTCCGGTCGGTTTCAACCTGCGGCGCCGGCGAGGCGAATCAAGCGCCGCGCATCGCTCCGACACCCGGCCGGCAGGCGGCCACGCAATTTCAGGCTGGCGAAGCCAGGACCGACCAGGGCGGCTGTTGAGGTTCTCCGGCCCGGCGCCAACTCATCCGACGGCCCCGAACCGGCTGCGCCCGGGCCAAGCCGCATCGGGAGGCCGGGGCACGGGAGGCAGAGGATGCACCATCGGGCGATTATGCTGGCGGGTCTGGCACTCATTCTCGCATCGCCGGCTCTCGCCGACGGCGACCGTCCCGCGAAGGACAGCGGAGACTGGTCGGTGCGCCGCCAGGCGGGCGAGACGCGCTACGAGCTGCGAAAGGGAAACAGCTACTTCGCGGTCACCTGCACCAACCCGAGGTTCGGCGGCGGCGCCACCTTCGACATCGTGCTGAAGGGGATCGATTCGACCGCGCACAGCGAAACCCGTGTCTTCGTCGGCGGCCAGGAATACGACCTGCGGCACGGCGCGCTCGGCGTCGGCGTGACCGACTGCGCGGCGTGTTCGAAGGCCTTTCTGGCGCTCTGGCAGGCGCTCCGCGACCCGCACGTCGATCGGATCGAGCTGAAACGGGGTGAGACCTCCGTCCGCCTCCCCGCACGCGGCGGAGACACCGCCCTCGGCAACTGCACGAGCGACCGGGAGCGCTGAGGTGCGGAAGCCGTTACGCCACCGCCTGCGCCGAGCGATCTCGACTGGCTCGCCCATGCGGGTCTCTGCGGCTCCTTCTGACGAACAACCCACGCTCACCGTCAGTATTCGTCCAGTCATCCTGACATCATATCTGTCCATATTCCATGCGTTCGCAGGAAGTACGGAGGATGACGCTTTCTCTCTGGTAGCCGATACTTCGTCAACCATCGATTCTGTTCACGGTTTTGTGCGTCGCAATGAGGACATCCGGTCCTCACCGATCTAAGTCAGTGAAATGGTCGCAGTCGCAACTGCGATGCAGGAGCTTGATCGGGGAGACCATGAGCACGTCCAACCCCAATTCGATCGGTCCCGGTGACGCCGCAGGCGGAGAAGCATCGGCGGCCCTCCGGGGCCGAGACGGCCGCAGGCGGGCCCGGTCGAAGCGCATCGGCCGCCTCGCAATCCTTCCCCTGATGCTGCTGCCGACCGGCGCGCTCGCACAGGGCGGCGGGAGCAGCGGCCAAGCGGCCAGCGGCACGGATCTTCAGAGCCTCAGCCGGGACCCCGCCCAGTGGGTGATGCCTGCGAAGAACTACGCCGGCACCCGCTACAGCGAGCTCGACCAGATCAACGCCGACAATGTCGGCAAGCTACAGCTCGCCTGGACGTTCTCGAACGGCGTCGACCGCGGGCAGGAGTCGATCCCGCTCGTCGTCGGCAACACGATGTACATCGTCGGCCCCTGGCCGAACAATCTCTTCGCCCTGAACGCCACGACCGGCGACCTGAAATGGGTATATTCGCCGCCGACCGCCCGGGCTGCGCAGGGCGTCGCCTGCTGCGACGTGGTCAATCGCGGCGCCGCCTACGACAACGGCAAGATCTTCTACAACACGCTCGACAACCACGCCGTCGCGGTCGATGCCAAGACCGGCAAGGAGGTCTGGCACACCGAACTCGGCGACATCAACACCGGCATGACCATGACGATGGCGCCCCTGGTGGCCAAGGGCAAGGTCTTCGTCGGCAGCAGCGGCGGCGAGCTGGGCGTTCGCGGCTGGCTGACCGCGCTCGACGAGAACACCGGCAAGATCGCCTGGCGCGCCTGGTCGACCGGCTCGGACAAGGACGTCCTGATCGGCAAGGACTTCAAGCCGCCCTACGACTGGATGAAGGGCAAGGATCTCGGGATCAAGACCTGGCCGGCCGACCGCTGGAAGACCGGCGGCGGCAATGTCTGGGGCTGGATCTCCTACGATCCGGAATCGAACCTCATCTACTACGGCACCGGCAATCCGGGGCCCTGGAACCCGAACCAGCGCAAGGGCGACAACCTCTGGACGACGACCATCTTCGCGCGCGACGCCGACACCGGCATGGCGAAATGGGCCTATCAGACATCGCCCCACGATCTGTGGGACCACGACTCGATCAACGAGGTCGTGCTGCTCGACCTGAAGATCGACGGGCAGATGCGCAAGGTGATGATCCGCCCGGGACGCACCGGCTACATGTACGTGATGGATCGCACCACCGGGAAGCTGATCTCCGCGACCCCCTTCGACACGGTCACCGCCTACAAGGGCGTCGACATGCAGACCGGCCGGATCATCCCGAACGAGAAGCTGAAGCCGGATCTCGGCAAGACCGTCAAGGACATCTGTCCGGCGCCGCCGGGCGCCAAGGACTGGCAGCCGACGGCCTGGTCGCCGAAGACCCACCTCCTCTACGTGCCGCACCAGCATCTGTGCATGAACTTCAAGGCGTCCGAGGTCGGCTACATCGCCGGGACGCCCTATCTCGGCGCCACCGTCGACATGTATGCGGGCCCGGGCGACGGCTACCGCGGCGAGTTCATGGCCTGGGACCCGGTCAAGAAGAAGAAGGTCTGGGCGATCCACGAGAACTTCCCGGTCTGGTCCGGGACGGTGGTCACCGCCGGCAACATCGCTTTCTACGGCACCATGGACCGCTGGTTCAAAGCCGTGAACGCCACCACCGGCGACGTTCTCTGGCAGTTCCGGGCGCCGTCGGGCTTCATCGGCCAGCCCTCGGTCTACAAGGGCTCCGACGGGCGGGAATATGTCGCGATCCTGTCCGGCGTCGGCGGCTGGTCCGGTGCCGTCGCCGATGCCGAGCTCGATCCGCGGGTGCGCAACGGCGCGCTCGGCTTCGTCGGCGCGACGCAGGACCTGCCGGCCTACACCAAGGGCGGCTCGACGCTGCTCGTCTTTGCCCTGCCGGGCGGCGGCAACGGAACCAGGCTGCCGCCCTCCGGCACGCCCGGAAATCTCGGCCGTCCGATCCAGAACCCGCCGCCGGCGCATGACGCAGGGTCCGACCAGAGCGGCAACGGCGCCGCAGAAGGCTCTCCGCAGCCGGCATCGGGCGGCGGATCGGCGCAGGACGCCATACCGGGCCTCGTCCCGGCCCAGAACTCCCCAGGAAGCGGGGCGGAGACGACCCATGCGCCCGGCCGATAGCATGCGCCTGTTGGCTAGGATGCGGCGTCGCGGCCTGCCTCTCCTGGCGGCCCTCGCCTCCACGCTCGCCCTCGCCGCTCCCGCCGCCGCAGCGTCGAGCCAGCCGGTCGCAGCCAAGGGCACGCTCCGCGTCTGCGCCGATCCGAACAACCTGCCCTATTCCAACCGGAAGGGCGAAGGCTTCGAGAACCGTCTGGCCGAACTCGTCGCCCATGCGCTCGGCGAGACGGTCTCCTACACATGGTGGCCGCAGCGGCGGGGATTCATCCGGAACACGCTCTCCGCCGGACGCTGCGACGTCATCATGGGCGTGCCGACGCTCGACATGCTCGGCCTCACCCGCAGCTATTACGGCTCGACCTATGTCATCGTCAGCCGCCGGAGCGAGCATCTGGACTTCAGCTCGATCCGGTCGCCGGAACTGAAGACGCTGAGGATCGGCGTCCACCTCATCGGCGACGACGGCGCCAATACGCCGCCGGTCGAGGTCCTCGGCCGCGAGGGCATCGTCGACAATGTCGTCGGCTACATGATCTACGGCGACTACCGCGAGAGCTCGCCGCCGGAACGCATCCTCGACGACGTGGCCAACGGCAAGCTGGACGTCGCGATCGTCTGGGGTCCGCTCGCCGGCTACTACGCCAAGCATTCCAAGGTGCCGCTCAAGGTCACCCCGGTCACCGGGACCGAAGCCTTCATGCCGCTGGTCTTCCAGTACCGGATCGGCATGGGCGTGCGCAAAGACGACGAGGCGCTTCGCCTGAAGCTGAACGCGGTGATCGCCCGGCACCAGGACGAGATCGACGCACTGCTCGACTCCTATGGGGTGCCGCGCGTCTGACCGCGGCGGCCACGGGCGACGATGAAGACATCGGAACGGAGGCGCGAAATGGCGGATCAGGACCAGAAGCGGCGGACCGGCTTCCGCGTCTCGGGCGCGGCCATGGCGGGCGCGGCCGTCTTGCTGGCGGGATCGGTCTTCGACGGCATCTGGATGGCGCGGGCGCAGAAGCTCGACCAGCAGCAGGGCGTCGAGCGGATCGCCCAGCCGGCGCCGGATCAGGCGGCGGACACGGCCGCGGAGGCTGCCGCGAAGAAATCGGTGGAGGACAAGCAGGTCGGGGCGGTCGACATCTTCACCGGCGGCGGCGCGAGCGCCAGCGCGCTCGTCCACGTGCCGGTGACGACGCTCTATCCCGGCAACCAGAAGCCCAATCCGCAGGTCGAGAACCCGAAGAGCGATGAGGCCGCCGTGCAGCGCGGCATGCGGTATTTCAACCAGATGAACTGCATCGGCTGTCACGCTCCGAACGGCGGCGGCGGCATGGGCCCCTCGCTCAGCAATTCCATGTTCATCTACGGCAAGAAGCCGGAGAACATCTATCTCAGCATCCTGCAGGGCCGTCCGGCCGGGATGCCCGCCTGGGGCGGCATGCTGCCGGATCAGGTGATCTGGGACCTCGTCGCCTATATCCGAAGCCTCAGCAATCCGCCCTCCAAGGAATGGGGCAAGACGACCTCGGCGCAGGGCTTCACCATCGAGCAGGTGCCGGCCGAGTTCCAGAAGACGGCCAATCCCTGGCAATACACCGAGCCCTTCAGCTACGGTCAGGCGCCGATCGAGAAGCTGAAGGGATCGCCGCCGAAGGAGACGTCCGGCGGGGGAGCGTCGTCGCAATGAGCGCGCGACGGGGGGCATGGCGGGTGACGCGCGGCCTGCCGCGCCGCCGGGCCCGCCTCGCCCGGCTTCCGGCCACGGCGGTCGCGATGGTCGCGCTGCCGGCCGCGGCGCGGGCGGGAACGCCGATGTACTACCTCAAGACCTTCGGGGCGAAGGGCAATGTCTCGGTCCCGCTTCTCTGGGGACTGCTCGGCCTCTCCGTCTTCGTCATCCTCGCCGTCAGCATCCTCGTGGTGATCGGCATCGCCCGCGGACGGCGAGTGCGGGCCGGGCCGCCGGGCATGATCCTGCCGGTCGGGCGCAGCTCCGGCGCGATGCCGTGGATCTATGGCGGCCTCGTCGCCAGCGCCGTCGCACTGATCGGCTTTGCGTCCTGGACGATCGCGGTGATGGCGACCATCGACCAGCCGGGACGCCCGGCCGCCTTCACCATCGAGGTCACCGGCCAGCAATGGTGGTGGCAGGCCCGCTATGTCGACCCGAAGAATCCCTCGCGCGAATTCGTCACCGCCAACGAGCTGCATATCCCGGTCGGCAAGCCTGTCCATATCAAGCTGGTCTCGCGGGACGTCATTCATTCCTTCTGGGTGCCGGCTCTGTCGGGCAAGACAGACGTCATACCGGGTCAGGTGAACGAGACCTGGCTGGAGGCCGACCGGAAGGGCGTCTACCGCGGCCAATGCGCCGAATATTGCGGCGCGCAGCATGCGCATATGGCCTTCCGCGTCTTCGCCGATGCGCCGGACGACTTTGCCAAATGGTGGAACCACGAGCTGCAGCCGGCCCCGCAGCCGGCGGCGAGCGCCAAGCTCGTCGCTCTGGGCGAGCAGCAGTTCGTCCTGCGCTGCGGCGCCTGCCACGCGGTGCGCGGCACATCCGCCGGGGGCGACCGCGGACCCGACCTGACGCATCTGATGGACCGGACCTCGATTGCGGCGGTGACGCTGCCGAACACGATCGGACACCTCTCCGGCTGGATCGCCGATCCGCAACAGAACAAGCCGGGCGCGAAGATGCCGAACCTCGACATTTCCGGGCCCGAGCTCACCGCCATCAGAACCTATCTCGCCACTCTGAAGTGAGGAGCGTGCCGTGGCCGTCGCCGAATACGAGAAGCTGCCCCGGGCCGACGTGCCGTCGCCGGCGCTCGAGAAGAAGCTGCACGACCTCTGGGAGACCAAGCCCGGCATCTTCGGCTGGATCGCGACCGTCGATCACAAGGAGATCGGCATCCGCTACCTGGTGACCGCCTTCGTCTTCCTGATCGCCGGCGGCATCGAGGCGCTGGTGATGCGGCTGCAGCTCGCCGGGCCGAACGAGACGATCCTGACGCCGACCGAATACGACCAGCTGTTCTCGATGCACGGCATCACGATGATCTTTCTCTACGCCCTGCCGGTGCTGTCGGGATTTTCCAACTACCTCTTCCCGCTGCTCCTCGGCTCGCGCGACATGGCGTTTCCGCGGCTGAACGCCTTCTCCTACTGGACCTTCCTCGCCTCCGGCCTGTTCATGTATTCGAGCTTCCTGATCGGCTCGGCGCCGAACGACGGCTGGTTCAACTACGCCCCCTACGCGCTGAAGCCGTTCAACCCCGGCCTGAACATGGACTTCTACGCGCTGGGGATGATCTTCTACGGCATCTCGACCACGGTCGGCGCGGCGAACTTCGTCGTGACGGTGATGCGCCACCGCGCCCCCGGCATGTCGATCAACCGCCTGCCGATCATGATCTGGGGCACGACCACCATCTCGGTCGGCCTGTTGTTTGCCAATCCGGCGGTGAGCCTCGCCTTCTTCCTCCTGTGGATGGACCGGCAGTTCGGCACGCATTTCTACGACGTCGCCGGCGGCGGCAAGCCGCTCCTGTGGCAGCACCTGTTCTGGCTGTTCGCCCATCCCTGGGTCTACGTCATCGTGCTGCCGGCCATGGGGATCGTGTCGGACGCGCTGCCGGTGTTCTGCCGGCGCCCGCTGGTCGCCTACACGCTGGTGATCCTCGGAACCATCACCACCATGGTGCTCGGCTTCGGCGTCTGGGTGCACCACATGTTCGCGACCGGTATCCCCTTCCTGTCGATGTCGTTCTTCTCCGGCGCGTCCTTCATCATCACCATCCCGAGCGCCGTCGCCGTCTTCGCCTGGATCGCGACGATCTGGACCGGCGAAGTGGTGCTCGCGACCCCCTTCTACTTCTTCGCCGCCTTCATCTCGATGTTCGTCATAGGCGGCGTCTCCGGCGTGATGACCGCCTCGGTCCCCGCCGACCTGCAGCTGACCGACACCTATTTCGTCGTCGCCCACATCCATTACGTGCTGATCGGCATCAACCTCTTCGGCGTGCTCGGCGGCGTCCACTTCTGGTTCCCCAAGTTCACCGGGAAGATGATGAGCGAGGCGATCGGCAAGGTGAGCTTCTGGCTGATCTTCGTCGGCTTCAACGTCGCCTTCCTGCCGATGCACGTGACGGGGCTGCTCGGCATGCCGCGGCGGATCTACACCTATCCGGAGAATGTCGGCTGGACGACGGTGAACATGATCACCACGGTCGGCGCCTTCATCCTGGCGTCAGGGATCCTGGTGTTCCTGGTGAACGTCGTCGTCAGCCGGCGCAGCGGCGTGGAGGCAGGCCCGAACCCCTGGGACGCGCCGACGCTGGAATGGGCGACCTCGTCGCCGCCGCCGCCCTACAATTTCCCCGTCATGCCGGCCGTGGCGAGCCGCCACCCGCTCTGGGAGGACCGGCTGGACGAAGGCACCGGCCATTCCTCGGTTCTTCGCGGCCTGGTGCTCGACGACGGCAAGGAAACGCTCGCCACCTCGGTGCTCGACGCCACGCCCGTCGCCATCCTGAAGATGCCGGAGGACGATCCCTGGCCCTTTCTCGTCACCGTCGCACTGACCGTCGGCTTCACCGGCCTGCTCATCCAGTGGTGGTGGATGGGCGGCGGGGCGGCGATCGCGGTGGTGATCGGCGGCATCGTCTGGCTGTGGCCGCGGGCCGACCTCGGGCAGAAGGCGGGAGCGGCCTATGAGTGACACGGCGATCGAACCGGAAGAGCCGCTGACCATCGGGCGGCTGCAGGTCGGCAGCATCGGCCGCCACGCCAATGGCTGGTGGGGCATGATCATGCTGATCATCACCGAGGCCTTCCTCTTCTTCTACCTGCTGTTCAGCTACTACTACTTCGCGCTGCAGTCGACCGGCACGTTCTTTCCCGCCGACAACCCATCCTTCCGCTACTCGGGGCCGGAGACCGGCGTCGTCATCCTCGCCAGCCTCGCCGTCTTCTTCGGCGAGCGCGGCGGCCGCAAGGGCTCGCGCCTGCAGCTGGTGCTGGGCCTGCTGGCCGGGCTTCTCCTCGGCTGCGGCTTCGTCGCGCTGCAGGCGTTCGAGTGGCTGGACAAGCCCTACACGCTCGCCTCCAACAGCTATGGCTCGTCCTTCTTCACCGTCACCGGCTTCCACCTCGCCCACGTCGTCGTCGGCCTGTTGATGCTTCTCCCGCTCACCCTGTGGTCGGCGCTCGGCTATTTCGACCGCCAGCGCGTCGTGCCGGTCACCATCGTCATGATGTACTGGTTCTTCGTCGATGTCGTCTGGCTGATGATCTTCTTCACCTTCTACGTCACCCCGTATCTCAGGTGAACGCGATGGCACAGCGACCGGCAAGCTTCGATATCGGACACCCCGCGCCCGACCGGGACCGCACCAGCGGCGGCCTGCTGCTCGCGGGCTTCATGGGCGGGCCGGTCGCCTGGAGCCTGCAGCTCCTGGCCGGATCCGGCATTGCCGGCGCAGTCTGCATCGGCGGCGACGGGGCGCGGCTGCCGGTCAGCGGCGTCGGCTGGGCGCCCTGGGTCATCATCGCGGTGAACGTCGCGGCGATCCTGATCGGGCTTGCCGCGCTCCTGCTCTCCTACCGCATCTTCTCGCGGACCAGCCGCGGCGAGCCCAGCAGCCACGGAGGCGTCATGGAGGCCGGCGAAGGGCGCACCCGCTTCCTCTCGATCTGGGCGATCTGGACAAGCGTCCTGTTCACGCTCGCCATCCTGTTCAACTCGATCGCCTTCTTCTGGACGAGCCTATGCGGAATCTGATCCCACTCCTGGCCGCGCCGCTCGCCGTCGCAAGCACGCTCCTGCTCGGTGCCTGCGACCAGTCCGGCGAGGCCGCCCGCTTCGACGACATCGGCGACGTCTCGGCCGGCGCCGCGCTGATCCAGGCGAACGGCTGCGGCTCCTGCCATACCATTCCCGGGATCGACGGGGCCGAAGGTCTGGTCGGGCCGCCCCTGACCCATATGGGCCGCCGCATCTTCATCGCCGGCCTCTTGCGCAACACGCCGGACAACATGGTCGCCTGGCTGCGCGATCCGCAGCGTGTGGTGCCCGGCAATGCGATGCCGGACATGGGCCTCAGCGACAGCCAGGCGAAGAACGTCACCGCCTATCTCTACACGCTGAGATGAGGCTTCGGAGGAATGGCAGCAGAGGCGCCGGGGAGAGAGCGCGCCTCGGCCGGATTTCGCGGAAGGTCGCGGCAGGCGCCCCCTCACCTTTTCCCGGTAGCCGGCGGCGCGCCCCTCGCCGGGAGAATCGCAGGCTCTTCAGCAGCCTAAGCATTGCGGGCGGAGCAAGGCGGAACTGCCGGCCGCAGAGCCTCATTGCGCCGACAAGCTCTTATTTCGTCATGGTCGGCAGGCACGCAAGTCCCGGAGCCGGCAGCAAAGGATGACCCCATGCATTACGACGACTACGCTCCGTCCGACGAACAGCTGGACACGCTGGCAAAAGGGCTCGGCCTGTTCAGCCTCGGCCTCGGCGCCCTCGAGCTCCTCGCGCCGCACAAGCTCGACCGGATGCTCGGCGCGGGCGACTATCCCAATGCGACGCGCTTCTTCGGCCTGCGGGAGATCGCCGCCGGGCTCGGCATCCTGTTGTCGCGCGATCCGACCTATTGGGTCTGGGCGCGCGTTGCCGGCGACGCGCTGGACCTCGGCGCGCTCGCGCCGACCATGACCGAGACCAATCCGAAGCGCGGCATGGCCGCCACGGCCTTCGCCAATGTCGCGCTGATCACCGCGCTCGACATCTTCTGCGCCGCCGCCCTCACTCGTCGCGGTCGTTAAGCCCAACCAGGATGTCCGCCGGCCGCCCGCCGACGCAGGGCTGGTCGGCCCTGGCCGGCCTGTCAGGCCCCCGCCTGGCGCGCGGCGTTGGGCGGGGTGCGCGACGGGCCTGCGCCGATCGTGATCGCCCGCGTCCAGCCCTGCGTCTTCAGATCGCTCTCGATCCGCCAGGTCATGATCGCGGCAACCATCTCCGCGCGCGTCCCCGCATGCGCCGGATCGTCCCACAGGTTCGTCATCTCGTGCGGGTCGGCGGCGAGGTCGAAGAGCTGCCCCTCCTCGCTGTCGACGAAGTGGACGAGCTTGAACCGCCGGTCGCGGATCATCGTCATGAACTTCGTGCCGCTGAGGATGCGGTCGCCGGCATGTTCGGAAAAGACGCGCTCGCGCCCCTTTGCCGGCTCCGAGCCGGTCGGCGCCAAGAGCGGCATCAACGACCGCGCCTCCATCCAGGGCGGGACGTCGAGACCGGCGAATTCGAGGATCGTCGGGCCGAGGTCGAAGAGCTGGACGAGGTCGTCGACGACGCCCGCCGCGCGCACGCGCCCCGGCGCCCAGACGATCGCCGGCACCCGCACGCTCTCCTCGTACATCGTCCATTTCTGGCTGTGGCCGTGGTCGTTCAGGCAATCGCCGTGGTCGGAGGTGAAGACGATCACCGTTTCGTCGAGGACGCCCCGCCGCTCCAGCGCCGCGATGAGCTTTCCCATCTGCTCGTCGATCATCGAGACGTTGGCGAAGTAGTATTCGCGCTGGCGGCGCAGCTGCGCCTCGGTCGGATTCTCCAGATGCACGACCGCGTCGTGGTCCACCGCGAGGTGCTGCGCGCGAAGCTCCCGCAGCGGTGCGGGCTGCGCGGCGATCTCGTCCGGATCGACCACCGGCAGCGGCAGATCCCTGTCCTTGTAGAGCGCGATGTGCTCCGGCGTCGGATCATAGGGCGGATGGGGGCCGGGAATGCCGATCTCGAGGAAGAACGGCTCGCTGCCGGAATAGCGCTCCAGCCACATCTGCGCGAACTCCGGGACGAAGTTGTCGGAGTGCAGATCCGCCGGCAGCTCCCATTCGAAGGCGCCGAGTCGCTCGCGATAGTCGGGCCGCCGGCGATAGGTGACCCGGCTCGGCTTCTCGTGGCCGCGCACCCAGAACGCCTTGTCCCATTGGTCGAGATAGAAGGGCAGCCGGGCCGTCGCCCGGTCCTTGTTCTCGACGACGTGTCGTTCGTGGAAGCCGAAGGCGTCCTCGAAGGGCGAGGTGTGCATCTTGCCGACGTTCACGCAGCGATAGCCGGCCTCGGAGAGCTGCTGCACCCAGCTATGCGTCCAGGCTTCGTCGTTGCGGTAGACGCCGGTCGTGTGGGGGTAGAGACCGGTGAACAGGCTCGCCCGCGACGGTGCGCAGGAGGGCGAGGTGCAGAACATGTGGCTGAAGCACACGCCCTCGCGCGCCAGCCGGTCGAGGTTCGGCGTGTGCATGTAGGGAAAGCCCGCCGCGGCGATCGTGTCGAAGCGCTGTTGGTCGGTGATGACGAAGACGATGTTCGGGCGCTTTCGTTCTTCAGCCACCGCGTTCCCCCCACTTGGTCATTCGTGTCGCGACGGCGGCGCGGGGTCCCCGCGCCGCCCGGTCCCGTGCTTCGGCCTCAGGCCGACAGGAACAGGTCCGCCGTATAGATCTTCTTCGGCGGCTCCGGGCTCTTCAGCTGGCCGAAGGTGACGAACATGTCGTTGAACTGCTGCAGCCAGTGATCGACGGTGCCGTCCTTGGTGTACTTTTCCAGTTCGGCGCTCGTCAGCATCTTGCGGCTGTGAGCGACGTTCGCGACGATGTCCTTCGGCGCGTTGGTGAAGGCGACGGTCAGGTCGATGGCCTTGTCGAGGTTGTTGATGCGCCAGTCGAGCGCCTTCTTCATCACCGACAGGAACTTCTTCACCTTCTCCGGGTCCTGCGCCACCACCTCGTTGCGCGCGACGAGCGTGTTGATGAAGGAGGTCTCGGGGAAGAAGTCCTTGTTGGCCGCGAGCTCGTTCAGCTTCGGCACCTGCTTCTTGATGACGCTGATCAGCGGGTACCAGATGCCGGCGGCGACGATCTGCTTGGAGGCGAAGGCGGCGACGACGGTGCTCGGATCCATCGGCACCATGTCGATGTCCTTGATCGTCATCCCGGCCTTCTTCAGCGCGAGGCGCAGGATCATGTCGCCGGAGGTGCCCTGCGGCACGCCGACCTTCTTGCCCTTCAGCTGCTCGATCGAGGTGATGTCCGGCTGCGCAATGACGCGGTCGGAAAAGCCGATGTCATTGACGCTGACGACCTTGGCGCGGCCGCTCGCCGGCAGCCACAGCGCGCCGGGTCCGATCGTGCCGAAGTCGAGGCTGCCGGCGCCCATCGCCTGGATCTGGATCGGTCCGTTGGTGAAGACCTTGGTGGTCGCGTTGACGCCCTCGGCCTCCCACATCTTCTGGTCCTCGGCGATCGCGAGGATGCTCGAATTCGGAAAGTCGGCGATGTAGCCGATGGTCATGTCGGTCGATGCGGCGCGCGCCCGGCCGATGACGGCGGGCATCGCGACGCCGGCGGCCGCGACCACCGCGCCCGTCTTCAGGAATGATCGTCTCGTCAGCATGATTGTCCTCCCTTTCATGCGCTCTGTTGAAGTCTCGGATGGTAGACGGCCCGCCACACCTCGTTGCGAAGCGCGGCGAATTCCGGCGACAGGCGGATCTCCTCGGTCCGGGGATAGGGGAGATCGACGGGGATGATGCGGTCGAGGCGCCCGGGCCGCGCCGCCATCACCACGACGCGGTTGGCGAGATAGACTGCCTCGTCGACATCGTGGGTGATGAACATGACGGTGCGCCGATCCCGGCTCCAGGTCTGTAGCAACTGGTCCTGCAGCTGGACGCGGGTCAGCGCGTCGAGCGCGCCGAAGGGCTCGTCCATCAAGAGGATCTTCGGGTTGACGGCATAGGCCCGCGCGATGGCGCAGCGCTGCTTCATGCCGCCGGACAGCATCTTGGGCAGCGAGTCGGCGAAGTGGCCGAGGTTGACGAGGTCGATGAAGTGGTCGGCGACCTTGCGCCGTTCCGCCTTCGGCATGCCGGTCAGCCGCAGGCCGAACTCGACGTTCTCGCGCACCGTCAGCCAGGGGAACAGGGCATATTGCTGGAAAATGACGCCGCGTTCCGGCCCGGGGCCCCTCACCTCGACGCCGTCGACCAGCACGCGGCCCGAAGACGGCGGCAAAAGGCCCGCAGCAATGTTCATCGCTGTCGACTTGCCGCAGCCCGACGGGCCGACGACGGTGATGAATTCGCCGTCGTCGATGTCGAGCGACAGCCGGTCGAGCGCGGTGAACACGGGCCGACCGGAAACCTCGAACACGCGCGAGACGTCCTTGAACGAGATCTTCGGGCTCATGCCTTCTCCTGCCAGGCGGTGAGGCGGCGGTCGGCGGCGATGACGATCCGGTCCATCACGAGGCCGAGAATGCCGATGGTGATGAGGCTGACGAAGATCGTCGGCAGGTCGTAGTAGAGCTGGCCCTGCTGCATGCGGAAGCCGAGGCCGGACTGCGCCGCGATCAGCTCCGCCGCGACCACGGTCGCCCAGGACGAGCCGAGGCCGATCCGGACGCCGACCATGATGAAGGGCGTCGAGGCGGGGATGACGACGCGGCGGAAGATCGTCGCGTCGCCGGCGCCGAGCACGCGCGCCGCGTTGATCAGCGTGCGGTCGACGCTGATCACCCCCTGGAAGGTCGCGACGACGCTGGTGAGGAAGGCGGCGAGGAAGATGACGAAGATCTTCGGCACTTCGCCGATGCCCATCGTCACGATCGCGAGCGGGATGATCGCCAGCGGCGGGATGGTGCGGAAGAACTGCACATAGGGCTCTATCAGGCCCCGCGCCGTCGGGTACCAGCCCATCAGGAAGCCGACGGGGATCGCGACCGCGACGCCGAGGACGAAGCCGGCGAGGACGCGGGCAAGGCTCGCCGCGGCATCCGAGATCAAGAGCCCGCTCTCGATCGAGGCGACCGCCTGGTCAAACACCGCGACCGGCGTCGGCAGGCCGACCACGCCGACGGCGGTGACGAGTTCCCAGATGCCGATGCCGAGCAGCATGGCGACGACATTGAGCACCAGCATCCGGTTCGGCCGCCAGCCGCGAGCCTTGTCGGCCGCCGGAGATGCCGGCCCCGCTGCATCGCCCACCGCGCTCATGCCGCACCTTTGACGGGGGTTGACGCGGTTTCCCCGGCATCGACGCCGACGCGCCGGATGCAGCGGAAACCGATATGCGTCGTGGCGCTGTCGATCATCTCGGGGTGCCGTGCCGCCGGCCGATAGCGGCGGCAATAGTTCGGCGCGCACATATGCGATCCTCCCTTCAGGACCTTGCGCGGGATCCTGATCGCCGGCTGCTGCGGATCGAAGCTCGCCGCCGGGTCCGTGATCCGCGGATTGGCGACGACGCAACATGTGCCGGCGCTACCGCCGCTCTCGCGGCGGCTCGACCAGAAATCGTCCGTCCATTCCCAGACATTGCCGATCATGTCGACAAGGCCGTAGCCGTTCGCGGGATAGCGCCCGACCGGGCTGGTGCCGTACTCGCCCGTCGCGGCCGCGTCGCGGAACGGGAAGCGGCCGGCCCAGGTGTTCGCCATGCGCCTGCCGTCCGGCGAAAAGTCGTCGCCCCAGGCGTAGTCGGCACCGTCGATCCCGCCGCGCGCGGCAAACTCCCACTCCGCCTCGCTGGGCAGCGCCTTGCCCGCCCAGGCCGCATAGGCGGCCGCGTCGGCATGGGCGACATGTACGACCGGGTGATCCATCCGGTCCTCGGACAAGTCGTGCACACCGTCCGGCCGATGCCAGCAGGCGCCGGGGACGAAGCGCCACCAGGCCCCGCGCGCCGCCGGATCGGCCGGCGACGCCGGCTCGTGGAAGACGACCGAGCCCGCGCGGAGAACGGCGGGATCGGCACCGGGATAGAGGGCGGGGTCGGGATCATGCTCGGCGACGGTCCGGTATCCCGTCTCCGCGACGAATTGCGCGAAGGCGCGGTTGGTGACCGGCGCGCGATCGATCCGGAAACCGTCGACGGCGACCGACCGCACCGGCCCTTCCTCGGGATAGAATCGCTCTGAGCCCATGGCGAAGCGACCGCCTTCGACGAAGACCATGTCCGCGTCCGACGATGCCTGGTCCGGATGGCGAAGGGGGGCGAGCGCGGCCGTCATCGGACCGCCGCCGTCCGCTCGCGCGTCTTGTAGTGCGAATCGATCAGCCATTCGCGGATCACGTCGAGAAGCTTGCGCTTGATGTCCTGATGCGCCGGATCGTCCCAGAGATTCGCGACCTCCTTGGGATCGGCTTCGAGATCGAACAGCTGCCCCTCCGGGGAACCCTTGAAGTGGACGAGCTTCCAGCGCTCGCTGCGCACGCCGGTGATGAACTCGACGCCGCCGAGCGCGACGTCTCCCGCCTGCTCGCAGAAGACATAAGGACGTGGCGTCCACTCGCCGCCCTCGAGCGCCGGCAGCAGGCTCTTCGCCTCGAAATCCGCCGGAAGTTCGACACCGGCGAGTTCCAGGATGGTCGGGCCGAGGTCGAACCACTGGCACTGGCCGTCGACCGTCCGCCCGCCGGCGAAGAGGCCGGGGCTCGACCAGACGATGGTCGGCACGCGGGTGACGATGTCGTACATCGACCATTTCTGGATCAGGCCGTGCTCGCCCATGCACTCGCCATGGTCGGAGGTGAAGATCACCACCGCATTGTCGAGATAGCCGCGCGCCTGCAGCGACTGCAGAAGCTCGCCGACCTTCTCGTCGATCAGCGTGACATTGCCGAGATAGTGCGCCCAGAGCCGCTGCATCTGCTCCGGCGTCGGGTCGAGGCTCCAGACCACCGAGTCGTGGTCGACTTCGACGTCGTGGACGCGCTTCTCCTTCAGCGCAGGATGCAGCGTCTCCAGTTCCTCCGCCGAGGGGTGGGTGATCGGCAGGTCGTCCCGCGCGAGATAGCGCTCCAAATAGCGCGCGGGCGGATCGAAGGGCGGATGCGGGCCCGGCAGGCCGACCTGCAGGAACAGGGGCTCGGTCACCGGATAGGTCTCGACCCACCACTTCGCCATGTTGCCGACGAAGGCGTCGGAATGCAGCGCCTCCGGCAGCTCCCAGTCGAAGCAGCCGAGCCGCTCGCGATAATCCGGCCGCTCGCGATAGGTCTCGCGCTGCTGCTTGACGAGGCCATGGGAAGCCAGCGCCTTGTCCCACTCGTCGAAATACCATCGGCCTTCGAGATAGCGGTCCTTGTTCTCGACGACATAGCGCTCGTGGAACCCGGAGTCCGAGTCATACGGGATCGTATGCATCTTGCCGACATTGACGCAGCGATAGCCGGCATCGCGCAGCTGCTCCACCCAGGTGCGCTGCCAGGCCTGCCCATTGGCGAGGATCCCGGTGGTGTGCGGGTAGTAGCCGGTGAAGAGGCTCGCCCGCGACGGCACGCAGCTCGGCGCCGTCACGTGGCACTGCGAGAACACGACGCCCTCGTTCGCCAGCCGGTCGAGGTTCGGCGTCGTCGGATAGGGAAAGCCGAGCGCGGCGATCGTGTCGTAGCGCTGCTGGTCGGTGATGATCAGGATGATGTTCGGCCGGTCGGTCATGCTGCGCCAGGTGCTCGCGATGAAATGCGGGAGCAGCGGACGGAGGGCTGCCCGCAGCAAAGCCGCCGCGACGGCAGCCGCTCGGCCACCGCGCCACCCTCTCCGACGACAAGCCCACGCTCGATCAAGGCCATCCTCCCATCGGACCCGCCGGATCGCTCACACCACCCGGTCCGCACGATCGGCGGATGACGCAAGCTGCGTTCCTCCCGCGCTTGTCCGTCCATCCGTCAGAACGCGACACTGACAGAAAGTGAGCGCTAACGCAACGCTCACTTCTTCTGCTACGATCGCCGCCACGGCTTGCAGCGCCTTGCGCGAGCGGGAAGTATCCGGCGAATGGCAGGAGCGTCATGGCGAACGACAGCATTCCCCTTTCCGGCAGGCCGGCGCCCACCCTCGCCTCGGTGGCGCAGCGGGTGGGCGTGTCCGTCAACACGGTCTCGCGGGCGCTCCGCGCGCCGCAGACGGTCCGCCCGGAGCTGAAGCGGCGGATCGACGCGGCGCTGGAAGAGCTGAACTACGTGCCGAACCGGCTCGCCGGCGGCCTGGCCGGCACGCGCTCCAACGTCGTCGGCGTGGTCGTCACCTCGCTGTTCTATTCCGAATTTGCTGCCGTGGTGGACACGCTCCAGACGCAGCTCCTGCAACACGACCTGCAGGTCATGCTGGGCAATTCGCGCTACGATCTGCAGGAGGAACAGCGGCTGGTCCGCGCGCTTCTCAGCTGGCGTCCGGCCGCGATGGCGATCATCGGCGTCGACCATCATCCCGGCGCGACCGACCTGCTGCGCGCCTCCGGCGTGCCGACGGTCGAGATGTGGGACATCTGCGGCGAGCCCATTGATTCGGCCGTCGGCATGGACCACGAGGCGATCGGGCGGGCACAGGCCGAGCATCTGATCGCCTGCGGCTACCGCCATCTTGCCTTCGTCGGCAGCGTGCGCGCCGCGGACACCCGCGCCCGCAAGCGCGCGGGCGGCGCCGCGGCGGTGATCGAGGCGGCGGGACTCAGTCCCCTTGCCGTGGAAACCTCGCCGGAGGGCGGCAATCCGTCGCTCGGCGAGCGGCTGCTTGCGGCGCTTCTCGCCGAGCACCCCGAGATCGACGGCATCATCTGCAACAGCGACGCGGTGGCCTACGGCGTGCTCCGGGGCCTCGAAGCCGCCGGACGGCGTGTCCCCGAGGACTGCGGCGTCATCGCATTCGGCGATCCCGAGGCCAGCGCCTACATGCGTCCGGCGCTGACCACCGTCCGGCCCTCGCGCGAGACGATCGGCCGGGTCAGCGCCGAGACGATCCTCGCCCGCATCGCCGGTGAGGCGCCCCGGCGCGTTTCCGTCGACTGGAGCCTCCAGCACCGCCAAAGCACCCGCCCGGCGCGGGCCTAGGACGGCGAGAACCCTTCCGCCGGCGGCATCGGCGCAAGCGCTTCCGTCCGATCGACGGGCGTAGATCCCCGCCGCCGTCCCGGGCGGACGTCGCGCTGGCGCCCTCCCTGCTGTCCGAAGCCGCCAGCCGATGCGATACGTTATAACGTCTTGCGTGGCGGCGATGTAATGCTATAACAGGAACACCAGTGAAGCACTCTCCCGTCGACGAAGGCTGCCCTCATGCGCTTGTTTCTCCTGGCCGCTGCGGCTGCGGTTTTGCTCTCCGCAGTCCCCGCCTCCGCCGCCTCCCCGCCTGTCACCATCGTTGCGGCGGAGAACTTCTATGGCGACCTCGCTCGGGCGATCGCCGGCCCGAAGGCCAATATCGTCAGCATCCTGTCGAACCCCGACCAGGATCCGCACATGTTCGAGGCGAATGTCGAGACGGCGAAGAGCCTTGCCGATGCGGATGTCGTCATCGCCAACGGAGCGGACTACGACCCCTGGATCGCGGATCTCCTGAAGACGTCCGGTTCCAGGGACAGGGCCGAGATCGTCGCGGCCGAGCTGACCGGCAGGAAGGCCGGCGACAATCCGCACCTCTGGTACGATCCGGCGACGATGAAGGCGATGGCCGAGAAGCTCGCCGCCACGCTGGAGACGATCGATCCGGCGCAGAAGGCCCTCTATGCGGCGAACGCTCAGGCATACATTGCCGGCCTGAAGCGCCTCGACGACAAGATCGCGACGATGAAGTCGCGCTATGCGGGCCGCCCGGTGACGGCGTCCGAGCCGGTCTTCGGCTATATGGCCGACGCGCTGGGGCTGAAGATGCTGAACCGGCGCTTCCAGGTGATGGTGATGAACGGAACCGATCCCGGCCCCACCGACGTGGCCGCCTTCGAGGACAGCCTGACGGGCCACAAGGTGGACGCCATGCTCTATAACCGCCAGGCGGACGACGCTGCGGTGAAGCGGCTCGTCGGCATCGCCAAGGCGTCCGGCGTGCCCGTCGTCGGCGTCAGCGAGACCGAGCCGGCGGGGCAGACCTATGTGGAATGGATGATGGACCAGCTCGGCGAACTCGACCGGGCACTGGGAGGCGCGAAGTCTTGACGGCCGTCGCCTTCGACAATGTCGTCCTGAGCCTCGGCGCCCGGACCGTTCTGGAGAGCGCCGACTTCGCGATCCGGACCGGCGAGTTCGTCGGCCTTCTCGGTCCGAACGGCGCCGGCAAGACGACCCTCCTGCGCGCCATCCTCGGCCTGCTCGCCCCGGCGCGCGGGACGATCACGGTGCTCGGCCGCCCGGCCTCGCGCGGCAACCGGCTGGTCGGCTACATGCCGCAGCACCGCCGGCTGCCGGGCGGCACCGCGCTGACCGGCTGGGATTATGTCGCCGGGGCCGCCGGCGGCTGGCGCTGGGGCCTGCCGACGCTCGGCAGCCGGGAGCGCGACGAGGTGGCCTGGGCGCTCGAGACCGTCGGCGCCGCCGATCTCGCCCGCCGGTCGCTTCACGACCTGTCGGGCGGCGAGCGCCAGAGGCTGCTGATCTCCCAGGCGATCATCGGCCGGCCGAAGCTCCTGCTCCTCGACGAGCCGCTGATCAGCCTCGACCCCACCCATCAGCGCGGCGTCGTCGAACTCGCCAAGCGCCTGCAGACCGAATGCCGGATGACCGTCCTGTTCAGCGCCCACGAACTCAATCCGCTGATCGGCGCGCTGGATCGCGTCCTCTATCTCGGCCGCGGCAAGGCGGTGCTCGGCGAGGTCGACGACGTGGTGACGGGCCCGGTGCTCTCCGCCCTCTACGGCTCGCAGATCGAGGTGCTGCGGATGGGCGCGCGGCGCTTCGTCCTGACCGGCGAGTCGGAGATCGGCGCCGCGGCGCACCGTCACGACGAGCATGCGCACGGCCCTTCTCCGGAACACGACACGCCGCTGTCGAGGGCTGCGTCGCGCTCTGGCCGGGGATCGCGCTGACATGCTCGGCTATGAGTTCATGCGCAACGCGTTCCAGGCCGGCGGCGTCGTCGCGATCCTCGCCGGCCTCGTCGGCTATTTTCTCGTCCTGCGCGGCCAGATCTTCGCCGGCCACGCTCTCTCCCATGTCGGCTTCACCGGCGCCACGGGTGCGGTCCTCATCGGCCTGTCGCCGCTGACCGGCCTCGTCGGCTTCACGGTGCTTGCCGGCATCGGCATGGGCTTTCTCGGCGAGAAGATCGCCGAACGGGATGTCGCCATCGGCATGACGCTGTCGCTGGCGCTCGGCCTCGGCATCCTGTTCCTCAACTTCTATACCGCCTATGCCACCCAGGCGACGGCGCTCCTGTTCGGCAACGTCCTCGGCGTCGACGGCTCGGCGCTCGCGAGCCTCTATGTACTGACGGCGGCGAGCCTCGGAGGCCTCGCCATCATCTCGCGGCCGCTGCTGTTCGCGAGCCTGCAGCCGGAGCTCGCCGAGGCCAAGGGCGTGCCCCTGCGCTTCCTGTCCGTCGCCTTCCTCGTCATCGTCGGCGTCGCGGTGGCCGAATGCGCGCAGATCGTCGGCGTGCTTCTCGTCTTCACCCTGATGGTCGGGCCGGCCTCGGCCGCCCAGGCTGCGACCTCACGCTTCTGGCCCGGCATCGTCCTGTCGGCGGTTCTGGCGCTGGCCGAGGCCTGGGGCGGGATCCTGCTCGCTTGGTTCACCAACCTGCCGACGACGTTCTGGATCACGCTGCTCTCGGCGGTCGTCTATCTCGCCAGCATCGGCTGTCGCCGGCTGCGCCGGAACCGGACATTGCAGAGCCGGCCGCGCGAGATCGAGGCGGACGTCCGCCCGCCCCTGTGACGCCGCCCGCTTTTCCGCGCGGCGACGCGCGCCTCAGGCGGCGCCGCGGGCGGTGACCGGCCGGAGCCCGACATGCGGCCTGGCCGGCAGCCCCTTTGCCGCCGCCGGTTCCGGCAGCGTGGTGCGGCAGACATCGACCGCCTGGCGCAGCGAGGTCGCCTGGAAGTCCGCGCCGGAGGAGGCTCGCAATTCCTCGGCCGCGGATTTCGCCTCCATCCCCCAGAAGCCGAGCAGGATGCGCGCCTGCGGCATCTTGCGGCGCAGCCGGCGGACGAGATAGCGCACCTCGGCGGCGCGGCTGCCGTCGAGATAGGACAGGCAGACCATGGTGACGCCGGCGGTATCGAGCCGGAAGATGTTGGTCGTCAGCAGCGTGTCGCGCGGTTCGCAGCGGGTGGCGATGCCGTGCCGCTCCAGAAGCTGCGCCAGCATCGGCACCGCGGCCTCGTCCAGCGGCGTGCGCGCGCCGATGCACAGGACGATGCCCTCCTGCCGCGGCTCGCCCGCCGGCAGCGGGGCCTCCGCCGCTGCGTCTTCCCCGCCTTCGTGCCCGGCATGCGCGCCCTGCGCCTCCGCCGCTTCGTCGCCCTGCTCGTCCTCGTCCCTGTGATCCGACAGGTCGTCGACCACCTCCAGCGCGGTGTCGCGGATATGGATCAGCTTCTCGTCGTCGAGCAGCCCGCGGTTGAGATCCTCCTGGGCGAGCAGCAGGCCCTCGATCGCGACATTGTCGTAGAAGGCCTGCAGGCTCTCCTCCCGCAGATAGTCCTCGGCCTGGTCCGCCGCCTCGTGCGGATCGCCGGCCAGCATGCGCTGGTAGAAGTTCTCCGGCGGCGTCAGCGCAGGCTCGTCGCCGAGGATCACTTCGAGGAAGGCGAGCTTCTCGACATGGCGGCCGATCACGACGAGGCAGACCGTCAGCGGCGTCGACAGGAACAGCCCGATCGGCCCCCAAAGCCAGGTCCAGAAGGTGGCCGCGACGATCACCGCCACCGGCGAGAGGCCGGTGTTGTGGCCGTAGAGCCAAGGCTCGATCACCTGGCCGATGATCGTCTCGACGACGACGAACAGCGCCACCGTCCAGATGAAGCTCGACCAGCCGGGGTCGACCGCGAAGGCGAGCGCCGCCGGGAACAGGCCGGAGAGGATCGAGCCGATATAGGGGATGAAGCGCAGCAGCGCGCCGAAGATGCCCCAGAGTTCGGGATTGGGGATGCCGATCAGCCACAGGCCTGCCGCGACGATCACGCCGAAGGTCACGTTGATCGCCGTCTGCGTCAGGAAGTAGCGGCTGAGGCGATGCGCCGCGTCGTCGATCGCCGCGGTTGTGCGGCCGAGATCCTTCGAGCCGGCGAGCCGGATGAAGCGGTCGCGCAGGTCCTGCCGATAGAGGAGGATGAAGATCGCGAAGATCGTCACGATGCCGGCCGTCGCCAGGGGCGACAGCACCGGCGAGACGATGCTCTGGATGATGTCCAGCGGGCCGGCCGGCGGCTCGTGGATCTCGACCGGGATCGGCCCGGTCTTCTTCGCCGCGTCGCTCGTCTGTCCGCCCGCCTGGCCCTGCGGCGCGTTGCCCGCGCCCGCACCGCCGTCCGGCTTCCCCGCCGAGCCGCTCAATTCCTGGCGCAGGTTGTCGACCGTTGCCGCGACGCGCGCGATCGCCCCGCCTCCGTTCGTCGAGCCGCGCAGCGACTGGATCTTCTTGACGATCGTCGTCTGGTAGCTCGGCAGGTTCTCGGCGAGCTGCGTGACCTCCTTGACCATCATGCCGCCGAGCCCGAGCAGCAGGAGGAAGGCGACCACCACCGCCAGCGCCACGGCGAGCTTGCGCGGCACGTGGATGCGCCTCAGAACCCGCACCAGCGGCGCCAGCGCGAAGCTCAGCAGCACGGCGAGCGCGATCGGCACGAAGACGTCGCGGCCGAAATAGAGCACCGCGACGATTGCGAGGCCGACGATCACCGAGTCGGTGACGGATCTGGACATGCGCGCCGACGGCACATCGGAGGAGCGCAGCTTGGCGCGTGATGGACGCACGACCGACATCGACATTATCCCGGCGGGAAACGCCCGCGACGAACGGCTATAAGTCGCTGGAAAGAAGTCCGATCCATCCGCGGCCGACAATTTGTCCGCGGCGCTCCGGAGGCGCCGACGGGCGGCCGCCGCGCGTCCTTCCGGTTTCCTTCGCCCCGGCGATTGTGTAGAGGCCATGACGACCGACACTGCGGACGAAATCAAGAGACCATGGCCAAAACACGCGACGTCAAGAAGGTGGTCCTCGCCTATTCCGGCGGCCTCGACACCTCGATCATCCTGAAGTGGCTGCAGACCGAGCTCGGGGCGGAGGTGGTGACCTTCACCGCCGATCTCGGCCAGGGCGAGGAACTCGGCCCGGCGCGCGAGAAGGCCGAGCGGCTCGGCATCAAGGAGATCTACATCGAGGACGTGCGCGAGGAGTTCTGCCGCGACTTCGTCTTCCCGATGTTCCGCGCCAATGCCGTCTACGAGGGCACCTATCTCCTCGGCACATCGATCGCGCGGCCGCTGATCTCCAAGCGCCTCGTCGAGATCGCCCACGAGACCGGCGCCGACGCCATCGCCCACGGCGCCACCGGCAAGGGCAACGACCAGGTCCGCTTCGAGCTTTCGGCCTACGCGCTCGACCCGGACATCAAGGTCATCGCTCCCTGGCGCGAGTGGGAGTTCAAGTCGCGCACCGACCTCATCGACTTCGCCGAGAAGAACCAGATCCTCGTCACCAAGGACAAGAAGGGCGAGGCGCCCTTCTCCGTCGACGCCAATCTCCTGCACTCCTCCTCCGAGGGCAAGGTGCTGGAGAACCCGGCCGAGGAGCCGCCTCCTTACGTCTTCATGCGCACGGTCAGCCCCGAGGAGGCGCCGGACCGGGCGACCACGATCGAACTCGGCTTCGCCAAGGGCGACCCGGTCTCGCTGAACGGCAAGGCGATGGCGCCGCACGAGCTGCTCGCGGCCCTCAACGACCTCGGCCGCGACAACGGCATCGGCCGGCTCGACCTCGTCGAGAACCGCTTCGTCGGCATGAAGTCGCGCGGCGTCTACGAGACCCCGGGCGGCACCATCCTCCTGCATGCGCACCGCGCGATCGAGAGCATCACGCTCGACCGCGGCGCGGCGCATCTGAAGGACGAGCTGATGCCGCGCTATGCGGAGCTCATCTACAACGGCTTCTGGTTCTCGCCGGAGCGGCTGATGCTGCAGGCGGCCATCGACAAGAGCCAGGAGCATGTCGAGGGCACGGTGAAGCTGAAGCTCTACAAGGGCAACGTCATCGTCATCGGCCGCGAGAGCGCCAAGTCCCTCTACTCCGACGCCCTCGTCACCTTCGAGGACGATCACGGCGCCTACGACCAGAAGGACGCCGCCGGTTTCATCCGGCTGAACGCCCTCAGGCTGCGCACCCTGGCCAAGCGCGACGGGCGGTAACCGGGACAGGCGGCGATCCGGCGCACCGGGGCTTCGACTCCGGCGCGCCGGTCCGTGTTCCGCTGCCGAATGCACCCTCGGCATCGGAAGGCTGGCGCCAACACTACCACTTCGTCATCCCGGCCTTGAGCCGGGATGCATTCCAAGCCACCGAAGCTTCCGATGACCCTTGTCTGAGGCGATCATCGGGGTATTGGGCGCGAGGGCCTGTATAGCCGTCGAGGCACGGATCCCGGCTCAAGGCCGGGATGACGAGCGTCGAAAACTGAGGCGTTCCTGTAACGCTCCGGCAGCTGGTGTGGTCTCGACGGCACCGCAGGCACGCCGGCAGGTGACAAGCCTGCCCCGCGGCGGTTTCGCAGCGAGGCTAACAACCCCCGCATTGACAGCCGACCGTCCCCGGCCCATCCTCCCCGTCGTTACCAGGGGAGTCCCGGCAAGGGGCTGAGAGGCTGATGGCGCGGCAACGCGTGGGCGCAGCGACCCTTCGAACCTGATCCGGCTCACACCGGCGTAGGGATGGTCAAGGCGCCGCGACACCCCGCAGGACTCTGCGGATCGTTACTCAGCCGAACGGCGCGATTCTCCACCACACGTCAGGACCGGATCCCAGAGCGACACGCTTAGGGAGCGTCCGATGAACCGCATGACACCGCTGGCGAATGCCGGCCCCCTGCCCGCCTCGACCAAGGTCCACGTCGCGGGAACTCTCCATCCAGACATCGCCGTGCCGATGCGCCAGATCGCGTTGCATCCGAGCGCGAACGAGCCGCCGCTGACGGTCTACGACGCCTCCGGCCCCTACACCGATCCCGCCGTCGCGACCGACGTCAACGCCGGCCTAAAGCGCCTGCGCGAGGCCTGGATCGCGGCCCGCGGCGACGTCGAGGCCTATGAGGGCCGGCACGTCACGCCCGCCGACAATGGCTTCGTCTCGGGCGAGCGGCTGACGCCGGAATTCCCCGTCCGCAACCGGCCCTATCGCGCGAAGGACGGCCGCGCCGTCACCCAGATCGCCTATGCCCGCGCCGGCGTCGTCACGCCCGAGATGGAGTTCGTCGCGATCCGGGAGAACCTCGGCCGGCAGCAGCAGGCGGAACAGCGCGCCCGCGACGGCGAGGACTTCGGCGCGGCGATCCCCGACTTCGTGACGCCGGAATTCGTGCGCGACGAGATCGCCCGCGGCCGCGCCATCATCCCCGTCAACATCAACCACCCGGAAACCGAGCCGATGATCATCGGCCGGAACTTCCTGGTGAAGATCAACGCCAATATCGGCAATTCCGCCGTCACCTCCTCCATGGCCGAGGAGGTCGACAAGATGGTCTGGGCGATCCGCTGGGGCGCCGACACGGTCATGGATCTTTCGACCGGCCGCAACATCCACAACATCCGCGAATGGATCATCCGCAACTCGCCGGTCCCGATCGGCACGGTGCCGATCTACCAGGCGCTGGAGAAGGTGAACGGCATCGCCGAGGACCTCACCTGGGCGGTCTTCCGCGACACGCTGATCGAGCAGGCCGAGCAGGGCGTCGACTACTTCACCATCCATGCCGGCGTGCGCCTCGCGCATGTGCCGCTGACGGCGAACCGGGTCACCGGCATCGTCTCGCGCGGTGGCTCGATCATGGCGAAATGGTGCCTGCACCACCACCGCGAGAGCTTCCTCTACGAGCATTTCGAGGAGATCTGCGACATCGCGCGGGCCTATGACGTCTCCTTCTCGCTCGGCGACGGCCTGCGCCCCGGCTCGATCGCCGACGCCAACGACGCCGCGCAGTTCGCCGAGCTGGAGACGCTGGGCGAGCTGACCAGGATCGCATGGGCCAAGGACTGCCAGGTGATGATCGAGGGCCCCGGCCATGTGCCGATGCACAAGATCAAGCAGAACATGGACAAGCAGCTGAAGACCTGCGGCGAGGCGCCCTTCTATACGCTCGGCCCCCTCACCACCGACATCGCGCCCGGCTACGACCACATCACCTCGGCGATCGGCGCGGCGCAGATCGGCTGGTTCGGCACCGCGATGCTCTGCTACGTCACGCCCAAGGAGCATCTCGGCCTTCCCGACAAGAACGACGTGAAGACCGGCGTCATCACCTACAAGCTCGCCGCCCATGCCGCCGACCTCGCCAAGGGCCATCCCGCGGCGCAGGCGCGCGACGACGCGCTGAGCCGAGCCCGCTTCGAGTTCCGCTGGGAGGACCAGTTCAACCTCTCGCTCGACCCGGAGACGGCGCGCGACTTCCACGACCAGACCCTGCCGAAGGAAGCGCACAAGGTCGCGCATTTCTGCTCGATGTGCGGGCCGAAGTTCTGCTCGATGAAGATCAGCCAGGACATCCGCGACGAGGCGCGGCGCGAAGGCATGGAGGCGATGGCGGAGAAGTACCGCCGCGAGGGCGACCTCTACATGCCGGTCGATGCCGCGTCCGGCGCGATCGCCACCGGCGAGGCGGCCGAGTAGCCGCCATGCGCGTCACCGTCATCGGGGCCGGCGTCACCGGCCTCGCCGTCGCCAATGCGCTGGCCGAGCGCGGCGTCGCCGTCACGCTCGTCGAGCGCTCGCAGACGCTCGGCGGCGACGCCGCCTCCTGGCTCGCCGGCGGCATGCTCGCGCCCTTCTGCGAGGGCGAGACCGCCGAGGAGCCGGTGGTCCGCCTGGGGCAGCGGGCCGCCGAGTGGTGGGAGAGCCGCGTGCCGGACGTTGTCCGCCACGGCACGCTGGTCGTCGCTCCGGCCCGCGATGCGGCCGAGCTGCGCCGCTTCGCCGAGCGGACGATGCGGCACGTCTGGCTGGACGAGACGGAAATCGCCGCGCTGGAACCGGATCTCGCCGGCCGCTTCCGCCGCGGTCTGTTCTTCACCGAGGAGGCACATCTCGATCCGCGGCAGGCCTTGGCGGCGCTGGCGGAGCGGCTGTGCTCGCGCGGCGGAGAGGTCGTCCTCGGCCTCGACGGCACGGATCATCCGCCGCGCGGGTCCGTCGTCGATTGCCGGGGCTTTGGCGCGCGGAACGCCCTGCCGGACCTCCGGCCGGTGAAGGGCGAGATGGTGCTGCTGCGCACCCGCGACGTCGCCCTCGCCCGTCCCGTCCGCCTCGCCCATCCGCGCACGCCGCTCTACGTCGTGCCGCGCGGCGACGGGCTGTTCATGGTCGGCGCGACCATGGTCGAGGCGGCGGACTGGCGCGTCACCGCCCGCGGCGTCGCCTCGCTCCTCAACGCCGCCTACGCCCTGCACCCGGCCTTCGCCGAGGCCGAGGTGGTGGAGACCGGCGCGCATCTTCGCCCGGCCTTTCCAGACAACCTGCCGCGCCTGCGCCGCCATGGCCGCACGCTGCATGTCAACGGCGTCTTCCGCCACGGCTTCCTGCTCGCCCCGGCGCTCGCCGAGATGGCGGCACGGGCCGTCCTCGATCCCAATTTCGTGCCGGAGATGATGGATGAAGATCATCGTGAACGGGCAAGCGCGTGACGCCGAGACGGCCTCGCTCGCCGACCTCCTGATCCAGCTCGGCTACGGCGAGGCGATCGTCGCCACCGCCGTCAACGGCGACTTCGTGCCGGCGGGCGAACGCGACGTCCAGCCGCTGATCGACGGCGACCGGGTCGAGATCCTCGCCCCGATGCAGGGGGGCTGAGCCAGTGCTCACCGTCTACGGCACCGAGCTGTCCTCCCGCCTCTTCCTCGGCACGGCGCAATATCCCTCGCCCACGATCCTTGCCGATTCCGTCCGAGCCTCCGGCGCCGCGGTGGTGACGGTCTCCGTCCGCCGCGAGATGGGCGGCCATCTCGCCGGCCAGGCCTTCTGGCGGCTCATCCGCGAGCTCGGCGTCCGCGTCCTGCCGAACACCGCGGGCTGCTTCAGCGTCAAGGAGGCCGTCACGACGGCGAAGATGGCGCGCGAGCTCTTTTCCACCGACTGGATCAAGCTCGAGGTCGTCGCCGACGAGGACACGCTGGCGCCGGACGTCTTCGGCCTGGTCGACGCCGCGGCGACGCTCGCCGCCGACGGCTTCAAGGTCTTCCCCTACACCACCGAGGATGTCGGCGTCGCCGAGCGGCTGGTCGAGGCCGGCTGCGAGGTGCTGATGCCCTGGGGTGCGCCGATCGGCACCGGACGAGGCCTCGCCAATCCCGCTGGCCTCAAGACGCTCCGCGCCCGCTTCCCCGACTTGCCCCTCGTCGTCGACGCCGGCATCGGCCTGCCCTCGCAGGCGGCGCAGGCGATGGAACTCGGCTTCGACGCGATCCTTCTCAACACCGCCGTCGCCAAGGCCGGCGACCCCGTCCGGATGGCCGAAGCCTTCGCCCGGGCCATCGAGGCAGGACGTCTCGGCTACCTCGCCGACCCGATGGAGCCGCGCGACATGGCGGCGCCCTCGACCCCGATGCTCGGCCGGGCGGTGTTCGAATGAGCGGCGCTGAGACGGGGCGGCGGCTCGACCGCTTCTATCCGATCGTCCCCACGGCCGACTGGGCGGCGCGGCTGGTGCCGCTGGGCGTGAAGCTGATCCAGCTCAGGATCAAGGACCGGCCGGAGGATGAGCTCAGGACAGAAATCCGCCGCGCCCGCGACGTCTGCGCCACTCACGACTGCGTCCTCGTCGTCAACGACCACTGGCGCCTCGCGATCGAGGAAGGCTGCAGCTTCGTCCATCTCGGCCAGGAGGATCTCGACACCGCGGATACCGCGGCGCTCCGCGCCGCCGGCCTGTCGCTCGGGCTCTCGACCCACGACCAGGCGGAGCTGGACCGCGCCCTCGCCTTCGAACCGGACTACATCGCCCTCGGCCCGGTCTATCCGACCGTCCTCAAGGCGATGCGCTTCGCGCCGCAGGGGCTGGAGCGGGTTACCCAGTGGAAGCGGCGCGTCGGCGCCGTCCCGCTGGTCGCGATCGGCGGCTTCACCCTGGAGCGGGCAGAGGGCGCCTTCGCGGCCGGCGCCGACATCGTCTCCGTCGTCACCGATATCGTCGGCGCGGCCGATCCCGAGGCACGCACGCGGGCATGGCTGGCGGCGACGCGGCAGCCGGAATGAGCGCCCGCCCGAGGGTCCTCGTGGTCGCCGGATCGGATTCCAGCGGCGGTGCCGGCATCGCGCGCGACGTCGCGACGCTCGCCGAATGCGGCGTGCCGGCCGCGCTCGCGGTCACCGCCGCCACCGCCCAGACCGATCGCGGCGTTACGGCGGTCCACCGGGTTCCACCCGACATCGTCGCGGCGCAGATCGCGGCGGCGCTCTCCGGCGGGCAGGTGCGCGGCGTTAAGGTCGGCATGCTCGGCACGGCCGACACCGTCGCCGCGGTCGCGGATGCCCTGCGCCCGTTCGCCAGTCAGATTCCGGTCGTCCTCGACCCCGTCCTCGCGGCGACCTCCGGCCGCGCGCTGCTGGACGACGCCGGACAGGAAGCGCTCATCGAGCAGTTGCTGCCGCTGACGGCGCTGCTGACGCCAAATCTCGTCGAAGCGGCCATCCTCAGCGGAATCGCGCCTGCCGCGGACGAGGCGGCCATGGCCTTGCAGGCGGAGGCACTGCTCGCCCGCGGCCCCCGCGCCGTCCTGATCAAGGGCGGCCACGGCACCGGCCCCGAAGCCGTCGATCTGCTCGTGCGCCCGGGCGAGCCGCCGCTCCGCCTCGCCTCCCCGCGCCGGCCGGGCACGATGCGCGGTACCGGCTGCCGCCTGGCTTCGGCGATCGCGGCGGGACTGGCCCACGATCTGCCGCTACCGGAGGCCTGCCGTGCGGCAAAGGCCCGGCTCGACGGCGCCTTCGCCGCGCGCTGACGGCGTCGCCGATCAGCCGCGCTTGGCCGAGCGCCAGGCCGCGATCGCCTGCTGCGTGCCGGGTCCCAGTACGCCGTCGGCGGTGCCGGAGTAGAAGCCTTCGTTGTGGAGATAGGTCTGGATCGCCTTGCGGACCGACACGTCGAAGGTCTTGGCGCCGCCGTCGACGATGATCGCCTGCGCGTCGGCGTCCCCCAGCAGCAGCCCCTTCATCATGTCGGCCGCCGCGACCGCCGGGTTCGGCTTCGCGCCGCCGAGCCCGAGCGCCTCCATGAAGCCGACGTAGAAATAGCCGCTCGCGGCGTTCTTCACCGCGGCGCGGCGGAAATAGTCGAGCGCCTTGGCATAGTCGACGGGCACGTTCTGGCCGCGATAGTACATCTTGCCGAGCTCGGTCAGCGCTTCGGGAACCCCGAAATCGGCGGCCTTGCGGAACAGCTCCATGGCGCCGGCGTAGTCGGCCGGGATGTTGGTGCCGTTCACCTTCTCCGTCCCCAGCCAGTATGCGGCGTAGCCATTGCCTTGCGCAGCGGAAGCCTGGAGGAGCTTGATCGCCTCCATCGGGTCGGGCGAGACGCCGCGCCCGTTGTAATAGTCCATCGCCAGTTCGTACTGCGCGACCGATTCCCCGGCATCGGCCGCCTCGCGATAGAGCCTGGCGGCGTCCGCGTCCCGCCCCGCGGCGGCATAGGCGCGGCCGAGTTCGAAGGTGATGCGCGGCTCGTTCGGCGCGGCGGCGTGCGCGGCCTCGCAGGCCGGGATCGCCCTGGCGTGATCGATCTCCTCGATGCCTTTCGTGCCCGCGACATCGGCGGGCTTGACCGGATCGTCGGCATCGGCCGCGAGCCTGTCGCAGGCCGAGACGAGGCTGGCGACATCGGCCTGCGCCGGCGCGGACGGCACAGGGCCCTGGGAGCTCCCCGGAGTGGGAGCCTTCGCTGCGTCCGTTTCGCCCGCCTGCGGCAGCGCCGCCAGTTGCAGCGGCACCGGCGCCGCGCCGTTGACGGAGACGCTCGGGCCGAGCTGCGACAGGACCTGCAGGGGGTTCGAGCCGCCCATCAGGCCGAAGAACAGCTGCGCCAGGGCGACCGGCTGCGACGGATCCAGGGACAGGGACACCGACTTCGGCTGCGAGACGAAGCTGTCGGTCGCGCTCGCCAGCGTCTCAGCCAGCTTCGCCGAGCCCGTCGCCTGCGCGACGCTCTCCTTCACGACGCTGGGGATCGCTGCGGTGAACAGCTTCGGATCGATGTTCTCGGACTGCGCCGCCATCGTCAGGACCTTGCCGGTCAGCGATTGGTCGACATAGTCGAGCCGGGCGTTCTTCAGCGTCGCGGCGAGCGACATCAGCGCCGCGGCCGGATTGCCGCCGGCGAGCGTCGCCTCGATCACCGCCGGGTCGAAGGCGTCGATCGTTGCCTGCAGCCGCAGCTGTCCGCCGTCCTTCAGCGAGATGCCGTGCTGGAGGACCAGCGTCTTGGTAGAGGGATCCTGCTTCAGCACGAGATCGCCGGAGAAGACGAAGGGATCGTAGCCGAGCTTCTTCACCTCGGCGAGCGGGCTCTCGGTTCCCGCGGCCATCTGCGCCGCCGAGAGGCTGAGGTCGGAGAGCGAGAGGGCCAGCGTGTTCGGGACATGCGCGCTGGTGCCGGTGGCCGCAAGGCTGACGGCGGCGATCGTGAAGATCGCGCCCTGCCGGTTGTAGCCGGTGATCCCGGATGCGCTGAGGCCATCCGCCGAGACAGGACCGAGGCGGTCGTTGCCGACGGCGCCTCCGGATCCGGCGAGATAGAGACGTCCGACCGTCGCCGACTGGATCGTCGCCACCCGGTCGTTCGGACCGTTCTCGCCGTCGGCGCGAATGCTGCCGCCCTTGAGCTGGACCAGGTCGGCCTCGAAGGTGCCGTCCGGGGAGAGCTTCGGCGCGACGACCCGCGCCTCGTCGAAGGTCAGGCCGCTCCAGCCGGCCTGGCGGTCGAGCTTGGTGAGCCTCAGATTGGTGAGGATCAGGTTGCCGCCCTTCATCGTCGCCGTGTCGTAATGCACCTTCGGCGCATCCGCAGCCTGCATCAGCGGCAGCTTGTTCAGCCGATCGACCAGCACCTCGGCCATCTGCTTGGCCTGATCGGCGGGGACTGCCGTCTGAGCCGGAGCCGTGGTCGCCTGCGCGGCCGCCGGCGCGCCGGAGGATCCGGGACTGGCCGGCGCGGTGGCCGCCTGCGCCGGCGCGGGGGGCGCCTTGGCCGCAGCAGACCCCTTGGTCAGCTTGTCCCGCAGGATCCGCGCGAATTCCGCATAGGGACAGTTGGGGAAGGCGTCGATATGCGCCTGATAGGCATCCGGCGTGTTGATCTCGCGGGCGATCTCGAAATGCGACTTGGCATCGGCACAGTTGGCCGCCGCCTGCGCGACATCGAAGCTCTTCTGAGCCAGCGCGGCTCCCGGGATGAAAAGAACGGAAGCGGCAGCCGACAGCATCGCTGCGAGCTTGAGGCGTCTAACGGCGGTCATGACGGGTCATCCGACTTGGGTTGATGAAGAGGCTGGGTTATTGCGGGTTTCCCGGGCGGCCGGGGACGGTCGCGCCCGGCTTCGCGCGGGGTCGATGGCCCGTCGCAAGACCGGGAAGCGGAACGAGAGCGGGACCGAGAGCGGGGTCGTGGCGGTTCGCGCGTCGCCGAAGCCGCCGGTGCGCCGCCGGAAGCGGCACGAGCATCAGACCGAGCCGCCGCGCATTGCCAGCGACTTCCCCAACCGACCGGCACCCGAAAGCTCCTCCCGAACTTCCACGTCGCACAAGGTGACGCGTATAACTGGTAGTCCGTCTTTGCCCTTGCGTCAGATAACGAGTATCGCGAGTGAGCGATTACCGCAAGCGTCCGGTGGCGGAGGTGACCCAGCCGATCTATTGAGCCGGCTAAGCTGCAGTCGGGCCTACGGCGCGGGTGGCAGGCCGCCCCGGCTGCGCCCCCTTCGTCAGTCGAGGATGATGTGGGGGACGAAGCGCGAGAGGTTGCGGGTGATGCGGCTGGCGTCTTCGCGGATGCCCATGCCGCAGGCGTGGTCGCCGACGATCCAGCTGCCGAGGACGGCGAAGCGGCCGTTCGCCTGGAACAGCTGCGTCAGCTCCTGCACGATCGTTCCCTCGGCGCCGTAGCTGCCCTCGGCCGTCTCGGTGACGACGCCCTCTTCGACGATGACGACGTTCTCGCCCTCGCGCGAGAACAGCGGCTTCCTCACCGCGTTCCGCAACAGGGATGCGCCCGGATCGTCCTCGTAGAAGGCCGGCAGGAGGTTCGGATGGCCGGGATAGCGGTCCCAGAGCAGCGGCAGCAGGCCCTTGTTCGACAGCACCGCCTTCCAGGGCGGCTCGACGAAGACCGTGCCGGAGCCGGCAATGTGCTTCGCGAAGGGCTCGCGCAGCATGTCTTCCCAGGGATACAGCTTGAACAGCTGGTCGATCACCCGGTCTTCGGTGTCGGTGAACCGCCCCTCCGCGTCGACGCCGATCTCGCGGATGTCGATGAGGCTCACCCGGTGCCCGGCCTGCACCGCGCAGTCCATGAGATAGGCCGCGGTGCCGCGGTCCTCGTCGCTCTCGGTCCAGGCGGCGAAGTGGAAGATCGGCTCGCGCGAGAACGAGGCGAAGGCCGCGACGAGGCTTTCCTGGATGGCGTTGAACTGGTCGGCTTCCTCCGGCAGCGCGCCGCGGGCGACGTTGTCGGTCAGCCAGTTGTACTGGAAGAAGGCCGATTCGAAGATCGAGGTCGGCGTGTCGGCGTTGTATTCGAGGAGCTTCGCCGGCCCCGTCCCGTCATAGGCGAGGTCGAAGCGGCCGTAGAGGTGGCGGTCGCCCTTCTGCCAGGAGTCCCGCACGAGGTCGCGCATTGCCTCGGGGATGGCGAGACGGGCGAGCGCCGCATCGTCTTTCACGACCTCGCCGACGAGGTCCATGCACATGTCGTGCAGCGCCTGGCTCGGCTCCTCGATCGCCTCCTCGATCTCCGCCAGCGAGAAGACGAAGGCGGCATCGTCCACCCAGTAGGGCTCGCCATACATCTCGTGGAAGCCGAAGCCGACGGCCTCCGCCTTCTCCCGCCAGTCCGGCCGCTCGGGAAGCTCGATCCGCCTCATGGATGTGCGCCCGCCACGGGGCGGCCGGCCGGGCGCCGGTCGCGGGACATCGCCCTCACCCGCCGAAGAAGCCGCGCGAGGACGAACGTCCGCCGAAGCCGTAGCGGGACACCGTCCGCGTATTGACGTTGGCCGGGCGCGTGGTGCGCTGGCCGCCGGTGATCGTGCTCGTGACGGACCGGCCGGAGCGGTCGCGGTAGATCGGCGTCGGCGAGTAGCCGCGCGAGGAATAGCGCCAGTCGCGATAGGCGCCGTAGTTGGACAGGTGCGACAGCGCCGAGGAGACGAGATAGCCGGTCATGAAGGGGACGAAGAAGCCGGAGCCGGAGCCGCTGGTGGTCTGGCCGCTGTCGCCCTGGCCGGGCGGCGTCGCCTGGAAGCACTTGCCCTCGCCGACCGCCGCCTCGCAGGCCTTCAGGTCGGCGTAATGCGGCGCGTCGGCGATGTGCTTCTGCAGCGCCTGCTGGTATTCCGCCTGGCAGATCTGCTGGTCGATGCCGGCGTCCATGCACTGCTGCGGCGAGGAGAAGGCCAGTTCCTTCGGCTCATCCTCCCGGCTGCAAGTCGCCACGGCAATGCCGGCCGCTGCGATCGTGCCGAAGATCAGCATCGGCGGCACGTTGCCGGTGAAGCGTCTGGGCATCGTCTCCTCCTCAGTAGGTCATGCAGGCGGCGTTGAGGATGCCGACGGCGAGCGCGACGCCGCCTCCCCAGATGCCGGCCGCGACCTCGCCCCTGGTGATCCGCTCGGACAGGCCCGGCATCGTCGCCGAGGCGACGTAGAAGGCGAGGATCTGCACCAGCGCGCCGATCACCGTCCAGACCACGAAGTCGACGATCGAGACCGAGTTCGCCGCCGCCGAGGCGAGCGGTAGCGAGAAGCCGAGGATCGTGCCGGCGAAGGCGGTCACCGCGGCGGGATTGCCGGCCCGGATCAGCGCGAACTCCTTGTGCGGGGTGAGCGCCGTATAGGCGTAGGCGAAGAGCGCGTAGAAGATCAGCCCCAGCACGAAATAGGCCAGGAAAGCCGGCAGCCCCGCAACGTATCCGTACATTCATCCCTCACATCGGTTCTGGCGGGCGCCCGCGCTCCGCCGTTTCGCCGCGCAGGCGGGTGCCCGCGGGCTTCTTGACGCAATCAGACCCGCCGAACGTCCGCCGGCCCGAGGCCGTATCCAAGCATGAACTCCACCGACCCGCCCTCGCGCCGGGCGGCTTCGGAAAGGTCCCGCTCGACATTGATCAGCAGCATTTCCAGCGCCGCGCCGAGCGGGCGGGAGTAGAGCATGCAGGTCTGGTGGATGGAGCGCTTGGCCTCCCCGTCGTCGACCTCCTCGACGAACTGCACCGGTTCCGCGCGGCTGTCGCCCTCGCCCCAGTAGCGGTCGAAGAGGATGCCGTCCGCGTCGTAGCGCGGCTGGCCGATCAGGCCGTCCGGCCCGGTCCAGCGGTCCCATTCGTGCCGCCCGGCCGGCACCACGGAATCCCAGGGCTGGTAGAGGCTGACGTCGTTCGCCGCATCCCCCGGCCGGCCGCTCGCCGAGATCACCTGCAGGAGCCGGTCGTCCTCGTCGTAATAGCGCGACAGGACGGTGTTCGCGTCGAGCCGCGCCTCGCCATAGGCGACGACGATGAAGCTGCCGCCGGTGGGCAGCGGCATCCCCGGCTCTGTGCCGGCGGCATCGGCCTGCAGCGCCAGCGTGTCGATCTCGATCGCGCCGCCGATCGAGACGCCCAGCGGCCCCCGCTCGACCGGCAGCTCCGGCTCCTTGTCCCTGCCGCCGAACAGCCAGCTCATCGTGATGTCCCTCGCAAAGCGTCCCAGGCGACCGCATGCGGTTCGAGCCTGTGATCCGATATATAGTAGAGGATGTCGCCTGCGCGGATTTCCGCATCCTCATGGCAGTTGAGATCCACCGCGCCACCCTGTGCCATGCCGACGAGCGTGACCTTGTGAAGACGTTTGAGGCCGGACAGAGCGGCGCTGTAGGCGATCGCGCCGGAAAGCTCCGGCACCCGCACCGAAAAGGCGGTATCGGCCGTTGCCGCCGAGAGCAAGAGGTGGGCGACTTTCGACGCGCCGGGATCGCGGGCCGCGCGGACCATCAGCTCTGACGAAAGCGATGTGACCGCCTCGATCCGCGGGTTCTGCCGGCGCAGGATTTCGGCCGTCCGGTCGTACTGGAAATAGGCGACGACGTGGGCACTCTCGCCGAGCGCCGCCGCGATCAGGCTCGCAGCGAATGTCTCGTCGTCGTTCTCGCCCTCGACGATGATCGCGCGAGCCCCAGCGATGCCGGCGCGTTCCAGCGCTTCCGGATCTGCGAGCCGGTCGGCGTGCACGAAATCGATCTCGCCGGCCAGCGGATTCGTCTCGAGCGCCTTGGCGACGAGCACCATCGCCGGCTCGCTCCGGCTGCGCTCGGCCTGCAGCATGGCGAAGAGCTGCCGCGTCGCGCCGTCATGCCAGCCGACCACGATGATGTGACCGGTTCTGTCGGCGAAGTTCGAAAGACCGTTCATCCGCCTCCTCCAGAGCGTTCCGACCGCAGCCAGCAGCTTGCCGAGCGTCGCGGTGAAGATTGCGATCGCGCCGGGGATCACGAAGAACGACGCGGCGAGCCTGCCGGCGTCGGTGGCCGGCGACAGGTCACCGTAACCGACCGTCGTCGCCGTGACGACGTAGTAGTAGAGGAAATCGACGCCGTCACCGGCAAGGCCACTCTCGCCCGAGAGCCGGAACAGCTCGAAGGACAGCGCCATGTGGAGGACCGCGATGAGCAGGAGCGCCGTCCAGGTGAGCTCGGCCAGCGCGACGTAGACCTTGCGCAGGAAGCTGGCGAGAACAGGCACGGCGACTCCGTCGAAAGGCGGGGACGCCGTCACCATATCGAAACCCACGCGGCGACGGAACCGGCCCGAAGCCCCCGCGCAAGGCCGGTATACCTTCACGTCGCGCTGATGTAGACATCGGCGCCAGGAGCATCATGCTCGCAGCACCGGAACCGGAGGGACAATGCCGTCCGCAAGCTGGAATCTCACGAGCCTCACCGAACTCTTCGCCTCGGACCCAGAACCGCTCGGCGACGTCGACGTCACGATCGTCGAGACCGGCGACGTCATCCGAGTCACGCTGAAGGAGCGGGGCGATCTCGACGTGCTGGTCGCGCCCGGCGGCGACCAGATCCTCGCCAGCGTCATCCTCGCCCCGGCGGCGAGCATCCCGCGCCGCGAGGCCTTCGACCGGATGATCCTGTCGACCCACAAGCTGGTGCCGCTGTCGACCTTCGGCATCGTCACGATCAATGGCGAGGAATGGTACGAGCTGTTCGGCTCGCTCTCAGCGCATTCCAAGGCCGACACCATCATCGAGGAAGTCGCGGTTCTCGCGGCCAATGCAGTCGATGCCGCCGACATGATCGAGCGTTGGAAGAACGGGGAGTCCGCTCAATGAGCGTCTGGAACAAGCTCTTCACCGCCGTGCGCGGCGGCGTCAACGAGGCGGCCGAGGGCGTCGCCGACACGCAGGCGCTGCGCATTCTCGACCAGGAGATCCGCGACGCGGAGACCGCGCTGCGCCGCGCCCGCTCCGACCTTGCCGGCATCATGGCCTCGAACAAGTCGCTGTCGCGCCGCGTCGAGGAAGCTCGCGCCAAGGAGCAGAAGGATACCGAGAGTGCCCGCGCGGCGATGGCGGCTGGACGCGAGGACCTCGCCCGCGGCCTCGCCCAGCGGATCGCCACGACCCGCACCGAGGTGCAGCGCGACGAGGCCGAGCTCGAGCGGCTGTCCACCCGCCAGCAGCAGATGATCAAGGCGGTCCAGGACACCGAGCAGCGCATCCAGCAGATGCGCCGCGAGGTCGAGAACGTGAAGGCCAACGAGTCGCTGCTGAAGGCGCAGTCGGCGATCGCCACCTCGCAGTCCGGCATCAATTCCAAGCTCGGCAATGCGATGGACTCGCTGGAGCGGATCCGCCGGCGCCAGGAAGAGACGCAGGGGCGGCTCGAGGCCGGCGAGGAACTCGCCGCACTGGAATCGGGCAACGACCTCGACCGGCAGCTTCTCGCGGCCGGGATCGGCGGCCAGTCGACCTCGGCCGACGACGTCCTCGCCCAGATCATGGGCACGAGCCGCCCGTCGGCTCTGCCCGGGCCGGCGGCCACGCCGTCGATCGAGCGCCCGAAGGAGGGCTGAGCGGCCGCGACGGCCGAGGACGTCTCGCATCCGACGAGCCGTCCACCAGAACGAGGAACGAACCCGCGGCGCTTGGCGGAGCGCCGCTCCTCCAAACGCTGCCGGAGCACTCGCTCCGGCGGATGACTGCGACTGCCGATGACTGCGCATGACGGCCGGGACGGCCACCTCTTCCGACGGACCCATCCCCTCATCCTCTGTCTCGCGGCCATGGCGGCGGCGATCGGCCCGACCCCGGTAGAGGCCGCGGGCCGCGTTTCGCCCACCGCTGCGACCGCCGCGACGGACGCCCCGGCGCCCGTCCCCGAGCCCGGCGCCGACGACGCGGCCGTGGCGACGACGGACGCACCCGGCCGGATCCTGGTGTCAGTACCGGCAAAGCCGCCGACGCGGCTGGCGTTCCGGCTGAAGCCGCTCACGGTCGTTCCGGGCGAAAGCTTCATCGTCGACGTCTCGATCGGGGAGCCGGACGCCGCTCCGTCCGGCCTCCACCGGGCCGGCACCGTCGCCTTCGTCGATCCGCCGGAGACCGGAAGGGCCCGGTCCTTCCTGATCAACGTGCCGAAGGACGCGCACTTTCGCGGCAGCCGCGCCGAGGTGACGATCGCGCTCGTCGGCCTCGACACGCCGCTGCACGGCTCCCGCGTGGAGATCGCCGACCCCCGGCTGATCCCGTAGGCCTTACCGCGCGCGGACGATCTCCGGCGCGTGGGCGATCGGAAAGTTCACCGAGTTGGCGATGAAGCATTTCTCGTGCGCTTCGCCGTGCAGACGCTCGGCGAGCGCCGCGTCGCTCTCCGACGAGATGGTCACCCTCGGCTTCAGGACCACGCGGACGAAGCGGCCGGCGCCGTCCGCGCCCTCCTCCATCTCGCCCTCGGCCCGGTCCTCGTAGGCGGTGACGATCACGCCCGCCTCGGCGCAAAGATGCAGGTACCAGAGCTGATGGCAGGCCGCGAGCGAGGCGACGAGCAGTTCCTCCGGGTTCCAGCGCGCCGCGTCGCCGCGAAAGGCAGGATCCGACGAGCCGGCGATCGCCGCCTTGCCGGGCGCCTCGATCTCGTGGGCGCGGCCGAAGGCGCGGTAGCCGCTGGTGCCGCTGCCGCGATTGCCGGTCCAGCGGATGGTGACCCTGTAGTCGTGCAGCTTCGCCATGATCGGACATTCGTTGCGCTTGTCGCATGTGACGCCCGCCAGCTATTAGCGAGGGCCACTCCCGCGGCAAGCGGGAACGACCCGGCGCGGCTTCGGGAGGCGAGCGGTCCGGGTCGGAGAACAGGGAGAGACGATGCGCACCTACGAGGACTTCACCGAAGGGACCGAGTTCGCGCTCGGCCCCTATCCCGTCACGCGCGAGGAGATGCTCGGCTTTGCGACGGAGTTCGATCCGCAGCCCTTCCATCTCGACGAGAGCGCCGGCGCGGCCAACGAACTGGCCGGCGGGCTGACGGCGTCCGGCTGGCACACCTGTTCGATGCTGATGCGGATGATGGCCGATTCCTTCATCGTGGAGTCGAGCTCGCAGGGCTCGCCCGGCGTCGATTTCGTCAAGTGGCTGCGGCCGGTGAAGCCCGGCGACACGCTGACGGGAAGCTGCCGCGTCGCCTCCGCGCGCCTCTCCGCCAAGCGCCCGACGCTCGGCATCGCCAAGATGGTGGCCGACCTCGTGAACCAGGAGGGCGAGCCGGTGCTGTCCTGCGAATACACGCTGCTGCTTCTCACCCGCGAGGGGATCGCGGCATGAGCTTCTGGGACACGATCGTCGTCGGGGAAGCGATCCTCCTCGGCAGCCACACCTTCACCGCCGACGAGATCAAGCGCTTCGCCGCGGCCTACGACCCGCAGGTCTTTCACCTCGACGAGGAGAAGGCCCGGGCGTCGGTGCTCGGCGGCCTGTGCGCGTCGGGCTGGCACACCGCGGCCGTCTGCATGCGGCTGAACGTCGAGACCCGCTATGCCAGGGTCCGCGAATGGGTCGAGGCCGGCAATCCGGCGCCGCGGATCGGGCCCTCGCCCGGCTTCAGGAACATGGCCTGGAAGAAACCCGTCTATGCCGGCGACACGATCCGCTTCTCCCAGACCGTCACCGCCAAGCGCGCCACGGCGAGCCGCCCGGGCTGGGGCATCCTCGAATTTTCGACCGACGGCGTGAACCAGCACGGCGAGACGGTCTTCGGCTTCGAAGGCGTGGCGTTCCAGGGACTCGACTGAGCGGCGGCCGCCTCACGCCGAGCGGCGGAGCCCGGGCCCGGCCTCTGCGGCCGGAGCGGACGCGGCTGCCGTGCTGTCACCCGGCGCTGCCTCCTTCGCCATCTGTTCGAACCGGCGCATGGCGAGTTCGGCGATCCCCTGCAGCAGGTGAAGTTGCAGAGGCACGACCTCCGGCCGCGGCTCGCGGTCGAGGACGCAGACCGTCCCGATCCGCTGGCCGGTCCGCTCGCAGACCAGCGGAACGCCGGCATAGAAGCGCACGAAGGGCTCGCCGGTGACGAAGGGGTTCTCCCGGAAGCGCGGGTCGAGCCGCGCGTCGCCCACCACCACCGGGCGCCTGCTGGCAACGGTATGCGCGCACAGGGACAGGTCGCTGCCGAAGCCCCCGACGCTCAGCCCCCAGCGGCCGACGCAGGACTGCCAGTCCTGGCGCACCAGCGAGACCAGCGCCATCGGCGCGTCGAAGATCGCGGCGGCCATTTCCGCCAGATCGTCGAACTCGGCGCTCGGGCGGCGCCGTAGCACGCCGTCGTAAACCGCCACCGCCGTCAGCCGCTCGGCATCGTCGTCGAGCACCGGCGGCATCGCCGGTTGAGCGGCATGTCGTTCCTGCTCCACGCGGTTCCGGCCCCGCCGCTTCGCCCGGTAGAGCGCCCGGTCCGCGGCGGCGACCATGCCCTCGGCACTCGCCGCCGCATCACGCGCGGGATAGGCGACAGCTGCACCGATGCTGATCGTGACGACACCGTAATCCGCATTGTCCCGGTGCGGCAGCGCCCCGGCGAACACCGACTGCCGCAGCGCTTCCGCGATCGAGGCCGCGATGTCGATGTCCGTCGCCGGCAGCAGCACGACGAACTCCTCGCCGCCATAGCGCGCGACGAGATCGCCGGGCCGCCCGGCTGCCTTTGCGGCGGCATCGGCAATCTGCTGCAGGCAGCCGTCGCCCGCCTGATGCCCGTAGAGGTCGTTGTACTTCTTGAAGTTGTCGACGTCGAAGAGGAGCAGCGACAGCGGCGTCCCCGCGCGCCGCGCCCTTGCCCATTCCTCGGCGAGCGCCTCGTCGAAGCGGCGGCGGTTGTAGACGCCGGTCAGGCCGTCGACGTCGGTGAGGCGCCGGAGCCGTTCCTCGCTCTTCTGCCTGAGCGTCAGCGCCCGGGACAGGAGGAGCGCCATCACGGAGAGGACCGCGACGAGCCCCACGAAGAACGCTCCGAAGGTGATGGCGTCGCGCCACCAGGCCGCGTAGATGTCGTCCAGCGCCAGCGCGACCGTGAGGATCATCGGCAGGTGCGGCAGCTGGACGTAGAGATAGGCCTGCCTGGTGCCGCTCATGCGCGAGGTGCCGACGAAGCTTCCTCCGGGCGGGTTGGCGCGGAAGCGCTCGAAATTCGCGGTGCCGGAGAGGTCGCGGCCGACCGCCGCCGGCGTATAGGGCGCGCGCATCATCACCTGGCCGTTCAGGTGGATGAGACCGATCGAGCTGTTCGGGCCGAGCGTGATCCGCTCGAACAGGCGCATCCATTTGACGATGTCGAACCGGCCGGCGACCACACCGGCGAAGGATCCGTCGGCGGCCTCGAGCCGGCGGCTGATCCAGATGAAGGGATGGTCCGTGGCCGCATGGGGTTCCGGCGTCCCCACATAGAGATACGACCCGGCCGCATGCTCCTGCTCGGTGAAGAAGGCCTGCCCGCTCGCGTCCGCAAGGCCGCTCTTGAAGTTGTAGGACCGCTCGCGCAGCCGGCCCGACGGGCCGAAGACGAACAGGTCGCCCGACCCGTCGACCATGGTGCTGAGCGAGGCGAGCGACAGGTTCGCGGCCTTGCCGGCGGCAAGAGGCGTCTTCGCCTCCGCCTCGATCTCCTCCTTGAGGACCGCCAGCGTGTCGCCGTACCGCCAGATGTCCTGCGACACCTCCTGGCCAACGAGATGCAGGATATTGTCGCCCGAGGTGTTCGCGCGGCTCCAGGCGTCGGCGCGCAGCTGTCCGATCAGCGATCCGAAGATGATGCCGAAGCCGACGATCAGCCCGACGAGCACGCTTTTCTGATAGCGCTCGGTGAACAACAGCAGACGGTTTGATCGGAGCGATCCGTCCGGACGTGTTCGTGCGTTCATTCCTCGATCCGGTTCGCCTGGCTGTCGACGAACCATTCTAGTCCGGTCGGTGCTAATGGACCGTTAGATCGCTCGGACTTCCCATTGCGCCGGCCGGACTTCGCGCGGCCGGCGCTCCGGTTTCGGCCCTTCGGCTCAAGGCTGCTTCGGCGTCCAGGGCTGCAGCGCCTCGACCTTCATCGCCCGCTTCTTGTCGTTCGACAGCTTGTAGTCGTTGCCGAAGGCGGACGATTCCCAGGAGCCGTAGGTCGGGTTCGCCAGCATGAACCAGTCCTTGCCGAAATGGTCCTTCAGCGTCTCGAAGGCCGCCTGCCGCTCGTCGATCGAACCGGAGGACTTGCCCGTGAAGTCGCCGAAATTGTCGCCGAACATCTCCACCACGCGATAGTCCCTGGCGACGAAGTCGCGGCGGGTCGTCTTGTCCGACGTCCAGTCCGGCTTCTCCTTGTTCATCAGGAAGGTGTCGACATTGCCGCCCATGGGATAGCCGAGCGCCTTCATGTTGGCGCGGGTCGCGTCCTCCTGGTCGGCATTGCGGTTGGTGACGTAGAAGACCTTCACGCCCTTGGAATCGGCGTATTTCAGGAAGTCGAGCGAGCCCGGCACCGCCTTGGCGTCCTCGGCCTTCGTCCAGGCGTCCCAGGTCTTGGAGGAATAGTCGGAATTGGTCGTGACGAGCCCCGCCTCGTAGGCGGAGTTGTCGATGACCGTCTCGTCGAGGTCGAGGATGATCGCCGGCGGCTTGTCGCCGGCATCGCTCTGGTCGAGCGCGCTGGCGGTCTTGTCGGCGAGCGCCGCGTCGAGGCGAACCCTGCCGAGCGCATAGATCGCGAGGCAGTTGGCCTTGTACTCCACCGCGCGCTGCATCCACAGCGTCGCGTTCAGGAGATCGTTCGGCCCGGACGCCGCCGCCATGGCCGGTTCGCCCGAGGCCGCCTGCTGGGCGCTCGCCGGCCCCGCCACGAGGCAGAGCACGAGGCCGGACGTGGCCGCGAAGGCCGCCATGGTGGAAAGTCTGCGCATCCTGCTGCTCCCGATTTGCCGGCGGCTTCGCCGCCGGTTTGTCCAAGCCCCGAAGGGACGGCTTATCAAGGAGGGCCGGAGCCGCTTCGTCAATGGCCGGAAAAGGCCACCAGCGTCTGCACCTCGACGCCCAGCGCTTCGAGCCTGCTGCGGCCACCGAGATCCGGGAGGTCGATGACGAAGGACGCGCCGACGATCTCCGCGCCGAGTTCGCGCAGCAGCTTGACCGCGCCTTCCGCGGTGCCGCCGGTGGCGATCAGGTCGTCGGTGAGCAGCACCCGGTCGCCCGGCTTCACCGCGTCGCGGTGCATCTCCATCTCGTCGATGCCGTATTCCAGGCTGTAGGCGATCCGCACGGTCTCGTGCGGCAGCTTGCCCTTCTTGCGGATCGGCACGAAGCCGCAGGCGAGCTGATGCGCCTGCGCACCGCCGAGGATGAAGCCGCGCGCCTCGATCCCGGCGACGAGGTCGACCTTGAGATCCTTGTACGGCTCGACCAGCGCGTCCACCGCGGCGCGGAAGGTCGCGGGATCGGCGAGCAGCGTCGTGATGTCGCGGAACAGGATGCCGGGCTTCGGATAATCCGGGATGGTGCGGATCGCCGAGGCGAAGTCGACGGCGGCCGCCGCGGGCGTCTTGACTGCCGATGCCATGGTCACGCGTCCCGGCCGATCGTCTGGATCACTTCGAACCCCTCGAAATTCGGATGGCCCTGGTAGAGCGGCTTCGTCGAGCCGGCGCCGCCGTGGGCGGCGCGGAACGCTTCCGACTTTGTCCAGGCCTCGAAGGCCGCATGGCTCTCCCAGACCGTGTGCGAGGAGTAGAGCGTGTGGTCCTCCGCCTTCGGTCCGCGCAGAAGGTGGAACTCGACGAAGCCCGCGACGTCGCGCAGCTTGGAGTCGCGGCTCTTCCAGAGCGTCTCGAAGTCCTCTTCGGCGCCGGGCAGCACCTTGAACCGGTTCATCGCGATGTACATGGCCGACGTCTCCGTCTCGAATGGCTGATACCGGCCGACGGATGCGTCCGCATCCCCGCCCGCCGGCATGAATCGGCCGGACCTTAGCGGAGAGGCGCAGGCCTTGCACAGAAAAAGGGGCCGCGCGGCCCCTTCCCTGGCATTCGAGACGGCTCGGAAGCTCCGTCAGTGCGGGGTGTCGGCCCAGACCCGCTTCTTGATGACGTAGAGCAGGCCGGCGAAGACGATGAGGAAGATCATCGTCACGAAGCCGGTCGCCTTGCGCTCGACGAGGTGCGGCTCGGCCGCCCACATCAGGAAGGCCGCGACGTCGCGCGCATACTGGTCGACCGTCTCGGGCGCGCCGTCCGGATAGCTCACCACGCCGTCGGAGAGCGGCGGCGGCATCTTCAGCGCCGGACCGTTCATGAAGTACGGATTGTAGTAGGTGCCGTCGGCGATCTTCAGGCCCGGCGGCGGCTCGTGGCCGAAGCCGGTCAGCAGCGCATGGATGTAGTCCGGGCCGCCCTGGGCGTACTGGGTGAAGATGTCGAAGATGAAGCGCGGGAAGCCGCGCTCCGCCGCGCGCGCCTTGGCCATCAGCGACAGGTCCGGCGGCGCCGCGCCGCCGTTCGCCGCGGCCGCCGCCTCCGGATTGGCGAATGGCGCCGGGAAGTAGTCGGACGGGATGCCCGGCCGGTCGAACATCTCGCCGTCGCCGTTCGGACCGTCCTTGATCGTGTATTGCGCGGCGAAGGCCTTCACCTGGTCGTCGCTGTAGCCGAGCGCCTTCAGATTGCGGAAGGCGACGAGGTTGAGCGAGTGGCAGGCCGAGCAGACGTTCTTGTAGACGTTCAGGCCGCGCTGCAGCTGTTCGATGTCCCAGCGGCCGAACGGGCCGGCGAAGCTCCAGTTGAGCTGCTCCGGCTCCTTCAGCGGGTAGTGCGGGATCTCCGCCTGGCCCTTCTCGGCCGCCTGTTCGGACGGCGCGCCGCCGTCCGCGGAGGTCGCCTGCCCGGCCTTGGACGCCCCCGCGTCCTGAGCATGCGCGATCGCCATCGGAGCGCAGAGCATCCCGGCGGCCAGCAGCGCCGACATCAGTCGTTTCATGTCAATTCTCCCCCCAAAGCCGTCCGCATCAGCCCTCGGTCTCGGGCGAAGCCATCGCCCCCGCCGGCGTTCCCGAACCGCCCGTCCGGGCGAGAACGGCTTCGGTGATCGAGCCCGGCAGGCGCTTCGGCGTCTCGACGAGGCCGAGCACCGGCAGGACGATCAGGAAATGGCCGAAATAGTAGATCGTGCCGGCCAGCGCGAGCGCCGGATAGATGCCCTCCGGCGGCTTCGACCCGAGCCAGCCGAGGAACAGGCAGTCGGCGACGAGGATCCAGAAGAAGATCCGGTAGATCGGCCGGTAGGCGGTCGAGCGGACCCTGGAGGTGTCGAGCCAGGAGACGAAGAACAGGATGATGATCGAGCCGAACATCACCAGGACGCCGCCGAGCTTGGAATCGATCGGGCCGATGTTGAAGGTGATCGCCCGCAGCATGGCGTAGAACGGCAGGAAGTACCATTCCGGCACGATGTGCGACGGCGTCTTCAGCGAGTTCGCCTCGATGTAGTTGTCGGCATGGCCGAGATAGTTCGGCAGGTAGAAGACGAAGTAGGCGAACACCACCAGGAACACGACCATCGCCAGGCTGTCCTTGACGGTGGCATGCGGCGTGAACGGCACGGTGTCCTTAGACGACTTCACCTCGACGCCGGTCGGATTGGTCTGGCCGGTGACGTGCAGCGCCCAGACATGCAGCACCACGACGCCGGCGATCATGAACGGCAGCAGGTAATGCAGCGCGAAGAAGCGGTTGAGCGTCGCGTTGTCCACCGAGAAGCCGCCGAGCAGCAGCTGGTGGATCGGCTCGCCGATCAGCGGGAAGGCGGTGAAGAAGTTGGTGATGACCGTGGCGCCCCAGAACGACATCTGGCCCCACGGCAGGACGTAGCCCATGAAGGCGGTGGCCATCATCAGGAGGAAGATGATCACGCCGAGGATCCACAGGATCTCGCGCGGCGCCTTGTAGGAGCCGTAGTAGAGGCCGCGGAAGATGTGGATGTAGACCGCGACGAAGAAGAACGAGGCGCCGTTGGCGTGCATGTACCGCAGCAGCCAGCCCCAGTTGACGTCGCGCATGATCTTCTCGACCGAGCCGAAGGCGACCGCCGAGTTCGCCGCATAGTGCATGGCGAGCACGACGCCGGTCAGGATCTGCAGGACGAGGAACAGGCCGAGAATGCCGCCGAAGGTGTAGGCGTAGTTCAGGTTGCGCGGCGTCGGATAGGCGACGAAGGAATCGTAGACCAGGCGCGGCAGCGGCAGGCGGGCGTCCAGCCACCGCATGAAGCCGGACGAGGGCACGTAGGACGAATGACTGCTCATGATCGACTTCTCTCCCCCGGTCAGCCGATACGGACGGTGGTGTCCGACGTGAATTTGAAGGGCGGGATCGCCATGTTCTCCGGCGCGGGTCCCTGCCGGATGCGGCCGGCGGTGTCGTAGACCGATCCGTGGCACGGGCAGAACCAGCCGTCATAGGGACCGGACTGGCCGAGCGGGATGCAGCCGAGATGCGTGCAGACCTGCACCATCACCAGCCACTGCTCCTTCTCCGGGGCCGACCGGTTGGCGTCGGTCGCCGGCGCGTCGGCGGGAAGGTTGGCGTTGCGCGCCACCGGGTCCTTCAGCTGGCCGAGCGCGGTGTCCTTGGCCGCCTTCACCTCCGCGGCGGTGCGCTGGCGGATGGCGACCGGCTTGCCGCGCCATTTGGCGACGATCGACTGGCCTTCCGCGACCTGGCTGACATCGACGTCGATCGCCGCCAGCGCGAGGGTGGCGGCGTCCGGATTCATCTGGTCGATGAACGGCCACAGCGCCGTGACGACGCCGACGGCGCCGACGGCGCCCGTCGCGATATAGAGGAAGTCCCGACGATTCGGTTCGGCGGTATCGTGTGCACTCACGGCAGCTGGAACTCCCTGACTGATCCCCCTCTGGATCGGCCGCCTCCCCGCGGATCCGATCCACGTGGGCAAGGGAGTGCCGCGCAAGCCGCGCGTGCGCCTTCAGTCCCCCCGCCACACTAGTCCGGTTCTATGCGCGAATCTTGCCTCTTGTCCATACCAGACGAAAGGTCAGCAGGAGGCTGACCTTGCCGGTGCTTGAGATCGCCGCGGCATCGCGGCCATTGGTCACGCGCCGCCGATCAGGATGCCCGCCGCCAGCACCAGCGCACCGCCCAGAACCACCTGAATCGCAGCTCGGAAGAAGGGCGTCTCCATGAAGCGATTCTGGATCCAGGCGATCGCCCAGAGTTCGATGAAGACGACGATCAGGGCGATGACCGTCGCGGTCCAGAAGGACGGGATCAGATAGGGCAGCGCATGGCCGAGGCCGCCGAGCGTGGTCATCACGCCGGTCGCGAGGCCCCGCTTCAGCGGCGAGCCGCGGCCGGAGATCTTGCCGTCGTCATGCGCAGCTTCCGTGAAGCCCATGGAGATGCCGGCGCCGACCGAGGCCGACAGGCCGATGAGGAAGGTCGTCCAGGGATTCTGGGTGGCGAAGGCGGTGGCGAAGATCGGCGCCAGCGTCGAGACCGACCCGTCCATCAGGCCGGCGAGGCCCGGCTGCACCCAGGTCAGGACGAACTGGCGCCGCGCCGCCATGTCCTCCTCGTTGCGGCGGTCCTCCGGCAGGTTCTGCTGTTCGAGGTCTTCGGCCGCGTGGATGTGACCGGCCTCGGCCAGCGCCAGGTCGCCGAGCAGCTTTCGGGTGTCGGCGTCGCGCGTGCGGCCGGCCGCCGCGATGTAGAAGTCGCGGGCCTGGCGCTCCATGTCGGCCGCCTCCTCCCGGATGCGCTCGAGGCCGAGATTCTCGACCAGCCAGACCGGACGGCGGGTGTAGAAATCCGCCACGTGCTCGCGGCGGATCGGCAGGATCAGCTCGCCGAAGCGCTTGCGATAGGTGTCGATCAGTTGCCGGCGATGCTCGCTCTCCTCCGCCGCCATGCCGTCGAAGACCTTGGCCGAATCGGGAAATTCCTGCCGCAGGCGTTCGGCATAGGTCGCGTAGATCTGCCCGTCCTCCTCCTCCGAGGAGATCGCGAGCGCCAGGATCTCCTGTTCGCTCAGGCTGTCGAAACGGCGGCGGCCGGAAAAGCCGGGGAGAGACAGTCGGGGAAGCATCGCACCCTCAGTTTAGAACGCTTCTAAGAAGCTTCGTAACTACGGGAGAGCCGGCGCGCAGGCAAGTGCTTCCGCGCCGCTACGGAGCGAGCGCCGGATGCGGTCGGCGGCAGTCGGAATCGTCTGGTCAGGCCGCGGCCGGCAGATCCAGGCTCACGGTGGTCCCCTCGCCCGGCACGGAGGAGACGGCGAGGACGCCCTTGTGGATGGCGGCGATCCGCTCGGCGATCTTCAGCCCGACGCCGAGCGAGCCGCTCTTCTTGACCGAGGCGAGCTCGACGTCGGCGGCCTGGGGATCGGCCACGAAGCCCGGGCCGTCGTCGCTGACGCAGATGCGGCCGGGCTCCTCCACCCGCACGGTGATCGCCGTGCCCTTCGGCGTATGCTTCATGGCATTCTCGACGAGGTTGCGCACCAGCGTCACCAGGAGCGTGCGCGAGACGTCGGACCGCGGATCGCCGGAACACTCGAAGGCGATCGTGCGGCCGCTGGCGAAGACCAGCGGCGCCAGCTGCTCGACCGTGTCCTCGACCAGCGGCCCCAGTGCTTCGGCCTTGAACGCCTCGCCCTCGGCGGCATCGAGCCGCGCCAGCGCCGTCAGCTGCTCCAGCGTGTGGGTGAGCTTGTCGAGGTCCTTCTCCGCCTTGCGGGCGCGGCTGCCCTCGATATGGGCGAGTTCCAGCTTGACGATCGACACCGGCGTGCGGATCTCGTGCGCGATCGAGGCCGCGAACACCTTCTGTGAGCGGATGAGCTCGTCGATGCGCCGCAGCGCGCGGTTGACCGAGGCGACGAGGTGGCTGATCTCGCTCGGCAGGCCGGCGGCGGGAAGCGCGCGGATCGGCCGGCGTGGATCCAGCGCGTCGGCGACCCGCACGGTCCGCTCCACCGGCTTCAGCGCATGGCGGATCGAGACGATCGTCGCGCCGATGACGAGGATCAGCATCAGCCCCATCGGCCAGACCATGTGGACGAACATCTCGCGCGCCATCACGACGTAGATCAGCCGGCGCGGATCGCCGATGCTGGCGAAGTCGACGACCATCGTCTGGCCGTCGTCGAAGCTGATCGTCCGGCCGCCGACGAGGGTCAGCGGCTTGCCCTCGACGATCGTCCGGTCCCACAGGTCCGGCGGGTTCACCTCGACCGGCATGAAGTGCTCGGTGCATTCCTCGTGGCAGTTGGTGTAGAGGACCCGGCCGTCCGTCCCGCGCACCCGCATCCAGTAGCCCATGGGCAGGCTCTCGCCGGTCGGCTCGGACACGAGGCCGTAGCGCTCGACGAGCGCATGCGGCGGCCTGCCGGCGCGCGCTCCCGCCGGCCGGTCATGGAAGGCTTCGGCGACGATCTGCGTCTCGTTCTCGATCAGCATCTGGCCGAGCGCCGCATTGTCGAACCAGTAGTGCGAGAACACCACGCAGGCCTGGATGAACATGGACAGGAGCGCGAAGGCGAGGATCCGCTTGGCGACCAGCCCGATCAGCGATCCCTTGCGCCGCATCAGCCGACCGTTCGCAGCATGTAGCCGATGCCGCGCACCGTCTCGATCACCGCGCCCGCCGGCACTTCGGCGAACTTCTTGCGCAGCCGCGACACCGCGAGTTCCAGGGCATTGGTCGAGAGGATCTCGTCGAATTCCGAGAGCGCCGTCTCGAGGCGGCGCTTCGAGACGACGCGGTCGACCTCGCGCATCAGGAGTTCGGCGAGCTGTCGCTCGCGCGGCGGCAGCTGGATCGCCGTGCCGTCGCAGGAGAGGCTGGCGGTCGCCGGGTCGTAGCGCAGGTGGCCGGCGGTCAGCACGGGCGTCGTCCCGCTGCCGCTGCGCCGAGCGAGCGCCCGGCAGCGCGCCAGGAACTCCCGGTGGTGGAACGGCTTGGCGAGGTAGTCGTCGGCGCCCGCATCGAGGCCGGCGATGCGCGAGTCGACGTCGCCCATCGCAGTGACGATCAGGACCGGGAGATCGGTGTCGGCCTCGCGGATCTCCCGCAGGAGGTCGAGGCCGTTGCCGTCGGGAAGGCCGATGTCGAGCACGAGCAGGTCGTGCTCGCTGTTCTTCAGCGCGTTGCGCGCGTCCTCCGCGGTGGAGACGGCATCGATCCGCCAGCCGGCGCCGTGCACCGTCTCCTTCATCAGCTCGGTCAGCCGGTCGCTGTCCTCGACGAGAAGCAGCCGCATGGTCAGCCGTCCGCCCGCTTGCGCCCGGTCACCATCGCTCCCACCAGGTTCTCGCGATGGCGGAAGCTCTCGACGATCGCCGCCAGCGCGTGAAGTCCGGCCAGGAGCATGATCGAATTGGCGCACACCGCATGGACCTCCTTCACCCATTTGACGCCCCAGAAGGCGTCGAGGGTCATCATGAAACCCGATCCTGCCGTCAAGGCAAGCAGCAGCATCAGGGCGAGCATCACAACTGCGGCAAGCGGGTTGTGTCCGACGAAGCGCGGCTCCTCGCCCCGCAGAAGGGCGCGCGTATAGGCGATGAGCGAGCCGGGCATCGGGACGAAGTCGGCAAATCGCGCATGCCGCGTGCCGACGAAGCCCCAGACGAGGCGGATGGCGAGCAGCGCGGCGACCGTGTAGCCGACATAGCGGTGCGCGGTCTTGCCTTCCTCGAGGATGAACAGATTGAGGACGCAGCCGGTGACCACGCCCCAGTGAAAGAGGCGCACCACCGGGTCCCAGACCCGCACCGTGGCCTCCTGCCGGAGGGGCCGGATCGCCCCTCCCTGCTCCGACACGGCCGACATGGTCAGTCGGCCTCGCCGGTCGGGTAGATCTTAGCGGACGCCGGATCGACGTAGATCTCGGCCCGCTCGCCCTTGTCGGTGAAGGCGTAGACCTCGTAGCAGCTGCCGCGCAGGCTCATGCTGCGGATGTCCTTATAGCCGGCCGCCTCGACCTTCTTCTTCAGCACGTTCTCCTTCATCCACTGCGACTTCGGAACATTCGTGCAGCTGTTTCTCTCGGTCTCGGCATGCGCAAGCGCCGGCGCCAAAGCAACCAGCACGACCGCAGCGGTCAACATCTTCGACATGTTTTCGCCTTTTTCCAAACCGCCGACACTTGTTCTGCCGGCGAGAAGGCTCATGCCGGAAGACCACTGTCGGCCGCCTGTCTATCGGCGCCCAGACGAAGTCCCTATGCTTTCCAAAGCTTTACAATTTCGCAATCTCGGCCTCAGCCTTTCACCGCGCCATAGGCGTCGAGCGCCCGCTGGCGGCCCCGGCCGTGGTCGACGATCGGCTTCGGATAGGTCTCGCCGAGCGTCACCCCCGCGTCTTCCAGCGTCGCGGCGTCGGCTTCCCAGGGCGCATGGATGGCCTTTGCGGGCAGATCCTTCAGCTCCGGCACGAAGCGCCGGATGTAGTCGCCGTTCCGGTCGAACTTCTCGCTCTGGGTGATCGGGTTGAAGATCCGGAAGAAGGGCTGCGCGTCGGCCCCCGTCCCGCCGATCCACTGCCACTGCGCCGTGTTGGAGGCGATGTCGCCGTCGACCAGCGTGTCCCAGAACCAGCGCTCCCCCTCGCGCCAGTCGATCAGCAGATCCTTGGTGAGGAAGGAGCCGACGATCATCCGCACGCGATTGTGCATCCAGCCGCATTCCCAGAGCTGGCGCATGCCCGCATCGACGATCGGATAGCCGGTCAGGCCCTTCTGCCAGGCCTGGAGGTCCGCCTTCGCGGACCGCCAGCCGAACCGCTTGAAGCGGTCGTTGAAGTCTTCGCTCGCCAGCGCGCCGAAATGGTAGAGCAGGTGATAGTTGAAGTCGCGCCAGATCAGCTCCTGCCGGAACGTCCTGATCGCCTCATCGGGGATCGTCTTGCGCCGTCCGGCGAAGGCGCTGGCGGTGTGCCAGAGCCGGTAGGGCGAGATCTCGCCCCACCGCAGATGCGGCGACATGCGCGACGTCGCATCGTCCCGCGGCCGCTCGCGGCCGTGATGGTAGTCCTCCAGGAGTTCGTCGCAGAAATGCTCGAAACGCTCCTGCGCCGCCGTTTCGCCGACGGCCCAGAACTCTGCGATGCCGGCGGACCAGTCGGGCTTCGTCGGCAGGAGGTCCCAGTCCTCCAGCCGGTCCGACTTCGGGAAGGCGCCCGGCTGCTTCAGCCCGGCCGGCGGATCGATCGGATCGCGCGGCTCGCCCCGCTCCTGCAGCTTCTTGCGGAACGGCGTGTAGACCTTGTACCAGCCGACGGTCGTGGTCTTCACCGCTTCCGGCGCATGCAGGATGTTGGCGGTGAAGCGCTCCACCGCGACCTCCTCGCCGAACGCCTCGGCCACCGCGTCGTCGACCGCCCGCGAAGCCGGGTCGTAGCGGCGGTTCATGAACAGTGCCGTGGCGCCGACCGCCTCGACGACGTCGAGCACCGCGCCCTTGGCCGCGCCCCGGCGCAGCGTCAGCTGCGACCCGATCCCCCGCAGGCTGCGGCCGAAGGCGTCCAGCGAATGATGCAGCCACCATTGATGCGCGCCGCCGAGCGGCCGCACCCCGTCCGACTCCTCGTCCAGCACCACCAGCGGCACCACCGGGCGCCCGGTCTCCGCCGCATGGGCGAGCGCCGGATTGTCGTCCAGCCTCAGATCGTCGCGCAGCCAGACCACGATCGGACCGCCCGTGCCGCCTTCTCTTGCCTTCGCCATGCCGCTGAGCCGCTCCTCGCCTTCGTCCGCACCGGCGCCTGAACTGTGGCGGGGACCGGCGATCAGGAGTCCGCTGCGACGAAAGTGCCCGGCCGGCATGGCCGGCCCGGCGCGGCCGGTTGCGCGAAGGCCCCGAGCGAACCGGCTGTTCGAGCGGGAGAAACTGCGGGCGAACCGGCCGTCATCGGACCGTCATGATGCACCGCGCCTCGGCCGCGAATCCCGAAGCCGTTCCGTCGATGCGCGCCAGTACTCGACTGCGCGATTTTTCCGCATAGGGCGGCGATGCCTCGTGAACAGGCCTTTCCACGCGCCGCGAAACTTGGTTTTATTTCGGGCAAACCAACCGGGGGTCACCGATGTCTCGCATCATCAAGAATCTTGGCAGCCTGCGGCTCGGCCGCTCCGCGCTGGAGAACCACGTCATCGACGAGCTCCTGGCCGGACGGCTCGACCGGCGCGCCTTCCTGCGGCACGGCAGCCGGGTCGGCATGTCGATGGCGGCGATGGCGGTGGCGCTGAAGACGGTCGGCTTCGACCCGATCGGCGAAGCGAAGGCCCAGACCGGCAAGCCGGGCGGCACGATCCGCATCGCGCTGACGGCGCCCGCCGGCAAGATCGACCCGGTGACGGTGTCGGACCAGTACGGCCTTCTGGTGCTGCAGCAGGTCGGCGACTTCCTGGTGCTCGACGGGCCGGACCTCACGCTGAAGCCGATGCTGGCGACCGAGTGGAAGCCGAACGACGACGGCTCGGTCTGGACCTTCAAGCTGCGCAAGGGCGTGAAATTCCACAACGGCAAGACCATGACGGCGGACGACGTCGTCGCCTCGATCGAGCGTCTCGCCGATCCCGCCAACGGCTCCAACGCCCTCTCCGCCTTCAAGGGCATCCTCTCGAAGGGCGGCACCAAGAAGGTCGACGACGAGACGGTCGCCTTCCACCTCGACGCGCCGAACGGCAATTTCCCGTACTACCTCTCCTCGGACAACTACAACGCGATCATCCTGCCGGCCGACTATTCCGGCGATTTCGAAGCGCATATGGTCGGCACCGGGCCGTTCAAGCTGGAGAAGTACACGCCGAAGGTCGGCGCGACGTTCGTGAAGAACGAGGACTACTGGGGCGGCCCGCCGCTGCTCGACAAGGTCGAGCTCAGCTTCTACGACGCGCAGCAGCCGCAGGTGCTGGCGCTTCTCGGCGGCCAGGTCGACGTCATCCAGCAGGTGTCGGTGCAGGGCTCGCAGAGCCTGTTCAACAATCCGGCGGTGAACATCATCCGCCTGCCGTCCGACGCGCATCGCCAGATCCACATGAAGTGCCAGAAGGGACCGTTCGCGGACAAGCGCGTGCGCCAGGCGATGGCGCTGACCTTCGACCGCGAGAAGCTCATCCAGGGCCTGTTCCGCGGCTGGGCGGCGCTCGGCAACGATTCGCCCTTCGCGCCGATCTTCCCCTCGACCGACAAGTCGGTGCCGCAGCGCCGGCAGGACATCGCCAAGGCCAAGCAGCTGATGGCCGACGCCGGCACCTCGGGCTTCGACGTCACCTTCACGACCATGTCGATCCAGGAACTGCCGGCGCTGGCGAGCATCATCAAGAACTTCGGGGCCGAGATCGGCATCAACATCAACCTGAAGATCGAGGATTCCGGCGCCTATTACGGCAGCGCCGTGCCGGGCAAGTCGGACTGGCTGGATTCGGAATTCGGCATGACCGACTACGGCCATCGCGGCATTCCGAACGTCTTCCTCACCGCGCCCCTGAAAAGCGACGGCACCTGGAACGCGGCGAACTTCCAGAACAAGGAATACGACAAGCTCGTCACCGACTACGTCGCCGCGCTGGACCTCCAGTCGCAGCAGGAAGTGGCCGGGAAGATCCAGCGCCTGCTGCTCGACGAGACGCCGATCATCTTCCCGTTCTTCTACGACTACCTGACCGCCGCGTCGCCGAAGGTGAAGAACATGCAGCCCACCGCCATGGGGCAGATCTTCCTGCAGCACGCGACGGTCGGCTGACGATCGTGGGATCGGCATTCGGGCGTTTCCTGCTGCGTCGGCTGGGCCTCAGCTTGTTCACCCTGTGGCTCGTCAGCGTCGTGGTGTTCCTCGGCGCGCAGGTTCTGCCCGGCAATCCCGGGCGGGCGGTCCTCGGACCGCTCGCCGACGCCCGGGCCGTCGCCGCCCTCAACAAGGAGCTCGGCGCCGACCGGCCGCCGGTGCAGATCTACCTCTCCTGGGTCGGCGGCATGCTGCAGGGCGACATGGGCGAGTCCTATTCGTACCGCGCCCCTGTCGCGCCCTTCATCGGCGCGGCCCTCGTCCACTCGCTGAAGCTCGTCGGGATGATCTTCCTGATCGTGGTGCCGCTCGGCGTCGGCGGCGGGGTGATCGCGGCGCTCAATGCCGGCAAGCCGATCGACCGGATCATCTCGGTGGCCAGCCTGTCGCTCACCGTCATTCCCGAATTCGTCTCGGCGATCGCGCTGATCCTGATCTTCGCGGTCATCCTCCGATGGCTGCCGCTCTCGGCGACATGGCCGGACGGCGCCGGGCCGCTCACCCAGATCAGATACCTCATCCTGCCGGCGCTGCCCCTCGTCATCGTCCTCTTCGGCTACATCGCCCGCATGGCCCGCGCCGGCACGGTCGAGGCGCTTTCGTCCGACTACACCCGCACCGCCATCCTCAAGGGCCTGCCCTGGCGCACCGTCCTCACCCGCCACGTCCTGCGCAACGCGCTGGTGCCGACGATCACCGTCATCGCCGCCCAGACCGGCTATGCGCTCGGCGGCCTCGTCGTCGTCGAGACGCTGTTCCGCTACCAGGGCATCGGCAATCTCGTCCTCACCGCCGCCAAGGCCAAGGATTTCGCCATGCTGCAGGCCGGCATCCTGACGATCGGCGCCTTCTTCATCGTCGCGACGCTGATCGCCGACTGCATCACGGTCCTGCTCAACCCGCGCCTGCGGGCGGAGATGGGCGGATGAGCGCCGCGACCGACACGGCCGACACCGCCGCCCCGCTCCCGGCACCTGCCGCGACGAAGGAGCGCTCGACGCTCGGCATCCTGCTGCGAAGCCCGGCCTTCCTCGTCGGCGCCGCGATCGTCCTGTTCTGGGCCTTCTGCGCCGCCTTCGCGCCGGCCTTCGTTCCCTATGATCCGCTCGCCGACGACCTCCTCAACACGCTGTCGCCGCCGTCCGCCGCCCACTGGTTCGGGACCGACCAGATCGGCCGCGACGTGTTCTCGCGCGTCCTCGTCGGCGCCCGCGACATCCTCACCATCGCCCCGCTCGCGACCCTGCTCGGCACGACGGTCGGCACCGCCGTCGGCCTCGTCATGGGCTATTTCGGCGGCTGGGTGGACGCGATCATCGGCCGGCTGATCGAGGTGCTCCTGTCGCTGCCGCTGATCATCGTGGCGCTGATGGTGCTCGTCGCCCTCGGCCCCTCCACCCCGACGGTGGTGGTGGTCGTCGGCCTCGTCTTCACCCCGCTCGTCGCCCGCACGGTGCGCGCCGCGGTCCTCTCCGAGCGCCATCTCGACTACGTCCCGGCTGCGGCCGTCAGGGGCGAGAACGCCCTGCACGTCATGTTCATCGAGATCCTGCCGAACATCTGGCCGCCGATCATCGTCGAGGCGACCGTGCGGCTCGGCTATGCGATCTTTACCATCGCATCCCTGTCCTTCCTCGGCTTCGGCGTGCAGCCGCCCTCGCCCGACTGGGGCCTCGCCATCGCCGAGAACTACGGCGTCCTCGTCGGCGGCTTCTGGTGGACCGTCGTTCCCGCGACCGTCGCGACGGCGTCGCTGGTCGTCGGCGTGAACCTCGTCGCGGAAGGCCTGCAGCGGGCTGTTGCCGAATGAGCCAAACCGACACCCCCGCCGGCGCTACAGCTCCGGCCCTCGAACTCGACGACCTCAGCGTCGCCTACACCGTGCGCGGCCGCGATCTGCCGGTGCTCTCCGACGTCTCCCTGACGATCGCCCGCGGCGAAGCCTATGGCCTCGTCGGCGAGAGCGGGTCCGGCAAGTCGACCGTGGCGCTCGCCCTGCAGCGTGTGCTGCCGCCGAACGGGCGCATCTCCGGCGGCAGCGTCCGCGTCGCCGGCAAGGACGTGACGAACCTCGGCGCCGCAGCGCTGCGGCAGATGCGCGCCAAGGACGTCGCCATGGTCTTCCAGGACCCCGGCAAGGCGCTGAACCCGTCGCTGACCGTCGGGCGGCAGATGGCCGAGGTGTTCGAGATCCTCGGCTCCTCCGGCCGCGAGGCCTACCGGCGCGGCGAGGAGATGCTCGGCCGGGTGCGCATCTCCGACCCCGCCCGCGTCATGGCGAGCTTCCCGCACCAGCTGTCCGGCGGCATGCAGCAGCGCGTCGTCATCGCCATGGCGCTGGCGAAGGACCCGGCGCTGCTGATCCTCGACGAGCCGACCACCGGCCTCGACGCGACGATCGAGGCGGAGGTGCTCGACCTCGTCGACACGCTGCGCCAGGAGTTCGGCGCCGCCGTCCTGTTCATCAGCCACAACCTCGCCGCCGTCGCCTCGCTGTGCAGCCGCGTCGGCGTGCTCTATGCCGGCAAGCTGGTCGAGGAAGGGCCGGCGCGCGACCTCTTCAACGATCCGCGCCATCCCTACACCGCCGGGCTGCTGCGCTGCCTGCCGCGGGCCGGCTTCAAGGGCGGCGCGGCGCTCGACAACATCCCCGGTTTCCCGCCGCAGCCGGGCACGATCCGACAGGGCTGCGTCTTCGCGCCGCGCTGCGGCCTCGTCGAAGAGCGCTGCCGCGTCGACGCGCCGCCGCTCTACGACATCGGGAGCGGGCGCGGCAGCCGCTGCCACTTCCACGACCGCGTCGACGAACTGCCGCGCATGAGCGACGTTCCGCCGGTCAACGCGCCGGAGCGCGGGCCGGACGTCGAGCCGGTGCTGAAGCTCGAGCATCTGTCGAAGACCTACGACCTGCCCGGCAACCGCCGCGTCCAGGCGCTGCGCGACGTGTCCCTGACGCTCGCGCCGGGCGAGACGCTCGGCCTCGTCGGCGAGTCCGGCTCGGGCAAGTCGACGCTCGCGAACCTCGTCCTCGGTCTCGTCGAGCACGACAAGGGCGGCGCGATCAGCCTCGACGGCACGCCCATCCCCGCGAGCGTCCATCAGCGGCCGCGCGAGGCGGTGAAGGCGATCCAGATTGTCTTCCAGAACCCGGATTCGGCGCTCAACCGTGCCCATACGGTGAAGCACCTCATCGGCCGCGCGGTGGAACGGCTGGCCGGCGTCGGCGGCGCCAAGCGGAACGAGCGCATCACCCAGCTGCTCGAAGCGGTGCGCCTCACCCCGCGCCAGCTGCCGGCAAAGCCCCGCCAGCTCTCCGGCGGCATGAAGCAGCGCGTTGCGGTCGCGAGGGCCTTCGCCGCCGATCCCCGCGTCATCGTCTGCGACGAGCCGACCTCGGCGCTCGACGTCTCGGTGCAGTCGGCGATCCTCAACCTTCTGACCGAACTGCAGTCCGAGCGGCAGGTGAGCTACATCCTGATCTCACACGATCTCGGCGTCGTGCGGCATCTCTCGGACCGCATCGCCGTGATGTATCTCGGCCGGCTGATGGAGATCGGCCCGGCGAGAGCCGTGCTGCAGGGCCCGCACCACCCCTATACCGAGGCGCTGCTGTCGGCGGCGCCCACCGTCACCGGCGAGCGCGGCACGCGGATCAAGCTGGAAGGCCAGATCCCGAGCCCGATCGATCCGCCGACGGGCTGCGTTTTCAACACCCGCTGCCCGCGCAAGTTCGGCAAGGTCTGCGAGACCGAGGAGCCGCCGCTCGCCGAAGACGAGTTCGGCCACGCCATCCGCTGCCACCTGCCGCGCGACAAGCTCGGCCGCAGCCCGGAGGCGGCGCCCGCCGCGCCGCAGGAGAGCCTCGCATCATGACATCGGCAGAGGCCGCAGGCGCCGCACCGCCGCAGAGCGGCTGGTTCGATCGCGTGCGCGAGATCACCCTGCGCCTCGTTGCCTGGCCGAGCGTCACCGGCAGCGCCGACGAGGCGGCGTTCGGGCCGCGTCTCGACGCCTTCCTCGCCGACCTGCCCGCCTTCCGCGACCGTCCGGACCGGCTGCGGCTGATCCCGGCGCCGGAGCTTCCCGGCTGCTCCAGCGTCGCCGCGCTGGTGCGCGGTCGCGGCCGGCGGACCCTCGTCCTCGCCGGCCATTTCGACACCGTCGGCATCGAGAACTACGGCGCCCTCGCGCCGCTCGCCTGCGATCCCCTGGCGCTGCGCGAAGCGCTCCGGACGGAGCTGACGAAGCCCGCGACGGAGGCCGAGCGCCTTGCCGCCGAGGATCTCTCCGGCGACGACTTCCTGCCCGGCCGCGGCATCCTCGACATGAAGAGCGGCATCGCGGCCGGCATCGCCGTGCTCGAAGCCTTCGCCGAGGACGAGAGCTTCGACGGCAACCTCCTGCTCCTCGCGACGCCCGACGAGGAGAACCGCTCGCGCGGCATCCGCTCGGTCCGCGACGCCCTGCCCGCCCTGGCGCGCGACTGGGACCTCGACATCGTCGGCGCGATCAATCTCGACGCGACGAGCGACCTCCACGACGGCTCGGCCGGGCGATCGATCTTCCTCGGCTCGGTCGGCAAGCTGTTGCCCTTCGCCTATGTCGTCGGCCGCCCGGCGCATGCCGGCTATCCCTTCGAAGGCCTCAGCGCCGGCCTGATCGCGGCCGAGATCGTCCGCGAGATCGAGGCGAACGTCGAGATGGCGGAAAGCGTCGAGGGCGAGTGGAGCGCGCCGCCGGTCTGCCTCAGCCTCGCCGACTTCCGCGTGCGCTATGACGTGACGATGCCGGACCGGGTCTGGCTCGCCTTCAACATCCTTTCCCAGCGCCGCACGCCGGCCGAGGTGTTCGCGCTCTTCGAGGCTGCGGTCGCCGCGGCGATGGAGCGCGCGATCGCGCGCACCGCCGCCCAGGCCGCCGCCTTCCCGGGCGCTCCCGTCGCCGCCTATCCACCGAGGGTCATCACCTTCGCCGCGCTGAAAGACCTCGCCGCCGCACGGGGCGGCGATGCGGCCGGCGAAGACTCGCCGCCGGCGGACGACGACAACCCCTTCGCCGTGACGCCGCCGCTGGTCGACGCGCTCGCCCGCCGGGCAGGGCTGGAGGGTCCGGTGGTGGTGATCGGCTTTGCCGGCCTGCACTATCCGGCCGTCCATCTCGACCCGGATCAGGCGACGCATCGGCAGTTGGAAGCGGCGCTGCGCTCCGCCGCCGGGTCGGTCGCCGCCGAATACGGCACCACCATCGGCGTGCGCCACTATTTCTCGGGCATTTCCGACATGAGCTTCCTCGGCCACCGCGCCGCCGGCCTGGAACTCGTCGCGGCCAACACGCCGCCCCCGGCCTTCGTCGACCGGCCGGCGGACGACATCCTGAGCTTCCCGGTGATCAACATCGGCCCCTGGGGCCGCGAGTTCCACCAAAAGCTCGAGCGTCTGCACGTCGGCTACGGCTTTGAGGTGCTGCCGGCGCTGATCGCGCGGACCGTCCGGCAGCTGTTCCAGACGACCGACGCCTGAGGCACAGGATCAGCATCTTTCCGTAGAGTACTGTCTCTGCTGGACAAACGATCGCTCAGGCGAGCGCGGGATAGCCGGCCGCCTCTGCCTGCCGCTCATAGGCGAGGACGATCTCGTAGTCTTCGGCCGTCACCGGCTCCACTCCCGCCAGCCCCAGCGCCTCCGTCGCCGCGGCGAGTTCCGGGTCGGCGATCGCTTCTGCCAGCGCCCGGCGCAGAAGCGCGATCTCTTCGGCCGATGCCGACGCCCGCGTGACGAAGGGCAGCGACGGGCTCTTCGCCGTCTCCGCGAGGACGCGCACGCCCGCGGTCAGATCCGGCCGGTGCCGGCGGGCAAGGCCGAAGGTGACGCAGTCGACCGCTGCGACGTCCGCTTGCCCCCAGGCGACATGGTCGAGGCTGGCGAGATGGCTGCCGGTCTCGACGACGGCGCCGAAGAACCGCCCGTCCGTTGCCAGCGGCGCGACGGCGTGGCGGAGGAGGTTCATGCCCGAATTGGAGTCCCGCCCGTTCATCGCGGCGCGGCCGCCGCGCAGGTCGCCCAGCGCCTCGTAGTGCGAGCCCACCGCGACGACGACCACGCTGCAATGCGCCGCGCCGGAACAGCCCGGCCAGCGATAGACCGGCGCCGCCACCGGTGCGACGATATCCGCGAGCTGCGTCATCAGGGGATAGCCGCAGGTCTGGGCGAGGCGCAGCGCCGGGTCGCGCCAGATCTCACCGAGCGGCCGGTCGCGATCCAGAGTCTCCGGCACGCCGGAGAGCCCCGCCGCGCGCAGGCGCGCCGCGATCCCGGTCCAGAGGGCGTCGTTCGCGGAGTGCAGCCAGGGCATGTCGTACATTCCGAGGCTGGCGGTGCGGGTCATGGGCTCGACTGTCGCGGGAGAAGAATGAGGCTGGCCGATCGCGCCGAAGCGGCCGGCACCGGCGTCTCGGCGGTGACGGCGGGCACCCTCGCCCGGCCCGGCCGTCGTGGCAGCCGCCGACTGGGCGATCAGGCCGGCGCGCCGCCGTCCGTCGCGTCCGGCGCGCGGCCGAGCGGATGCGCCGGGCGGTCGTGCGGGGCGACGAAGAAGCGGCGGAAGACGTCCTTGTAGCCCTCGTAGAGCAGGCCGCCATTGGCGCCGAGGAGCGCCGCGCGGTGCTCGCGGTACCATTCCGGCAGCCGGTACCAGGGCAGCGTCGGATGCGCGTGGTGCGCGGCGTGCAGATTGTTGTTGAGGAAGAGCAGCGCCAGCACGGGCGAGCCCTCGACGATCGCCGTGCGCTTCGACACCGCGCCTTCGGCCTTGTGCTCGGCGAAGGAGCGGATGAGCAACAGCGCCGTGCCGGGGTAGACGAAGGTCGCGAGATAGGCGAGCGGCGAGATCCCGCAGACGCTCCACAGCCAGGCGATGACGACGGCGCAACCGAGCAGGTGCCGCGCCCAGATCGACAGGAGCAGGCGGTCGCCGGCCCGGATCGCCCGCGCCTCCGACCAGAGGAAGCGGGTGATCGACCAGGCCGGCCCGATCACCAGCCGGCCGGCGAGGCAGGTCTGCGCCTCGACGAGGCCGCGGGCGAGCGGGCTGAGCTTCGCCCAGTCCGCCTCGATCCAGTAGTAGGATTCCGGATCGTCCAGCGGGTCGGTCAGCCGCTCGTCGCGGTGGTGGCAGAGATGCATGGTGCGATAGCGCGCGAACGGGATCCACAGCGACAGCGGCACAAAGCCGAGCGCCCGGTTGACGGCGCGCCACTTGGTCGGATGGCCGTGGATGATCTCGTGCTGCAGGGAGCCCTGCCAGGCGATGGTCCAGGCCGCCGCCGGCACCAGCAGCACCAGCGGGATCAGATGGTGAAAGAAGGTCAGCGCGCCCCAGGCCGCGTAGATCGCGATGGCGAGGATCAGGGTCGGCCACTCCACGGCCTGGCCGCGGCGGAAGGGAGTTGCTGCGAATCGAGGCGCTGTCGTCATGCGCCCATGATTCGGGCGAAACCCGCCGATGCACAATTCTGCACTTCACCAAGCCGTGATGAGGATTGTCGCGAAACCTGCCCAGCTATTGAAAAAGATCACCAATTGGTGCGTTTCGCATCAGGTGAGCGCGCGACAAGTCGCCGAGACGGCGATCGCCTCCGCCCTCCGCCGAACTCGCGCCTCAGCCCGCCGGCTAAAGCGCCCGCGCCTCGTCGAGGCTCATGCGCCCCGCCGTCAGCCGCACCGTATCCTCGTCCGAGCGTTCCCCGGCGATCGCGGCGGCGACGCCGTCGCCGATCAGGGGCCCGAGCTTGAAGCCGTGGCCGGAACAGGCGCTGACGACCCAGGCCTTCTCGCCCCAGGGCTTGACCTGGAACTCCTCGCTGGGGTCGCGGGTGACGGTGTAGAAGCAGATCTTCTTCTCCAGCACCTGATAGCGGTCGAAGTCGCGATAGGCGAGCCGCGCCGCCTTGTTCAGCCGCGCGACGTCGGCGTCGGTCGCGATGCGGTCGCCGTCGGCGTCGCCGGCGCGGGTGAAGACGTGGTCGCCGACCTTCAGCCGCGTCCCGTTCCTCGGCGGCAGCGTATAGGTGCCGCTCTCGGTGCCGAGGTCGATCAGCACCGGCGCGGTCTTCCACGCTTCGACGTACTCCGCCGGGGGCGCGAGATACAGCACCGCCTGGCGCGACGGCACGACGGCGTCCGCCACCACCGGCGTCAGCTTGTTCACCCAGGCGCCGGCGGCGATCACGATCCGGTCGGCGCGGTACGTCTCGCCGTTCGCGACCAGCGTCCCCGCCTCGGGGTCGATGTCGCTCACCCGCGCGTCGGCGTGGAAGACGACGCCCTGATTGCCGAGCCACACCGTGAGGTCGGTGAGGATGCGGATCGGGAAGAGCATGCCGCCCTCCTCCGTCTCGACGCAGCGCGCGAGGCTTTTCGTCTCGATCATCGGGAAGCGCTCGGGCACCTCGGAGAGCGGGATCTCGTGCATCCCCTTGCCGAGCGCCGTCATCGAGCGCGACACCGGCTCGTACCAGTCGACATCGTCGCGCAGGAAGTAGAAGACGCTGCCCGGCGAAAAGTGCAGCGCGCCGATGTCCCTGAACATCGCCTCGTAGAGCGCGAAGGCCCGCGGCATCAGATAGGCGTAGCCCTCCAGCGTGCCGTAGGCGTGCCGGGTGATGCGGTGCTCGTCATAGGAGGTGGCGCGCGGGTTCGGGACCGGCCCCTGCTCGAACACCTCGACCTTGAACCCCCGGCGCGTCAGCGCCCAGGCGGTGGACAGGCCGGCAATGCCGGCGCCGACGACGATGACATGACCGCGGGACTGGGACATGGATGGGTGCTTTCTGCTGGGAATTTGGACTAAGGCATAAGACAAGCGGTGGCAGCAATGCTTGTCGTGGAGAGTGACAGGTGTTGGGAGGGCGCTCCCTCCGCCGCTTCGTCATGCCGGGTCTGACCCGAGACCCATTCCTCGGCGGCGAAACTTACCCTCCATTTCATGACTACATCGAATTCCGAATGAAGAGATTTGACGATTGCGGCGGCTTGGCGTGGATCCCGGCTTAAGGCCGAGATGACGAAACGCAGCGACCCTCCGCTATCAACCAAGTCGCCTCAGAAGGCTCCGAACATCCCAGCTTCGTCATTCTCGGGCTCCGTCCCGAGAATCCAGACTCGCTGCCGCAGCCGTCGCCCCCATTTTCTCCATCGCTCACGAAGTCCGTCGAATCCTACGATCCCTGGATTCTCGGGACGGGTCCCGAGAATGACGACTGTAGAGGCGCGGTCTCTCTTCGTCGTGACCCGCGCCCGACATCGCGCAGCGCCGGACGAACCGCTGTGGCGCCGCAGCGGCCGGCGGATACAGCGCTTCGAGAGACCGCTCCCGTCAACGCGCCGCCTGCCCGCCGGGCCCCACCCTTACCTCCGCAGCCTGCGGCGGCAACCACTTCAGATGCGCCCGCCAATCGTCCCGGATTCCCGCGAAGCGCTTCAGCGACAGCTTCGACAGGTCCGCAAAGCTGCAGGTGCCGTCGATCACGAGGTCGCGGATCGCGTGGCCCGACGCCGGCGAGAGGCCGAAGCCGACGCTCGACATCGTCGCGACGACGACGTTGCCGGGGTCGCTCAGCCGCTCGATCACCGGGCGCCCGTCCGGCGTGTTCTCGATGACGCCCGCCCAGGAGCGGATCACCCGCGCATGCGCGGCCTTCGGCAGAAGTTCGGCGACGCGCTTGGCAAGGTTCCGCGTGACCGAGCCGGACGGCTTCGGCGGCGCCGCGTCGAGCACCACGTCGTCCTGCCATTCGTGCGGACCGCCGCCATAGGCGAGGTTGCCGCGCAGGGTCTGACGGCCATAGAGGCCGTTGCCGTCGACGCCGGTGATCGGCATCATCGCCAGAGGCTCCGTGACGATCATCTCGGCCCGCGCCGCCGCCATCGGCAGGCCGACGCCGATCATCGCGGCGAGCTTGCCGGTCTGCGGCCCCGCCGCGATCACCAGCGCGTCGCAGCCGATCGTGCCCTTCGCCGTCTCGACCCCCGTCACCCTGCCGCCGGCCATCGCGATGCCGGTCACCGCCGTGTGCTGCAGGATCGTCGCGCCGAGGTCCTGCGCTGCCCAGGCATAGGCTTGGGCCGTGCGCTGCGGATTGGCGTGGCCGCCGAAATGGAAGTGGACGCCGGAGACGACGTTGTCGCCGGCGAGCGGCACCAGTTCGCGGACCTGCTTGGGGTCCAGCACCTCCCAGTCGTAGCCGGCCGGCAGGCGCAGGCTCAGCCCCTCGTGGAACTTCTCCTTGCGCGGGTCGACCTGGAAGATGATGCGTTCGCGCTGATACTCGGTGGGATAGCCGAGGAGCTCGTCCATCTGCGGCCACAGCCGCTGCTCCTCGTGGAACAGCGGGCTCTGGTAGTGCGTCGCGCCGCCGCCGTTGCGCCCCGAGGCCTCGAAGCCGACGATGCCCTTCTCGACCACGGTGACGTCGACGCCGGAGCGCGCCAGCCACCAGGCGGTGGAGAGCCCCGTGACGCCGCCGCCGACGACGACCACCGATGTTCCCGTCCGGCTCATCGCCCGCTCCTCAATACGGCATGCCGGCGCGAAGCTGCTCGGCCTCGCGTTCCGTGCCGATGTCCTCGTAGCCGATCCACTGCGTCGCGATGCCGAACCAGACGTTCCAGCCGGCATCCATGTCGGGCGCCTCCTCCCAGTCGGCGAGCACCGACAGCGGCAGCGGGCGCACCGGCGCGCGATAGCCGGCGAGCGGCACAGTCTCCGGCGCGACATTGGCGCCGATCGCCATCGTCAGCGCCACCTGCTCGCGGCAGCGCCGCGCCTGGCAGGCGCCCATGCAGACGCGGGTGAGCCGCTTCATCTGGTCCGGGTTCACCGGGCCGTCCGCGGCGATGGTGGTGAGGTCGCGCCGGCCGATGGCGTTGGAGCGCCAGTCGAGATAGCGCGGCGGCTTCACGCCCAGGAGGTCGCCGCGGGTGACGTCCTCGCAGAGGCAGGCGAGCACGTCCGTTCCGCCTGTGCCAAGCAGTGCCCGAGCCCAGTCGAGCTGGTAGCCGAGGCCGCCGCCGGCGGGCGTCGAGCGCGTTCCCGCTGCATCCGCGTCGGCCGCCGCGGGATCGCTGGCCGCCCTGCCGAGCGAGGCGAGCACCACGCGCCCGGCCCGCTGTCCCGACGCTTCGGCGTCCTCGCCGAGCCCGGCGCAGTCGCCGGCGACGAACACCTCCGCCAGCGATGTCGCGCCCTCGGCCGACGCCACCGGCACGTGCCCGCCCCGCGCCGGCGCCATCTCGCGCGCCGCGCCGAGGACGTCGATCAGCTCGATCACCGGCACCGTGCCGACCGCCATCACGACCGTGTCGCAGGCGAACTCGCGTGTCGCATCCGCATCGTCTCGCTGTGCGAGGACGAGGCCGGTGACGCCCTCGGCATTGCCCTTTGCCTGCAGCGGCACATGGCCGGTGACGATCTCCACCCCCCTGTCCCGCAGCGCCGCAACGGCCTCGGCCGGTCCCTGCGCCGCGTCGCGCACCTCGACCAGCGCCGCGACCTCGAGGCCACGCCTGAGCGCCAGATCGGCCGTCTGGAGCGCCAGCGCACCGGAGCCGACGATGATGATGCGGCGGCCCGCGAAGGCGTCGTAGCGCGCCAGCAGCGTGTGGAACCCTTGCGCGCCCATCACGCCCGGCTGGTCCGAGCCGGCGAAGGTGAAGTTGAGGTCGCGCGCGCCGGTGGCGAGCACCAGCCGGTCGAAGCCGACGAACCAGCTCTTCTCCTCGTCCGCGAGGCCCGCAAGGCCCCTGGCGAGACCGGCGAGGCCGGGCGCCTTGACCCAGGCGCCCCAGACACTCGTCGACAGGCGGACGTCGACGCCCGCCTCCAGCGCCTTGGCCAGCGCCGGGCTCGTCTCCAGCACCTGCTCGACCAGCCGCTCCGGCGTCTGCACGGCGTTGGTCGCGCGCCCGCCGAAGTAGAAGGGCACGTCCATGCCGACGAGGCCGGGCGAGACCGGGTTCTCGTCGACCAGCATCACCGACACGCCGGCCCTGGCGGCCGCGATCGCCGCGGCGCAGCCGGCCGCGCCCGCACCGACGACGAGAACCTCCACCGTCTCCGCGACGGCGATGGATTTGCCCGCGACCGAGAAGCGGTCGGGCGGCGGCAGCGTCACGTCGGTCATTCAGGATGCCTTCAGGGCCTGATCGAGGTCGGCAATGAGATCGTCAGGGTGCTCGATCCCGACCGAGATGCGCAAGGACGAATCCGTCACGCCGACCTCCCGGCGGATGTCCGGCGGCACGAGATAGTGCGTCGTGGTGGCGGAGTGGCAGATCAGGCTCTCGGTCCCGCCGAGGCTGACCGCCATGCGGAACACCTTCAGCCGGTCGAGCATGGCAAAGGCCTCGGCCTCGCCGCCGCGGATCTTGAAGGAGAAGGTCGAGCCCGCCCCGCGGCACTGCCGGTCGTAGACCGCCTTGGCCGCCGAGCCCTGTTCGAGGAAGCCGAGATAGGTGACGCTCTCGACCTTCGGATGGTCCCGCAGGAAGGCCGCGATCGCGCCGGCATTGGCGTTGGCGCGGGCGTTGCGCAGCGGAAACGTCTCCAGCGAGCGCAGCAGCAGCCAGGAGGTGAACGGGTCCATATGCGTGCCGAGGAGCGTGCGCAGCATGCGCACCGGCCCGACCCGCTCCAGCGAGCCGGTCAGGCAGCCGCCGAGAAGGTCCGAGTGCCCGCCGGCATATTTCGTCAGCGAGGTGATGCAGAGGTCGGCGCCGTGCGCCAGCGGGCGCTGCAGCAGCGAGCCGAGGAAGGTGTTGTCGACCGAGATCACCGGCCGGGCGTCCTGCCGCTTCGCTAGCTCGTCGGCGAAGGCCGCGATCATCGCGATATCGGCGATGCCGGCCGTCGGATTGGCCGGCGATTCGACATGAATCAGCCCGATCGGCCCATGCTGCAGCGCGGTCTTCGCCGCCGCCTCGACGCTCTCGCGGCTCAGACCATCCGCGATCGGCACCGGCCTGATGCCGAGCCCGGTCAGCGGGCCGTAGAGCAGGCCGTGCGTGCCGCCATAGAGCGGCGTCGTGTGCAGCATCGACTGGCCGGGCTTCAGATGCGCCAGCATCGTCGCCGAGATCGCCGCCATGCCGGAGGCGAAGGCCGCCGCGTCCTCGGCGCCGTCGAGCACCGCGAGGCGGGTCTGCAGGAGCTTCAGGCTCGGATGGTCGAGCCGGGCGTAGATGAAGGGCGCGTCCTTCTCCGGCGCCGGCCCGTCGAAATAGGCCCGGTGCACGTCCTTCGCCGCCGCCGCGGAGGGATAGGCGAAGGTCGAGGAGAGGACGATCGGCGGCTTCACCGCGCCGTAGGCCTCGGCCGGATCGTAGCCGAAGCCGACGGCGAGCGTGTCGGGATGCAGGCCCTCGCCCGCTGCGTCTTCCGGTGTCACTGGCGTCACTGCACGTCCGCCGTCGGCTCGCCCGCCGCGCCGTCCAGCGCATAGGACAGGGTCGCGTGCGGCTCGGCCCCGCCGGCCGGCGGGGCGCCGGCGAAGGGCGCCGTGCCGAACAGCGCGTCCGAATTTACCGGCACCGCGTGGATCGCCAGCGGCCGCCGGTCGATGCCGGTGCGCGCGGCGATGAAGTCCTGCGCCTTGTCGCAGTACCAGTCGGTAAAGCGCATGACGTAGGACTCGCCCTCCTCGTTGTACGGTCCCGGCGTGTAGCCGAGCGAATTGACGCCGCGCTGGTTCAGCTCGACGAGGTCGCGGTCCTGCCGGTTGGTGATGTTCCAGAGTTCGGTCAGCCGCTCGACGTCGTAGTCGACGCCCTCGACCGCGTCCTGGTGGACCAGCCATTTGCAGGTCACCACGGTCTCGCCCGTCGCCGTCGGCATGGCGCTGAAATAGACCGTCGTATCGGCGGTCGAATGGCAGAAGGAATGCGGCTCGATCGCCCAGCGCAGCGAGCCGACGTCGGGCTGGTCGCCGGCGATCATCAGCTTCTTCACCGCCGGCTGGCCGTCCATCGTCAGCGACACCTGGCCTTCCCGCAGCGGGAAGCGCTCGACCTGCCACCACGGCCCGTCATAGGGCCCCTTGGTGAGGCCGCAGGCGGCGAGCCGCGCATCGTAGGCGGCATGGCGCGGATCCCCGTCCTTGGCGAAATGCGCGCCCTTCGCCTCGCCGATCGGGAAGGTCAGCGCCAGCTCCGGATGGCCGACGGCGCAGTGGTAGCACTCGCGCGCGTTCTCCATCACCAGCTTCCAGTTGCCCTTCTCGAGCAGCGTGTTCTGGTGGGCGAGCTTCGCCTCGTGCAGCCGGTGGGGCGCGAGAAGCGGCTCCAGATGCGAGCGGAAGCGGTCGAAGGCCGGCGGGGTCTCGGCCATGCAGACGAAGATCGCGCCGGCGACCTCCTCGACATGCACCGGCTTCAGCCCGTGCTCGTCGGGCTTGAAGCTCGCCTGCATGTTGCCGGCATGAACGAGCTTGCCGTCGAGGCCGTAGACCCACTGGTGATAGGGGCAGGTCAGGCGCGAGCGCGCGCCCGCGCCATCGGCGCAGACCTGTGCGCCGCGATGCCGGCAGGAATTGTGGAAGGCGCGCAGCGCGCCGTCCCTGTCGCGCGTGACGACCACCGGCGACTGGCCGATCGTCAGCGCCAGCACGCCGCGGGGCTTGGGGATCTCGCAGGTGAAGCCGGCGAGGATCCAGGACTGGCCGAAGATCGCCTCGAGATCGAAGGCGTAGACGTCGGGGCTATTGTAGAGCGCCTGCGGCAGCGAATGGCCCGGCTTGCGCTGGGCGAGAAGTGCCGCGATCATGGACAGGTCGAGCATCGTGCCTCCTATGGATGCACGAGCTTGTCAGCGCCTTGGAACGCTTTCAAATATCGTTTTTGCATCGCCCTATCGAATTGAGGCAAGAGATGCCGATCCGCTCGCCCGACGCGGTCGACGACCCCCGCCCGAAAGCGAAGACCGGCCAGAGCGAAGGCGCCGACGCGGCGCGGCTGTGGCTCCCCCTGAACGCCTTGCGGGCCTTCGAGGCGGTCGCCGAACGGCTCAGCTTCACCGGCGCCGCCGCGTCGCTGCACATCTCGCAGAGCGCGCTCAGCCGCCATGTCAGCCGGCTGGAGGAACTGCTCGGCTGCAAGCTGCTGGAGCGCCGGCCGCAGGGCCTGGCGCTGACCGCCGCCGGCGCCGCCCTCCTGCCGGTGGTGCGCAAGTCCTTCGACGGCATCGAGGCGACCATCCAGTCGCTGCGCCGCAAGGCCGGCACCGGCGGGCGCATGCTGCGCGTCCACATGCCGCCGACCTTCCTGCAGGTCGCAGGCATGGCGCTGCTGCGGGAATTCCGCCTCGCCTTCCCCGACATCTCGATCGACCTGTTCTCCTCGAACGGCGTCGGCCTGCCCCGCGCCACCGTCTGCGACATCGCCATCGTCTTCGACCGGCCGCGCTTCGACGACGCGGTGCGCGACCCGCTCTGGACGATCGGCCAGACGGTCGCCTGCGCTCCGGACATTGCCGAGCGCTGCCGGGGCATGGACCTCCAAACCTTCCTCAGAAGCAACGAGCTCCTGCACACGCGGCTGGAGGGCGAGCCCTTCGGCGTGCTCTGGTCGGCCTTCGCCAGCCAGTTCGGCCTCGACATCGCACCCGAGCGCGGGCTGGCGCTGGATTCCGAACGCCTGACCGTCGAGTGGGCGATGGCCGGCAGCGGCGTCATCCTCGTCGACCCCGACATGTTCGCGCGCGAGATCGCCGATGGCCGGCTGGTCACGCCCTACGAGGCGCGCTGCGAGTCCGGCTTCGGCTACTACCTCACCGTCCATCCCGACGACATGTCCGACCCCGCCATCGCCCTCTTCCGCTCCTTCGTGATCCAGCGCTTCGCCCATGTGCAGGGCGACGGCACGGCCTGATCGCGGCCGCAGGACGACAGGCCGCCGCCTCGGCAGGCCGGTCCGGTTCCGATCTCCTCCGGGCCGAGACGGCGGAAGAACAACATAGCGATCGCTTATCACTTTTTCTTGCATTCCTGGCCGTCAAACCATGCAACCAGCGCTCTCAATCAAGTATATTGACCGGATTAGTCGCCGGGTTCATAGTCATCCTGCGCAGGATGTGTCGCGTTCAGTCGGCAATTGCGCAGTCACGTCACGCAGCCTGCCGATAGGGCATTTTCGTGCAGTCCGGCCGCTTCCTGCGCCTGGGGCCGAGCCGGCAGACTGACCAAAGCGGCCGCGGCCGCTCGGTCGGCGACGCCCGTTCACGCGACAGACAGACCCGGAACGCATGGCAGTGCCTTTCGTGCATGAGCGGCGTGGGCTTCACGACGATCCCCGGAAGCGACACGACGCAGGACGCGTAACGACAACGAGCGACAGTGAAACCGAAAGCGTCCGCGCCGCAATCGTGCCGCCGGACCCGGCCCTGTTGCGCCTTTCGTGAGGAAACCATGACGATCTCAACGTTCGGCCGCCGGCTGGCACGAGGGTGTCTCGGGCTTCTCGTGGCCTTCTCGCTCACCCCGACCGGCTTCGCTCTGGCCCAGCCCAATCCGCCGGAACTTCTGACACCCGTCCAGCAGACGCTGGCCGCCGACCAGTTCCCCCGCGTGGCGGCCCTGCGGGCCCAGCCGACGACGCAGAGCCTGGAACTGGTGCGCATCAATGTCGATGCGCTGCGCGGCGACGCCGTCAGCCTGACGATGCCCGGCCAGAAGACCGTGACACTGTCGCGGCGCTCGATGGAAACCACCGGCAACAACGCCTTCATCTGGACCGGCAGCCTCTCCGCCGTTCCCGGCACCGCCACGCTGGTCATGCGCGACGGCAACGTCACCGGCACGGTGCAGGACGGCCTCGACACCTACCGCATCGAATCCGTCGGCGACGGCCTGCATGCGCTGATCAAGCTCGACACGTCGCGCTTCCCGCCGGAGGAGCCTCCGAGCTTCCGGGCCAAGGAGCAGGAGCGGCGCGGCGACGTCATGCCGCTGGGCCTCCCCGCCGAGCGGCAGGACGGCCCGGTCGGCATCGACGTCATGGTGGCCTACACGCCCGCTGCCAAGGCGGCCGTCGCGGACATCATCGCCACCATCCAGCTGGCCGTTGCCGAAGCCAACCAGTCCTATGTCAACAGCGGCGTGAACGTGAAGCTGAAGCTGGTCGACACGTTCCAGGTCAACGAGAGCGAGGCCGGCAAGTCCTACGACCAGATCCTCGCCGACTTCGTCGCCAACAGCGACGCGAAGAACCACCACGCCAGTTCCGGCGCCGACCTGTCGGCGATGATCATCAACCAGACCGACTATTGCGGCCTCGCCGACGCCATCCGGGCGAACGCCGGCACGGCCTATGCCGTCGTCCATTACAGCTGCGCGACCGGCTATTATTCCTTCGCGCACGAACTCGGCCATCTGATGGGCGCCCGCCACGACCCGGCGAACGATCCCTCGACCTCGCCCTTCCCCTATGGCCATGGCTTCCAGCAGACGGCGAAGGCGCCATCATGGCGCACCATCATGGCCTATAACTGCGCTTCCAGCTGCTCGCGGCTGCAGTACTGGTCGAACCCGAACGTCAAGTACAACAACATCGCCATGGGCACCGCCGCCACGCATGACAATGCGCGCGTCCTGAACCAGACGGCGACCACCGTGGCGGCCTTCAACAGCCCGCCGGGCTCGGATATCGGCTCGATCTGGCGCTCGACCGGGGTCGCCTGCAGCGGCAATTCCTGCCCGGGCTGGACGCGCCTCGACAACAACGGGCAGAGCGTGCGCATCGCCGCCGGCGGCGGCAACCTCTATCAGCTGCACAAGACCGGCCGGATCTGGCGCTACACCGGCACGCCCTGCAGCGGCAATTCCTGCCCCGGCTGGCAGATGCTCGACAACAACCCCGCCACGGTGGCGATCGCCGCGGCCGGCAACGACCTCTACCAGCTCCACAACACCGGCCGGATCTGGCGCTACACCGGCACGCCCTGCAGCGGCAATTCCTGCCCCGGCTGGCAGATGCTCGACAACAACCCCGCCACGGTGGCGATCGCCGCGGCCGGCAACGACCTCTACCAGCTCCACAACACCGGCCGGATCTGGCGCTACACCGGCACGCCCTGCAGCGGCAACTCCTGCCCCGGCTGGCAGATGCTCGACAACAATCCCGCGACCCTCGCCATCGCTGCGGGCACGGGCGGCCTCTACCAGTTGCACAACACCGGCCGGATCTGGCGCTACACGGGCACGCCCTGCAGCGGCAATTCCTGCCCGGGCTGGCAGATGCTCGACAACAACCCCGCGACGCTCGCCATCGCCGCCGGCAGCGGAGGCCTCTACCAGCTGCACAACACCGGCCGGATCTGGCGCTATACCGGCACGCCCTGCAGCGGCAATTCCTGCCCCGGCTGGCAGGCGCTCGACAACAACCCGGCGACCGCCGACATCGCCGCCGACGGCAGCAAGCTCTACCAGCTGCACAACACCGGCCGGATCTGGCGGCACACCGGCACGCCCTGCAGCGGCAATTCCTGCCCGGGCTGGCTGGCGCTCGACAACAACGGAGCCACCGGGCGCATCGCCGCCGCGGGGGACCAGCTCTACCAGGTGCACATCGCCCGGATTCCCCGAACCCGGACCCGCACCTGCTACGACTGCCGCTGACGCCTGACGCATGGACGCGACGGCCGGCTCCCCCGCCGGCCGTCGCGCTGTCTCCGCCACTCAGCGCAAAGAAGACGATCAGGCGCCGCGCAAGCCGCGCCGATCGGCAGCTTCCTTGCGAGCCTCCATCGCCGAAGCACGCTGCCCTGTCTTCATCATCCGGCCGATAGCCGTCCACCGACCCGGAAGCCCTCGGGCTGTCCTCTGCACCTTTCCCGCGATCCGTTCGCGCCTATCCTTACGCCGCGAGCGGACAGGGCAAGCCTCTGTTCCGCCAGTGGTTTAAGGGGCACCGGCATCGCATGAAAGTTGTATTCGGGATCGTCGCCGTGATCGTCATCCTGGCGGCGGCGGCCTTGGGCTATGCGCTGAGCCCATCGGCCATCGCGGCGATCCAGCCGCCGGCGCCGGCCAGCTTCCAGCAGGCGGAGGTGAAACACGGCGCCGAACTCGCCCGCCTCGGCGACTGCAACACCTGCCACACGGTGAAGGGCGGTGCCCCCTATGCCGGCGGCTACGGTCTAGAGACGAGCTTCGGCACGATCTACTCCACCAACATCACGCCCGACGCCGACACCGGCATCGGCCGTTGGTCGGAAGCCGCCTTCGCCCGCGCCATGCGGCAGGGCCTCGACCGCGAGGGCGACCACCTCTACCCCGCCTTCCCCTACACCCACTTCACCAAGCTCTCGGACCCCGACGTCAAGGCGCTCTACGCCTTCTTCATGACCCGCACGCCGGTGAAGAAGGCGGCGCGCGACAACGACCTGCCCTTCCCGCTGAACTGGCGGCCGGTGCTCGCCGGCTGGAAGCTGCTGTTCTTCCACCCCGGTCGCTTCCAGCCGGACGCCAAGGCCAGCGATCAGGTCAACCACGGCGCCTATCTCGTACAGGGCCTCGGCCATTGCGGCGCCTGCCACACGCCGCGCAACGTCCTGCAGGCGGAAAAACGCGACGACTTTCTCGAGGGCGGCGAGGCCGAGGGATGGACTGCGCCCGCCATCGCCGGCAACGCCATGCCGGCGCCGAAGGCCTGGACCCAGACGGCCCTGAAGGACTACCTCACCGGCCGCTATGCCAAGGACCACGGCGTCGCAGCCGGCCCGATGCAGCCGGTCGCGCAGAACCTGTCGGAAGTGCCCCAGAGCGACGTTGATGCCATCGTCGCCTACATCCATCCCGGCATGCGGCAGGGCAACGCACAGCCGGCGAACGCGCAGGCGTCCGCCGCGGCGTCCGGCTCCAGCGGCCAGTCCGGCCAGGGCGCCGCGATTTATGCCGGCCTCTGCGCCCGCTGCCACGAGCAGGCGAGCCCATCGCGCTATTCCGAGGGGCTGAACCTTGCCGACAGCAGCGCGCTGCACGAGGCCTCGGGCCGCAACTTCGTGAACTTCGTCCTTGCCGGCGTGCAGCCCCCGGAAGGCCGCGCCGGACCGTTCATGCCGCCGCTCGCCGGCTCGCTCACGGACGGACAGCTGACCGCACTCGCCGACTACCTGCGCCAGGCCAAGGCCGGGCTGAAGCCCTGGGACGATCTGAAGGACACGATCTCGAGCGTGCGCAAGACCGCGCTCGCCGCCGAAGCGCAGCCGCAGAGCTGACCAGATCCGGAAACCGTGAAGCGGTCTTTGCGGAAGGCCGTGCGATACCAAAGGGATGCCGCGGCAAGGCGATCTGGTCCGATCGGATCACGTCCGCAGCCGCGAGGAGGACGACCGAGATGACCAAGTTCACCGTCAACGACAAGCCGGTCTCGACCGAGACCGCCCCCGACACGCCGCTGCTCTATGTCCTGCGCAACGAGCTGGAGTTGAACGGCGCCAAGTTCGGCTGCGGCCTCGGCCAATGCGGCGCTTGCACCGTGCTGCTCGACGGCCAGGCGATCTTCTCCTGCCTGACGCCGCTCGCCGCGATCGAAGGTCGCAAGGTGACGACGCTCGAAGGCCTCGGGACGATCGACAATCCCGGCCCGGTGCAGGCGGCGTTCATCGAAGAGCAGGCGGCCCAGTGCGGGTACTGCATCCCCGGGATGATCATGCGCACGCAGGGCATGCTGAACGAGAACCCCTCTCCGAGCGAGGAGGAGATCCGCGAGCACCTCAACACCAATCTCTGCCGCTGCGGTACGCATATGCGCATCCTGCGTGCCGCGCGGCGCGCCGCCGGCAAGCCGCCTGCCGACGAAGCCGCCCTCGCCGAAAGGAGCGCCACATGAACGCCTTTGCCGGCCCGTCCATGTCGCGCCGCTCGCTGCTCAGCGCCGGCGGCGCACTCGTCCTCGCCTTCTCGCTGTCGCCGCGCCTCGCCGAGGCGCAGAAGACCGAGGCGAAGGTCTCCGGCACCGGCAAGCTGCCCGGCAGCCTCTCCGACACGCCGTATCTCGACGCCTGGATCCGCATCGGCGAGGACGACTCGATCGCCGTCTTCACCGGCAAGGCGGAGCTCGGCCAGGGCATCAAGACGGCGCTGATCCAGGTCGCCGCCGAACAGCTCGACGTCGACCTGAAACGCATCGTGCTCCACACCGCCGATACCGGCGAGACTCCGAACGAGGGCTACACCGCCGCCAGCCACTCCATGTCCGAGAGCGGCACCGCGATCATGAACGCCGCGGCGCAGGTGCGGGCCATCCTCGTCGCCCGCGCTGCCGAGCAGCTGGGCATGCCGGCGACCCAGCTGACCGTCGAGAACGGCGTCGTCTCCGGCGGCGGCAAGACGCTCAGCTACGGCAAGCTGGTCGGACCGGACGTGCTGCACGTCAAGGCGCGGCCGCACTCGCCGCTGAAGGACCCGAAGCAGAACACCATCATCGGCAAGTCGGTCCCACGCGTCGACATCCCAGGCAAGCTCACCGGCGCCGTCGCCTATGTCCAGGACCTGCGCCTGCCCGGCATGGTGCATGCGCGCGTCGTTCGCCCGCCTGTCTACGGCGCGCAGCTGACCAGGGTCGACACGGCCAAGGCCGAGGGCATGCCCGGCGTCGTCAAGGTCGTGCGCGACGGCAACTACCTCGCGGTTCTCGCCAAGGGCGAATACCAGGCAATCCGGGCGATGAACGCCCTCGATGCCTCGGCGAGCTGGAGCGGCGGCATCGCGCTGCCGAAGAAGGACGAGATCTACGCCGTCCTGAAGGGGCTGCCGTCGCACGACACGGTGATCCAGGACAAGGGCCAGGTCGGCGCGGGGCGTGGCGGCACGGCGGTGAAGGCCGCCTATCACCGCCCTTACCAGCTGCACGGCTCGATCGGCCCGTCCTGCGCCGTCGGCCATCTCGACGGCGACCAGCTGACCGTCTGGAGCCATACCCAGGGCGCCTATCCCGACCGCGACGCCATCGCCGAAATGGTCGGCATGCCGCAGGACAAGGTGCGGGTCATCCACATGGAAGGCGCCGGCTGCTACGGCCACAACGGCGCCGACGACGCCGCCGCCGACGCGGCGCTGCTGGCCACCAAGATCCCCGGAACGCCCGTGCGCGTGCAGTGGATGCGCGAGCAGGAGCACCGCTGGGAGCCCTACGGCTCCGCCATGGTAGTCGAGGCGAGCGCGACGCTCGACGGCTCCGGCAAGATCACCGACTGGGTGTACGACGTCTGGTCGACGCCGCACACCACGCGCCCCGGCCCGGCCGGCAGCCTGCTTGCGGCCAACCTCATCGCCAAGCCGTTCCAGGCGCCCTATCCCGACCCGATTCCGCAGCCGGCCGGCGGCGGCGACCGCAACGCCGTGCCCGGCTACGACTTCCCGAACTCGCGCGTCACCAAGCACTTCATCGCCCAGATGCCGCTCAGGGCATCGGCGATGCGCTCGCTCGGCGCCTACATGAACGTCTTCTCGCTCGAAAGCTTCATGGACGAGCTGGCGCTGGCAGCGAAGATCGACCCCGTCGAGTTCCGGCTGCAGAACCTCACCGACCCCCGCGGCCGCGACGTCATCAACCTCGCCGCCGAGAAGTTCGGCTGGAAGGACTGGCAGCGCAAGGGGCCCGGCCACGGCCGCGGCTTCGCCTATGCCCGCTACAAGAACCTCGCTGTCTACTGCGCCATCGCGCTGGAGATGGAGGTCGAGCGCGAGGCCGGCCACGTGCGCATCCTGCGCGCGGTCGCGGCCACCGACAGCGGCGAGGCGGTCAATCCCGACGGCATCCGCAACCAGACCGAGGGTGGCATCGTCCAGTCGGCCAGCTGGACGCTCTACGAGGAGGTCGACTACTCCACGCAGGAGATCCTTAGCCGCGACTGGGCGAGCTATCCGATCCTGCGCTTCCCGGCGGTGCCGGGCGCCGTCGAGGTGCACATCGTCGACCGGCCGGGCGAGCCCTTCCTCGGCACGGGAGAAGGCTCGCAAGGGCCCACCGCCGCGGCGATCGCCAACAGCTTCGCCGACGCCACCGGCAAGCGCATCCGCGACCTGCCGCTGTCGCCGGAGAAGATCCGCCGGACGCTGGAAGCGTAGGCTTCGCGAACCGGGCAGCCGGACGCCGGGCGCAGGTTTCGCGCGCGCCCGGTTCCGCCCGTTGCCGACGGGTCGGCCCTGTCCGCGCCCGGGGTTCGTGCCCCGGCCGCGGCGCGTCGCTGCGGCTCAGGCCCTTGCGGGCGCCTTCGGCGTCGGGGTCGGCCGGCTGAGCGCCACGCCGATCGCCTCCGAGAGGTAGCCGAGCACCGAGCCGATCACCATCGAGGCGACGATGTTGATCAGCGGGTTGTCGACGATGTTGCCGGCATAGAGCGTGCCGAGCTTGTTCGCGAGCAGCGCATAGGCGGCGACGCAGGCGAAGCCGTAGACGCTCGACGGGATCGAGGCGAACATCGGCAGGTTGGCCGCGAAGACCATGGCCGCCGCGCCGATCGCGACGCAGATGCCCGCCGCGGCCGGGACTCCGAGCCGGCCGGCGAGGCTGGTCGTGCCGACCAGGGCCAGCCAGCCGATCACGGCGCCGAGAATGTGGGCGGGGACGTTGCTGCGCAGGGCGGCCGTCTTGCCGCCGGAGTGGTAGAAGGCCGCCCAGGCGACGAAGGCCGCCCAGATCTGCAGGCCGACGCCGGCCGCCGGCCCGACGAAGGCCCAGGTCGCGAGGCCGCCGAGGACGCCGATGCTGATGGCGAGAGCAGTCAGAAGTGGCATGTCATTTCCTCCCAAGCACCCCAGGAGCCGGAAGCAAACAGGTGCCCATTCCTGCCGCTGATCTGGCGACAGGACATTTCTTCCTTTCGGGGGTGCGACATTTTAGCAAATTTTGAAGGAATAAGAAGGCGGATTCTTGTGTCGTCACAACAAAGGCCTGCTGCACCGCATTCACCCTGCGGAATACGCTAGAGCGTTTCCGGCGAGCGTGAGTTCACCGAGAACGCTCTGTCGTCTTGTCTTTCGCATTGTCCGAGCGCGGAAGCCGATCCGGCCTTCACTGAAAATGCTCTCGCTATCCCGCGGCGCCGGTGGGCGCCTCCGCCGTCGAGGCCGCCGACAGTGCCGAGCCGACGGGGCGAGGCGCCTCGGCCTCCCCGCCCGGGCTGAACTGCCGCCGACCGCAGCGGAGGCGGCCGGACGACTGCGGGTCGGCGGACGGTTGGCTGATCGAGGCTCTGAAGCCGCGGCTCACCGACCTCGGCTGAAGGCGGCCCCGCCCGGCCGTGGTCCCTGCCCGCGCGGACGTAGGGCCGTGGTCGCGAGCAGGAGAGCCTTGGCAGGCACGCGAAGCCGCCAGCGCGGCGGCTGCGGCCCCTCGAGCCGCTCGGCGAGCAGCCAGAGCGAGACGGCGGCCATGACTGCGAGATGGCCGCCGGTTGCCAGGAGCGGCAGCAGCATCAGCGCCCAGCATGCGCCGATGCACCACAGGCCATGCACCACACCGTACCGAAGGACGGACAGGTCGGCCGTGCGGCCGAAGGGCGCCAGCGGGACCGCGGCGTGGCAGCGGTTGAGACAGCGCTGCTTGGCCGGCGATGCCTGCCAGACGAAGGCCCCGACGAGCCCGGCCAGCAACGGCAGCATCGATGCCGGAAGCACCAGTCGCACGCCCAGCGTCAGCGCGAGAAGGACAATGCCGGCCTGCACCCAGACCGCGCCGTAGCCGGCGAGAAAAAGCCCGACGGCCCTCGTCCGCCGACGCGGAAAGCTCCGGTCGCGCACATGGCGCAGCGGCGCCCCCAGAAGCGGAGCCATCATGCCTGCGAGCATCAGCGCGAAGCCGGCGAGCAGGCCTGCCGGCGGGTTGAGCGCCAAGGCGAGGTCGAGCGATGCCCGGGTGGGCAGCGTGACCGTCACCGCGAAGGGAGACGCGGCCGAGGCCGAAGCGACCGAGCAGATCGCCGGAAGCGCGACGCCGCTCGCCGCGGCGACCATGCCGGCCCAGGCCACCGCCGCGATCAGCCAGAGCGGCAGCTGGACCGTCAGCCGTTCGCGGCCCGCGCGGGTCATCGGCCGGATCCGGTCAGCCGCCCTGGCGGAACAGGCTGACGCGGCCGATGCTGACCTTCGCGGCGTCCGGCACCGGGTTCATCGGCACGATCCGCACCGGCAGCTGCTCGGCGTCGAACCGGTTGGCGAGATGCATCGCGTCGACGATCTTGGTGACCTCGAGGACGAAAGTCAGGCCCTGCCCGGCATGCTCCCCTTCGCCCACCGTCGCCTTGCGCACCCCGAACAGCGACACGCTGCCCGCGAGATGGTCGGGATGATCGGCGGGATCGGCGCCTTCCGGCAGCCCGAGATAGACCTTCAGCGTCGTCGCGTCGGCGACCCCGGTCACATTTTCGAGGTTGAGGAACATCCGGTCCGGTGCGGACGGCGATGCGCCCGGCGCGGCCGCCGCGGCAAAGCTCGTCACCACCTTGCTGCGCATGCCGTCGTCGAGCTTCACGCTGGTCTGCATGTCGCCGCCCGACAGCGACATGGGGTGGTCGTTCGCCCCCACCATTTCGACCGTTTGCGCCTGTGCCACCTGCCGTGCTCCCACCATTGCCGCGGCCGCCTGCGGGGCGATGCCGAGCCGCGCCAGACGCTGTGCCGGCGGCACCGGCTGCGGCGCCGCCGCGCCGGGCGTCAGGTCGTCATAGTCATAGCCGAGGGCGGCGAGATCCGACATCTCGCCCGGCGTGTAATCATAGGTCTCGCCCCCGGGCATCGGCATGGAGAACGCCCGTTCGCCGATCCTGGCCGGCCCGTCCACCCAGTTCGGACTGTTCGGGTCGACATGCTGCGGATCCCGGCGCCAGGACGCCCACAGCCGGTCGATATTGGCGTGATGCAGCCAAAAGATCGGATCGAGGCCCGCGGTATCCGGGTCCGTCATCAGGCCCAGCAGGCCGGGCGCCTGCGGATCGGCACCGCCGACCAGAACATGGACGTTGTTGTGGGGCTGCGACTCCAGCCCGCCGAAGACATTGCCCCCGTGCGAGAAGCCCGTATCGACGCCGCCGAAGCCGGTACTACCGCCGCTCGCCGTTCCCTCGAACTCGGGATCGCCGAGCGCGTCGAGATTCACCCCGTCGATCGGCACGAAGACATTGCCGTCGTTGTTCGGACCATAGCGCTGCGACACGAACAGGGGATTGTCGCCCTGCCCGTCGGGCCAGTCCGGCGAGGCGAAGGCCGGCGGCAAAGCCGACTGGCCGGTGCCGAAATAGTTCCAGTACGGCAGCGCCCACGCCGCCGGGCCGCCGAGATCGGCGATCGCGGCGCGGACATTGGCCTCGAAGGCGATGAGGTAACCGCGATGCCAGGGCAGGAAGTACCAGCTGCCGTGCTGGCACTGCCGCCAGAACTCCTGGACGAGCGGATCGCTCGGCAGCGGATCGTTCGGATCGAGATAGCCGAGTTGCTGCCAGAGGTCGGAGTCGAAACCGTGGATCGCGCCGTAGAAGCGCCAGCTGGTCGGCTCGGCGAGCGGACGCGCCTTCATGGCGGCGACGCCCCGGGCGTACCAGAGGATCGGCTCGGCCCAATCGCCGCCGAGTGCGTAGACGTTCCTGCGCGTGACCACCGCTGTCGCCTCCCTGGCCCAATTGACGCTGCGGAAGATTACGCCGTTCGCGGCAGGCTTGCAATATGGAGTTGTGGTTGCCGTCCGACGCCCGCGCTTCGCCGCGGAGACGAACCGGCGGCGGCCGATGACGAGCCGCACCGGTTGGACGCCCCCGCCCGCCGCCCGGCAGTCGGCCGCGCCCGGCCGCGGCGGGACGAAGAGTCCCGTCGGCCCCGCTTCCATCCCCGCCCCGTGGTCTCTATATGTTCCGCCATGGCTCCCCCGAAGAAATCCCGCCGCAGCCCGATCACCGACTTCACCGACGCGGCCGAGCCGATCCGGCCCGCCGGGCGCGGCCCCGGCAGCGGCTTTGAGGAGGCGCCGCAGGCGTCCTTCGACGCGTCGGAGGCGTTCTCCGGCCCCGTTTCCGGCTGGGCCGACGAGATCGCCCGCGCTGCCGAGACCGATGCCGAGAAGACGGCGGACGCCGAAGCCATGCCGGACCGCGGGCACCGGGACGCGCCTGAGGCGCGCCGGGGAGACGCGGACAAGCCGGCCACCAAGTCGCGGAAATCGCTCGCCGAGGTGAACGGTCCGAAGCGCCCGATGAAGTCGGCGCGCGGCACCTCGATGGGCGGCACCACCGACCCGAAGCAGCGCGCCGCGGCCGGCCTCAACCCGGTCGCCGGGCTCGACATCAGCCTCGAGGACGCCAAGGGCCTGCCGCAGGGCGGCGTCACCGCGACGGTGCAGGCGCTGCAGGACCTCATCGCCTCGGGCAACCCCTTGCACAAGAACGGCGAGCTTTGGGTGCCGCACCGCCCGGCCCGGCCGGAAAAGTCCGAAGGCGGCGTGCCGCTGAAGATCGCCTCGGACTACACCCCGCAGGGCGACCAGCCGACCGCCATCGCCGATCTCGTCGCCGGCATCGCCGACCACGACCAGACGCAGGTGCTGCTCGGCGTCACCGGCTCCGGCAAGACCTTCACCGTCGCCAACGTCATCGAGCGCACGCAGCGCCCGGCGCTGATCCTCGCGCCGAACAAGACGCTGGCGGCCCAGCTCTACGGCGAGTTCAAGGCGTTCTTCCCGGACAACGCGGTGGAGTACTTCGTCTCCTACTACGACTACTACCAGCCGGAGGCCTACGTCCCGCGCTCGGACACCTATATCGAGAAGGAATCCTCGATCAACGAGCAGATCGACCGGATGCGCCATGCCGCGACCCGCGCGCTGCTCGAGCGCGACGACGTCATCATCGTCGCCTCGGTCTCCTGCATCTACGGTATCGGCTCGGTCGAGACCTATACGGCGATGACCTTCCAGATGGCGGTCGGCGACCGGCTCGACCAGCGCCAGCTCCTCGCCGACCTCGTCGCCCAGCAGTACAAGCGCCGCGACATGGACTTTACCCGCGGCTCCTTCCGCGTCCGCGGCGACACGATCGAGATCTTCCCCGCCCATCTGGAAGACCGCGCCTGGCGCATCTCGCTGTTCGGCGACGAGATCGAGGCGATCCACGAGTTCGACCCGCTGACCGGCCAGAAGACCGACAACCTCAAATCGGTGAAGATCTACGCCAATTCCCACTACGTCACGCCGCGCCCGACGCTGCAGCAGGCGGTGAAGTCGATCAAGGAGGAGCTGCGCCTGCGCCTCGCCGAGCTGGAGCGCGCCGGCCGCCTCCTGGAGGCGCAGCGCCTCGAACAGCGCACCCGCTTCGACATCGAGATGATCGAGGCGACGGGCTCGTGCAACGGCATCGAGAACTATTCGCGCTACCTCACCGGCCGCCGCCCCGGCGACCCGCCGCCGACGCTGTTCGAATACCTGCCGGACAACGCCCTGGTCTTCATCGACGAGAGCCACGTCACCATCCCGCAGATCGGCGCGATGTATCGCGGCGACTTCCGCCGCAAGGCGACGCTCGCCGAATACGGCTTCCGCCTGCCCTCCTGCATGGACAACCGCCCGCTGCGCTTCGAGGAGTGGAACGCCATGCGGCCGCAGACGGTCGCCGTCTCCGCCACCCCCGGCCCGTGGGAGCTGGAGGAGTCCGGCGGCGTCTTCGCCGAGCAGGTGATCCGCCCGACCGGCCTCACCGATCCCCCGGTCGAGGTGCGCCCCGCCCGCAGCCAGGTCGACGATCTTCTGGGGGAAATCCGCGAGACCGTCGCGAAGGGCTACCGCGTGCTCGTCACCGTCCTGACCAAGCGCATGGCCGAGGACCTCACCGAATATCTCCACGAGCAGGGCGTGCGCGTGCGCTACATGCACTCCGACATCGACACGCTGGAGCGCATCGAGATCATCCGGGACCTGCGCCTCGGCGCCTTCGACGTGCTGGTCGGCATCAACCTGCTCCGCGAGGGCCTCGACATCCCGGAATGCGGCCTCGTCGCCATCCTCGACGCCGACAAGGAGGGGTTCCTGCGCTCCGAGACCTCGCTGATCCAGACGATCGGCCGCGCCGCGCGCAATGTCGACGGCAAGGTCATCCTCTACGGCGACCAGGTCACCGGCTCGATGGAGCGCGCCATCGCTGAGACCAACCGGCGCCGCGAGAAGCAGGAGGCGTTCAACGCCGAGCACGGCATCACGCCGCAATCGGTCAAGGCGAAGATCGCCGACATCCTCGACTCCTATTACGAGAAGGACCACGTCCGGGTCGACGTCCAGGGCCTCGCCGACGCCGGCGCCCTCGTCGGCAACAATCTGCGCGCCCATCTCGAGGCGCTGGAAAAGCAGATGCGCGACGCCGCCGCCGACCTCGACTTCGAAACCGCCGCCCGCCTGCGCGACGAGATCAAGAAGCTCCAGGCCAAGGAACTGGAATTCGGACCGGATGCCGGCCACACCGACGGCACCGGTTGGGGCGAAGGCGCCGACGCTGCTTCTTCTCCCCCCCGGGGAGAAGGTCCCGGCAGGGGGATGAGGGGGGCCAAGCGCGGCGCGTCCGACCGATCCGCCGATGCCGCCACCCCCGACACCCTCGCCGCCGCCGCCGAGCTGGAGGAGGAGCTGATCTCCCCCGTCACCGGCAAGTCCAAATACGGCAGACAAGCCAAGCGCGACCGCCAGTCCGCCGAGCCCGCCCGCTTCGGCCCCCGCGGCGAGCCCCTGAAGCCCCGCGGCAGCGGCGACGCGGCCGCCCCCGCCTCGCTGTTCCGCAAGCCGTCGCTCGACGACATGGGCCCCGGCACCGACACCGCCGTCCCGAATCGCCCCTCGCTGTTCCGCAAGAACACGCTCGACGAAATGACCGTCGGCCGCACCGAAAAGCCCACCGGCAAGACCCCGCCGAAGAAGCCGGCGCCCGCAACCCAGCCGATCTCCCCCCCTGCGGGGGAGATGTCCGGCAGGACAGAGGGGGACGCGCCGCGCTCTGCCCCCGACGACTCCCCCGCCCCGATCCGCCGCGAACGCATCGGCCGCGGGTCCTACGAGGACGAGGGGGAGCAGAAGCGCAAGCGGCGGCCGACGAAGACGGGGCGGCCGGGGCGGTAGGGCGTCCGCTCGGTGCGAGGAGGGGCATCGCCTCTCCGCCATTGCAGGACGAGCCGCCTCCTCCTCCGCTTCGTCATCCTCGGCCGCAGGCCGGGGATCCATGCCGCTGCGCCGCCACCGCCGCTCCGCACGAGGACACGCACCCGTTCCTCATGCGCGCCGCCCTCCCCACCATCGCGGCATGGATCCCCGCGCTCCGCGCGAGGATGACGAGGCATAGGTGGCATCGCCTCGTCCTGCAGCGCTGCGTTGAAAGGTGGCGCTTGGCCGGGAGCATCCCCCTTCAGCCCCCCAATCCGACCAGGCGCCCTCCCCCTCCGTTGCGCCAAGGCACGGGCCACCCTCCGCGCCACCTCGGCCGAGAAGACGTGCTTCCCTCCCCGCTTCGCCACACGGCGAGCCGCCTCCCCCTCCGCTTCGTCATCCTCGGCCGCAGGCCGGGGATCCATGCCTCCGCGCCGCCACCACCGCTCCGCAGGAGGACGTGCGCTGCTTCCTCATAAGCGCCGCCCTCCCCACCATCGCGGCATGGATCCCCGCGCTTCGCGCGAGGATGACGAGGCATGGGTGGCATAGCCTCGTCCTCCAGCGCTGCGTTGAAAGGTGGCGCTTGGCCGGGAGCATCCCCCCTCAGCCTCCCAATCCGACCCGCCTCCCTCCCCCTACGTTGCGCCACGGCACGGGGCACCCTCCGCGCCACCTCGGCCGAGAAGACGTGCTTCCCTCCTCGCTTCGCCACACGGCGAGCCGCCTCCCCCTCCGCTTCGTCATCCTCGGCCGCAGGCCGGGGATCCATGCCTCCGCGTCGCCGCCGCCGCTTCGTGCGAGGATACGCGCCCCTTCCTCAAGCGCACCACCCGCCCCGACCGTCGCGGCATGGATCCCAGCGCTTCGCGCGAGGATGACGAGGCATGGGTGGCGCCGCCTCTTCCTGCACCGTCCCTCTGGAGAGCGCACGTCCCTTGACGCATCTTCACCCGCCCCGCACCGTCCGGCGATGGCGGGACACGTCTACATCATGGCGAGCCAGCGGAACGGCACCCTCTACATCGGCGTCACGTCCGACCTGGCCCGCCGCGTCCACGAGCACAAGAGCGAGGCGGTGAAGGGCTTCACCAGCCGCTACGGCTGCAAGCGGCTGGTCTGGTACGAGGAGCACTTCGACATCCGCGACGCCATCGCGCGCGAGAAGGCGATGAAGAAGTGGCCGCGGGCGAGGAAGATCGCGCTGATCGAGGCGATGAACCCCGACTGGTCGGAGCTCTACCGCGGCCTGTGGTGGTGAGGGTTGCGGCTGCGTCGCGGTTCGGTCGAAGGACCTTCTTCCTCCGCTCCGCCGTTGCAGAACGAGCCGCCTCCCTCTCCGCTTTCGCCGAGGACGAGCCGCCTCCCTCTCCGCTTCGTCATCCTCGGCCACAGGCCGGGGATCCATGCCTCTGCGCCGCCACCGCTGCCCCGCACGAGGAACCCATACCCTAGAAACCAAGCTAGCAGCCTCTCGGGGTTGAGTTCTGCGAAACCACCGGTCAAAGTCGCTGCTTAGAGCTGAGTCTTCCGAAGGTTACCATGTACTGTCTAGCCCTTGAGGATTTTCGTGGCTTCCATCAACAGGGCTTCGTAAGCATTCGCCCGATAACGATCCTAATTGGAGAAAATAGCGCAGGCAAAAGCTCCTTTCTTTCAGCCATTAAGTACATGATGGACTTTGTATCTGGCAATTCCGAGGCCTCCTTCAACAAGGATCCGTTCCAGTTGGGAACATTCCAGCAAATTGCTCACTATAGAGGCGGCAAAGCCGGCCGAGCAAAGAGTTTTTTTATTACGCTTAAGACGAATGTTGATCGCTCAAGAAGGCAACCTCATGTGGAGCCTGATATCTCGGTAGAGTTTCGTATTGCGTTCGAGAGTTCGGAGTCGCAGCCGGTCATTTCAGCGATTCATATTTCCACGAAGGCTGGATCATTATCGGCTTCCATAGACAACCGTCGGTTTCGGGTTGAAATTACCCTGAAGGACGGAGGCACTTACCCCATCGAAGAAGGCAACGACTTTCCGAGATTTGCGCGGAACGATTTCACAAGATACTGGCCGTTTCTTCTACGCGATCTTCGCTATAGGCTGTCTCGAAGAAATAGGGGAAGCGAAGGCCAGCTTTTTCCCAACGCTCCCGACCTAGATGTTTCACATTTTATAGAGGTTGCGGATGCATTGTCGGAGAAGTTGTCCGGCCCTATTGAAGCTACATCAGCCATCCGTACAAAACCCCTGCGAACTTATACACCCGGCGCAGAAGCTCCGGATGGGGAGGGATCGCATGTTCCGTTTGAGATTGCTAAACTATTCCGTGCAACCAATAAGGACCCTTGGCGTCGACTAAAATCCAACCTCGAAGACTTTGGAACAGCATCAGGAATGTTTCGGGAAATTAGCGTCAAGTCCTTTGGTCGCAGCGCTAGCGACCCTTTTCAGATACAGCTATCGTCGGACGGCCCAAAGACAAACCTCGTCGACCTAGGTTATGGCACTAGCCAAGTGATACCTATAATTTATAATATATCGTCACAGTCGCCAAGGAGCACTCACCTAATACAACAGCCTGAGGTGCATCTGCATGCGAGGGCGCAGGCAGCGCTTGGCCAGTATTTTGTTGAGTCTTATCTGGGGAACGGCTCCGAGTTCGTTCTTGAGACACACAGCGATTTTATTGTTGATCGAGTCCGACAAGCTGTCTTCCAAAGACGCATAAGCCCGGATGACGTATCTATACTATTCTTCGAGCGTGGCCGTCTAGAAAACCACATAACAGAGGTGTCTCTTGATACAAATGGGGAGCCTGTAGACGCTCCATCAAGCTATCGTTCTTTTTTCGTAGATGAGCAACTACGTACACTGGGCGTGGAACCCATTGACACTAATCATTGACGCGAATAGATGCGGTGACTTCAGCGCTCCGCTTAGTGGACATGCAGCCCTTCTAATGCGGCTTATCGCCAGCAGGAGAGTTCGGGTGACCGTGGGCGGCAAGCTCCTCCGGGAGCTCCCCAAAACCGGTCTTCGCGACTTGCTAGCGGAATGGGCTCGTGGAGGGAGATTAGAGCGTTTGGATACTGATTTGGTTGATCGCGAGGAGGCTGCAGTGGAATCTCTACCGCTGCGCTCGGACGATCCACATGTTCTCGCACTGGCACGTGTGTCTAACTCTCGCCTGCTATACACTCAGGATGGAAATCTTATTGTTGACTTCAAAAATCGTCAGATAATCGATCCACGCGGAAAGGTGATCAAAGTAGACACGCCAGAGAGAATCGTTCTTGCGCTTTTGGCTCGCTTCGGTAACTGACACGGCGCTTGCGCGTCATTGTGCTCTTTTTCGGCACTCTTCGGATGCGAAGCGGATTTGGTGGCCGTCTGCGCTGGAGCCTCGTCTGGAGAGGCCTTCCCGGAGGACCCAAAACCCGGCGGGGCCACGCCCTAGCCCTCCACCCACTCGTTTGCGTTGATCAGCGTCTAATGGGGCATGCCCTTTACGCCGTCCTGGTCATCAGCCGGAGGAGATCGCGTTCTGTCTCGACACCGTGATGCGCCGGCGGGGCTGGCAGGCGGGGATACGCCGCGCCCGATGGCGGGCGCCGGTTTTTTCTCCCACGTGGGGAGAAGGTGCCCGAAGGGCGGATGAGGGGGCGGTGCGCAAACTCATCCAGGGGCGCGCCATCCGGCGCCATCCCGTCGGATGTCGCGGAACACACCCTCATCGCCTGCCGGCACTTCTCCCCGTGGGGGAGAAGAACGCAGCTTCGGCGACTGCGCCTCCCCCACCAAACTTATCCCCGCCCTTCCCGCCTCCCCCATACTCCCTCCATCGCCGCCCACGGCGGGCACGGACGATCGCCGGGATCGGTCGGGGGTGGCGAGCGGTGTCCGCGGCGGGGTGTCTTCCGGAGGCGCGCCGACCCGGACGACCCGAGGCTTCGCCGGACCGTCCCCCATTACGAGGGGTCCGCGGACCGATCCGCTTGAGCCCGAAAGGGCGAAGAGCCGGCGGCGGCCGCTGCCGGCCCGCCCGCGCCACGGCCGGGTGCGGCGACGGAGACCAGCGGCTCATTCGGGCTCGCCAAGACACCGCGCGGATCGCCGAAGGCGTGCCGCATCTTAAAAAATTCCGAGGGCCCGCCCTCTACGATCCGCCGCCCCGTTCGGGCGGCCGAGAGGAGGCATGCCGCCGGCCCGGGCATCCGGGCGCGGCGCCGCTTCGGCATGACCGAAATGGGCGGAGACGCCGACGCCGCCCCCTTCCCCCGTCCGCGGGGTCCGAAGGACGGGATGAGACGCGTGGCTCATCCCCGGGCGGTCCCGGCAGGGGGATGAGGGCATCGGCGGGCACGACGATATGAGGAGGTGACGCGTCGGAGGCGAGGCAGATGACGGTTGCCGTTTCGGACATGACACCGCCCGTCAGGCCCTCATCCGCCCCTTCGGGGCACCTTCTCCCGCAGGCGGGAGAAGGGGGCGCGGACACGCCGGCGCCCGTTCCGCACCAGCCGCCGCCGGTGCCCCCCCGAGACACGCCTCACCCAGCAAGGAGCCCGACCATGTCCGACACCGACGAGCCGCCGATCGACCCGCCGCTGACCAAGGAGGAGATCGCCGTGAGCCACCGGCTGGCCGACGCCTATCTCAGGATGGTGCGCAAGGCCCTGGCGCGGTTTCCGAGGGCGCCGCGCAGCCGGCGGCCGTTTCCGGACCCGGAACCCGGCGAGCGGATAGACCGGCTGATGCCGACGCTCGCCTGGCGGATCGCGGTGATCTGCGGGCGCGGCGAGTGCCGGCGGGTGCGGGCCTGCCGCTATGGCGGGCGGCCGGGCGACCGGCCCTTCGCGACGCAGGGCGGGCGCATGCCGCCGGCGCCCTGCTTCGAGGCCCTGCCCCGCGTCGTGCAACTCGCCCTGCCCTTCGCCGTGCAGCGGCGCTGCCACCCGGAGATGTTCCGCGACCCCCGGCAACGCGGCGCGGAGGACGAGGCGATCCGCACGGCGCGGATCATGCTCGTCGAGGGCGAGACCGCCTGGGGCTCGCCCTACGGCCCGGTCGAGCCGGCGGTGCCCGTTCGGCCGGAGCCGGGCGCGCCGGAGCCGCCGGTGCCGGCGCGGCCGGTCCCGCGGGTGACGCTATGAGAGGCGCGGCGATAGGAAGGCGCGGGCGGCCGACACCGCCCCCTCTCCCGTCCCGGGGTCCGAAGGACGGGATGAGACGCGTGGCTCATCCCCGGGCGGTCCCGGCAGGGGGATGAGGGCTTCGGGAAGCGCCGAGGCGGCGCATTGCGCGGGATGGAAGGCCAGCCGGAGACGACCGCGCCCGCCAAGCCCTCATCCGCCCCTACGGGGCATCGTCTCCCGCAGGCGGGAGAAGGGGAAGGCGCGGCCGCCGCGCCTATTCCACGTCGCGGCGCATGGTGGCCATGCCGCGGCTGCGACCGAGCTCCTCGAAGCCGGCGGACTGGTAGGTGCGCAGCGCCGGCTCGTTGTCGAGCTCGACCTTCAGCGTCACCGACAGGGCGCCGAGGTCGCGGGCCGCCTGTTCGGCGAGCTGCGTCACCGCCTCGCCGGCGCCGCCGCGGGCCGCCTCCGCCACGAAGACGTAGACGAGATGGCGCACCTCCGGGCCGATGCCGACGCGCAGGGCGAAGAAGCCGACCTCGTTGCCGGTCTCGTCGAGCAGGTAGAAGGACTCGTCGTCCAGCTCGTTCAGCCACTTCTCCTGCCATTCCAGCGGGTCGAACGGGTGCTTGGCGCTGGGATTGACGAGGGCGAGATCGGCCTCCTCGGCGAGCAGCCGGGCGAGCGGGGCAAGATCGAAGGGCGCGTTGCGGCGCAGGGTAAGGGCGGTCGGCGCGGACACGGGGGACGTCTCCCTGTTGCTGAGGGTCGCGTTTTCGGGTCGGGCGGAGTGGCGCTTTCCTCGCACGGATGCCCGCGGGGTTCAACCGCCGGCCCGGGGCGCTCCGGCGCGCTGGCGGGGCAACGCAAAAGGGGCGGCCCCGCGGGACCGCCCTTCGCAGAGAGCCGGAACGATCCGGGATCGTCCGGAGGCTTCAGCTTACTTGGCGTCGCTGTCCATGTCCTGGTCGGACGTCGACATGCCGGCCACGCCGTTGGTCGAGCCGTTGGTCATCGCCTTGCCGGACGTCGCCTTGTGGGTCGACATGGTCTTGTGGCTGGACATGCCGGCGGCGTTGGCGCTCAGGCGGAAGGTCTTGGTCACCGGCTTGCCGTTCGCCATCATCGGCGTGTCGACCTTGGTGTTGCCCTTGCCGAAGTCGTAGGTGCCGTTGTTGTTGGTCTCCTTGTGGAGCATGGCAAGGTACTTCTGGCCACGCTTCAGCGGATGGTCGAGCGTGACCTGGACGTTGTCGTTCTCGCCCTTGTGGATCGCCGCATGGCCGACCGACTGCGGCTCGACCGGATGGCCGTTCTTCATCGCATGGATGACCAGATAGCCGTCGGCATTGGCCTTCACCATCGGGACGGTCAGGGTGTTGCCGGTCTCGCTGACGCCCTTGGTCGTGATCGAGTTCGCCGCAAAGGCCGAGGTGCCGAGGGCGAGAAGGATGGCGGTGGTGGTGGCGAAGATGCGCTTCATGGAAATCCTCCTGTTTTCATGACCTGTGAAAGCGAAACGGAGGCAGACTCCCGGCGTTCCCGAACCTTTCGCAATGTTAACACTGGTAATCAGTTACTTCTGCAACGGAATACTGCAGCGCGGGCGGCCGGGCAAAGCCCGCCGCCCCTGACGCTCAGCCCTTGGCGAGCGACCGCGTCGCCGCGGCCAGCCAGGCGCGATCGGCGTCGCCGAGGCGCGGCGACAGCGCCTCGCGCACCGCCGCGTGATAGGCGTCCAGCCAGCGGGTCTCCTCCGCCGTGAGACGGCCCGGCTCGACCAGCCGGAGGTCGATCGGCGCCAGCGTCAGGGTCGAGAAGCCGAGCATGTCGATGTCGCCGCCGGCGACCGGCGCCGCGGGCTCGACGAGGACGAGGTTCTCGATCCGGATGCCGAAGGCGCCCTCGCGGTAGTAGCCGGGTTCGTTGGAGAGGATCATGCCGGGCTCCAGCACCGCCATGCCGCGCCTGGAGATCGACTGCGGCCCCTCGTGCACGGCGAGGTAGGAGCCGACGCCGTGGCCGGTGCCGTGGGCGTAGTCGCAGCCCGCCTTCCACAGCGCGATGCGCGCCAGCGGGTCGAGGTCGACGCCGCGCGTGCCCTTCGGGAAGCGCGCCGTCGAGATCGCGATCATCCCCTTCAGGACCAGCGTGAACTTCTCTCGCATCTCCGCCGTCGGCGTGCCGATCGGCATCGTCCGGGTGATGTCGGTCGTGCCGTCCTGGTACTGCGCCCCGGAATCCAGCAGGAACAGCTCGCCCTCTGCCAGCACGCGGTCGCTCTCCCGGTTGACCCGGTAGTGCACGATCGCGCCGTTCGGCCCCGAGCCCGCGATCGTGTCGAAGGAGATGTCGCGCAACGGCTGGCCGTCCCGCTCGCCGAACTCGGCCCGCAGCGCCTCCAGCCGCTCGGCCGCGCCGATTTCGGTCACCGTCCCCGGTGCCTGACGGTCGAGCCAGGCGAGAAAGGCGGTGATCGCCGCGCCGTCCCTGAGATGCGCCGCCCGCGAGCCGGCGATCTCCCCGTCGTTCTTGATCGCGCGCGGCAGCCGCGCCGGGTCCGCCATCTCGACCACTCTGCCGCCCGCCTCGACGACGAGGTCCGAGAGGCGCGCCGCGGCAAGCTGCGGGTCGAGCCCGACGGCACGCTCCGCCGCCTCCTTGCGCAGCGCCGGCTCGAAGGTCTCGGGCTCGGCAAGCTCCGCCAGCGCGCTCAGATGGGTCCGCACGCCGGCGTCGAGCTTGTCAGGATCGATGAACAGGGTGGGCCGCCCCTCCGTCCGGATGATCGCGAAGGACAGGGCCAAGGGCGTATGCGGCACGTCGCTGCCCCGGATGTTGAAGGTCCAGGCGACCGAGGACGGATCGGTCAGAACCGTCAAGTCGGCCTTCGCCTCCGCGAGCTTGCCGGAGAGCTGCGCGAGCTTCTCTGAGGCCGGCCGGCCGGCATGGGCGTCGGGCTGGACGACGGCCCGGCCCTTCGGCGGCGCCGGACGGTCGTTCCAGATCCGGTCGATCGGGTTGCCGCGCACCGGGACGAGTTCCCCATCGACCGCCCGCAGCGCTTCCTTCAGGCGCTTCACCTCGCCGGAGGTATGCAGCCAGGGATCATAGCCGATGCGCTTGCCGGCGGCGGCACCGCGCAGGAAGTCGGCGAGCGGGGTGTCGACGGACGAGACCGGTTCGAAGACCCCGAGATCGACCTGCGAGCGGACCTGCAGCGTGTAGCGCCCGTCGACGAGGATCGCCGCCCTGTCGGCGAGGACGACCGCGACACCCGCCGAGCCGGAGAAGCCCGTCAGCCATTCGAGCCGCGCGGCCGAGGCCGGAATGTACTCGCCCTGATGCTCGTCGGCGCGCGGCACGATGAACCCGTCCAGGCCGGCGGCGGCGAGATCGGCTCGCAGCCGATCCACCCGGGCGGCACTCTGGGAATGATCGCTGGTCGCATCGAAATTCTGGAACATGAGGCTTCTCTGACGGGGTGGAGGGAGGGCAACGGGCCGCGCCTTGGCCGATGAAGATAGGGTCCCGGACCCCACCGGGGAAATCTTACCGGATGATGAACAGGCGCTTTATGCTGCATTGCAATAAGCGGATAGGACCTATGCGTGCCGGCCGCTACCTGACCGCCAGCGGAATCAGCATATTCCACTCAACGGGAGGCCTTCAAAGCCAGACCAGGAGAGACGAGATGGCTACCACGACCTTCACCGACGTCAGCCTTCGCAGTGGCCGCCAGGGCAAGGGCGTCATGCGCAACATGTTCGACCGCCTCATCGAAGCCCGCGAGCGGGAAGCCCGCCGCTACATCGCGACGCACTACCGCTTCACCAGCCAGACCGTCGGCGAGCAGTCGCAGCGCGGCTCGCTGTTCGAGGGCTCTGAGCCAGTCCGTCGCTGAGCGGGCGACAGCCGGGTAAGCCGGCAGACATTCCCCCTTGGAACCCGGTCGCGGCTTCGCGGCCGGGTTTTTCATTGACCGCCGCTCTCCCGAAAAGCTTTGAGCGCTGGCCTCAGCGAGAGAGATGCAGCGTCACCCATTCGCCGCGCGTCAGCGTGCGCCGGTGGATCATGCCCTGCGCCCGGAAGGCGGCGAGAACGGCCGCGCGCTGATGGGTCAGGATGCCCGAGAGGACGATGTCGCCGCGCGGCGCGATGAACTGCCGGAAGTCGCGCGCCAGCGCGATCAGCGGGCCGGCGAGGATGTTGGCGACGATCAGGTCGTATGGCGCCCCCTGCCGAACCGCCGGCGCCCGAAAGCCTTCCGAAACGGCGGTCTCGACGTAGTGCGAGACGCCGTTCGCGGCGATGTTGGCAGCGGCGACGTCGACGGCCACCGGATCGATGTCGGTCGCGAGCACCGGAATGCGCGCCAGCTTGGCGAGGCCGATGGCGAGAACGGCGCTTCCGGTCCCGAGGTCCAGCGCGTTCCGCGGCCGGTTGCGCAGGGCGAGGTCGCCGATCATCGTGAGGCAGCCGGCGGTGGTGCCGTGATGGCCGGTGCCGAAAGCCTGGCCGGCTTCGATCTCGATCGCGAGATCGTTCACCGCCACCCTGTCGCGGTCGTGCGCACCGTGGACGAGGAACCGGCCTGCGCGCACCGGCTTCAGCGCCGCGAGGACCGCCGCCATCCAGTCCTGCTCGGGAAGCTCTTCGCGCGAGACAGCGTCCGGGGAATCGAGGTCTGCCGCCGCGGCCACATCGGCCGCACGGTCGCCGCCCGGCTCGGTCTCGAGATAGGCCGAGACCTCGAAGATCGCGCGCGCCTCGTCGATCTCGGCGATGGCGAGGGGCGCGCCCTCTTCCTCGAAGGCCGCGTCGAGCCGGGCATAGGCGGCCTCGGCCGCACCCTTCCCCGCCCGGAAGAAATAGCGGACCTGCGGCATCAGACGGGCGCCTCGGCGCGGGATGCCGCCTCCTCCGCCCGCCCGGAGACTTCTTCGGCCGTCTTGCGGGCCCGCTCCGCCCGGGCCTCGCGCTCGGTCATGGTGCCTTTCACGATCTTCTCCTGCTCGCGCTCCTGCCGCGGCGGCCCGAAGGCGATGATCGTGTCGCCCTCGTCCGGTTCGCCGGACCCTTCCGCCGAAGCGAAGACAACCGCGCCGGAGGGCCGAATCCACAGGACCACATGCGTGCCCTCCGGCCGCGTCTCGACGAAACGGTCATAGCCGAACTCCTCCGTCAAGCGCGTCGCCTGGAACGACCAGCCGTCGACGACCAGATCGCGCAGTTCGGCGAAGGATTTCCCCGGCCGGAACAGCGGCAGGCCCCCGATGGTGAAATGCATCGCATGGCGCTCGGAGGTGCCGCCGGTTCCGATGTCGCCGATCTGGAAGACCTCGGTGCGGCCGATCTCCGCGCCGAAATCTGTGCAGATCAGCGCGTTGTAGGCATCGTTGTCGGTCGCGGCCACCAGATGATCGAAGCGCGAGAGGTTGAGGCCGTGATGAGCGGCTTCCGACAGGATCTCGCCGAACCAGACGTCGACTTCCGCCAGCCGCGCCTCGGATATGCGCGACCAGTTGGAATCGGCGATCAGCACCGGGACGTCCTGCGCCTTCAGCCGCCGCGCCAGCGCGATCGAGAAGCGCGAGGCGCCGACGATGAGCACGCCCGGCCGATCCGCCGACCGCAGCTTCAGGAGCCGCGCCAGCGGGCCGAGCGTGAAGCCGTGGAAGACGATCGTCGCGGCGACGAGCGCGAAGGTGTAGGCGATCATCCTGTCGCCGTCGGAAACGCCCATGCGCACCAGCGTCGCGCCGAACAGGCCCGCCACCGCGACGGCGACGATGCCGCGCGGGGCGATCCAGGCGACCAGCAGGCGCTCGCGCCAGTGGAGCCCGGCGCCGATCGTCGCGAGATAGATCGCGAGCGGGCGCACGATCACGAGCGAGGCCGCGATGAACACCAGCACCCGCCATTCGAGGCTGCGGATCACGGTCATCTGCAGCGACGCCGTCAGCACGATGAACAGGCCCGAGACGAGCAGGATCGTCACGGTCTCCTTGAAGCGCTTCAGCTCGCCGAGGCTGGCGATCTTGGCATTGGCCATGGTGATGCCCATGACCGTGACCGTCAGCAGGCCCGCCTCCTCGAGCACCAGGTTGGTGAAGGAGTTCATGCCGATGACGGTGGCGAAGAGGATCGGCGCCTTGAGATATTCCGGCACGTAGCCGCGCGTGAAGGCCCGGCCGAGCAGGCGGCCGACGAGGATGCCGCCGCCGATCGCGATGCCGAGAGCGAGCAGCGCGGTGAGGATGAGGCTGCCGGCGGCGTGCCAGCCGCGCAGCACGAGATAGGTTTCGAAGGCGATGACCGCGAACAGTGCGCCGACCGGATCGTTGAGGATCGCTTCCCAGCGCAGGATCGAGGCCGGGCGCGACTCCAGCCGCGCGTGCCGCAGCAGCGGCATGATCACCGTCGGCCCGGTGACGACGAGCAGTGCGCCGAGGATGATGGCGGTCGGCCAGGACAGGTTGCCGACATAGTGCGCGACGCCTGCGGTCATGATCCAGACCAGCGGGCTGGAGACCAGCACGACCCGGCGGACCGCGGTGGAGGTCTCGCGGATCTCGCGGAAATTCAGCGTGAGCCCGCCCTCGAACAGGATGATCGCGACGGCGGTCGAGACCAGCGGCGTGTAGAGTTCGCCGAAGTCCGCGCGCGGGTTCATCAGGCCGGTCAGCGGCCCGAAGACGAGGCCGACCAGGAACAGGATGACGATCGCCGGAATGCGGAGGCGCCAGGCCACCCATTGCGAGGCTATCCCTGCGACGCCGATCAGGGCGAGTTGCAGCGCGAGATCATGCATGAAGCGGGACACTTTCTTCGGCGCGAGCGGTCGAAGCTAGCGCAACGCAGTCAGCCGGGAACGGGTTCGCCCACTCGATGGAAAATCGCCGGCAGCGGGTCGGCATCGCTGCCCCGTCCGGGAGAGCGCTCAGCACGCATCGCCGGGGCTTCCGGGCAGACACCCCACGACACAACGAGGTCAGAAGTCTCTCGGCCAATCGCGCGCGCCATGAACGACCGCAAGAATCTCCGCTCTGTCACGCAATCGGTAGACCAGAATGTAGGGTGTTCCCGAAGCCACCAGTTCCCGAGTTCCGACCACCCTGCCCGGCCGCCCGATCATCGGAGTCTGCGAGAGCCGCGCGGCCTGGTCGACGAGCCTCTGGGTCAGGCGATAGGCGGCTCGGGGATTGTCCGCGGCGATGAAATCCTGGATTCGATCGAGATCAGCCAGGGCGGGGCGCGTCCAGAGGACGCGCATCACCCGCGGTACTTCGCCAGAACGCGTTCCACGTCTTCCGGCCCCGCGAAGTCACCGTCCTCTGCCGCGGCGATCCCGGCTTCGACCCGGTCGAGGTAGTGCTCCTGCCATTCCAGCGAGAGCCCGCCTTCCAGGGCGTCCTTCATGACATCCGACACGGAGCGGCGCGAGCGTGCCGCGAGTGCCTCGACCCGCGCCTTCAGTTCCGCTGTCAGTTCCACGGTGACGCTCATGACTTGAGCCTGCCATAGGCGGGGGGGCACAGGCAAGCTTCGGCTGAGGCGGCATCCTCATCCCGGCGTGGCTGTCACGCCCCGACCAGCTTTTCCAGCTTCTTCTGCTCGATCTTCGGATCCTCGCCATAGGCGATCGTCCCCGCCAGCGTACCGTCGGGATTGAGGAGGAAGGTCGTCGCGGTGTGGTCCATCGTGTAGTCGTCGCCCTCCCCGACCTTCTTGAAGTAGATCCCCCAGCCCTTCGCCATCGCCGCCACCTTGGCGGGATCGCCGGTGATCGCGGTGACGTCGTCGGAGACGGCGGAGACGTAGTCCTTCAGGACCGCGGGCGTGTCGCGCTGCGGATCGACGGTGACGAAGACGACACGGAGCCGCTTGCCCTCCTTCTTCAGCTGCGCCTGGTAGCCGGCAAGTTCGTAGAGCGTCGTCGGGCAGACGTCCGGACAGTGGGTGTAGCCGAAGAACACCGCCGCCGGCTCGCCGCGCAGATCCGCCTGCGTGATCGGCCGGCCGTTCTGGTCGGTCAGGCTGAACGGCTGGCCGTAGGGCTTGCCGGTGGCCGGACCGCCGCCCGAGACGACGAACACCATGGCGACCATCGCGCCGGCGATCAGCGCGGCGACGGCCCAGAGACCGGTTCGAAGGATCTGCGTTCCGCTCATGCTCTCTTCGGGGCCGAACGTCCGGCGGCCCCGCCTCCCCGCTTTCCTCGCCTCGCCGCCTAGCACGGCTTCGCGCCGCAAGGCGACCGGACATTCCGTCCGCCGGCGGGGTCCACTATACCCGCCAGAAGACGGCGGCAGGAGGACGGACATGGCCGAGGACGACGACGAACGGCGCTCCGCGCTGCGCTTCCGCGCGCCGGAGCCGCGGATCCACACGACGGCGGAACTCAAGGGCACGAAGCTCGGGCGCCATGTCGAGATCGGCTCGCGCGTCATCCTGCGCGAGGTCACCGTCGGCGATTTCAGCTATTTCGAGCGCAACGGCGAAGCCGTCTATGCCCGCATCGGCAAGTTCTGCTCGATCGCCGCGGCCGTGCGGATCAATGCGCTGGAGCATCCGATGGAGCGGGTGACGACGCACAAGGTCAGCTACCGCCCGAACGAGTATTTCCGCTTCCTGCCGGTCGATCACGAGTTCCGCGGCCGGCGGCAGGAAAAGCCGGTGACGATCGGCAACGACGTCTGGATCGGCCACGGCGCCGTCATCCTGCCCGGCGTCACCGTCGGCGACGGCGCGGTGATCGGCGCGAACGCCGTGGTAACGAAGGACGTGCCGCGCTACACCATCGTCGCCGGCGTGCCGGCGAAGCCCATCCGGCGGCGCTTCTCCGCCGCGATCGCCGAGCGCCTGCAGGCGCTCGCCTGGTGGGACTGGCCCCTCGAAACGCTGTTCGAGGCGGTGCCGGACATGCAGGCGCTTGTCTCGGAAGCCTTCCTGGAGAAGTGGGAGGCTCGCATGGCAGCTGCTGGCGACGGGCTTCAGACCGACCGGTCGAACACCGTGAAATAGGCGAGCGCAGCGGCCGGAAGCGCGATGCCGAGCCAGCAGACCGCCTGCCAGCCATAGCCCTCCAGGATCGGGCTGGTCAGCGCCGAGCCGAGCGCGCCGCCGAGGAAGAAGGTGGTCATGTAGACCGCGTTCAGCCGGTTCCGGATGGCCGGGTCGAGCTGGTAGATCTCGCGCTGGCCGAAGACGAGGTTCGCCTGGACCCCGAGATCGATAAGGATGCCGGCGGCCACAAGCGCGACGAGCGAGGTCTCGCCGAACAGCGCGGCGACGAAGGCGAGGACCGCGACGGCGAGCGCCGCCGTCGTGCCGGCGCGGCTGTGGCCGCGGTCGGCGAGCCGGCCGGCGACGGGCGCGGCGAAGACGCCGAGGACGCCGGCGAGCGCGAAGAGCGCCACCTCGCTCGGCGTGAAGTTGTACGGCGCTCGCAGAAGGATGATCGGCGCGCCGGTCCAGAACAGCGAGAAGGCGGCGAACATCGCGGCGTGATAGAGCCCGCGCCGGCGCAGCACGGGCTCCTTCACGAACAGCCGGCCGAGCGAGGCGATCAGCGACAGGTATTTCTGCCGGCCGCTCGGGCGGCGGGTCGGGAAGACGAACAGGCCAGCGACGATGAGCGCGGTGATGACGCCCGCCGACAGGCCGAAGACACCGCGCCAGCCGACATAATCGGCGAGGAAGCTGGAGATCGGGCGGGCGAAGAGGATGCCGGCGAGGAGCCCGCTCATGACGTTGCCGACGACCTTGCCGCGCTCGTGGTCGGGGGCGAGGTTGGCGGCGAGCGGCACCAGCATCTGCGCCGCGCAGGAGGTCAGGCCGACGACGAGGATCAGCGCGAACAGCGCCGCGAGGTTCGGCGCCAGCGCGAGGCCCGCGAGGGCGACGACGTTCGCCGCCATGGTGACGAGGATCAGCTTGCGGTTCTCGAGCACGTCGCCGAGCGGGACGAGCAGGACCAGGCCGCTGGCATAGCCGATCTGGGTGAAGGTCACGACCGTGCTCTCGGCCGAGCGCGACAGGCCGGTGTCGGCGCCGATCAGCGCCACCAGCGGCTGGGCGTAATAGAGATTGGCCGCCAGCGCCCCGCAGGCGACGGCGAACAGCACCGTCATGACGGTGGAGAGGCCGTGCTTGTCGGCGGCGCCGGCGGGCGCGGTGGCGGTGGTATCGGACATGTCGGTTGTTCCGGAAAGGCAGCCGGGCGGTTGGACGCGCCCGGCGAATGTGTTCGCACCGGCGAAATAGCACGAACGCGTCCCGCGTTAAGGGCGGCTGACGCAGCGTTTTCCGGATGCTGACCAATGCCGCTTGCATGGCTCGGACCCGCCCCTATGGTGGCGGCGTCGAAGAGGGACGAGGATCCGCATGCGCTTCACCGGAACGAAGAGCTATGTCGCCGGCAAGGACCTGATGGTCGCCGTCAACGCCGCGATCACGCTGGAGCGCCCGCTGCTCGTCAAGGGCGAGCCCGGCACCGGCAAGACCGAGCTCGCCGTCCAGATCGCCGAGGCGCTGGGCCTCAGGCTGATCCAGTGGACAATCAAGTCGACCACCAAGGCGGCCGAGGGGCTCTACGAATACGATGCGGTGTCGCGGCTGAGGGACAGCCAGCTCGGCGACGCGCGGGTCCACGACATCCGCAACTACATCAAGCCCGGCAAGCTCTGGGACGCGTTCACCGCCGACGAACGCGTCGTGCTGCTGATCGACGAGATCGACAAGGCGGACATCGAATTCCCGAACGACCTTTTGCAGGAGCTCGACAAGATGCGCTTCGACGTCGTCGAGACCGGCGAGACGGTGGCGGCGAAGCACCGGCCGATCGTGGTGATCACCTCCAACAACGAGAAGGAGCTGCCGGACGCCTTCCTGCGCCGCTGCTTCTTCCACTACATCCAGTTCCCCGATCCCGAGACGCTGAGCCGGATCGTCGAAGTGCACCATCCCGGCATCAAGCAGGATCTGGTGCGCGCCGCGCTGACGCAGTTCTACGAGCTGCGCGAGCAGCCGGGCATCCGGAAGAAGCCCTCGACCTCCGAGGCGCTCGACTGGATCCGCCTCCTCGTCGCCGAGGATGTCGATGCCGCGGACCTTCGGGAGAGCCCGACCAAGGTGCTGCCGAAGCTGCACGGCGCGCTCCTGAAGAACGAGCAGGACGTGCACCTGTTCGAGCGACTGGCCTTCCTGGCGCGGGGGCGCGGATGAGCGCGGACATCACGATCCGGCCGGTCGTGGCCGCCGACGAAGCCGACTGGCGGCGGCTCTGGACCGACTATCTCGCCTTCTATGAGACGGCGCTCGACCAGGCGGTGCTGCGCTCGACCTTCGCCCGGCTCGTCGGCGAGGAACCCTACGATCCCTGCGGCCTGCTGGCGCTGATCGACGGCGTGCCGGTCGGCCTCGTCCACTATCTCTTCCACCGCCATTGCTGGCGGAGGGAGAACGTCTGCTACCTCCAGGACCTCTTCGTCGCGGCGGGCATCCGCGGCTCGGGCATCGGGCGCAGGCTGATCGAGGCCGTCTATGCCGCGGCCGATGCCGGCGGCTGCCCCAGCGTCTACTGGGTGACGCAGGAGACGAACTATCAGGGCCGGATGCTCTACGACCGCATCGGCACGAAGACGCCCTTCATCAAGTATCAGCGCTGATCGAGAGGCCGCGGTCCGCCCCCGGACCATGTCGTTCTCCTCACGAGATGGAGATGATCCGTGATCGCGCGATCCGCGGCGGCTGCGCAACCAATCCCTGTTCTCCGGCGTTTTCGCGCCAACAACTCTTGAACGGAGACAGACCATGATCAGGGGTATCCTCAAGGCGCTCTTCGTCGCCTGGGTCGCCAAGAAGTTCCTCGGCCGCGAGAACGGCGAGCGTCGCCACCCGATGCCGCGTCGCGCCTGACCGGCAACGGGAGCGGGCGCCAGAACCGCTTCAACCGGAAGGAGCTCAACACGGACAGGCGGCCGATCCGGACGGGTCGGCCGCCTTCGTCTTGTCTGCCCATTGCGGCTCGACAGGCGGCTGAACCGTCCGATGGGGCGGGCCCTTCGCGGCAGCGCCCTCCCCCGCCGGCTCTTGGCCCGTCGGAGCGTCGCTGCGGCAGATCTCGCCCGTCAATGTTGCCTGCCGGACCACGGAAATTCTGGCCTGCCCGGACGTTTACTTCGCCCGTGGACGATACAACTTTCTCGTCGCCCGAATTTCCGTGCCCTCCAATGCTTTAATATCTTCGTCCGATCAAGCAGATGCGTTGTTCTCCGGACCCAGCGGCTTAGCTCGGTGGTACCGCAAAAGCGGAACTCGAAACCGGAGACCACCGATGAAACGCTACATCCTTCCAATCGCCATCGCCGCCAGCGCCCTGGCCTTTCCCGCCCTCGCCCAGAGCGGCTCGACGTCCACGAACTCCACCAATTCCACCGCGATGCAGAGCGGTGGCAATGGCGGCGTGACCTGCAGCGACTTCTCGAAGATGAACCAGCAGGACCAGCAGCAGGCCTGGAACCAGGCGAATGCCGGCATGGGCACGAGCGGCACGATGGGCACCGGCTCGTCCGGCAACATGGGCAACTCGTCCGGCGGCATGACCACCGGCTCCACCACCGGCGGCAATGCCGGCGTCGCCGGCACGGCCAGCGGCTCCGGCACGTCCGGAACGGCGGCCAGCGGCGGCTCTTCGATGGCCTCCAACTCCGCCGGTTCGAGCGCGACCGGCCTCAGCAACAGCAGCGCGGGCATGTCCGGCTCGACTGGCGGCACGTCCGGAACGAACACGGCGTCGGCGACGGGCTCGGGCAGCGCGGCCGGCGCGAACAGCCAGATGCAGACGGCCCTCGATTACTGCAACAACAACCCGAGCGCGTCGCTGAACGACGCGATGCAGAACGGCCAGAACGGCCAGTCGCAGTAATCCGCGTCACGGATCGCCGGCACCGCGATGCGGTGCCGGCTCGGCCCGGAGGTTGCGCCGATCTCTCCCCCTTGATCCGGCGGTTGCTCCCGCCGAAGCGCGGGCTCCGGCCGCGGGCGATCCCCTCTCACCTCCGAGGGGATCGCTTCGCGCGGGCGCCCCCGCCGCCTGGCGGTGCGGGCCCGAGGGACGAGCGATGCGAGGCGCGCGCGAACATTGACATCGCGCCGCGTTCCGCGCATATGCGGCGCCATGACCGCGCGCTCCACCATTAAAACGTCGACGATCTGACGCCGTCTGCCCCGCTTGTCTCCCCCGGGGCGGAAGACGAGCGTGCACATCGAACGGTGGGGAGAGCGAAGGGTCGATCCCATGGGTTACAAGGTCGCCGTCGTCGGCGCCACCGGCAATGTCGGGCGCGAGATGCTGGACATCCTCGCCGAGCGCGGGTTTCCGGCCGACGAGGTCGTCGCGCTCGCCTCGCGGCGCAGCCAGGGCACCGAGGTCTCCTTCGGCGACAAGACGCTGAAGGTGAAGGCGCTCGAGGGCTACGACTTCGCCGGCACCGACATCTGCCTGATGTCGGCCGGCGGCAACGTCTCCAAGGACTTCTCGCCGAAGATCGCCGCGCAGGGCTGCGTCGTCATCGACAACTCCTCGGCCTGGCGCTACGACGCCGACGTCCCCCTGATCGTGCCGGAAGTGAACGCCGACGCGGTCTCCGGCTTCACCAAGAAGAACATCATCGCCAACCCGAACTGCTCGACGGCGCAGCTCGTCGTCGCGCTGAAGCCGCTGCACGACGCCGCGACCATCAAGCGCGTCGTCGTCTCGACCTACCAGTCGGTCTCCGGCGCCGGCAAGGAAGGCATGGACGAGCTCTTCACCCAGTCGCGCGCGGTCTTCGTCGCAGACGAGGTGGAGAAGAAGAAGTTCACCAAGCGCATCGCCTTCAACGTCATCCCCCACATCGACGTCTTCATGGAGGACGGCTCCACCAAGGAAGAGTGGAAGGTGATGGCCGAGACGAAGAAGATGCTCGACCCGAAGATCAAGGTCACCTGCACCGCGGTGCGCGTGCCGGTCTTCATCGGCCATTCCGAGGCAGTAAACATCGAGTTCGAGAAGGAGATCACCGCCGAGGAGGCGCGCGAGATCCTGCGCGAGGCGCCGGGCTGCCTCGTCATCGACAAGCGCGAGGACGGCGGCTACATCACCCCCTACGAGTCCGCCGGCGAGGACGCGACCTACATCTCCCGCATCCGCGAGGACCAGACCGTCGACAACGGGCTGAACATCTGGGTCGTCTCCGACAACCTGCGCAAGGGCGCGGCGCTGAACGCCGTGCAGATCGCCGAGCTGCTGGTCAACCGCGGGCTGCTGAAGCAGAGCCGCGCGGCGTAGGAAGCACTGCTTCGATCCGGCCATCGGCTTGGCGAGTGGAGGCAGCTGGCGGCAATTGCGCCGCCAGTGCCTGTCAATCATAGTGTTGTAGTTGCCGATCTTGGTTTATCGATCGTTGTATGGCCTTCGGCGTTTTCATCCATCGATTCGACTCGATCTACGACGACACGCCGGCCGAGCGATATCATTTTCCAAAGCAGTATCTGAGCCGGGTCCAGGCATGCGTTGGTGACTGGATCGTCTATTACGAGCCTCGAAAGATCCTCGCGACGCGGGGCTACTTCGCCGTGGCTCGCGTCGAGCGAGTCGTTGGAGACCCGGCACACGCGGGAATGTTTTTCGCGCTGATCGAGGCCGGCAGCTATCTGGATTTCGTCAACCCGGTTGCGTTCAATGTTTCTGAGGGAGAACCGATCGAACGCGGCCTTCTTAACGGCGACGGAAAAATTTCGGGACGGGCGCAGGCTGCAGTTCGCCCTCTCGCGGCAACGGATTTCGCTCGAATCGTATCGTTGGGGCTACCAGCTGACGACGGCTTTCTACCACGGCTCGGCGCTAACGGGTCTGTCGATGGCTTCGAGGAAGAACAAGCTCCCTATCTCGTACAAGCCAATAGCGAGCGTGAGCGTCTGCTGGTGTCCCGCGTCTATCGTGACCGAGTGTTCAGACGCCTCGTCCTGAAGGCCTATGACTCGCGTTGCGCATTGACCAGCCTAAAGCTCGTCAACGGCGGCGGCCGGGCCGAGGTTGAAGCCGCGCATATTCGGCCGGTGGATCAAGGTGGTCCGGACGTTGTCGGGAACGGCATCGCACTGTCGGGCACGGTCCACTGGATGTTCGATCGAGGACTTGTCGGTCTGACTGATGACCTCGAAATCATAATCTCCCGACAGGTGAACGATCGGGAGGCGATAGAGGCATTGCTGAACCGATCGCTCCGAGCGAACGTGCCAGATCATCCTGCGGCCAGGCCGCTTCCTCAGTTTCTGGCTTGGCATCGCGACCACTGCTTCAAAGCGTGAGCATGCGGGGCATCACGCGCCGGTCTTCCTCGCTTTCCTGATACCAGGTGCGTCTTCCTCTTCACTCCCCCTTCGGCACGGTGAACAGCACGAACTGGCTCATCTGGTGGCGGCTGAAATTGTTGTCCGACGCGATGACGATGGAGCGTTCGCCGCCGATGTCCGGGCCCCATGTCAGGCATTCGATGTTGTCGATGTCGAGGCCGCCGAAGTCGCCCTCGTCGATCTTGAACCACAGCGTCTTCTGCAGCGGCTTCGCGCCCGCGATCGAGGCCAGGCCGGAGACGTCGTCGGCGCCGCCGAGGGTGACGACGTAGAAGGCGATGTGGTTGCCGACGCCGGCGAGATAGGATCGCTCGACGGTGATCAGGTGGTTCTCGTCCAGCGTCAGCATCTCGCTGACGCCGTTGTCGGCGCCGCCGATCTGCTTCGGGCGGAACGGGATCTTGTCGGTCTCGTAGACATATTCGGCGCCGGGCTTGCCGGTGTCGAGATCGATCGTCAGCAGCCGCGACTTGCTGCCGGCGTCGAAGGTCGCCTTGTCGCCGTCCTGGACGAGCGCGTTCTCGGTCATCGCATAGAGCGTCCTGCCATCCGGCGAGATCGCCAGACCCTCGAAGGCGAGGTTCGGATGGATGCCGCGCGTGCCCGAAGCGTTCGGGATGAAGGCGTCCGGCAGATCGAAGGTCTTCTTCGCCTGGCCGTCCATGCTGGCGACAAAGATCTGCGGCCTGCCCGACGCGTCGCCCTCGCTCGACCAGTAGATCTGCTGGCGCTTTTCGTCGACACGGATCGCCTCGGGATCGACGCCGCCGGACTTAAACGGCTTGCCGTCGAGGTCCGTCAGCGTGTCGGTCTTGGCGATGTCGAAGCCGGGGATGCCCTTGTCCGAGAGTTTGAGCTTCAGCTCGTAAATCCGCGCCGGCGCCTTTTCGGAGCGGTCGTCGGAGATTGCGTAATAGGTCTGGTTGTCCGGGTCGTAGTCGAGGCCGGAGATGCCGCCGAACTCGGTCCGGGCGATCTTCAGCCCCGTCGGGATGACGATCTCGCCGCGATAGGTCGGCGCCGGCAGGGGGGCGGCGTCGGCGGCCAGCGCGGGCGGCCCGAAGGCGAGCACAAGGGCAAGGGCGGCGGTCGCCGAAATGAGAGGAGCGGTCGGCATGGCGATTGGCCTTCTGATCGTGAGGACATCCGTTCTCGCGCCCAGCGCTGACAGGGTGATGACGGGCGGTTCCTTCGGCCGGTCGCGCGAGAGTCGGGCGGCGGGACGGTACGGTAGCGGAAATACGCAGCCGATGCGGGGTGAGACGAACGCTAGGCCCGCAGAAACAGACGATCGCAGGATGACCGGAGGACACCGCGCGGATCGACGGGCGCCGGGCCATCGCTGATGCCGCCCGGCAACAGTCGCGGGCAAATCCGCAGCCCTTCCCACAAGCCCTAATCCAGCCGTTTGTGCTGTCTATCGGCCATCCGTGAAGGACACGAAAGCGGGCGCCGAACGCCCGCACCCAAAGGCTGGACAACGATGAAGAAACTCGCCCTCGCCCTCGCATTCAGCACCGCCCTTGCCGGCTGCACCACCGATCCCTATACGGGCGAAGCCAAGCTTTCCAACACCGTCGGCGGCGCCGGGCTCGGCGCGGGCCTCGGCGCCGGCGCCGGCTATCTCATCGGGCGCGCCGCGGGCGTCGATGCGGGCCGCGCGGCGCTGCTCGGCGCGGGCGTCGGCCTGATCGGCGGTGCCGGGATCGGCGCCTATATGGACAACCAGGAAGCCAAGCTGCGCGAGCAGCTGCGCGGCACCGGCGTCTCGGTCACCCGCAATGGCGACCAGATCATCCTCAATATGCCCTCGAACATCACCTTCCCGACGGACCAGGCGTCGATCCTGCCGGCCTTCTATCCGACGCTGCACTCCGTCGCGCTGGTCCTGAAGGAATACGACCGGTCGATCGTCGACGTCTACGGCCACACCGACAGCACCGGTTCGGATGCGCATAACCTGCAGCTGTCGCAGGAGCGCGCCCAGTCGGTCGGCGCCTTCCTCGCCAGCCAGGGCGTCGATCCGCGGCGGCTCAACGAGCAGGGCTTCGGCGAGAGCCGCCCCATCGCGTCGAACGCGACCGAGGCCGGCCGCGCCCAGAACCGCCGCGTCGAGATCGCGATCTCGCCGCTGCGTGCCGGCTGACGCCAAGCCGTCACCCACGGACCGCCAGAACAAAAGAGCCGGCCGCGCCCGAAAGGACGCGGCCGGCTTTTTCATGACTTTCACCCGAGGGGGCTGACCTCAGTAGTTGTGTCCCACGGCGCCGCCGACGACGGCACCGCCGACACCACCGACGATCGCCCCGCCGCTGCCGGCGACGGCATTGCCGATCACCGCGCCGCTGGCGCCACCGATGCCGGCGCCGGCCAGCGTCCGCTCCGTCCGCGTACAGCCTGCGGCCGCTGCGAGCGACACGCCAAGCACAACCAAAAGTCCCGAACGAACGACTGCTTTCGCCTGCATTTCCTCGTCTCCACTGTTCGGCAACGCATTGCCCCTATTTCATGAGATCTGGTCGCCGGACCTGACCGGGCAAGGGCTGTTCGCCAGAATTCCTGCCGCGTTGCTTGCAGCGCCGGGAGGCAAGCCGATCCCGTCACGCGAAGACCTGCCGCGGCAAGTCGCCTAAACCGATTTTACCGCTATCCCGCCTCTTCCGATCCCGCTGGCGCCCCGCTAGAGCAGGCCAGCGTCAGATCACTCCGAGAAAGGCACGTCCATGACGACACGGACCGAGACCGATTCCATCGGCTCCATCGAGGTTTCCAGCGACCGCTACTGGGGCGCCCAGACCGAGCGCTCGCGCAACAACTTCAAGATCGGCACCGACCGCCAGCCGCTGCCCCTCATCCATGCCCTCGCGACGATCAAGAAGGCGGCGGCGCGCGTCAGCGCCAGCAAGGGCCGGCTGCCGCAGGAGATCGCCGACGCGATCGAGAAGGCGGCCGACGAGATCATCGCCGGCAAGCTCGACGACCACTTCCCGCTGGTCGTCTACCAGACGGGTTCGGGCACCCAGACCAACATGAACGTCAACGAGGTGATCTCGAACCGGGCGATCGAGATGCTGGGCGGGACGATGGGCTCGAAGAAGCCGGTCCATCCGAACGACCACGTCAATATGAGCCAGTCGTCGAACGACGTCTTCCCGACCGCGATGCACGTCGCGACCGTGCTCGAGGCGAAGCAGCGTCTCCTGCCGGCGCTCGACCGCCTGCAAGCCGCGCTCGACGCCAAGGCAAGGGAGTTCGCGGACATCATCAAGATCGGCCGCACCCATACCCAGGACGCGACGCCGGTGACGCTCGGCCAGGAGTTCTCCGGCTATGCCGCGGCGCTGGAGCTGTCGAAGAAGCGCGTCTCGGACGCGCTGGACGGCGTCTATGCCCTCGCGCAGGGCGGCACTGCCGTCGGCACCGGCCTCAACGCGCCGATCGGCTTCGACACCGACATCGCCGCGGAGATCGCCTCGCTCACCGGCGCGCCCTTCCGCACCGCGACGAACAAGTTCGAGGCGCTCGCCTCGCACGGAGCCCTCGCCTTCTTCCACGGCGCGCTGAACGCGCTCGCCGCCGACCTCTTCAAAATCGCCAACGACATCCGCTTCCTCGGCTCCGGCCCACGCTCCGGCCTCGGCGAATTGAACCTGCCGGCGAACGAGCCCGGCTCGTCGATCATGCCCGGCAAGGTCAACCCGACGCAGGCCGAGGCGCTGACCATGGTCGCCTGCGAGGTCTTCGGCCATGCGACGACGGTCACCGTCGCCGCCAGCCAGGGACAGTTCGAGCTGAACGTCTTCAAGCCGGTGATCGCCAACGCCGTTCTCTCCTCGATCCGGCTGCTCGCGGACGGCATGGAGAGCTTCGCCGAACACTGCGTCGACGGCATCGAGGCGAACGAGGAGCGCATCCGCAGCCTGATGGAGCAGTCGCTGATGCTGGTGACGGCGCTGGCGCCGACGATCGGCTACGACAATGCGGCGAAGATCGCCAAGACGGCGCACAAGAACGGCACGACGCTGCGCGAGGAAGCGATCGCCTCCGGCCTCGTCTCGGGCGAGGACTACGACCGCATCGTCGACCCGAAGACGATGATCGCGCCGAACTGAGCCGACTTGCCAGGCTCCAAGAAGCGGGGAGATCGACGGGCGGCGCCACAGGTGCCGCCCAACTGGCGCTTCCGGCGACGCAGGCGCTGGTAAGGACCAGCCGCAAGGTCACGCCGCTGCAGCAAGCTCAGCAATCGAACGGCAACCGAAATCGCCCGCGGCGCTGACATTGCATCGACGAGGCAGGAAGGCCGATGCGGAGGATGGCTCGCGGGAGCCCTCTCAGCCGGTCACGCGCGCCGGAACGCGACGACATTGCCCCAGTTGGAATGCAACCGATCGGGCTTGCGCGCGAACAGCTCGACGAGATCCGGCCAGAGCATTTCGATCAGCTCGACGGCGTGGCCGCAGGCGGAGCGCGGCATGTGCGCGTCGCGACCGGCCTGCCGGACCAGGCGCTCCAGCTCCCGCCGCCAGGTGTCCAGCGACCTGCCCTCCGCCGCATCGGGGGCTTCGGCGCATGCTCCCGCTTCGATCACGCTGCTCTCCGCAGTCAGAGACAACCGCGACCCGGAGGATCGCGTCCACCTGCTCACTAGGGAAATTGGCTTGGCCGGTGTCAAGCGGCTCCCGGGCCGGTCAGGGCGAAGACGAGGCGCAGTTGAGCGAAATGCCGCCATTGCCGCAGCGATTCGGTTGCATCTGTTGCAAGTTTGCGCAACCGACAATGTTCGGCTGGCTGACGATTGCGCGGCTTGCCGGGCGCATGCCCTGCCGCCCGACATGCCCCACCGAGGCCGCCCGAGAGCGGCTGCCCGTCGTTGCGGCGCTCGACCGGAGGCGACTATGTCGGGCGATGCGGCTCGGCCTGCCGCCACCAGCTGCCGTCCTCGCTCGCCGCCTCGATGCCGGCCCGGTCGATCCCCGCAGCTCCGTCGGAGACCCGTGTGTCGCCGACGAGGAGATCCGGCGCGATGTCGGCGAGCGGCACCAGCACGAACGCCCGCTCGGCAATGCGCGGATGCGGCAGGATCAGCGCCTCGTCCTGGTAGGTGCGTCCGTCGTAGTCGAGGACGTCGAGGTCGATCGTCCGGGGGCCCCAGCGCTCCTTGCGCTCCCGCTTGAAGCGGCGCTCGGTGTCGAGGCAGAGGGCGAGGAGGTCCCGCGGCGACAGGTTGGTCTCCACCCGGGCGCAGGCATTGAAGAACCAGGGCTGGTCGGTCTTGCCCCAGGGGGGCGTGCGGTAAAGCCGCGACACCGCCGTCACCGCGGTGTCGTCGCGCGCGTCGATCTCGCGGAGCGCCGCAGCCATGGTCGCGGCGGGATCGCCGATATTGCCGCCGAGGCCGAGGAAGGCGACGGCGCTCACCAGCGCTCGCCCTTCATCGCCCGGCGCATCGCGTCGGCGATCCGGAGCGCGTCGCGGTTGGCGGCGACGTTGTGGACGCGGAAGATGTCGGCGCCGCGTTCGCGCATCAAGACGCTGGTCGCGGCCGTGGCGATGTCGGAGACCGGCCCGTCGCTGCCGCTGGCGCTGCGCACGAAGCGCTTGCGCGAGGTGCCGACGAGCAGGGGAAAGCCGAGCGCCATCACCTCGGCGAGGCGCGCGATGAGGATCATGTTCTCCGGCCCGTCCTTGGCGAAGCCGAAGCCGGGGTCGAGGACGATCGCCTCGTCGGCGACGCCCGCCTCCCTTGCGATCTCAAGCGAGCGTCGCAGGAACAGGAACTGATCCTCGATGACGTCCGGCTGCGTCTGGCGCTCGCGGCCGTTGTGCATCAGGCAGAGCCCTGCCCCGGTCTCCGCCGCGACGCGCGCGATCGCCGGGTCCTTCTGCGCGCCCCAGACGTCGTTGACGATGTGCGCGCCCGCCTCGACCGCCATGCGTGCGGTCTCCGAGCGATAGGTGTCGACGGAGATGATGCAGTCGGCGCGGCGGGCGAGCTCCTCGATCACCGGCATGATCCGCCGCTGCTCCTCGGCGGCGTCGACGGGCGTCGCGCCCGGCCGGGTCGACTCGCCGCCGATGTCGACGATCGTCGCGCCCTCCTCCACCATCTTCAGAGATTCCGCCACGGCGGCGTCCACGCTGGCATAGCGGCCGCCGTCGGAGAAGCTGTCCGGGGTCGCGTTGAGGATGCCCATGATGCAGGCGACTTCGCCGAGCTCGATGCTGCGGCCATGCGCCAGCCGCCATGTGCCGCCGCGCGGCTGGATCACGTCCATGGGTCCTCCGTCCGATCGGTCCGTCGACGCCTTTCGGTAACCCTTCGGCACGACGCTCACAAGCCAGGCGGCCGCCCCGGCTTGTTTCGTTCCGCCGATCGGCTACCCTTCGAAGACTCGGCTCTGGCTCGCAAAGGGTGCGCGCGATGCGGACGATGCTCGGTCTCCTTCCTCTCGCCCTCGCCGCCGCGCTCGCAGGGCTCGGCGCAGGCACGGCGGACGCTGCGTCGATCAAGGAGCAGACGACCTATTTCGCCGTGCACGGCACCACGCTGCAGGATCTCGACCGCGACCTCAGCCGGCGCGGCCCGTTCCTCGCCGATACCGGCCTGCACCACCCCGGCGCGACCGAGATCAGCTTCGGCGGCAAGATCACCTACAAGCACGTTCCCGAGGGCTGCGCGGTCAACCGCGTCGGCATCACCCTCGGCCTGAAGACGACCCTGCCGAAGTGGACGCCACCAGCGGGCGCATCCGCCCGGACCCGGCTGATCTGGAACACGCTGGCCGCGGACATCGTGCGCCACGAAGGCCGGCACTCGGCGATCGCCAAGCAGTGGGCGACGCGGATGGAGATGGCGATCCGCAATCTTGCGCCGCGTTCCAGCTGTGCGGCGATGGAAGCCGCGGTCGGGCGTGTGACCAGCCGCTACCTCGCTTGGCATGCCGATGCGCAGGTCCAGTTCGACGAGATCGAAGGGCGCGAGGTCAGTATGCGGCTGCGCCGGGCGCTCAACCGGGCGGCGGAGGAGCAGGCGGCGCGGTAAGGCGGCCCGGATCAGGCCTGGCGCTCGGGAACCGTCACCACCAGGCCGTCGAGTTCGGGCCGGATCCTGATCTGGCAGGACAGGCGCGAATTCGGCTGCGGCTCATAGGCGAAGTCGAGCATGTCCTCTTCCATCGGCTCCGGCTCGCCGACCGCCTCCATCCACGCCTGGTCGACATAGACATGACAGGTCGCGCAGGCACAGGCGCCGCCGCACTCGGCCTCGATCCCCGGCACATCGTTCTTCACGGCGTTCTCCATCGCCGTCGTGCCATTCGCCGCGTCGATGTCGTAGCGGCTTCCGTCCTGGGTAACGAAGGTGATCTTGGTCATGCGGGCGCGGACCTCGGCTTCAAGCGTTCCGGAACGCCGGCGAGCGCGCGAAGCCGCCGGAGCTCTTGCGGGATCGGACAGTGCACTGGGCGCGCGGCCGGCCGATGCCGAGCCTGTTAGGAGCGGGCTCGGCCGAAAGTCAATGGCGCAGCCGCGTCGGCACCACGTCGCCGCTCGGGCGGACCGGCCGTCGGCTCAGCTCAGCGAGAGCGTCCTGGCGAAGGCGGCAGCGGCAGCGAGCTCGCGCCTCAGCTCCGAGAGCGCGACCGGGTCCGCCAGTCGCTGCTCGAATCGACCGGCGGCATCGGCCAGTCGGAAGGCACCGACATTGCGGGCCGAACCCTTCAGGGCATGGGCGATCTGACGGCTCTCCTCGACGCCGGAATCGTCCAGACGCCGCCCGACGAGCTCGATCTGGCGAATCAGAAGCCCCAGCACCTCGACTTCCAGCGTGCGGTCGCCGGCGGTCTGGCGAGCGAGATGGACGAGGTCGATCGGCCGCTGCCGCGAGGGGCAGTCCCCGTCGTTCCCTCCGGAAGGCGCAGCCGGCTCGCCCCCGGACCCGCTTGCCGCCTTGAGAAGTCGCGCCATCCTTGTCTCCACGCCCGGACTCACCGCCGCGGTCCGTTTCCCGCCCGGGACGCGATCTCGCCAATCCCTCTGCCGATCGTCTACCGACAGCCTTTGGAAAGCGTTAAGATGGGATGCCGAAGTCGGGCCGTTGCCGCATCGCGCCTGCGCTGTCGCCGTCCCGGGAAGCGCGGGCACACAGGCAACAGGGCAAAAATCGGCGCATTTTTCCGGACGCTGTTAACCTTATGTTTAAACTTGTAGGGATCGCGCGGTTTTACGGTTTCTTTCGATGGGTCCGCTAACTACCATTCAGAGTGCGAAACCGCGGGCGGCGCGACCCCGGACGGCCTGGCGGCGGCTGTCCACGCGGGGAGAGGCCGCTCCGGGCGACGGGATGCCGGAAGGCGCCCCGGGGTCCAAGGGCCGAACCGGCCGGTTGTAACGAGTATCGAGGCGCGACGGCGATGTCCAAGACCAAACCCTTCGACCAGCTTTCCGAAGACGCGGTCAACGAGCTCGAGGAAGCCCTTCGCGCCGACTTCGAGGCGGAAGCCGAGTCGACCGCGCCACAGGGCGAGAGGCAGGATGCCGATACGCCGCTCGCCGAGGCGACCGGTCATCTGGAAGCGCCCGCCAGCGTCGAGGCGACCGAACTCGCCTTCTCGCTCGATGATTTCGAGCGCCAGATCAGCGAGACCGCCGGAGAACTGCGGAGCGAGGACGCGCCTGCGACGGCGGCGTCAGCCACAGAGCCGGCAGCGGGTGCCGATCGCCCGGGCGACGCCGCCAATGCGTCGGCCCCCGGGAGAAATCGCGATTCGGCGGCCGATGCCGAACCGCGGACTGCGGGCGCCACCGGCGAAGCACCGGCGAGCGAGGCGCCGCGCGGCTTTGCCAACAGCGAGACGGCGCGCGCCTACGCACAGGCGCCGGCAAACGACGAGGAGCGCCGCTTCGCCGTCATGGCCGAAGCGCTGCTCAGCCGCCGCGCCTCGAAGACGCCGCTCTGGGTCGCGCTGATTGTTTCGGTCGCCTGGCTCGGCTTCGTCAGCTTCATGGCCTATGGCCTCTACGGGACCGACTTCGCCACCCTTTCGGCCGAATGGAGCGATCCGCTGCGCCAGAGCGAGGTGCTGACGCTCGCCGCCGTGGCCGTCCTTCCCGTCCTTCTGATCTTCGCCTTCGCGGTGATGATGCGCCGCTCGGCGGACCTCAGGCTGATGAGCCGCTCGATGGCCGAAGTCGCCCTGCGCCTCGCCGAGCCGGAGAGCATCGCCACCGAGCGCGTGATGAGCGTCGGCCAGGCGATCCGCCGCGAGGTCTCCGCCCTCGGCGAGGGTGTCGAACGCGCGCTGTCGCGCACGTCGGACCTCGAGAGCCTCGTGCGCGACGAGGTCGGCGCGCTGGAGCGCGCCTATGCCGACAACGAGGTCAAGATCCGCACGCTCGTGCAGGATCTCGGCTCCGAGCGCGAGGCGATGTTGTCGCATGCCGAGCGGCTTCGCTCCTCCGTCGTCGGCTCGCATCAGCGGCTGGTGGAGGACGTCGACCAGGCGTCCGAGCACATCCTGCAGCGCATCGAGGACGCCTCGAAGCGGTTCGCCCGTCTCCTGGAAGAGCGCGGCGAGACGCTCGCGAGCGAGTTCGACGCGCGCAACGAGCAGCTGTCGACCCTCTTCGACGAGCGCAGCCGCGCCGTCCATGCGAGCCTGGCCGAGAGCGGCGAGGCGCTGATCGCCCGGCTGACGCAGAGCGCCGAGGAGGCGAGCGAGCGGCTGACCGGCATCGGCGACGGGGTCGCCCAGCGCATCGACGAGCGCACCGGCCGACTCTCCGACGATTTCAAGGCGCGCAGCGACGCCCTGTTCCAGCTCTTCAGCGAGCGCAGCCAGGCGCTCAACACGATGCTAAGCGAGAACGGCGACGCGCTGGCGGCCCGGATCACCGACAGCGCCGGCGAGGCGACGCAGCGCATCACTGCCGCCGGCGACACCGTCGCCGAGCGGCTGGAGGACCGCACCGGCCGCCTGTCGCAGGACTTCGAGACCCGCAGCGGCGAACTGATCAGCCTGTTCGAGACCCGGGCCCAGGCGCTGAGCGACACCGTCGGCGGCCGCGGCGAAGCGCTGGTGGCCGACATCGTTTTCGCCGCCGAGAGCGCGGCGGCCCGTCTCGAGGCGGCGGCGGACAGCGCCGGCCAGACCTTCGAGGAACGCTCCTCCACCCTCGCGGAGGACTTCAGCGCGCGCAGCGGAAAGCTGGTGACGCTGTTCGACGAGCGCAGCCAGGCGCTCAACTCTGCGATCCTCGGCAATGGCGAGAGCCTGCTCGCCCGCATCTCGGAGAGCGCCGGCGACGCGGCGCTGCGCCTCACCATGGCCGGCGACGATGTCGCCCGGCAGCTTGACGAGCGCAGCTCCGGCCTGTCCCAGGACTTCGAGGCCCGCAGCGCCGACCTCGTCAAGCTCTTCGACGAGCGCAGCCAGGCGCTCGGCGCCACGATCTCCGACCGCAGCGAGACGCTGGTCGCGCGGCTGTCCGAGGCGAGCGAGCTGGCCGCGGGCCGGCTGGCCGAGACCGGTGACAGCACGACGGCGCAGCTCGAGCAGCGGGTCGCGGCGCTTGCCGACGCCTTCCGTGGCCGCAGCGGCGAACTCATCGAACTCTTCCGCGAAAGTACGCAGGGACTGCACGCCGACGTCGCGTCGAATGCCGAAACGCTGCTCGCCCGCATCGGCCAGAGCGCCAGCGAAGCCGCCGAGCGGCTGACGGTGGCCGGCGATGCCGCCGGGCGCCAGCTGGAAGAGCGCACCGCCGCCCTGTCGCAGGACTTCGAGACGCGCAGCGGGCATCTCCTCACCGCCTTCCGCGAACAGAGCGAGACGCTGGACGCCCGCTCGGGCGAGATGGCCGAGCGCCTGACCGCGATCGGCGACGACCTGCAGCGCCGCGTCGTCGCCTCAGGCGATGCCGTGTCCGGCCTGCTCGCCGCCCGCGGCGACAGCTTCGCCCAGTCGAGCGACAAGTTCCTCGCCGATCTGACGGCGGCGCTGGACGACCGCTCGATGAGCTTCTCGGTCGAGGGCCAGACCTTCCTGGCAAGCCTCGACGCGGCCTTCGAGGAGCGGCTCGCCGCCCTCGGCTCGCGCAATCAGGACTTCTTCGGCCGGCTCACCGACAACCTCGACGCGCGCCAGAACCGTCTGGACGAGACCTCGACGCGGCTGCTCGATTCCGTCGAGACCGGCCTCGGCGAGCGGACGCAGCGCATCGAGGCGCTGCTCTCGGAGACCAACGAGCGCACGCTCGGCGGGCTCGACCAGCGGATCGCGGCGATCGACGCAGCGCTCGGTGATCGCGGCAGCGCCCTCGTCGAAACCATCGACAGCCGCACGAATGCGATCGAGGTCTCGACCGACCGCATCGCCGCGGTCATCGCCGACCGGTCGCGCGACTTCGCGCAGGCGCTGGCGGATCGGACCCGCGAGATCATCGCGGCCTTCGAGAACGGCCGGACCGACCTCTCCGAACGCACCAGCGACGCGGTCACGCTCGCCCACAAGACGCTGGAGACGCGCTCGGACGAACTGCGCACGCTGTTCGACGAGCGGCTCGCGAGCTTCGACGCGATGATGAACGAGCGCACCCATACGCTCTCGGGCACGCTCGACGACCGTCTGCTGGCGCTCGATCTCGCCAGCGACAGCCGTGTCGAGGCGCTGACGGGACGCGCATCGGAGATCGAGTCCGCGGTCCAGCAGGTCTCCGAGCGCCTGCAGACCTTGCTCACCGAGCGCCGCGACGAGATCGAGGTCATCCTCGGCCGGGCGGCCGACGGGTTCAACGCCAGCTTCGACGACCGCATCGCCGCCATCGTCGGAAGCCTCTCCGGCCAGGGCGAACGGCTCGAGGCGTCCGTCGAGCGGGCTCAGCAGCTCCTCACCGGCGACGTGGAGGAGAAGGGCCGCGCGCTCGCCGGCGCCGTCGACGATCGCATCGCCCAGCTGCAGGCCATCGTCGGCTCGATCGAGACCTCGCTCGCCGAGAGCGTCGACGAACGCGGTGCCGCGCTCGCGGCCCTGCTCGAAGAGCGCCGCGCCGCGATCGCCGCCACCGTCTCCGGCTCGCAGGACGATCTGATCAACGGGCTCGACCAGCGCATCGCGGCGATCGCCAGCCTGCTCGCGGAGCGGAGCCACGACTTCCGCGAGATGATCGAGGTCGGCTCGGCCCGCTTCGTCGGCGGCCTGGAGGAACAGGCGAACCGGATGGTCGGCGCCATCGACGAGCGCGGCAACGCGCTGACCGTCGGCCTCGCCGACCGCATCACCGCCAGCGAGACGCTGCTTTCGAACACGCAGGACCAGCTCCTCGCCGGCCTGTCCTCGCGCCACGACGCGATCCGGGCGATGCTGGAGGAGCGCACCGACGCGATCCGGCTCATGTCGGAAGGCGTCGAGGCCCGGCTTGCCGCCTCGCTCGACGAGCGCATCTCGGGCGTCTCCGGCAGCTTCGACGGGATCGTGGAGCGGATCGCCGAGGACCTGTCCGCCCGCGTTTCGGCGCTCGGCGGAACGGTCGAGGAGGCCCGCCGCGCGATCGTCGGCAGCGTCGATCAGGAGACCGAGCGTCTGCGCTCGGAAATGGACGAGCGCACGCAGAGCTTCGGCACGGAGATCTCGATCAATGCCGGCGCGCAGCTGGCGGCGATCGAGCATGCCCTCGGCCTGGTGGTCGAAGGCCTCGACGAGCGGGTCGCCCGCTTCCGCAGCGCCGCGACGGAGGCCCAGGGGTCGCTGGAGTCCGGCCTCGACAGCCGCCTCGAGGGGATCCGGTCGGCGATCGACGGCGGCCGCAGCGGCCTTCTGTCGGATCTCGACCAGCGCACCCAGGCGATCGCCAGCGAAATCTCGGAGCATGTCAGCCGCGTCGGCGAAAGCCTCGACGGCCGCACCGCGACGCTGCGCGCAATCATCGAGGAAGCGCGCGCCATCCTGGTCGACGGGCTCGACGAGCGCCTCACCGCCATTCGCGGCCTGGTCGACGGGTCCGAGGGCTCGCTCCTCGCGAGCTTCGACGCCCGCACCGCGGAGATCGGCAACCAGATCGACACGGCGCGCACCGCGATCGCCGCGACCATCGAGGAGCGCATCGCCAGCCTGTCCGACGCGCTGCTGGAAGCCGACCTCAAGCTCGCCACCGCGTTCGACGAGCGGCGCGACAGCCTCGCCTCGCTGGTCGACGAGGCCGTCCGCACCGCTGCCGCGACCTTGGAAGACCGGGCCGACGACGTGCGCCGGACGATCGAGCAGACCGTCGGCGACGTGTCGACCTCCTTCGAAACCCGACGCCTCGACCTCGTCGCGGCGCTGGAAGGCGGCTCGTCGAACCTCATCGGCGCGCTCGACCAGCGCACCGAGGCGATCTCCTCCGCCCTCGACCGCGGCCTCGGCAATGTCGAGCGCACGCTGAACAACCGCACGGCGATGATCGCCGACTCGCTGCGCAACGCCATCGCCGCGGCCAGCGCCGCGATGAGCGAAGAGGCGGGCCGGGCGCGCGAAGGACTGGAAGCCGAGACCCGCAAGGTCACCGAGAGCGTCTCCGGCATCGAGCAGCTGTTCGGCGAGGCCGGCGAAAAGGCGCAGCAGCGCATCGCCTCGGAAGCCGACCGGCTTGCGGAACGCCTGTCGGGCCTCGCCGACGAGCTCGCGCGCCGCGCCGAGGAGGCCGGCTCGCGGATCACCGGCGAAGGCGGCCGGATCGCCGAGAACATCACCGGCGCGACCGAGGTCATCCGCTCCTTGTCGGAGGAGTCGCGTTCGCGCTTCGCCACCGAGGCGGAGTCCCTGGCGAGCGAGATCGCCCGCCTGTCCAGCGAGATCCGCGGCGAGGCGTCGGGCGTGCGCGAGCAGCTCTCCGAGCAGCGCATGGCGCTGGTCGACACGCTCTCCGGAATCTCGGCGGCGGTCGCCGGCGAGTTCGAGCGCAACACAGAGAGCTTCGCCGCCCGGATCAGCGAGGCCGGGGAACGGCTGCTGGCGATCGGCGACGACAGCCGCGGCCGCTTCGCCGCCGACGCCGGCACGATGGCGAGCGAGCTGGAGGCGACCGTCGCCCGCATGCGGGAACTGACGGAGACGGCGCAGGCATCACTGCGCGAGAACACCGATGGCTTCTCGCGCCGGCTCTCCGGCGCCTCCTACCAGCTTCGCGGCGAGACCGAGAAGCTCGCGTCCGGCCTCGAAGAGCGTGCCCGGCACTTCCAGGAGGAGATCGCGGCGGTCGCGCAGCGGCTCTCCGATCTTCTGGCGGCCAACCCGGTCAGCCAGGACATCGACAGCGCCACCGACCGCATTCGCCAGGAACTCGCCGGTGCGTCCGCCTCGCTGCGCGACGAAGTGCTGTCGGTCACGTCGCAGCTGCGCGGCGAGGTCTCCGAGGCCTCGCAGATGCTGCTGCGCGACGCCGACGCCGCCCGCGACGAGATCATGGCGCGCGGCAGCGACCTCTCCGGCCAGTTCGCGACCATCTCCGACTCGATCCGCCTGGAGACCGAGCGGGCCCGCGACCAGCTGCTGGAGAGTGCCGGCGCGGCCGGCGAGGACCTGGCCAACCGGATGAACGAGACCGAACGGGCGATCGCCACCCGTGCCCGGATGATGAGCGAGGATCTGGAGGAGAAGACCCGCAATCTCGCCGGCATGCTGGCGGCACGCAACGCCGACATCTCCCGCCTGCTCGACGAGGAGGCGCGGCCGATGCTGTCCGAGCTCGGCGATAGCGGTATGGAGCTCGCACGGCTCCTGCAGGCGAGCACGCAGGAGGCTTCCGAGCGCCTGCGGGCCGAGAACGCGGCACTCGTCGCGGCGCTCTCCCAGCGCGCCCAGGAGACCATCGACAGCCTCAACCGCTCGTCGGACGAGATCCTCGGCTCGCTGGACGAGAAGACCCACAGCGCCGTGGCGCTGGTCGCCGAGATGCGCGACCAGCTGCAGAAGGACATCGGTGCGCTGATCGGCCGGCTGTCGCAGACATCGGGGTCGCTGCGCGGCCTCGTCGACGAGACGGCGTCGAACCTGACCGCCATCGACGGCGCGCTGCAGGACACCAGTGCCCGCTTTGCCGAGGGTGCCGAGCAGGCATCGAACGCGATCTCGCTGTCGTCGCGACTGCTCGACCAGAACGTCGAGCGGCTGGACAAGCTCTCGACCGCCGCCTTCTCGCGGGTGGCCGGCATGGCCGACCGCTTCAAGGAGCACGGCGCGGTCCTCTCCGAGGCGGTGGAGCTGCTGGAGGCGCGCGAAACCGGCCTTCGCTCCGTGCTGGAAGGCGGCCACAGCGGGCTCGACGAACTGTCGGCCGGCCTCGTCCAGCGCGGCGAAGAGATCGGGGCGATGATGCGCTCCTTCCAGGAGGTGATCGAAGGCCTGTTCGATCGTACCGAGCAGCGTTCGCGCCTGCTGTCCGAGCGCCTGTCGACCGACGTCGCCGGCTCGCTCGGTGCGGCGGACGAGAAGATGCAGGGCGCCGAGGAGCGCTCGCGTGCCGCGGCCGAGGCGATGCGTCAGGCGGTCGAGTCGGCCGTCGAGGAGGCCACGAAGCGCTTCGAGGGTGCCACGGAGGAGATGCGCCGCACCGCTGCCGACATCCGCAAGGAGCTGGAAGCGGCGCGCGGCGAGATCAAGCGCGGCGTCTTCGAACTGCCGGAGGAGACCCGCAACTCGACCGAGGCGATGCGCCGGGCGGTGTCGGACCAGATCCGTGCGCTGCGCGACCTCTCCGACATCGTGTCGCAGTCCGGCCGGGCCTTCGACGTCGGCGATCGCCGCACGGCGCAGCGGCCCACGACCGCGGCCACGGCCGCCGCGTCGCAGCGCCGTCCGGAGCCGCAGCCGCAGCCGGCCGCCCCTGCGCCTGACCTGAACTTCACCGAAGGGGAGAGTTCCGACTTCGAGCAGGAGATCGCGGCGTCCTTCATGACCGACGGCAACCTCGCCCGGGATCTCCGCGGCTCCAGCTACGAGCCGCCCCGCGGTCCGGCGCAGCAGCCGACGACGACGCCGCGTGGCGAAGCGACGCCGGCCGTGCCGACCGGCCGCAGCGAAACCCCGCGTCCGGCCTCCGGCGCGGCGTCCTCCGCGACATCGCCGCTGCGGCCGTCGGCTCCGGCCCGTGCGCCTCAGCCGCAGGCACCGGCGTCCAGTGGCGGACGCTCCGGCGGCGGCTGGGTCTCCGACCTCCTCCGCCGCGCCTCCGAAGAAGAGGACGAGGCGACGGTCCCGACCGCCCCGGCCGCGCGTGCCCCGGTTCCCGTGGACCGCTCGGCCGACCAGGTGGTCGACTCGCTCAACTCGCTGTCGGTCGACATCGCCCGGGCGATCGATCACAACGCCGCGGTCGAGCTGTGGGACCGCTATCGCCAGGGCGAGCGCAACGTCTTCACGCGCCGGCTCTACACCATCAAGGGTCAGCAGACCTTCGACGAGATCCGCCGCAAGTATCAGCGCGACACCGAGTTCCGTGAGGCGGTGGACCGCTATATCGCGGACTTCGAGACGCTGTTGTCGGATATCGCGAAGAACGACCCGGAGAGCCGGATGACGCGGAACTACCTCTCCTCCGACACCGGCAAGGTCTATACCATGCTGGCGCACGCCTCCGGCCGTTTCGACAGCTGAGGCCCGAGGGACGAATGGAGAACGGGAGCGGCTGCCGCGGCGGCCGCTCCCGTTCTGCTGTCGAGAGGCGCCTCGCTCGAATCCGGAATGCCGAGAATATGGGCGGGTGGCCCGGTGCCGGCTGCCGGGCCTGACGGCGAGCGGATGGAAGTGACGGATCTGCGGAGGCGGCCCGGCTTCGGGCTGCTCGGGCGCATGGGCCTCGAGCAGCATTCGCACCGACGGATGAGGATGGCGACGCATCCGGTCTGCCGCAGCACCCGCGTTCATGCCGCCGAAGCGCCGGCGCCGCTGCGGTCTCGACGCGGGACCGGAAGCGCCGTCGTCAGGCCGGGGCGCGCTTGCCAACCGTTACGGGGAACGCGTCCGGCCGCGGATGAACCGGCGGCCGCCGCTCTCGGCTGCTTCGCCTGAAACCGTCAGAGGGACGCGAAGCCGCCGAGATCCTCTCAAACGGCGGCGCGAGGGAGTTTAGATCAGTTGCAGCGTCCAGGCGACGATCTGTTTCGACGTCTGGTCGAAGGCGCTGTTCAGCGCCGCGACATAGTCGCCGTTGGCCGTGCCGGAGACCGGCGCGCTGGCGTCGAAGACGCGCGTGGCGCGAACCGTGCCGTTGCGGTCGTTCAGCGCCTTGACCGAGATCTCGACCTGCGCCTGCGAGGCGCCGCCGACGGCGTCGATCTCGAACTTCCGGATTTCCATGACCAGCTGGTAGTCGATGGCGAGCCCCTGCCCGGGCACGCCGACGGCGCCGATCCGGCCGGTGTTCTCGAAGGCCTGCAGCATGCGCAGCTGCACCATGCGGGGCAGCCGGTCGCCCCACTGGCTGTTGGCGAGATATTCGACCGAATAGGGCGTCGGCTTCACGACGATATTGTCCGAGTCGATCGTCTTGATCGCGGTCGGCTCGGGGATCAGCACCTGCTTGTGGCTACGGCCTGGGACGGCGGCCTGGACCGGCGGCGACGAGATCTCGAACGTGTCCTTCGGCGTGCTGGTCGAGCAGGAAGACAGGGCGAGCGCCGCCAGGGCCGCCAGCACCGGCCGGGTCGTGTCGCGCATCATATGCAATGTCCCCAAGCTCCTGAATCCCCGTCTGGTTTGCTTGCATCCGCAACTGCGACTGTCAATGCCGCGCTGCAGCCCGCCCCACGCGCTCCGGACAATTCCGCGCGCGCGTAGCCGCAGGGCCGCAGTCACGGCGCCCCTGCGGATCCGCCGTCATCAGTGACGTGTGCGACCATTGAACTGCTTCACCTGATCGCCGCCATAGATCAGCCGGCTCGGGTCGTTCGAGAAGCTGGTGATCGCGTCCTGGATGCGGCTGACCGACTGGCTGACATTCGAGGCGAGCGACTGCACTTCCTTCAGCCCCTGTCCCGAGAACTGCTGGATGTTCGCCGCGATCGGCTTGATCTCGGCCTGCAGCGAATTGGAGGCCGCATTGATCGAATTCGCCGCGGTGCGCACGGCGCGGGCCGCGGAGGCGACGTCGGCGCCGAGCGACGTCCCGTCGCCGGAGCCGGCGAGTGTCGTGTTCAGCGAGGCGAGCACGCTGTCGACCCGCTTCGAGGCCTCCCGCAGGGTTGCGCTGATCGCCTTGGCGTTGGCCAGCGTGTCGTTGATGTCCTGCTTGTGCTGACCGATCGAGTCGGCGACGCCGGCGATGGAATCCGCCGCCTTGGCGACGTTGTCGGTCGCCGCCGAGACGTTGTCGACCGCACGGTTGACCTTGCCCGGGTCGATGCTGGCCAGCAGCGTGTCGACCTGCGCCCGCGTCTCGGAGAAGCCGTCGATCGCCGTGTTGAGGGTGCGGACCGTCTTGTCGACGCCGTCGATGATCGACTGCACCTGCGGCGACTTGGCGTTCACCGCCGCCGTGATCCCCTGAACGTTGTCGATGACGTTGTTGATCTTGTCCGTGTTGACCGAGTTCACGAGCCCTTGCGCCGAATCCAGCGTCTGGTTCAGCTTCGCGCTGGCCTGACCGACATTGTCGGAGATCGGGCCGAGGCTCGCGAGCAGCTTGTCGACGTCGCCATTGTGCTGGGCGACGGTCGTGGTGATCTGGTTGACGTTCTGGATCGTATGCGAGGCGCCAGAGATCGCCGAATTGATCGCCTCCTTCTGCGCACCGAGCGTGTCCGTCAGCGACTTCACGTCGGCCGTCGCCGACGAGACGTTGTCGAGCGTCGCCTTGACCTGCTTCGGATCGACCGCCGCGACGACCTGGTTGGCCGAGCCGATCGCCTGGTTCGCCGTGTCGAGCGTCTGGTTCAGCTTGGCGCTCGCCTGGCCGACATTGTCGGAGATCGGGCCGAGATTGGCGAGCAGCTTGTCGACCGAGTCGTTGTTCTTCGCCACCGTCTGGGTGATGCGGTCCACATTCTGCGCCGCGTTGGCGGCCGAGGAGATCGCCGCGTCGATCGTGCCCTGCTGCGCGGCGATGTTCTTCGTCAGGCCGGAGACGTCCGTCGCCGCCGAGGAGAAGCCGTCGACGGCCGAAGAGACCTTCGCGGGATCGACCGCCGTGACCAGCCTGTTCGCCGACTGGACGGCGGTGTCGAGATTGCCGGCGACCCGGGTCGCCGTCTCGGACAGCGGCGCGAGGTTCTTCAGGAGCTTGTCGATGTCGCCGCTGCGCTGGGCGACGGTCGTGGTGATCTGGTTGACGTTCTGCACGGCGTGCGAGGCGCCGGAGATCGCCGAATTGATCGCCTCCTTCTGCGACCCGATGCTGGTCGTGAGATCGGCGACGTTCTGCGCGGTGGTCGAGATGCCCTTGAGCGTCGACTCCACCTCCTTCGGATCGACCGCCGCGACGAGCTGGTTCGCCGACTGGAGGGTCGTGTCGAGCCGCCCCGCCACCTGCGTCGCGGTGTCGGACAGCGGGCCGAGGCTATTGAGGAAATGATCGATGCCGTCGGTGTTGCGCGAGATCACCTTGCCGACCTCGCCGACGCTGTTCGCCGCCGTCTTCACCGACTCCACGACATCGGCCACATTGCCGGACTCCTTGCGCAGCGTGTCGGAGATCGAGGCGACGTTGTCGACGGTGCGCTTGACCGACGTCGGGTCGACCGCCTGCAGGATGTTGCGGGCGTCGCCGATCGCGCCCGGCAGGGCCTGGGCGACCGTCTTGGCGCTGTCGGCCACCTGGCCGAGGCTGTTGAGGAAGGAATCGATCTCGCCGGTCTTGGCGGAGAGCGCCGCCGTCACCGTCTCGACATGCTGGGACGTCTTGGTGATGTTGTCGGCCGTCGTCTTCACCGACGGCCCGACGGCGTCGACGATCGTCTGGAACTGGCCGAGGATGTTGTTGGCGCGGTCGGCGATGTCTCTGGCCGTCGCCAGGATGTCCGTCACGTCGGACGGATTGGCCTTGATGATCGGCACGACGCCCTGCTCGCGGGCGACCTGGATGATGTTCGGCTGGTCGACGTTACCGCCCTTCAGCTCGATGAAGCCGACGCCGGTGAGGCCCTGGAAGCCGATATTCGCCTGGGTGGAGTCCTTGATCGGAATGCCCGGATCGACTTCCGTCGTCGCGACCACCACCTTCGGATTGTTCGGATCGAGGCGCAGCGAGGTCACCTGGCCGACGGGAAGGCCGTTGAACAGAACCTGGCTGCCCTGCTGCAGGCCGGAGACCGAGCCCTCGATGCGCACGAGCAGCGGAACCCGCGACGAGCCGCTGGCCGAGAAGACCGACCAGTAGACGAAACCCACCGCCAGCGCGAGCACGACGAGGGTGAAGATTCCGACGCGGACGTAGTTGGCTCTGGTTTCCATCACTTGGCTCCCACAAGACCGGACGACGGCTCCTCGTCCTGCACGATGGTGCGGGCGCGCTTGCCGTGGAAATACGATTTCACCCAGGGGTGATCGAAGCTCAGCATCTTCGACAGCGGCCCTTCCACCAGCACCTTGCGGTCGCCGAGGACCGCGATGCGGTCGCAGGCCTGAAACAGGCTGTCGAGATCGTGCGTGACCATGTACACGCCGAGGCCGAGCGTGTCTCGGAGCGTCATGATCAACTGATCGAAATCGGCCGCGCCGATCGGATCGAGGCCGGAGGTCGGCTCATCGAGGAAGACGATCTCGGGGTCCAGCGCCAGCGCTCTGGCCAGCGCCGCGCGCTTGATCATGCCGCCTGAGAGTTCTGAGGGATATTTCTCCGCCGCGTCCGGGGCGAGCCCGACGAGGTCGATCTTCAGCCGCGCCAGCTCGTGCATCAGCTTCGGCGACAGGTCGAGATATTCGCGCATCGGCACTTCGATGTTCTCGAGCACCGTCAGCGAGGAGAACAGCGCCCCCTGCTGGAACAGGACGCCCCAGCGCCGCTCGACCGCCAGGCGCTGGCTGTCGGTCGCCTTGTCGTAGTCGACCCCGAATACCTCGATCGTGCCGGCCTGTTTGGCGTTGAGGCCGAGGATGGTGCGCAGGAGCACGGACTTGCCGGCGCCGGACGGGCCGACGAAGCCGAGGATCTCGCCGCTGCGCACGTCGAGCGAGAGGTTTTCCAGGATCGCCTTCTCGCCGAAGCGCACGGTGACGTCCCGGACACGGATGATGACGTCGTCATCGCTTCCCTGCCTTCCGGCAGCCGACCGCCGGCCGGTCGCCCGTCCCTGAACCGGGGCCTGGGCGAGGGTCTCAGAGTCCGATGGAGGCATAGAAAACCGCGAAAATTCCGTCCATGACGATGACGAGGAAGATCGACTTGACCACCGAGGCGGTGACGCGCAGGCCGAGGCTTTCGGCGCTGCCGCCGACCTTCATGCCCTCGGCGGCCGCGACGAGGCCGATGACGATCGCCATGAACGGCGCCTTGATCAGTCCGACGAGGATTGTGGTGAGATCGACGGAGTTCTGCAGCCCCGTCAGGAAGCTGCCCATCGAGATGCCGGAATAGACCCTGAGGGTCAGCATGCCGCCGGCAATCGCGGCGAGGTTGGAAAGGATTGTCAGGAGCGGCAGCGCGATCGTCAGCGCCACCAGCCGGGGGAAGATCAGGACGCCGATCGGGTTGAGCCCGATGACGTGCAGCGCGTCGATCTCCTCGCGCATCTTCATCGAGCCGATCTCGGCGGTGACGGCGCTCCCGGTGCGGCCGGCGACCATGATCGCGGTCAGCAGCACGCCCAGTTCGCGCAGCACCAGAATGCCGATCAGGTTGACCGCATACACCTCGCCGCCGAAGCGCCGCAGCTGGAAGGCGCCCTGCTGGGCGATGATGCCGCCGACGAGGAAGCTGATCAGCGTGATGATCGGCACGGCCCGCAGGCCCATCTGGTCGACCTGGTTGAAGATCGCCGCGGGACGAAGCTGAGTGCGGCCGCTGAGGCGCCGCCCCGCGCCGTAGATCGCACCGCCGATGATGTTGAGGAAGCCGACGGCTTCGTCCTTGATGCCGAAGACGCCGGCCCCAACCCGCTCGAAGAAGACCAGGATCGGATTGTGCCGATGGCGCCGCGTGGCCGGCCGCTCGCGGTCCATCGCCTGGCGCACGGCGGAGAACAGGGCCTCGTCCTGGCGATGGACGCCTTCCAGCCGCGCCTGGCGCCCGGCCGCCCCGATGTCGCGCAGGAGCCGTTCCAGGACGAAGGCGCCGGCGGTGTCGATCCGCCCGACCCCGGCGCAGTCGATCACGACGCTCTGGCCGAGCTCGGCATGGCTGGTGTCGCTCAGAAGCTTCTCGACCTGCCCGACGGTGCGCGCCAGCCAGTCGCCGGAGGCGTGCAGGCGCACGGAGCCGTCCTGGTTCTCGCCTTCGAGGACGGGCCTCGCCACGCGCCGGCGCCCGTCTTCCTCTGACTGTTCGGTGGCGGCGTCGAGCATCGGCTTTCGATTCGTCCTTTCCGGCGCTCCGGACACTGGAGAATTCATCAGCGCCGACCGGCGCTTAAGGCGAGAGGCGGATCTCCCGCTTCAGGCGGGTTTATGCTTAACCGGATAATCGCGCCGTGTCATGAAGGCCTCGCGTCACCCCGGTCACAGAAGGTTATTGGCCATGCCGCGTCGTCTTTCGGCCACAGTCGAGCGTTTCCCGCTGGCACAGGAGTTCCGCATCGCGCGCGGCGCCACGAGCGAGGCAGCGGTCGTCACCTGCACGATCGCCGACGAGTACGGGCGCGGCTGGGGCGAATGCGTGCCCTACCCGCGCTACGGCGAATCGATCGACAGCGTTCTCGCCGAGATCGAGGCCGCCCGCCAGGCGATCGAGGGCGGCGCCTCGCGCGACACGATCGGCCGGCTGATGCGCCCCGGCGCGGCGCGCAACGCCGTCGACTGCGCGCTCTGGGATATCGAGGCGAAATCGAACGGCACCAACGTCGGCGCGATGATCTGCGGCGAGACGCCGCGCCCGATCGAGACCGCCTATACGATCAGCCTCGGACCGGCCGCGGAGATGGCCTCGGCGGCGCGGGCTGCCGATCGCGGCCTCCTGAAGATCAAGGTCGGCACGCCGCAGGACCCGGAGCGAATCCGCGCGGTCCACGCGGCGGCGCGCGGCGCCAGGCTGATCCTCGACGCCAACGAGGGCTGGCGCGCCGAGAACCTGGCCTCAAACCTCCTCGCCGCGGCCGCGGCCGGTGCCGTCCTGGTGGAACAGCCACTCCCGGCGGGCGAGGACGAAATCCTCGCCCGGATTCCCCACCCGGTGCCGATCTGCGCCGACGAATCGGTGCACACGACGGCCGATCTCGAGGCGCTGGTCGGCCGCTACGACTACGTCAACGTGAAGCTGGACAAGACCGGCGGTCTCACCGAGGCGCTGGGCCTGGTGAGCCGCGCCCGCGAACTCGGCTTCGGCGTGATGGTCGGCTGCATGGTGGGCACCTCGCTCGCCATGGCACCGGCGGTGCTGCTGGCGCAGACCGCGGAACTTGCCGATCTCGACGGGCCGCTTCTGCTGAAGGCCGACCGGCGGAACGGCCTGCGCTATGCCCAGACGCTGGTATCGCCGCCGGACCGGTCGCTCTGGGGCTGAGACCGGAGGCCTCGCGACGACGCCTGCGTTCCATCCGCCCGCGCGCCGAGCGCCAATGTTGCCGACGTCACGGCCGCAAAAGCCGCATTCGCGCTTGAACAACAGGCCGTTTGCCGTTATCAGGGCGACATCCTTCAGGCCGATCCGGCCTGGCGGAGCGTGCCCCAATAGCTCAGTTGGTAGAGCAACGCATTCGTAATGCGTAGGTCGCTGGTTCGAGTCCGGCTTGGGGCACCACCACCGATTTTTACCCCACGAGATGATCTTCGTGGCGACGCCAGCGTCCGTGCGTGGCCTTCGCAAGAATTTCGGCGAGGCTGCGTGCCGCTTTCGGCGGGCGGTCAGCCACGGCGGTCGAGCTGCGGCGCTTCGATCGCGAGGACCACGATGGTGAAGAGCAGGCAGCCGTCGCAATCGGTCACTTCGACCCGCCAGGTTCCCTCCCGCCAGACAAGCTCCGGCCGGTCGCGGAGCATCGTCGCACCGAACAGCACCGCCTGCTGACGGGCGTCCTTCAGCGAGGCGAGGTCGGTGCCTTCGTAATCGATGTCCCGCTCGCCGTTGGTGATGTGGAAATGAAACCTCGGCATGGGCGCTCCGCTGCCGAGGCGGCATGCCCTGGCGAGGATAAGGACGCTCGGAAGCAAGGCCTGGTTCCACGTCCGGCACCCCCGCTCTGGCTCACCCGCGTCCAGAAGACGATGTCCCCGCGTCTTCAGCAACGGCAAACAGGCCAAGAAACCATTCGTTTACCATAAACGAACGCAATCTTCCGGAAGCGATTTATCAACCTTAACCGCTTCCGAAATTAACCAATCCGAAGCCCCCGGCCCGCATAGATGTGTCCATAGCGAATTGGTTGCTGAAGAACTCGCAGCCAAAGACATGAAGTCGAACCGCTATCCCGGACAACCCGGACTGTCCCACACTATAGTATCTTCGTATCGGGACGAATATTCATGAGCAGCTTGATGACCAACACTGCGGCGATGACGGCGCTGCAGACCCTCAAGGCGACCAACGATTCGCTGGAGAGCACGCAGAACCGCATCTCCACCGGCTACCGGGTCGCCGACGCCAAGGACAACGCAGCCTACTGGTCGATCGCCACCACCATGCGCTCCGACAACGGCGCGATGTCGGCGGTGAAGGACTCGCTCGGCATCGGCGAGGCGACGGTCGACACCGCCTATACCGGCCTCAACTCTGCCAAGGACGTCCTCAACCAGATCAAGGACAAGCTGACCACCGCCACCCAGGACGGCGTCGACCGGACCAAGGTGCAGGACGAGATCACGCAGCTGCAGCAGCAGCTGAAGTCGATCGCCAGCTCCGCCTCCTTCTCCGGTCAGAACTGGCTGTCGGTGAACTCCGACGCCACCGGCTACGACGCGAACAAGACGATGGTCGCGAACTTCGCCCGCGACAATGCGGGTGCGGTGTCTCTGGGTTCGATGACCGTCGATACCTCGAAGATCGCGCTGTACGACAGCGGCACGTCGAGCAAAGCGATCCTGAACGGTGGCGCCAGCGGCATCACCAGCGCGCTCGGCCTGACGGCCGGGGCCGCAACCGTCAGCAGCACCGGCACCCAGGCCACGATCGCGCTCGGATCGTTCGGTTCTTCGGCCAAGACCGTCGATCAGAACGACTCGCTGTCCTTCGACCTGACCCTCAACGGCACGACCAAGACCGTCACCATCGACCAGGCCACCGTCAACGCGGCCCTGGGCGAAACCGACGGCAAGATCGCCAACGCCACCGCCTTCAACACGGTGTTGAACCACGCCCTCGAGTCGGCCGGCTTCGACAGCACCAAGGTCACCGCGGCGACCGGCGGCATCCACACGGTCGGCGGTGCCACCGGCGACACGCTCTCGATCGGCAACGTCGCCTTCTCGAACGACTCGGTCGACACCATCAACATCTCGGGGCCGAATATCACCGCCACCAAGATCAAGCTGTTCATCAAGACGGTCGACGACGCGATCAGCAAGGTGACGGCCGGTGCCTCGACGCTCGGTGCCATCCAGAACCGGCTCTCGATGCAGACGACCTTCGTCTCCAACCTGATGGATACGATCGACAAGGGCGTCGGCACACTGGTCGACGCCGACATGACGCAGGAATCGACCAAGCTGAAGGCGCTGCAGACGCAGCAGCAGCTCGGCGTCCAGGCGCTCTCGATCGCCAACTCCTCCACGCAGACCCTGCTCTCGCTGTTCAAGTAAAGCGAGCGCTGTCTGGCGATATGAGCGGGCCCGGCGGAAACGCCGGGCCCGAAGGCATTCGGCGCGGCAAGCACGCGCCCGACCGTCGTTCCAACCTCAGCGGGCGTCGTCGCGAGCGGAAATCGCGCCGCTGCGACTTGCTCCGGCCGCCATCTGCGTCATCTAATGTCCATGAGCGAACGAGAGATCACCGCATCGAACGCGCCGGCTGCCGCGCAAGCGGCAGTCCGCAACGCCATCGACTACGCTGCGGCGCTGACCGACGCCATCGACAAGGCGGCTCGCCTCGGCATTCGGCTCGACCTGAGGATCGAAGAGCGCGACGAACGGGGCCGCAGCGGTCTGCGCGAAGTGGTCGTCGAAGTGCCGCGCCATGACGAAGGTCGCCGACCCGAGGACCTGAACTCGGCCAATGACGACTGAGTGGCGGCTGACGCGGCCCGGCCGGGCGTGGGTGCCGTGCCCGCATCGCAAGCCGACGCTCGTGGCTGCGAAGGTTCCGGCAGCCGATCCCACAGACGCATGCGCCGGGCGCCGCGGGTCATGATCCGGGCTGCATCTTCGCGCCGGACCCGCAGCCGTCGATCGACTGCAAGCACTTCGGTTGCTGAAGCTCGCTCGCTGCTCTGACTGAAACCGGATTCACCGCCGAGGAGCCAGGTTTGATGGCTCCCCGTATCACGACCAGATCGGAACTCCAGAGCAGCACCTGCCCGCTGGCACGGCCCCCGTCAGACGCGCCTCGCCCGGACATGGCCCGGCGGCGCCGGCGCTCGTTCAGCTGGCCGCGACGGCGACCGCGACGGTGTCCGGCCCGCCGAAGAGGAAGCCGAGTACCAAGAGGGCAGAGAAGATCGCAACCGCCCACACAGTCACGCCCCAGCACGACTTCTGCACGCTGTCATCCATGTCGGAAACTATCCTGATCCCCAGATAAGCAAGCCGGTCGACGACCCCCCGTCCGTCCGCTCGCATCCGTTAAATATCGATTAACGGCCTGCCTCACAAGCGGCCACGATGATGAAAGTTCGTGTGTGGATTTATAACCGGAAGGCTTGCTTCCGGCTTGCCGCGCGCGGTGGCCGTGCAGCTTCCGCCCCTTCCCGGCGAGCGATCCTATCCAGGATCGCCGAAAGGCCGTCGGGCGGCAGCGCTAGCGACCGAGGCGCTCGGCCAGAACCTCCACCAGCCGCTCGGGCATCGTCGGCTTCATGAAGACCGGCAGATCCGGAAAGCGCGCGACAAGGTCCTCCGGCAGCCCGGCGCCGGTGCAGATGACGACGGGCAACCCGCGCTCGACCATCCATTCGAGAACCGGGACGGCCGCGCCGTCGAGCAGGTTGAAGTCGAGGATCGCGGCATGCGGCTCGTCTTCGGCCACCAGCGACAGCGCTTCCTCCACCCGCACGGCAGGGCCCGCAACCCTGGCCCCTGAATCGTGCAGCGCCGCCTCGAGATCGAGGGCGACGATCAGGTTGTCCTCGGCCAGGAGAACCGTCAGTCCGGTCAGTCGGGATTGTGGCACGAAATGGCTCGCCTTGCTTCAGGTCGTGGAAAACGACGCGTGGTCGGCTACGGTTCCGGTGCTGCGCTCGGGAAGCTCGGCGCAGATGCGGATCTGCGCGCCTTCCGGCGGATAGGCCACCTCCACCGTGCCGCCGAGCTGATGCCCGAGCAGCCGCTCCAGGAGCGTCGTGCCGAACCCGCGCCGGCTCGGCGGCTTCACCTCGGGCCCGTCGCTCTCCACCCAGTCGATGCAGAGTTCGCGGCCGCCGCATTCGCGCTGCCGGTCGTGCCAGGTGACGGCGAGCCGGCCGTCCCCGACCGACAGGCTGCCGTATTTCGCCGCATTGGTGGTGAGTTCGTGGACGGCGAGCGCGAAGGTCATGGCGAGATCCGGGGGCAGGAAGACGTTCGGCCCCTCGATCGTCAGCCGGCGGCCATGCTCGTAGGGTTCGAGCTCGCCAAGGATCAGGTCCCTCAGATGAACGTCGCCCCACTCGTTCTTCATCAGAAGCGTGTGGCTGCGCGACAGCGAGGCGATGCGGTTGGTGATCCCGACCTGGAAGTCGCGCATGTCGTCGGAGGTGCGCAGGGTGAAGTTCACGATCGACTGGACGGTCGCCAGGCTGTTTTTTACCCGGTGGTGGAGTTCGCGCAGCAGCAGCTTCTGCCGCTCGTCGGCCGCCTTGCGCTCGGTCACGTCGCCGAACACGCCGACGGCGCGAAGCGGATCGCCGCCTCCACGCCCCATCCACTCGCAGATCACGACGACGGTCTGGGTGCGTCCGGTCGAGCCGGTCAGGCGGAACTCGTGTTCGAGACGCGCCTTCGCGGCCCGCGCCGCCTTCATCGTCTCGATGAGCAGCGGGCGATCGTCCGGTTCGACTCGTTCGAAGAGGTCGCGCGCCGTCGGACTCTGATCCGCCGAAATACCGAAGATCTCGCGGCTGCGCTCGTCGAGCACGAGACGGCCCGAGGCGACGTCCCACTGGAACGTGCCGAGCTTGGCGATCGCCAGAGCGGCGGACAGGCGCGCCTTGCTCTCCAGCATCTCGATCTCGGCCCGCCGCTGCGCGGTGCGCACGCGCGCTTCCTCCAGCGCCCGTTCCACGCATCCGGCGAGCCGGTTCAGCCGGAACTTCACGACATAGTCGGTCGCTCCCTTCTTCATCGCCTCGATGGCGACCTCTTCGCCGAGGGTCGCCGAGACGAAGATGAAGGGGATTTCGGGTTTCAGGTCCTGGGCGATCGCCAGCGCCGAAAGCCCGTCGAAGGACGGCAGCTGGTAGTCGGCGAGGATGAGATCGTAATGCCGCTCGGTGAGCGCGGCGGTGAAATCCTCGCGGGTCCAGACGCGGTCGCAGCGATTGGCGACCCGGCCGATCCGCAGATGCTCCTCAACGAGATCGGCGTCGAGGGAGGAGTCCTCGAGCATCAGGATCTCGGCAATCTCGTTGTCGCTCACCCCTTGGTCACCTTCATCGGGGTGCTGCGCGAGCGCGGCGGATGCGGCTCGTTGAGGATCGCCCAGAACATGCCGACGTCCTGGATCGCCTTAAAGAATTCCTTGAAGTCGACCGGCTTCACGACGAAGGCATTGACGCCGAGCTCGTAGCTGCGCACGAGGTCGCGTTCCTCCTTCGACGCCGTCAGCATCACCACCGGGATGTGGCGCAGGTCCGCGTCGCTCTTGATCCGCTCCAGCACCTGCAGACCGTCGACCTTCGGCAGTTTCAGGTCGAGGAGGACGACGGCCGGGTCGCCCGGATCGCGGTTCGCGTGCGGTCCGCGCGACAGGAGCCAGTCCAGCGCCTCGACACCGTCGCGCGTGGTGATCACCTCGTTGGCGAGCATGCTGCGCTCGAGCGCCGTCAGCGTCAGTTCGAGATCGTTGGGATTGTCCTCGACGAGGAGGATCGGCTTCAGTTCGGCCATGTCGACTCCTTCGCCGGATCGGGCAGGGAGAAATAGAAGGTTGCGCCGCGTCCCACCTCGCCTTCGGCCCAGGTGCGGCCGCCGTGGCGCTCGACGATGCGCCGGACGTTGGCGAGCCCGATGCCGCTGCCCTCGTAGTCCTCGACGCGGTGCAGGCGCTGGAACACGCCGAAGAGCTTGTCGACATAGGCCATGTCGAAGCCGACGCCGTTGTCGCGGACGAAGTAGACGGTCTCGCCGTTCCCCGGCTCGCTGCCGATCTCGATCACGACGTCCTTCGCGTCGCGCGTGTACTTGATCGCGTTGGAGATCAGGTTCTGCCAGACCGAGCGCAGGAAGGACGGATCGGCGACGGCGGGGCTGAGATCGGCCACCTGCCATTTGATCGTGCGATCGCCGATCTCCGGGCGCAGCATGCGCCGGACCTCGTCGACCAGCTTGTTCATGTCGACGCGGATCGGCGCCAGCGACGCGCGCCCCATCTGCGAGAAGCCGAGGAGATCGTCGACCAGGCGCCCGGCGGAAAAGGCCGCCTCGATGATCGTGTCGACATAGCGCTGGGCCCGCTGGTCGTCGGCGATCGCCTCGTGCTCCTTGAGAAATTCGGCGAAGCCGACAATGTGGCGGAACGGCGCGCGCAGGTCGTGGCTGACCGAATAGGAGAACGCCTCCAACTCCTTGTTGGAGCGCTTCAGCTCCTCGGTGAGCTGGGCCATCTCCTCGGCCTTGCGCATCACGATGCCGACGATGGCGTTGCGCAGGCTGCCGGCAGTGTCGATCTCGGCGGTGGTGAAGGGAAGCGAGCGCTGGCGCACCGTCTCCTTCCACATCTCGAAGGAGCGGCGCGGCGTGAGCTGCTCGGTCCCGGCCGCCTCGCCCTTGCGCGGATCGCCGCCCCAGCTGACCGTGCGCACGACCTCCGGGCGGAACCAGATGAGGTAGCTCGGATGGAGCTGCGAGACCGAGACAGCGAGGAGGCCGCTCGCACGGTCGGCGAAGGCTTCGGCGCCGGGCATCAGCGAGGCCAGCGAATCGGTCCGGAAGACCTCGTCGTGCGGCTGCGTGCGGCTCAGCCAGGCGACGATCTCGCGCACCTGCTCCTCGCGCGGACAGTTGCCGAGCAGCGCGAAGGTGTCGTCGAAGACGACTGCTGCGCCCTCCGCGTCGGCCAGCGCCATGAGATCGTCGGCGTGGCGGGTCAAGCCGTCGATGAAGCGCGCCTCGCCGGCCATGAAAGACAAGAGCCGCGATTCGATTGCGTGCCGGGCGACGCGCTGGGCGGCGTCCTCGCTGCGGACCTTGGCGCCGACCTGCATAGCGACGATCTGGCCGAGAAAGTCGCAAGCCGTGCGCACATGCGCCGGAACGTGGCGCGGCGTGGCGTTGTGGCAGGAGATCAGACCCCACAGCCTGCCGTCGTCGACGATGGAGATCGACATCGACGCCGGCGTGCCCATGTTCTTCATGTACTGCAGATGCACCGGCGAGACGCTGCGCAGGACCGAGAAGCTGAGATCGATCGGGCGGCCCGTCTTCGGGTTCTCTCCCGGCAGGATCGGCACCGGCCGGTACTGCGCGTTGGGGATCAGGCGCAGCCGGTTCAGGCGGTAGAGTTCGCGCGCCTGCGCCGGGATGTCGGCGGCCGGGAAGCGCAGGTCGAGATAGGACGGCAGCGCCTCGTTGCGGTCCTCGGCGACGACCGTGCCGTTCCACTGGTCGTCGAAGCGGTAGATCAGCACGCGGTCGAAGCCGGTCAGCCGGCGCACCTGCTCCGCCGCCTTCTCGTTCAGCGCGCCGACGGTCGGCAGCATCTGAAGCGTGTCGACGAATTCGCGGATCTGCGGGTAGAGCGCGTCGAGCGATCCATGCTCGGCGGCATCGGTCTCCTCGAGCTCCAGGACGATGAGCCCCTCAGAGCGGTGCGCGATCGCGTTGAACAGCGCACCGTCCACCCCCACCATCCGCAGGATGGCGGTTCCCCGTCCGGGAACGCGGCTGTCCAGATCCGCGACGAGATCCTGCGCACCTTCGACGAGCACGCTCTCGAGCGGCCGCCCCAGCGCAGCCTCGACGGCGCCGGAGAGGATCTTGCCGGCGTTCTCGCTCGCCTGGAGAAGGGTCCGGGCATCCGGATCGACCACCAGCAGGATGCCGTGCGGCTGGATCGAGCCCGGGATATGGATCGGCTCGCGTTCACAGCCCGTCGCTCCAGGCATCCCGCCGCCGGCGGGTATCGTGGTGTCTTGCGCCATGGGGCTGTTCTTCCCTCGTCTCGCGACAGGGTTAGTAGCCGCGCGCGGAAATGGCAACGCGTGGTGACCGTAAGCGCACCTCACGATTAGGGAACCGGCTACCGTTGCGAGCCTTTTCCGCCTTCCGGCATGGGCAGGACCGTCCGGTGCGGTCACCCGTTCCGCCGTCCCTCGGGCCGACCGCGGCAACGGCGGCCGGCGCTTCCGGCGGGGTCGCAGGACGGGAGCCGGGGCGCTTGTTGCCGGCTTCCTCCCGTGCGAATCTTGGTCGCGGTGCCGAGCCGATGCCTCGGTCTTTGCGAAAGGTCGCCGGCATGGCGGGAATCGCGCTGGAGATGGCTCGCCGCCGTGGCGAAGGAGAAGCGGGCGAGCCGCCCTCCGGCGTCCCGACCCCGCAGAGAGCGGGCGCGGTCCGAGCTTGCATGCAAGCCGCGACCCCATCGACCCGCCTCGCAGCGATCGGCCTGCTGATGATGACGCTGTTGCTGGCCTTCGCGGGCGCGGCATCGGCCGAAACCGTCGGTTCCAGGGTCGGATCGCAGCCGTCGGTCGGCAGCCCGGCTGCGCCAGCTGCCGGCGCGCCCGGCCCGGGAGCTGCGCAGCTTCCGCCGCCGGCCGAGATCGACGCGCTGTCGAAGCTCCTGTCGGATCCGCGGATCCAGGACTGGCTGAAGGCGCAGGCGGCGCAGAGCGCCGCCGGCGGTCCTGCCGCGACGACCGCGCCGGCGCGCGCGACACCGGTCCCGCCTGCCGGGCCGGCCGCTCCGGTTCCTTCGGCGGGCGCGGCGACCGTTCCCTTCACGGACGCCGACATGGCGTTTGCGCCGTCGAGCCCGATGATGATGGGCGAAACCATGGGCGTCATGCCCTCCCGGGTCCGCTCGCTGCGGCATTTCCTGGTCCGCCTCGTGGAGTCCGTGCCGCGGGTGCCGACGACGCTCGCCAACGCCGCCGGCGTCCTCGAAGCCGATCTCGCGGGACGGCGGCCGACGGTGATCGCCGTCCTCGTGCTTCTGTTCCTCGGCTCCGGCATCGCGCTCGAGCGGCTGCTCTGGTGGGCACTCGCCGGCATGCGGCGAGCGATGATCGTCCGGCCGGTGCGCACGGCAGAGGAACGGCTGAGCGCCGCGGCCGTCCGCTTCGGCTACGGGCTGATCATGGTCACCGGCTTTGCCGCCGGCAGCCTCGGCGTCTTCCTCCTCTTCGACTGGCCGCAGCATCTCGGGCGCCTGCTGCTCCTGTCGCTGCAGCTCGCCGTGATCGTGCGCCTGGTGCAGCTCCTCAGCCGCTTCCTCATCGCGCCGGGCGCCGAGCGCTTCCGGATCGTGCCGATGGCGACCCGCACCGCCGAGTTCTGGCATGTCGGGGCCGCCGTCCTGATCGGCTATTTCTTCATGGTGCAGTTCGCGCTGGAGTTCCTCGACAGCCTCGACGTCCCGCATATCGAGATCTACGTCGTCGGCATCCTGCTCGGCATCGGCCTGCTGATGCTGGCCCTCGGCGTCGTATGGCTGGCGCCGCAGCGCGACACCGGCCGGCGCGACCTCGCGGCGAAAGCTAGGGATGCGCGCGTCTGGCTCCTGAGCGCCGCGCTTCTCGTCACCTGGATGCTGCTCTTCACAGGCTCGACACGGCCGTTCTACGTCGCGGTCATCTGCCTCCTCGTGACGGGCATCCTGCAAAACGTGCGGCGTTCGGTGGTGCACCTGCTCGGCGAGGACGCGCAGCCCGGCGAGGCAATCACCTTGCCGCCGCGGGCCGGCGAACCGTCGCTGCGGGCGCTGACGATCGCGCGCGGCGTCGGCACGATGGTGCTGCTGGCCGGCATCCTGCTCGTCGCCGGCGTCCTGCACATCGACCTGACGGCGCCGACGCTCGGCGAAACGGTCTTTCGCTGGACCTTCCGCGCGCTCGCCAATCTCGCGGTCGTCGTGCTGGTGGCGCTGTTCCTCTGGCGCATCACCGAAGCCTGGATCGACCGCAAGATCGCGGCCGCCGACGAGCGGGCCGCGGCCGAGGGCGGCCACAATCACGCCAATCGCCTACGCACCCTGCTGCCGATCCTGAAGAACCTCCTGCTCTTCGTCCTCGCGATCATCGCGGTGATGACGGTGCTCTCCAATCTCGGGGTCAACATCGCCCCGCTGCTCGCGAGCGCCGGCATCTTCGGCATCGCGCTCGGCTTCGGCGCCCAGACCCTGGTGAAGGACATCCTCGCCGGCCTGTTCTTCTTCGTCGACGACGCCTTCCGCATCGGCGAATACATCGAGAGCGGCAACATCCGCGGGACGGTGGAATCCTTCTCGCTGCGCTCGCTGAAGATCCGCCACCATCGCGGCGCGCTGCACACCGTGCCCTTCGGCGCGCTGGAGAAGATCACCAACTATTCGCGCGACTGGGTGATCGACAAGCTGGAGATCGGCGTCACCTACGACACCGACATCGCCAAGGTGAAGAAAATCGTCAAGGAGATCGGCCAGGCGCTCGCCGCCGAGCCGGACTTTGCCCCGAACATCCTGGAGCCGCTGAAGATGCAGGGCGTCGACCAGTTCGGCGACTTCGCGATCAAGCTCCGGATGAAGATGATGACCAAGCCGGGCGAGCAGTTCGTCATCCGCCGCGCCGCCTACCAGATGATCAAGCAGCGCTTCGACGCGGAAGGAATCAGCTTCGCCTTCCCGACCGTGACGGTCGCCGGCGGAGCGCGCGGCGAGCCGTCGGAGACGGCGGCGATCGCCCAGCGCGCGCTCGAACTGGCGCGGCCGTCGGCGGCGAATGCAGCGAATGCGGCGAACGTCGCCACCTGAGGAAGGCGCCAGCCCGGGCCGCCGACCCGGCCGCCACGCTCTCGCTTGACCCTCGGGTGCCGTTGCCGCAGGGTCTCGCGCCATGGCCGGAAACGGGGATGCGGGAGGATTTCGATGGCGATCTACGCGCTGGCCGGCGAGCGGCCGGACCTGCCGGCGGACGGCGACTTCTTCGTCGCGCCCGGTGCCCATCTCATCGGCCGCGTGCGGCTCGGGCGCGGCGCGGGCGTCTGGTTCGGCGCGGTGATCCGCGGCGACAACGAGTGGATCGAGATCGGCGAGGCCACCAACATCCAGGACAACGCCGTGTTGCATTCCGACATGGGGTCCCCGCTGCGGATCGGCGCCGGCTGCACGATCGGCCATGCGGCGATCGTCCACGGCTGCACGATCGGCGGGAACACGCTGATCGGCATGGGCGCGACGATCCTCAACGGCGCGCGGATCGGGAAGAATTCGATCGTCGGCGCCGGCGCGCTCGTCACCGAGGGCAAGGAATTTCCCGACAACGCGCTGATCGTCGGTGCGCCCGCGAAGATGGTGCGCACGCTCGACGACGTCGCGGCGGAGAAGCTGCGCGTCTCGGCGGAGCACTATGTCGCGAACGCCCGCCGCTTCGCCGGCGGGCTCGAGCGCATCGACGACTGACGGGAGCCGTTCCCGCCTTTCACCGCCTCAACCGGCCGAGCCGATGCGCTTCGCCTCCACTCGTCGACGCTGCCGAACCCGACCATGACGCCACTCTTCACGCCCCTCGCCCGCTCGCTGCCCTCCTCCGTTCCCTTCGTCGGGCCGGAAGCGCTGGAGCGGCGCATGGGCATCCGCTTCACGGCCCGGCTCGGCGCGAACGAGAGCGTCTTCGGCCCGTCGCCCAAGGCCGTCGAGGCCATGGCCGCGGCGGCCGGGCGCAGCTGGTGCTACGGCGATCCGGAACTCTTCGACCTGAAGCAGGCGATCGCCGCCCACCACGGGATCGCGGCAGGCAGCGTCGCGGTCGGCGAGGGCATCGACGGCCTGCTCGGCTATCTCGTGCGGCTCGCCTGCGGGCCGGGCGACACAGTCGTCACCTCGCGTGGCGCCTATCCGACCTTCAACTTCCATGTCGCCGGCTATGGCGGCGCGCTCGACTTCGTCCCCTACCGCGCCGACGACCACGAGGACCTCGACGCACTGCTCGACCGGGCGAAGGCGCTGCGGCCGAAGCTGCTCTACGTCTCCAACCCCGACAACCCGACGGGCAGCTGGCACGATGCCGCCGCCATCGCCAGCCTGGCGCACGAATTGCCCGAGGAGACGATCCTCGTCCTCGACGAGGCCTATGCCGATTTCGCGCCGGAAAACGCGCTGCCGCCGATCGATCTGATGCGGCCGAACCTGTTGCGCTTCCGGACCTTCTCCAAGGCCTATGGCATGGCCGGCGCTCGCATCGCCTATGTGATCGGCATGCCGGAGACGATCCGCGCCTTCGACAAGGTGCGCAACCATTTCGGCGTCTCGCTGGTGGCGCAGGCGGGGGCACTCGCGGCGCTCGCGGACCAGGCCTATCTCCGCGAGACGGTGGCGGCGGTGATCGCGGCGCGCGGGGACCTCGCCCGGATCGCCGAGCGTCACGGCCTGACGCCCCTACCCTCCGCGACGAATTTCGTCGCGATGGACTGCGGCGGCGACGGCGCGCATGCGCGGGCGATTCTCGACGCCGTCCTGAAGCGCGGCGTCTTCATCCGCATGCCGGGCGTTCCGCCCCTCGACCGGATGATCCGCGTCACCGTCGGTCGCCCGCATGACCATCGGCTGTTCGAGACGGCGCTTGCCGAAGCTCTCGAAGAAGTCGGACCGCCGGGAGCGTGAGGCAGGCGCGAGCGATGCGGCAGGCAGGCGCAGCTCACGGCGCCAGGGGCAGAAAGTTCAGCAAAATCAGCTATCTGGAAATGGCGGTGAGAGAGGGATTCGAACCCTCGATACGGTTTCCCGTATACACGCGTTCCAGGCGTGCGCCTTCAACCACTCGGCCACCTCACCTTGGGTTCGAGCCGCATAACCCGGATGGTTGCTTCCGGAAGAGCCGCTGCCGGCTCCGCGAACCCGCTATCTCCATCCGCCGCCGAGCCGTTCAGCCGGCGGCGAGGACCGAAGCCGGTTCTCGCTCGAACGGCGCGGGACTTAAGCCAGATCGGCGGATGGTTCAAGCACGGATTTTCGCCAGCGGGGAGCTTCGCTCCGCCCGTGGACTGCTGCGGCAGGCGCGACGCTGCTTCGATCGCGACAGGACGATGACGCTTCCGGTCGCATCCGACCTGCGCTAGAGGGCGCGGTGACCGATCATCGTCCGGGCCGGAAGGCGCGGCGCAAAGAGGAGAAAGGGATGCGCTTCGTCCTGCGGCTCGTCGGCTTCGTCTTCCTGGCGCTCGGCATCGTCTTCGCCGTCGGCGACATCGCCCGCTCGATCGCCAACGAGGCAACGCGGCTGATGACCATCAACGAGGCCCTGCCGTCGATGGGGATCGCCTTCGACACCACCAGCACTGGCAGCCAGACGCTGGCGGTCGCCGGGCACTGGTCGATCGCGATCACCTGCGGCGTCATCGGGCTCGTCTGCCTCCTCCTCGGCCGCAAGCCACGCGCCCGCCGCGGCCTGCGCTGAGCAGCCGGGCGCCGGCTTGAAGGCTGCGCGGCGGCGAGCGACATTGGGGGCAAAGGTCTGGGGGGCGGCCAGGACGACGCCGACCCGACCCTTCACGGCAGCCGGCACCCGTGGCGCCGCCATCGCGCCGTGACGGCAGCGCCGATCCATCCGGCAAGGAAACGCACCATGTACCTCCTCGACATGTTCGCCAAGAAGATGAAGCTGCCGGACGCCGGCGAGGCCCTGCCCGGCCGCCCCGAGCCGCTGCCGACGGCCGAGACGCATTTCGTCAACGGCCGGCAGTTGAAGGGACCGTTCCTCGAAAATCTCGAGACGGCGATGTTCGGCATGGGCTGCTTCTGGGGCGTGGAACGCCGGTTCTGGCGGATCGAGGGCGTCCATGTCACCGCGGTCGGCTATTCCGCCGGCACGACGCCCAATCCCACCTATCAGGAAGTCTGCACCGGCCAGACCGGCCACAACGAGGTCGTGCTCGTGGTCTTCGACCCGCAGACGGTCACCTACGACGAGATGCTGCGCGCCTTCTGGGAAGGGCATGACCCGACCCAGGGCATGCGCCAGGGCAACGACATGGGCACGCAGTACCGCTCCGGCATCTACACCTTCTCGCCGGCGCAGCAGCAGGCGGCCGAGGCCTCCCGGCAGCGCTATCAGGCGGCGCTCCGCGCGGCGGGCCACAAGGGCACGATCTCGACGGAGATCCGGCCCGCCGGCCCCTTCTACTACGCCGAGGACTACCACCAGCAGTATCTGGCGAAGAATCCGAACGGCTATTGCGGCGGCGGCGGCACCGGCGTCGCCTGCCCGGCCGGCGCCGGAGTCCCGGCGGCCTGACGCGCGCGTCGTTGCGAGCGCCCGCGTCCGGCCAGATGGCGGCGCCGTCTGCCGCGGGGTCTCGCCCATTCCGGCGCATGTCCTCCGCCGGGCCCGGACGGCGCCTTCAGGGGGCCGGCACCGGCGTCGATTTCACGTGATTCCTGTTGCAACCCGTGCCAGTCTGCTTCGCAGGCATGGCGTCCGGACGGGCGCCGTGACGCCGGCTCGCCGGCCCTCGCTTATCCCGTCATTCGCACCAGGGACCGCACCATTGACGAAGACCTTCCTCGCCGCGCTTTTGGCCGCCACCGTCCTCTCCGCCGGCGCCGCCTCGGCCGCCGACGACTTCAAGCCGGCCATCCTCTACGATCTCGGCGGCAAGTTCGACAAATCCTTCAACGAGGGCGCCTATAACGGCGCCGAGAAGTTCAAGAAGGAGACCGGCACCGACTACCGCGAGTTCGAGATCGTCAACGACGCGCAGCGCGAGCAGGCGCTGCGACGCTTCGCCCGCGACGGCGACAGCCCGATCATCTCGGTCGGCTTCAGCCAGGCCGCGGCGCTCGAAAAGGTCGCGCCGGAGTTCCCGAACATCCACTTCGTCATCATCGACTCGGTCGTCGACAAGCCGAACGTCGAATCGGTGCTGTTCAAGGAGGAGGAAGGCTCCTACCTCGTCGGCATCCTGGCGGCGATGAAGTCGAAGTCGGGCAAGGTCGGCTTCGTCGGCGGCATGGACATCCCGCTGATCTCGAAGTTCGCCTGCGGCTACAAGGGCGGCGTGAAGTCGGTCTCGAAGGACGACACCGTGCTGCAGAACATGACCGGCACGACCGGCGCGGCCTGGAACGACCCGGTGCGCGGCGGCGAGCTCGCCAAGTCGCAGATCGACCAGGGCGCCGACGTGATCTTCCACGCCGCGGGCGGCACCGGCATCGGCGTGCTGCAGGCGGCGGCGGACGCCGGCAAGTACGGCATCGGCGTCGATTCCAACCAGGACGCGCTGTTCCCCGGCCACGTGCTCACCTCGATGGTCAAGCGGGTCGACAACGCCGTCTACCAGATCTTTACCGACGCCAAGGCCGGCAAGTTCCAGCCCGGCAAGAAGGTGCTCGGCCTCGCCGAGAACGGCGTCGGCTACACGATCGACAAGTACAACAAGGACCTGATTACGCCCGAGATGCAGGCTGCGGCCGACAAGGCCAAGCAGGACATCATCGACGGCAAGATCAAGGTCCACGACTACACCACCGACAACAACTGCCCGTACTGAGGCGGACGTCTCGGCCGGATCGTCCGGCCGCATGAACGCAGGCGCTGCCGGTGACGGCGGCGCCTGTTTCGTTTGCACGGGGTGGCGGCGCGTCGGGAGCAGGCGCTGCGGGACGCGGCTCGCCCTCGCATGGCAAGCCTGTGTCAACGTTTGATGCGCTATCTCGCCGCAAAGGGTTGCGGAATTGGCCCGGCAGATGCATTGCCTGCCACATCATCACAACGAGACGAAGGATCGACCGTGCGACGCGCTTCACGAATTCCCTGGGTGCGGCGCTCACGGACGATCATGGCCTCCCCCCGCTACTGGAAGCCGCGGCTGGTGTTCTGGGCGGGCGCGCTGGCGATCGGCGTCATCAGCGCGGGATTTGCGGCGGTCGCCGACCAGGCGCAGGAGCTGTTCTCCCGCGTCACCCAAGGCGGCGGCTGGAGCGACTACCTGCCGCTTCTGATCACGCCCCTCGGCTTCGTGCTGTGCGCCTGGGCGGCCGCCCGCTACTTCCCGGGGTCGCAGGGCAGCGGCATCCCGCAGGGCATCGCCGCGCGGCATCTGCGGGGCGACGAGGACCGCAGCCGCTTCCTGTCGCTGAAGATGATCGTCGGCAAGATCGTCCTCACGGTCGTCGGGCTGCTCTGCGGCGCCTCGATCGGCCGCGAGGGCCCGACGGTGCAGGTGGGCGCCTCGCTGATGCTGCAGGCGGCCCGGATCGGCGGCATGGCGCATGCCCGCGGCCTGATCCTCGCCGGCTCCGCCGCCGGCATCGCCGCGGCCTTCAACACGCCGCTCGCCGGCATCGTCTTCGCCATCGAGGAGATGAGCCGCAGCTATTCGGCGCGCACCAACGGCGTCGTCCTCGCGGCGGTGATCATCGCCGGCCTCGCCTCGATCGCCATCGAGGGGAACTACACCTATTTCGGCGTCACGGACGCCGTCGCGGCCTTCCCGAAGGACTGGCCGCTGGTGATCGTCTGCGGCCTCGTCGGCGGCGCGCTCGGCGCGGCGTTCAGCGACCTCACCCTGCGCCTCACCCGCCGCATCCGGCGGATCCGCGCGGTCCAGCCGATGCCCCGCGTGATCCTCGTCGCCGCGGTGTCCGGCCTCGTCGTCGCGGCGATCGGCGTCGTCTCCGGGGGCATGACCTTCGGCACCGGCTACACCGAGGCGCGCCACGCCGTCGAAGGCCATCACCTGCCGATCCTGTTCTTCCTCGGCAAGTTCATCGTCAGCCTCGCCTCGACCGTCTCCGGCATCCCCGGCGGCCTGTTCGCGCCCTCGCTCGCCGTCGGCGCCGGCCTCGGCTCGACGCTCGGCCAGATCTTCGGCACGACCGCGAGCCTTGCAGCGGTGCTGGGCATGGCCGGCTACTTCGCCGGCGTCGTGCAGGCGCCGATGACCGCCTTCGTCATCATCGTCGAGATGACCGGCAATCACGACAACATCCTCGCCGTGATGGCGGCGGCGATGATCGGCTACGGCACCGCGCGGGTGATCTCGCCGGAGCCCCTGTACCACGCGCTGTCCCGCCTGTTCATCGCCGACGTCCTGCGCCAGCGTCGGGCGCAGGCGGCAGAAGCCGCCGCGGCCGACGCCGACAGGCGCACCGATCAGCCGGCGGCTGCGGAGTAGTCGACTTTCGCACGCTCGGCCGACGGGCCTGTTGCGGCCGAGCGGAACGACGGGTTCAGATAGCCGGCGGCTCTTTTCTCAGCCGCCGAAGCCGCCGGGATAGTTCGGGCTTTCGCGGGTGATGGTGACGTCGTGGGCGTGGCTCTCGCGCAGGCCCGCATTCGAGATCCGCACGAACTCGGCGCGGCGGCGGAACTCGCCGAGGTCCCTCGCGCCGACATAGCCCATGGCTGCGCGCAAGCCGCCGGCGAGCTGGTGCAGCACCGCCGCGACCTGTCCCTTGTAGGCGACCTGCCCCTCGATGCCCTCCGGCACCAGCTTCAGCGTGTCGCGCACCTCGGCCTGGAAGTAGCGGTCGGCCGAGCCTCTGGCCATCGCGCCGACCGAGCCCATGCCGCGATAGGCTTTGTAGGAGCGGCCCTGGTAGAGATAGACCTCGCCGGGGCTCTCGTCGGTGCCGGCGAGCAACGAGCCGACCATGGCGGCCGCGGCGCCGGCCGCCAGCGCCTTGGCGACGTCGCCGGAGAACTTGATGCCGCCGTCGGCGATCACCGGGATGCCATGGCGGTCGGCGGCTTCGGCCGCGCCCATGATCGCCGAGAGCTGCGGCATGCCGACGCCCGCGACGATCCGCGTCGTGCAGATCGAGCCGGGACCGATGCCGATCTTCACGCCGTCGGCGCCGGCGTCGATCAGCGCCTTGGTGCCGTCCGGCGTGGCGACGTTGCCGGCGATGATCTGGACCTCGTTCGACAGCCGCTTCACCCGGCCGACGGCGTCCAGAACCTTCTGCGAATGGCCGTGCGCGGTGTCGATCACCAGGAGGTCGATGCCGGCGTCGATGAGCCGCTCGGCGCGCTCGAAGCCGTCGTCGCCGACCGTCGTCGCCGCGCCGACGAGGAGGCGCCCCTGCGCGTCCTTGGCGGCGTTCGGATTGAGCTGAGACTTCTCGATGTCCTTGACGGTGATCAGGCCGATGCAGTGGCCGTCGCCGTCCACGACGAGCAGCTTCTCGATCCGGTGCTGGTGGAGCAGGCGCTTGGCCTCCTCCTGGTCGACCGTCTCGCGGACCGTGACGAGGCCGTTCCGGGTCATCAGCTCGTGGATCGGCTGATCGTCGTCGGAGGCAAAGCGCACGTCGCGATTGGTGAGGATGCCGACGAGCTTGCCCTTCACCTGCCCGCCCGTCCCGGCGTTCTCGACGACGGGGATGCCGGAGATGTTGTGGGCCTTCATCAGGGAGCGGGCGTCGCCGAGGGTCGCCTCGGGGCCGATGGTCACCGGATTGACCACCATGCCGCTCTCGAACTTCTTCACCTGCCGCACCTCCTCGGCCTGTTCGGCGGGAGTGAGGTTGCGGTGGATGACGCCGATGCCGCCGGCCTGGGCCATGGCGATGGCGAGCCGCGACTCGGTGACCGTGTCCATTGCCGCGGAGAGGATCGGCAGGTTGAGCTTCAGCGTCTTGGTGATCGCCGTGCGCACATCGACCTGGCCCGGCATGACCTCGGAATGGCCGGGCTGCAGAAGGACGTCGTCGAAGGTGAGAGCGGTGCCGCCGGTGGCGGTTTCGATGATGCGAGCCATGCCAGTCCTCTCGGAAGATGCGGAGGGCGGCGGGGGATGCCGCGCCGCAAAAGGATGGCACGGGCTGCTAGCACGCCCGCATGACATTGGGAAGATCGGGCGGAGCCGGCGCCACGGTGCCCACCCTTGACCCCGCGCCTAGAGGACGCGACATTCTCCCATAGGTTGTCCATCCTGAGGAGCTTTCATGTCGCCCTTCTCTCGCACCGCGCTCCTTCTCGCCGTGCTCTCCGCCGCCTCGTTGTCGAGCGAAGCGCTGGCGGCGAGCTGCAAGAGCTACAGCAACTGCAGGCAGGCGGTGATCGAATGGTGCGCCGGCCGCCATCCCCGGGCCGACGGCGACAACGATGGCATCCCCTGCGAAAACGTCTGCCGCTCGCGCGCGGAGGTTGTCGCGATCATGGAGGAGATCGGCTGCTCGCGGTAGAATCGGGACCTCGCGACGGGGCTACAGTCCGCCGAGGTCCGAACAATGAGCGTGCCTACAGCCTTGACCTCGAAGGCCGGCTTGGCATCGCAGCGGCCAGCGACTCCAGGTCCACGAGGGGACGCCCGTTCCAATCCTTTGCGGCGGAGAGCTGCTCCGGGCGTACATCCAACCGCGCAAGAATGTGCGCCATTCCGGGGAGATCATCTGGTCGGGGAAAAAGAAGCTGAGTCCAGCCGGCGGCCTGCTCGGCCAAGGTGTCGGCGGCCAGTCCGTACAAAGCTGTTTCGGGCGATCGACCACCGAAGAAAACGGCAATTTCTTCCGGCTGCTCGACCGATCGGACTCGATCATCGAGACGGCTGCCGCGTTCGACGAGCACCCCGATCGGTTCGTCGATGAAAACGAGCGTCTCTCGCGGGCCCACGGAAACTTCTGATCCTCCGCTCACCGATATACCACCTTAGTCACATCCACCGCCAAGGCAATGGTGTCTTGGTCTACCAACCGAATGCCGGCTACAGGGCCGTTGTCCATCGTCCAGAGCACCATACCCGTCGGCCATACCTGCTGAGGCATGACCGCCGTCACGAACTCGATTCCGTCGCCGGCATGGCAATCGGTCCCGGCGGGTTCGCCGGCGCATAGGGGCCGGAGATAGGCTTTCACCTTCGGAAAGAGACCACCGTTCTTAATTGGCTTCCCCCATATCTCGCCGCTGCGCTGCTGAAGCACAGCCGTCCCGTGATCCTGTGTCGGCGACTTCTTACGATGAAACGGTCCAAACGGCGGCATTCAGCTTCCCAAGAGTGTCACAAGTTCGTTAAGAGAGAGTATCGTTCAGAGTTAAAACCTCAAGTGGCACGACTGCTACATCGGGAGAATGCATCGACCCTGCGCGAAGCCGGGCGCAAAGCGCACCCGCTGTTCCGGTCGAAGGCGAAGTGCGCTTGTTGACGGCGCCCCGGTCCGCGTCCGCCACAAAGGGCGCCGTTCCGACGCTCCCCCGCCGACACGGCAAGTTGACCATGCCGCTTGCGGCAGGTCGTACGCAGGTGCATTGACAGCCTCGGTCGCATGGCGCACGAGCCGAAGGTAAGTCGCGCTTACCTGCGGCTTCCCCGCCCGAGGTCATCCCTTGAAACGCATCGTCCCGATCGTGCTCGCCGTGGCCCTGTTCATGGAGAACATGGACTCGACCGTCATCGCGACGTCGCTGCCGGCGATCGCCCACGATATCGGTACGAGCCCGATCGCGCTGAAGCTGGCGCTGACGAGCTATTACGTCTCGCTGGCGATCTTCATTCCGATCTCCGGGCGCATAGCCGACCGCTGGGGCGCCAAGCTCGTCTTCCGCCTGGCGATCGCGGTCTTCGTCCTCGGCTCGCTCGCCTGCTCGGTGTCGAGTTCGCTGGAAGCCTTCGTCGCGGCGCGCTTCCTGCAGGGCATGGGCGGCGCGATGATGACGCCGGTCGGCCGGCTGCTGCTGGTGCGCTCGGCGCCCAAGGCCGAACTCGTCAACGCCATGGCCTGGTTCTCGATCCCGGCGCTCATCGGCCCGCTGGTCGGTCCGCCGGTCGGGGGCTTCATCACCACCTATGCCGACTGGCGCTGGATCTTCCTGATCAACCTGCCGATCGGGATCATCGGCGTCCTGCTCGCGACGCGCTTCCTGCCGGCGGTGGAGAAGGTCGCGGGCATCCGCTTCGACATTCCGGGCTTCCTGCTCTCCGGCTTTGCCTGCGCCGGCCTCGTCTTCGGCTGCTCCGTCGTCTCGCTGCCGGCCCTGCCGCCGATGGTCGGGGTGGTCATGGCGCTCGCCGGGCTCGTCTCCGCGCTGGTCTTCGTGCGGCACGTCCGTCGGACCGAGGAGCCGGTGCTGCGCCTCTCCATGCTGAAGATCCCGACACTGCGCGCCGCGCTTCTCGGCGGCATCTTCTTTCGGGTCGGCTCCGGGGCCGTCCCCTTCCTGCTGCCGCTGATGCTGCAGCTCGGCTTCGGCTACACGCCGTTCCAGTCGGGCCTCATCACCTGCGTCTCGATCGGCGGCGCCATTGCGATGAAGTTCCTGGCCAAGCCGCTGCTGCATCGCTTCGGCTTCCGCCTGGCGCTGATCGGCGCGGCGCTCGTCGGCGGCGGGCTGACTGCGGTGATCGGCCTTGCGCGGCCGGAGACGCCGGTCGCCTTCATGCTCGCCGTGCTGCTCGTCGGCGGCTTCTTCCGCTCGATGTTCTTCACCTCGATCAACGCCCTCGCCTTTGCGGACGTCGCCAACAAGCGCGCGGGCGATGCGACGGCGATGCTGGCGGCCGTGCAGCAGGTGTCGGTGGCGATGGGCGTGGCGCTCGCCGGCGGCGTGCTTGAAAGCTCGATGCTCCTTGCCGGCCGCAGCGAAGTCGGCGTCACCGACTTCTCGGTGGCCTTCTTCGTCGTCGGCGCGGTCATGGCCGCGGCGGTCTTCGTCTTCGCGCAGATGCAGCGGGACGCGGGCGACGAGGTCGCTGGGCGGCGGGTTCCGGCGGAATAGCGGCCGAGAACGTCACGCTCAGCCGAGCGGCCCGGTCTCCTCGTCCTCGTCCTGCTCCGCATCGTGCGCGGCCTCGCGGCTGCCGCGGAAGCTCTTCGCCAGGAGATAGAGCTCCACCGAGCCGTCGCGCGAGGCCGGCGGCTTGACGTGGTGCACGCTCGCAAAGTTCTGCTTGAGCAGCGTCAGCAGGTCCTGCTCCGTGCCCCCCTGGAAGGTCTTGCACAGGAAGTGGCCGCCCGGCTTCAGCGTCTTCACCGCGAAGTCGGCCGCGACCTCGCAGAGATGCATGGTCCTGAGGTGATCGGTGCGGCGGTGCCCGGTGGTCGGCGCCGCCATGTCGGAGAGGACGATGTCGGGGCTGCCGCCGAGCGTCTCGATCAGCCGTCCGGGCGCGGCGTCGTCGAGGAAGTCCATCTCCAGGATCGTCGCGCCGGCGACCGGCTCGACCGCGAGATAGTCGATGCCGACGACGCGAATGTCGCCCTGCCCCGAGCCGGTGCGCTCGACCGCCACCTGGCACCAGCCGCCCGGCGCCGCGCCCAGATCGACGATGCGCTGGCCGGGCTTCAGCAGCTTGTAGCGATCGTCGATCTCGATGAGCTTGTAGGCCGCGCGGGAGCGATAGCCGTCGGCCTTGGCACGTCGCACGTAAGGGTCGTTCAGCTGGCGCTCGAGCCAGCGCCGCGACGAGGCCTTGATGCCCCGCTTCTTCTTGACCCGGACCGTCAGCCCGCGATCGTCGCCCCGCCCGCCGCTCATCGCTGTGCTCCGCCGGTCATGCCGTTGCGCCGCCAGACGCCGTCGGCGACCATCATTTCCGTCAGCAGGCCCTCGCGCAGGCCGCGGTCGGCGACGCGCAGCGTCTTTGCCGGCCACACCCGCCGGATCGCCTGCAGGATGGCGCAACCGGCGAGCACCAGATCCGCCCGGTCCGAGCCGATGCACGGATTGGCGACACGCTCCTCGAAGCTCCAGCCGGCGATCTTGTCGACCAGCGCATCCGCCTCCGCATCGGTCAGCCACAGCCCGTCCACCTGGCGGCGGTCGTAGCGCTCAAGGTTCAGATGAACGCCCGCCAGCGTCGTCACCGTTCCGGACGTACCGAGGAGATGGAAGCGATCGCTGCCGAGGAGCGACTCCAGCCGGTCGCGCCCGGGGAAGGCCTCGATCAGGGACACCGTCTCCGCGACCATGCGCTCGAACACCTCCGGCGTCACCTCGCGGCCGCCATGGCGTTCGGCGAGGGTGACGACGCCGATCGGCAGCGAGGTCCAGGCGACGATCCGGCTGGCGAGGCGCCGCGTCCGGGGCCCCCGGAGGTCGAGCAGGGCGATCTCCGAGGATCCGCCGCCGATGTCGAAGAGGACGGCACCCTGCGCGTCGCGGTCGATCAGCGAGCCGCAGCCGGACACCGCCAGCCGCGCTTCCGTCTCCCGGTTGACGATCTCGAGGTTCAGCCCGGTGACCTCGGCCACCTCCTCGATGAACTCCATCCCGTTGGCAGCCGCGCGGCAGGCCTCGGTCGCGATCAGCCGGGCATGGCTGACATTGCGGGCCGAGAGCTTCTGCGCGCAGATCGACAGGGCCGCGAGCGCGCGATCCATCGCCCCGCGCGAGAGGCTGCCGGTGCGGCCGAGGCCTTCGCCGAGCCGCACGATTCGCGAGAAGGCGTCGATGACGCGGAACTGGCCGGGCCGCGTCGGCACGGCGATCAGCAGCCGGCAATTGTTGGTGCCGAGATCGAGGGCCGCATAGACCGGCGGGCGCGCCGGCGCGGCGGCCTCCGCCGGAGGCGGCGCCTCCGAGGCGCGTGGCGGCGCGGCGAGCCGCTGACCGGCGACGGTCTCCGCCGCAGGTCGCAGCTTGCGCTCGTCGCCGGGATGGCTGCGCTTGGCCTTGCGCGCACCGCGCGGAACGGCCGGAGCCGCCCCCGCTTCCTTCGGCCCCGTCCCCGCCGCTGCGCCGCCGGCCTTCGCCGGCCCGGCCGACGCAGACTTGCCGTCGCCGGAGCGCCGCCGCCGGCGCCGCCGCTGGCGCTTGGTCAGATGCTGGTCGTCCTCCGCGGGCTCGGCGTCCTGCCCGGCGCGCTTCGCACCGGGCCGCAACTGCGCGTCGGCGCGCGATTCGGCGTCACTCCCTCGCGGCGGCCCGGCAGGCCGGCTGTCCGGCGTCTTCGTCATGTCCGGCCGCGGCCATGGGCGGGGCTGCGGCTTGGCCTGCTGCGGCTCTCGGATCAGATGCGACGGCGGACGGATTCTCCCATCGATGTCATACTCACTCACACGATCTCTCCGGCGCCGGCCTGCGACGATGCGCGCGGCGCCTCTCATTTGACGTTGGGTGCGAGTGTAACAGTCCGTCGGAGGAGCACAAGGCCGGGCGGCCGGGCCGGCGCGGGAGGGCAATGCGCGCGAAGGGACCGCAGGCCGGCGGTCTCGCCAGCCGCCCCATGCGCCGGCGATTCGTCAGTGAGCGGAAGCGCGGCGCGAGATTCGGCGGGGCGGCGGGCGAATCTCGCCGGCCGCGAACCGGGCTGTCGATCCCGGCGGACTACCCTTGCGGGCTCGGCTATTCGCAGTCGGAGACGACGATCTTGCAGGAATTGTTACCGCATTCGCGCAGCGCCATCGAGCGCGCGGCCTTTTCCGAGCCGCCCCAGCCGATGCCGTAATAGTCGCGGATCCGGCATAGGCGCCGCACTTGTCGAAGCGCACCGCGACCTTGCAGGACTCGTTGCCCTCGTCGCGGCAGTTCTTCAGGGCCGCCTCACCGGCGGCATCGCGCGTCGAGAACCCGTCGCGGTGCCGTAGCCGACGTCGCCCGCCTTCTGGCCGGCTTCATCGTCGACGGCGATCGCACCGGCGGCAAAGGCCGGCGCCGCCGCAGCAACCGCAAGAATCAGGGACAGGCCGGCAATGCATGGGAGCTTGATTGAATGAGACCTTCTCAGGGAGCACCGGGCACCCTCCCGGCTCTCTCTTTTAGGGCCGGACAGCCGGCAGGCTGAATGTCCTGGCGTCCCGCAAACTTGACCATACGTCCGCCGGCCGTGAGATGCTCAGCGAGTGAACGGAACGGAACACGCGGCATCTGATGCGAGGCTGCGCGACGACCGGGTCGACGGGGCGGCCGAGGTCTCGGCGCGGGTGGAGTGGCAGTCGTCGTGGCCGGGCCGGAACAGCCGAAGGATCAGACCCCGCGCTTTCACTTCGACACGGCGGTGCTCGATCCGTCCGACCGTTTCGAAGCCTACCGCTTTCTCTACGCCGGCGGATCCGACGCATGCGCGATCGGCTTGCACTTCAGCGCCGCGGTCAGCGCCCGGCCGCTGGACGGGATGGTCCTGTTCGAGCGACGCCTGGCTCAGGTCTCGCACGAGCGGACTCCGGCGCGGGTGCGCGGCGACGACTTCGAGCACGTCGTTCTCCAGCTCGTTCTATCGGGCGAGATGCGCGTGGAGACGCCGGGCCGCCGCTTCGTGGTGGCGCCGGGCGAGATCGTCGTCTTCGACATGAACCGGCCGCAGCGCACCGAGATCCAGAACGCCCACACGCTGACCTGCGCGGTGGCCCGGAGCCTTGTCGCGGAGGCGATCGCGACGCTGACCGATCTGCATGGAACGGTGATGCAGGGCTCACGCGCCGGCCTTGTCGCGGACATGATGGTCTCGCTGAACCGGCACGCGGCGAGCCTGTCCGGGGCCGAGATGGCGGCTGCCGTCGGCGCCTTTGCCGAAATCCTGCGCATCGGCCTTCGTGCGACCGGCACAGCCACACCGCCGCCCCCCCTCGATCGGCGCAAGCTGGAGAGAGCCTGTGCCGCTATCGAGCGCCAACTCGCCGATCCCCTGCTCGGCCCGTCGCACATCGCGGCGGAGGCAGAAATATCGAGGTCGCGGCTCTACGAGCTCTTCCAGCCCTTCGGCGGCGTCGCCCGGCAGATCTAGGACCGGCGCCTGATGCGCTTCAAGGCGTTGCTGTGGAACCCGCGCGAGACGCGCAGCGTCAGCGAGCTCGCCTTTGCCGTCGGCTTTGCCAGCGACAGCCATGCGAGCAGGGCGTTCCGCCAGACCTTCGGCCTTTCGCCCGGCCGGTACCGCAAGGAGCTGCAGGTCCGGGCGGATGCGCCCGGGCCGCCGGGCCAGCTGGACGGCGCGCCGCCCTTCTTCTCCTGGGTCAGCGCCCTCATCTGATCGTCTGGACAGACCCAACAGCCGGACTTCGTTCCGGCGAGGGCGGGCGTGCCCGCAGCGCGCGTCAGACCGGCTCCTTGCGCTCCTGCGGCCAGGCGCAATGGAAGCTCTTCACGTGCCATTTCGGATGGTCGCCCGCCCATTGGGCGACGTAGGGCATCGCCAGCATCATGCACTGGGCGAGGCCATTGCCGGCCTGGTAGGTCAGCCGCTCGTCGTGGCACGAGGACGGGTTGGCCAGCATGCACACGGTCAGGATGAGGTCGACCATCTCAGCGTTTCCTCCGCAAATGTGTCGGCGTGCCCACCGCAGCTACGGAGGCGCCGCCTCCGCAGATGCGGAGAAAAGCTAGCGCGAGCTCAGCGACGCGGAACGAGCCGCCGCCGCGACAGTTCGGCCCAGGGGTGGGCGCCGCGGCGCCGCGATCGCGGGCGCCGGCCGCCAGAGCCCGATCAGCCGAGCGGCAGGAAGATCTCGCCGCGGCCGAGAACGGCGGTGTCGCCGCCGAGCCGACGCATCGGGTTGCCGGTGAACGGCACCGCGCCGATCTCGCCTTCGGCAAAGGCCTTCGCCATGATCCTCAGGATCAGGAGGTCCGCGACGCCGTTGTCGAGGAAGGTCGGCGAAAGATGCTCGGCACCGCCGCAGAGGAACAGCGTGCCGCGCTTCATCAGCCGGCCGGGCGTGCCGGCCGCCCGGCCCCCGACGATCAGCGTGCCGGCGATCATCCGGCTGCCGGCGTCGGCCCCCGCATCGCCCATGACGGCGATGGTGCCGCGGCGCAGGCGATCTCCCGCGCGGGCTCCGGCATTGCCGGCGACGCGGATGGCGCCGCCGCTCATGCCGACGGTCTCGCCGTCCAGCGCGCCCCCGAGGCGCTCGCCGGCATCGCCGGCAATCGACAGGAAGCCGCCGCTCATCGACGAGCCGGCATAGGAGCCGGCCGATCCGGTGACGGTGATGCGCCCGCCCCGCATGACGCGGCCGCAGCGGGTGCCGACGTCGCCCTCGACGGTGATGGCGCCGCCCTCTAGCGCCTCGCCGATGCGATCGAAGCGCTCCGAGCCGCCCTCGAAGCGGATGTCCGAGGCGTCGTCGCCGGAGACATCGAAGACGTCGCCGACGCTCACCGCCACCTTCGTCGTGCCGATGGGCAGCGTGGCGATCTCGCGGGCCGACAGCTTCGCCAGCCGCTCCGGCGTCAGGACGGACAGATCGAGCCGCTGTTCGGGCTCGGCCTTCTTGCGAAAGGTGAGGCCGCTCATGGCGCGAGATCCTTCAGATGGAAGTGATGCGGTCCGAGATTGCCGCCGTAATTGCCGGCACCGATCCTGAGCGCCCCCTCCTCAGGCCCGAGGTCGACCGCGGCCTTCAGCCCGACGCGCATGGCGTCGGCAACGGCGTCATAGGTCAGCCCGTCGATGACGATCTCCAGCACCGAGCCGATCTCGGGGCCGAGCGCCGAATTGGTGACGCCCTTCAGCGTCGGGCAATAGGCGTCGTTGGTCGAGGCCATCATGTTCTTGTACTTGCCGCCGACCTTGGAGCCGGAGCGCACGATGCCGCCGGGAAACGGCATGATCGCACCGGAGACCTTGTTCATCGCGGCCACCGCCGCCTCGGCGGCGGCGAGCGCCTGCCGGGAGGTGCGGGCGAGGAACAGGAGATTGCCGCCGCCGACGCCGTCGCCGGTGATCCCGGTCTCAGCCTCGCACAGGAACTCGCCCTCCATCACCGGCATGCGCCAGAAGTGCTTGCCCTCGAACTTCTTCGAGACCTGCCAGCCGTCGGCGAAATAGCGGATGGCGGAGCCGAGATCGATCCGCTCCTCGCCCTCGAGATCGGCGTAGCAGGCCGAGGACGGGCTCGTCAGGATGCATTGGCCGAGCCGCGTGCCGAGCTGCTTGGCAAGACCGTCCTTGGCCATGGAGAAGATCAGGATCCTGACCCCCGGCCGCCCGTCCCTCGTCTCACCGGGGGACAGCACCCGGTCGATGCCGGCCTCGCAGCCGCAGGCGATGACCGAGGTGGCAAAGCCCGTGAAGGAGCGCGCCGCCTCCATGGCCCAGCGCTCGGAGTCGGCGGTGACCTGGATCGCCGTCCCGGTCATCGGAAAGGCCTCGGCGAAGCTGTCGTCGATCGTCACGCCGTTGACGACCATTGGCTCGTTCACGTCCGGCATGGCATCACCTTGAACGGGTTTTCGCGGCCGAGGGCATGGTCGGGCACCTCGAACCAGCGGGACGGCAGCCCGTAGCTCTCGTCGAAATAGCGGTCGAGGCGCTTCACCATCGCCTTGTCCGGCTCGGGCCTCAGCGTCAGCGTGCGGCCGAAGGTGCGCCGCACGACGGCGCCGTCCTTGACCACCAGCTGGCCGTCCTTCAGGACGTAGGCCGCCCGGCCGAACATCTGGGCCTTGTCCTCGCCCGGGCGGTAGACAGCGACGTCGCCGACGGCGCCCTTGCCGAGATGGCCGCGATCGGGCGTCCCGAGCAGCCTCGCCGGCGCCGCACGGGTCATCGTCGCGATCTCCTTGAGCGTATATTCGCGTTCGATCTCCGGCAGGGTCGTCATCTTCACCACCGATTTCGGCAGGGCGTCGAGCCAGCGCTGGCGCACGCCGCGGTCCATCAGCAGCGCGAAGATGTCGGGATAGGTGGTGAAGGGCGCGCCGTTCGGATGGTCGGTGGTGAAGAAGACCCGCGTCGGGTCCTCGATCAGCAGGAACAGCTCCAGCCCGATCGCCCATTGCAGGGCGTTGAAGTAGCTCTTCTGCTTGTATTCCATCGGCACGACGCCGCCGCCATTGCCCTCGTGATCCATGATGATGGACTTCTTCGGGCTCGCCTGGCCGCGGCCGGCGAACTGGCGCAACTCGTCCGAGGAGATCGTCACCGTCGGGCCGAACATCACCTGGCCGATGTCGACGGTGACCTCCCTGGTGGAGTTCACGAGGTCGGCGAGGTGCTGCCCCTGCGAGGAGAACTTGCGGCTGCCTTCGGCGCCGTAGCCGTAGAACTGGATGTGGGCGAGATGCAGCGGCAGGCCTTCGGCGGCCTTGATCGTCGCCTCGATCGAGGCGGCGGAATCGCCGGGAACGCCGAGGTTGTTGCAGTGGACATGCAGCGGATGCGGGATGCCGAGCCGGTTCACCGCGCCCTGCAGCGTCTTGACGATCCGCCGCGAGGAGACGCCGTAGTCCGGCACGACATCGTCGAAGTCGAACTTGCGGACGTTCTCCTTGAAGGCCGCCGAACCGCCGGCATTGATGCATTTGACGCCGAGGGCGCGCGAGTTGGAGACGGTCCAGGCGACGTAGTCCTCGATGGCCGCTTCGCTCTCGCCGTCGCGGATCATCCGCATCAGCAGGTCGTCGTTGCCGAGGACGACCAGCGTCGCCTTGTCGATGATCGGCGTGTCGGCGAGTTCCATGTGGGCATGCAGCGCGCTCTGCGGCGCCATCGCCGGCTCGACGACGGTGGTGAAGCCCATCGCGGCATAGCGCAGGCCCGTCTCCTCCGTCGTCCAGCCGACCTGGCCGAGCGGCGTCAGCGCCGGGCGCGCCTGATGCGCGCGGTGGAACTCCGGCAGGAGCAGGCGCGCGGTGTTCACGTGGCCGCCGGCGATGTGCGAGTGGATGTCGATCGCGCCGGCCATCACGATCAGGCCAGTGCAGTCGATCACCTCGTCCGGCCGCCGCCCCTCGCCGGGAGCCTCGACGACGTGGCCGTCCTCGATGAAGACGTCGCCGACGCCGTCGCGGTCGTTGGCGGGATCGACGACATGGCCGCCCTTCAGCTGCGTCAGCATGACGACGCTCCTTCTCCTCGTTCGCTCGTCATGCCGCGGCACTCGCCTCCGCCGACAGGAGCAGCGCCGAAACGGCATGGAGGACGGCGGCCGCGCTCGGCGCGCCGGAGCCCTCGCCGCTCGCGCTCACCGGCGCGAAGCTGCCGAAGCGGGCATTGAACAGCACGCCGTCATGGTCGCGGCCGGCGGTGCCGACGCCGAAGGCGACCCTGGCCGGCAGTCCGGCCACCACCTCAGCGGAGCCCAGCGCGATGAGCGGCACGCCTCGCGTCCAGTCCGGCAAAGCCGGGCCGGTCGTCGTCAGGGTCGAGATGTCGACGACGAGATCCGCCTCTCCGGACCGGACCAGACGCTCGGCCGCGAAGATCTGCGGATCGTGCTCCGGCTCGCCGCGGCCGAAGGAGACGCGCAGCGGAAAGCCAGTGGACCAGGTCGCGGCGAGCGCGGCGCCATAGGCCTCACCGCCCGGAAAGACCGGCAGCGTCGAAAAGCGCGTCTCGCCATTGAGATCGCCGACGAGGCCGAGCAGCATCTCGGCCGTCAGCTCGTCCATTTCGGTCGCGGCGAAGACCGCACAGCCAAAGCCCGCGCCCTTCAGCCAATCCGCGAGGTCGGCGATCGTCTCGGCAGGCAGCGGTCCCGGACCGAAGCGGTGACCGGCAACGCCCGCACGCAGCATCGCCAGGACATCCGGGATCGCCGCCTCGGCGCATTCGACGATCTCGACCGACGCGGCGCCGGGAAGCGTGGCGCCGGGCTCGCCGCCGAGCCAGACCACCGCACGCCCATGACCGCGCGTCCTGACGCCGAGATCCGGCTCGCTCTTGAGGAGAAATTCCGCCAGGTCCGGATCGCCGGCGAACGGTTCACGTCCGACGAGGAGCACCCGGTCGGCGCGACGCCGCATCTCGGCCGGAGCGCCGAGGAAGGCGCCGCAATCGCGGATCGCCCGGATCGCCGGATAGATCGCCTGCGACGACCGGTGGTCGACCACGGCGCCTGCGATGCGCGCGAGTTCAATCGCCGCCCGGATGGCGGACAGATCCGCCTGAAGTCCTGTGATGACGGGAAGACGGCTGGCACGGACGAGGTTTGCCGCCATGCGGACAGCCTCCCCCTGGGATGCCGGCTGCCCGTCGATCCATGCTGTGTCCACGACGCTACGCTTTCTGTGCCCTGGAGTGGAAATTACAATCTCGGGCGGCGAGGTCAAAGCCCTTCCTCGTCCGCCTCACGATTCCTCGTATCTGATATAGGCGAATCGCGGATCCGCAGGCGTTCCGGACAGCGGCCCCTCCTCCCGGCCCGGCTGCCACATCACCACCTGTTCGATCATCTTCGCGAGGGCGAAGTCCGATTCGGTGATTCCCCCTGCGGCATGATTCATCAGCCGCACCTCGACCGAGGCGTAGGAAACGCCGAGATCCGGATGATGGAAGGCCGCCTCGGCGAGATGGCCGATGGCGTTGACCACCATCAGCGTGCCCTTCCAGCCGTGGGTCCTGTAGGTGCGGCCGATCCGGCCGTCCTCGATCCGCCAGGACGGCAGTTCGGCCGCGAGCCGGGCCGCGACTTCGGCGTCGGAAAACGTCCCTGCGGCCATGGCATTTCTCCCTTGCCCGGATCCCGTCCGCCGCAATAATAGGGTCTGGGCACTTCGATGGCAGGATGAATTTTGACCGACGACGTCGTCACCGTCTCCGCGCCCGCCCGTCTGCATCTGGGTTTTCTCGATCCCGGCGGCAGTCTCGGCCGCCGGTTCGGCGGGATCGGCCTGGCGCTGGATGCGCCGGCGACCCGGATCCGGCTGGCCCGCGCGCCGCGGGATGCCGTGACCGGCCCCGAGGCCGACCGGACCGGACGATATCTTCGCACCATCAGGGACGCGCTCGGGATCGACCGCGCCTATCGGCTGACCGTCGAGGAGACGATCCCCGCCCATGCCGGCCTCGGCTCCGGCACCCAGCTGGCGCTCGCCGTCGCCACGGCCGTGCGGACCCTGGAGCGGCTGCCGCAGGATTTTTCGGGCGACGCCGCCCTGCTCGGGCGCGGCAACCGGTCCGGCCTCGGCGCGGCCTTCCTGACCTCGGGCGGCGTCGCCGTCGACGGCGGCAAGGGCGCCGCCGACCGTCCACCGCCGATCGTCGCGCAGTTGCCCTTCCCGGAGGCCTGGCGCGTCATCCTGGTGCTCGATCGGGAGAGCGAGGGCTTTCACGGCCAGGACGAACTCGACGCCTTCGCGGCGCTGCCGGCGTTTCCCCAGGCCGAAGCGGCGGAGATCTGCCAGCTGGTGCTGCTGAAGGCGCTGCCGGGGCTGGCGGAGGCGGACGTCGCCGCCTTCGGCGAGGCGATCGCCGCGATCCAGGAGCGCGTCGGGGCACATTTCGCGGCGGCACAGGGCGGCGTCTTCACCAGCCCGCGCGTCGCCCGGACCTGCGCGGCGCTGGCGGCGGCCGGAGCCCACGGCATCGGGCAGAGCTCCTGGGGACCGACGGGCTTTGCCTTCGCCGGATCGCAGGCCGAGGCGGCGCGGCTCGTCGCGGCGGTGAGCGCCGAGGCCCGCGGCCTCGACATCCGCATCGTCCGGGGCCGCAATCGCGGCGCCCTGATCGAGCGCCAAACCAGCCACAGATTGACCGTCAACGGCTGAGCCAGGCATTCGGCCGGCTGAGCACAGCACCGTCCGCGCTGCGGACGGAGAGACCAGGACAAGATTTCGGAGGAGACGAGGATGGCCGACAAGAACATTCTGCACATGCTGACGCCGCACAAGCATGTCAGCCCGTTCGACGTGAACATGGCGCTCGACGCCGGCTACGATTCCGTCACGCCCTATGAGGAGGTCGAGCTGGACGAGATCACCGACCTCGTCCAGGACGTCATCTTCTCGCGGCCGCCCCATCTCGGCGTGAAGTCGGCGGTGTTCTTCGGCGGCGACGACGCCGTGCTCGCGCTCGACATGATCGAGGCGGCGAAGAAGGCGCTGGTGCCGCCCTTCGGCTGCAACATCATGGCCGATCCCGCCGGCTCCTTCACCACCGCCGCGGCGATGGTCGCCTGCGTCGAGCGGACGCTGAAGACCAAGAAGCAGCGGCAATTGAAGGACGTCTCCATCGCCGTCTTCGGTGCCACCGGCGTCGTCGGCTACTGCGCCGCGGTGATCGCCGCGATGGAAGGGGCGAGCGTGAAGATTGTCGGCCATGACGGCCGCGAGCGCGTCGCCAAGCGCGCCGAGGAGATGAAGCACCGCTTCGGCGTCGACGTCGAGCCGGTCGACGGATCGAGCGCGGAGAAGAACACCGCGATCGTCGGGGACGTCGAGGTGATCCTCGCGGCGGCGAAGGCCGGCGTGCAGGTGCTCTCCGCCGACCAGCTGAAGGCGGCCTCGAAGCTCCTCGTCGCCGCCGACGTCAACGCCGTGCCGCCGATGGGCCTCGAAGGCATCGACGTGATGGCCGACGAGCAGGAAATTGCGGGGACGCGGGCCCTCGGCATCGGCGCGCTGGCGATCGGCCCGATGAAGTCGAAGACCGAATACGGCCTGCTGAAGCGGATGATCGAGGCCGAGGAGCCGCAGGCGCTCGACTTCCGCGACGCCTTCCAGCTCGCGCGAACGTTGGTCCAGTGACGACGCCCGACCGGCCGGCGATCCTCGCCGCCGCCTTCTCCGCCCGGCAGATCGCCGCGAGCGCGCGGCGGGCGGGGATCGACTGCCTCGCGCTCGACTTCTTCGGCGACATGGATCTCGCCGAAGCCGCGCGGCGCAGCGAGGTGCTGCACGGCCATTATCCCGACGGCTTCGACGCGGGCGCGCTCATCGCGGCGCTGGAACGGCTGGCGGAGGGGGCAGAGCCGCTCGGCTTCGTCTATGGCGCGGGCTTCGAGGACCGTCCGGAACTTCTGGAGGCGATCGGCGAGCGCTGGCCGATCCTCGGCACGGACGCCGCGACGCAGCGGCGGCTGAAGGACCCGTCAACCTTCGCGGGCCTGTGTGCCGCCGCCGGCGTCGCGCATCCGCCGATCCGGCGCGAGGTGCCGCCGGACCCGGAGAACTGGCTGTCGAAGAAGATCGGCGGTGCCGGCGGCAGCCATGTGCTCTTCGGGACGGCCGCGCCCGAGCCGGACCGCTACTACCAGCGCTTCGTCGCCGGACCGCGGGTCTCCGCCGCCTTCGTCGCGGCGGGCGGACGCCACGTCACGCTCGGCTTCACCCGGCAGTGGACCGATCCCTCCGCGGCCGAGCCCTTTCGCTATGGTGGTGCCGTCGGTCCGCTGGCTGCCGGCGACGTGCCGATGGCGGAGGCGATGGAGGCGGCGCTCGCCGCGATGCTGCGGGAGATCCCGCTCGCCGGGATCGGCAGCGCCGATTTCGTCTTGGCGGAGAACGGCCCGGTTCTCCTGGAAATCAACGCGCGCGCCGGCGCGACGCTCGACGTCTTCGACAGCGACCGTCAGCCGATTCTGGCACTGCACCTCGACGCCTGCCGGGGCGTTCTGCCGGACCGGGTGTTCTACCCCGGTGAAGTGCGGGCGAGCGGCCTCGCCTGGGCGGACACCGATCTGACCCTCCCCGCCGGCTTCGTCTGGCCGGACTGGACGCGCGACCGCACGGCGCCGCCGGCCGCCTTCGTCGCCGGCCAGCCGCTCTGCACAGTGGTCGCGGAGGCCAGGGATGCAGCAACCGCGGAAGCGTCTTTCAGGAAGCGGGTCGCGGAGATCAAAACCACTCTGGGAAGGAAAGCGGCATGAGCCAGTCACGCGTGCTGTCGGTGAATGCGGGGGTGCTTCCCCTCGTTGAGGAAATGCGCCTGCGGGCGGACGAACTGCGCGTCGCCGTCTCGCAAGGGGCGGCCGGCGAGACGGTGATCGACGCCGGCGCCGGCGTGCCCGGCTCGATCGAGGCCGGCCGGCTGATGACGGCGATCTGCCTCGGCGGGCTCGGCACCGTCGAGGTCGGCTCGGCGCCCTATCTCGCCCGCTGGCCCTTCACGCTGACCGTGCGCACGTCCAACCCCGTCGTCGCCTGCCTCGGCAGCCAGTATGCCGGTTGGCAGCTGACCGCCGGCGAAGGCGAGAGCAGCTACTTCTCCATGGGCTCCGGCCCGGCCCGGGCGCTCGCCGGCAAGGAGGCGCTGTTCAAGGACATCGCCTATGCCGACCGGAGCGACCACGCGACGATCGTGCTCGAAGCCGCCAGCCCGCCGCCGGAGGAGCTCGTGCGCCGCATCGCCGCCGACTGCGACGTCGCGCCGGAGAACCTCACCATCGTCTTCGCCCCCACCCAGTCGCTCGCGGGCTCTATCCAGATCGTCGGTCGCGTCGTCGAGGTCGCGCTGCACAAGGCGCACGAGCTGCATTTCGACCTCTCGCGCATCGTCGAGGGAATGGGCACGGCGCCGCTGAGCCCCCCGCATCCCGATTTCATCACCGCGATGGGCCGCACCAACGACGCGGTGATCTACGGCGGCCGGATCATCCTCCACGTCACCGGCCCCGCCGCGCAGGCCAAGGCGCTGGCGGAGAAGCTGCCGAGCTCGAACTCCAACGACTACGGCCGGCCGTTCGCGGAGGTGTTCCGGCAGTACGAGGGAGACTTCTACAAGATCGACCCGATGCTGTTCTCGCCCGCCGAGGTGCAGGTCGTCTCGCTGGAATCCGGCGAGACCTTCCGGGGCGGCGCCGTCGATCCGAAGCTCGTCGACGCCTCCTTCGACTGATCCGCCATGCAGCCCGCACCACGCATCCTGCTGATCACCGCGGGCATCGACCGCCATGCCCGGGAGATGCTGGCGGCGTTCCGCGCCAAAGGCGCCGACGTCCATGCCATGGGCCTCGCGGAGATCGGTTTCGACACCGCCTCCCCGACGGGCCTTCTCATCCCGCATGTCGAGGGCGTGCTGCCGGACGCGGTCTGCGTGCGCACCATGGACGGCGGCAGCTTCGAGGCGGTGACGCGGCGGCTCGGTCTCCTGCATGCGCTGGAGCGGCTGGGGGTGCTCGTCTCCAACGACGCCCGCGCCATCGAGAACTGTGTCGACAAGTCGATGACGAGCTTCCTCCTCGCCCGGGCCGGACTGCCGAGCCCGCGCAGCTATGCCGTGGAATCGCGCCGGGAGGCCGAGCGCATCGTCGCGGCCGAACGGCGCCCGCTGGTGCTGAAGCCGCTGTTCGGCGCGCAGGGCAAGGGCCTGAAGCTGATCGGCACCGCCGACGACCTTCCGCCGCACGAGGCGGTCGCCGGCGGCGTCTACTACCTGCAGCGCTTCGCCGGCTTCGCCGCGTCCGGCCGCTGGACGGACTACCGGATCCTGGTCTCGTCGGGCCGCGTCGTCGCCGCCATGCGGCGCGAGGCGACCAACTGGATCACCAATATCAAGCAAGGCGCGACGGCGCTGCCGATGACGCCGGACGCGGAAATGGAAGCGCTGGCGGTCGCCGCGGCCGCGGCGGTCGGCGGCGACTTCTGCGGCGTCGACCTGTTGCGCGATCCGGACGGGGCGGCGCAGGTGATCGAGGTGAACTCGATGCCGGCCTGGACCGGCCTCAAGAAGGCGACCGGCAAGGACATCGCGGCCATCCGCACCGGCGATCTCCTCGCGCGGCTGGAGGCCCGGCGGACGGCAGCGCATGCCGGGCCGCTGCCGGTCTCGGCTTGAGCCGGTCCCGCGACGCCGTCTCCGCCGCCTTCGTCGCGGCCTGCCGGGCCGAGCTCGACGTCGTGAAGCCCGGCAACGTCCATCGCTTCGCCGCAGGACACGGCATGGACGTTGCGCTGTTCGAGGCGAGCGCGGTCGCCGCGGCACCGCACATCGCCGATCCCAACATACCGGTGGGTACCCGCATCCTCAGAGCCACCGAGGCGAGCTGGGCAGCTGTCGGCCTGAACACCAATCTCGGCATCGTCCTCCTTTGCGCGCCGCTCGCAGCGGCCGCCGAGCACGCCGCGGCCAAGGGTCTTCCGATCGGCCCGGCGCGGCTCCACGAAGCCGTCCGCGCGGTGCTGAGCGGCCTCGGGCCGACCGACGCCCGCGATGCCTTCGCGGCGATCGCACGCGCATCGCCGGGCGGCCTCGGCGATGCCGATGAGCACGATGTCCGCCAGCCCCCGGCGATCGGCCTCGTCGGGGCGATGCGACTTGCCGCGGGCCGCGACCTCGTCGCCCGGCAGTACAGCGACGGCTTCGCGGAAATCTTCGGTGTCGGATTGCCTGCGCTCGATTCGGGCGCCCGCCTGCCTGAGCGGCCCGAGGGTCTCGGACCGGCGCTCGACTGCTTCCTGGAATTCGCGACCCGCTTCCCCGACAGCCACATCGGTCGAAAGTACGGGCCCGACGTCGCCGAAGCCGTACGCCGGGAGTTCATGCAATTTGCCAAGCGCCTGAAGATGAAGGGTAATTCTCCCGAGGCCGCGACGCTCGCGCTCAACTTCGACGGCGAGTTGAAGCGCCGGAGAATCAATCCCGGGACGTCCGCCGATCTCACCGTCGCATCGCTGTTTTCCAAACAGCTTGCGGAACATGTTGGGGGATGATTGACTGTCGCACGTCGGGGTCCATGTGGCCCCGAAGCTATCTGGCTAACCGGTCCCACCAGGACGCCGCCAACAAGGATAGCCGTGAGCCGGGCGTGAGGCCCGGCGGCCGGGAGGGAGGTCGATCGATGCTTACGCGCGCAGCGCGCTCGGGCTGGACTCCTTCCAGGTTCGGAAGTTCTTCAACCGGACCGGCGCAAACGCCGGGCCAGTCCTAGCAACGTTTGGAGGAATTGCTCATGGCAACCATCAACAAGGTGATGGTCGGCGAGTCGCTCGTCGGCGAAGGCAACGAAGTTGCCCACATCGACCTGATCATCGGACCGCGCGGCTCGGCGGCCGAGGCGGCGTTCTGCAACTCGCTGACCAACAACAAGGACGGCTTCACGACGCTCCTCGCGGTCGTCGCGCCGAACCTGCCCTGCAAGCCGAACACGGTGATGTTCAACAAGGTCACCATCAAGGGCGCCAAGCAGGCCGTCCAGATGTTCGGCCCGGCCCAGACCGCCGTCGCGCGCGCCGTCGCCGACTCGGTCGAGAAGGGCATCATCCCGGCTGCCGAGGCCGACGACCTGTTCATCTGCGTCGGCGTCTTCATCCACTGGGAAGCCGAGGACGACGCGAAGATCCGCGACTACAACTACCAGGCCACGATGGAATCCATCGAGCGCGCCATCAAGGGCACGCCGACGGCCCAGGAAGTCGTTCAGAAGAAGGGCTCCGCGGCTCACCCGTTCGCCGGCGCCTAGACAAGGAACCATCCCGGGGAAGACGAAAAGCCGGCGATGCCTGCCGGCCTTCTCCGGCGATTGGCCGCCAAGTTTGGGTTCCAATAGGGATCCACGTTTTCCCGCGGGAGAACGGACGCGGAAAAGGGGCCGGTGCGGCCCCTTTTTCATGCGTGGTCGTCCAGTGCAGAACGCATCTTCGGGCAATTCCTTCGCGTCCGCCATCGGATGATGCCCCCGGCGCCGCGAGACCTCCTGGCGCCGATGGCCCTCGGCGCGAACCGCCAGTCTCAGCCCCCTGAGCCCCGGGCCAGCACCTCGCGTCCGAGCCGGCCGTCGTGGAGGGCCGTCGCGACCAGGGCTCCGGCCATGCCGCCGGTGGAAAGCCTCGCGAGGTCCTCCGGCCCGCGCACGCCGCCCGCGGCAAAGACCTCGCGCGCACCCGCCATCGCCTTGACCTCGCGCAGCCGGTCCATGTCCGGCCCTGCGCCGCTGCCGACTTTCGCCAGCGTCATGACGATCACGCGCTGCGGCCAGAGGGAGGCATCGGCTGCGAGTTCCGGCGGCCCAAGGAACGCGTCGCCACGAAAGTCGAGCGAGAGGACGACCTCCGGATTGTCCCGGCACCCGGCGACGACATCGGACCCCGACACCGATTCCGTGCCGATCACGACCGCGCTTTGCGGCAGGGCGGCGACCGCCTGCACGTCCGCGGCGGTGCGCACGCCGGCATCCACCCAGAAGCGCTTTCCCGGGAACGCCTCTGCCAGGGCGGCGACCACCGCGGCGTCCGGCGGCGCCCTGCCCTCGATCGCGTCGAGATCGGCGATGTAGAAGGCGGGAAAATCCGCCAGCGTCGCCAGTCCCCTCGCCACCGCGACCGGCTCCGGCCCGGCACTGAGCGGCGTCTCGATCGGGCGGTACTCGGCGCGGTTTCCCATGACGCCGCGCACCACCAGGCCGCCCTTGATGTCGAGTACCGGGATGATCTGCATGAGGTGTTCTCGCGCCGTTCCGATTTTCGATGCTATAGGACTTCCCCTAGACGATCGACGCGGCGAGCGGGAGAGCGCTTGCCGCCGGAGCCGGTGGGCGGGGAGCCGCTGCCGGACATTGCGGCGCCCGGGCCGCGTGAGGTACGAACGGAAACGAAATGCCAAGAACGCTCGGTTGGGATGTCGGGGGCGCGCATCTGAAGGCGGCGCTCGCCGAGGACGATCGGCTCCTGAAGGTCTGGCAAAAGCCGACGCCAATCTGGCAGGGCCTCGAGCATCTCGAGACCGCGCTGTCGGCCATCCTCGCCGAGTCCGAGGCCGCCGGCGGCGCCGAACGCCACGCCATCACCATGACCGGCGAACTCTCCGACATCTTCGCCTCGCGGCGCGAGGGCGTCGAGCAGTTGACCCGGATCTTCTGCGAACGGCTTTCCGGCGACATCGTCCTCTATGGCGGGGCGGCCGGCTTCCTGTCGGCCGGGCACGCACGCGCGCATGCCGGCGAGATCGCCTCGGCCAACTGGCACGCCAGCGCCGCGCTGGCGGCGTCCTCGATCGAGGAAGCGCTGTTCCTCGACATGGGATCGACCACCACCGACATCCTGCCCGTCCTGAACGGGGCGGTGCGGGCGTCGGCGACGAGCGATGCCGAGCGCCTCGCCGCGGGCGAACTCGTCTACCAGGGCTATACGCGCACCGCACTGATGGCGGTCGCGCGCCGCGTGCCCATGGCCGGCCGGACGATCCCGGTGATGAACGAGCTCTTCGCCACCATGGCCGACGTCCAGCGGGTGATCGAGACGCTCGAAGAGGAGGACGACCTCTATCCCGCCGCGGACAATGGCGAGAAGACGCCCGAAGGCTCGCGCCGGCGGCTGGCGCGGATGGTCGGCATGGACGCGCACGAGGCGAGCGACGGCGCTTGGGAATGGCTGGCGCACGCCTTTGCCGAGGCGCAGCTGCGGCTGATCCACGACGCGGCGCTGCAGGTGCTCTCGCGCGACGAACTCTCCGACGACGCCTCGGTGGTGATCGCCGGGGCGGGCCGGCCGGTGCTGCGGCGCCTCGCCGCCCGGCTCGACCGGGGCGTGGTCGACTTCTCCGACCTCTTCGACTGCCCGGCGGACTTGCGCGATGCGGCCTGCCGCGCCGCCCCCGCAGCCGCGCTGGCGCTCCTCGCCGCGCGGTCGTGACGGGAGCGGCCGACCGTATCAGGTGAGGGAGCAATCGGTCGCGGCATCGCAGCAGCGCTCGTCCCTGGGATCGCGCGAACCCGCCAGGCAGCAGTCACAGGCACCGACCGAATAATTCGATCCTGTGCCCCTTGTGGTTCATCCAATATTCCTCCATATAGGGGATGTCGATAGACGGCCGGACTTTGGGCCCCGCGCGTTAACAGCGCTTGTTCTGATTTTCTTCCTTCACGATCGATCTACAACGGCTCGCGACGTTCGCGAACCGGTCTGAACTACGTCTTGGAAAGGGTTTCCCATGGCTACGGGAACCGTGAAATGGTTTAACGCACAAAAGGGCTTCGGCTTCATCGCGCCTGACGACGGCGGCAGTGATGCCTTCGTCCACATCAGCGCCGTCGAGCGCGCTGGTCTGAGCGATCTCAAGGACGGCCAGAAGGTCTCCTACGAGCTGGTCGCCGACCGCCGCACCGGCAAGAAGTCGGCCGATCAGCTGCAGCTCGTCGGCTAACGCCTTTCCGGCGGCCTGAGGGCCGCCGGCCAACCGCATCGAAGCCGGGTCGACCACGGATGTACTGGCGAACCCGCTCCTTCGGTGCGGCGACAGATCGATCGGGCGCTCAGCGCTCGCAAGGCCTCGCTCTCACGAGCGGGGCCTTTTGTCATTCAGCGGGTCCCGTCCGCGATCAGCCGGCGAGGCCGCCAAATTCCGCCGCCAGCGCCGGCAGGTCCTCTCGCGGCGGAAACCACTCAAAGCTGTGGCGGGCCGGCGTCGTCGCCCAGGGAAGCTTTTCGCTGGTATAGGTCTCGGCGAACGGCACGAACCAGGAGGCGTCGTCGAACATCGTCGCACGGATGGTGACGAGATCGTCCATGCCGTCCGGCCGCGAGAAGATCCAGCTCATGCACCAGCCGCAGAAGAAGTGCCGGTTCGCACCGTGCAGCCCGCCGATGACCGGCTCCCCCTCGGTGACCTCGAAACTTGCGGCCGGATAGAGCGCGCTGAGCGAAAAGGCGCTGCCGGTCATCCTCTGGCAGCCCTTGCAATGGCAGGCGAGCGTCACGATCGGCTTCCCCGCCGTCCTGAAGCGCAGCCGCCCGCAGCGGCAACCGCCTTCGCGCACCGGTTCGACATTCCGCATCTTCCGCCCCCTTCGCGCTTCCCGAGCAGCGCGACGCGCCGCCGCGTTCGGATCCGGGTTCCTTGCACAGACCCCGGCAGGCCGACTCATCCGGACCTGCCGACAGCGTAGGCGATCGGCCTCTGCAGGGCACCACAAACCGGAGCCCGAAACGCGCCGGGGCCGGCGAAACGCCGACCCCGTGCCTGTCTCAACGATTACCGGCCGGGACAGCCGCTCAGGCGGCGTCCGTCAGGTCGTCGCGCATGCCCGCGATGACCTTGTCGAGCGTCATCGGATAATCGCGCACGCGCACGCCGCAGGCGTTGTAGATGGCGTTGGTGATCGCCGCGCCGACGCCGGCGAGGGCCAATTCGCCGATGCCCTTGCCCGCGAGCGGGCTCGCATGCGGATCGCGCTCCGGCAGGAGCACCACTTCAAGCTTCGGCACGTCGGCGTTCACCGGCACATGGTACTCGGCAAGGTCGTGGTTCACGAGCAGGCCACTGCGCTTGTCGATGACGAGTTCCTCTTCCAGCGCCGAGCCGATGCCCCAGATCTGGCCGCCATAGCACTGCGACGTCGCCGTCTTCTCGTTGAGGATGCGGCCGGCGGCCGCCACCGTCAGCAGGCGCTTCACCCGCGTTTCGCCCGTCACCGAGCTGACCGCCACTTCGCAGAAATGCGCGCCGAAGCTCGACTGGGTGAACTTCTCGGACGTCTCCCCCGGCTCGACCGTGCCCGTCACCTTGTAGGCTTCGCCCTTCAAGATCTCCGAGAACGGGATCCGGCGGTTGTTGGCGATCGCATGGCCGTCCTTGAGCGTCAGCGTGTCGGCATCGACGCCGAGGCGCTTGGCGAATTCCTCGATCACCGCTTCGGCTGCGACATAGACGGACGAACCGGCACTGTTGGCGCCCCAGGAGCCGCCGGAACCGGAGGATGGCGGCAGCGAGGTGTCGCCGAGCTCGACGCTCACGTGATCGAGCGGGAGACCGAGCATCTCCGCCGCGATCTGCTGAAGGATCGTGTAGGTGCCGGTGCCGATATCCGTCATCGACGTACGCACGGTGGCGTGGCCCGCCGGCGACATCTCGATCTCGGCCGAGGACTTCTGCAGCTGGTTCTTGCGAGAGGCGCAGGCCATGCCGTAGCCGATCAGCCATTCGCCCCGGCGGCGCGAGCCCGGCGTCTTCGGCCGGTCGGCCCAGCCGAACCGCTTCGCGCCGTCGTCCATGCATTCGACGAGCTTGCGGGAGGAGAACGGGATATCGTTCTGCGGATCCTGCTTCGGCTCGTTGATGCGGCGGAACTCGACGGGGTCGAGGCCGAGCTTCTCGGCCATCTCGTCCATCGCGTTCTCGGTCGCGAGCATGCCGACGGCCTCGCCGGGCGCGCGCACGGCCGAAGTCATCAGAACGTCGGTCTCCGACAGGCGGTGCGACACGCGCCGATGCTCGCCGCCATAAAGGAAGACGCTGGAGACGCCGGCCGGCTCGAAGAAGCCGTTGCCCGGCGAATTGGCCGCCCATGTCTCGTGGGCGAAGGCGGTGATCTTGCCGTTCTTGGTCGTGCCGATCCGCACGCGCTGGATCGTCTCGGAGCGGCGCGAGGTCACCTGGTAGACCTGCGGACGCGCGAGCGCCAGCTTCACCGGACGGCCCGCGGCCTGCGCCCCGAGCGCGGCGAAGACCGCGTCCGGGCCGATGCCCAGCTTGTTGCCGAAACCGCCGCCGATATAGGGGCTGAGCAGCCGCACCTTCTCGACCGGCACGCCGACCCCGTGGGCGATCTGCTGGACGTTGGATTCCAAGAGCTGGCAGGACGACCAGACGGTCAGCATGTCGCCGTCCCACTTGGCGACGCTCGCCTGCGGCTCCATGGCCGAGGAGTGATGGCTGGGCGTCGTATAGGTCTGGTCGAACTGCACGTCGGCTTCGGAAAACGCCTTCTCGAAGTTGCCGCGCTCGGTGTCGGCCGGCATCACGCCCTGGTCGGACGCGACGCCCTTGTCCTTCACCTGGCTGAGGTCGTAGCGGCCGCTCGCGGCCGGCTCGTAATCGACCTTGATCAGCCTGGCCGCGTGGCGCGCCTGCTCGAACGTCTCGGCGACGACGACCGCGACCGGCTGGCCGTAATGGAAGACCTGGCCGTCGATCGTCTGGGCGGCGGGGCTGCCGGGTTGCGCGGACGAGCGCAGGATCTTGTCGCCGGTGACGACCGCGAGGACGCCGGGCGCCGCCTGCGCCGCGCCGGTATCGACCGACTTGATGCGGCCCTTGCCGATGCCGGCGGTGGCGACGAAGCCGTAGCCGACGTTCTTCTCCTCCAGGAGATGCTCATAGGCATAGGGCGCGCGGCCGGAGACCTTGAGCTTGCCTTCGTAGCGGTCGACGGGCTTGCCGATGACGCCCTGCGTTTCGCGATCGAGGCGCGTTTCCCCGACCGACTTGTCCATGACGTGCTTGTTCATCAGACCGCTCCTTCCGTTGCGTCGCGAAGAACCGCCGTCAGCGTGCGGCGCGCGAGCGGGATCTTGAAATCGTTCCCGCCCTGCCCCTTGGCGTCGGCGAGGAGGATGTCGGCGGCCTTTTCGAACACGGCCCTGGTCGGCGCCTGACCGACCAGCGCGTCCTCGACCGCCTTGTTGCGCCAAGGCATGTGGGCGAGGCCACCAAAGGCGAGCCGCGCCGACGTGATCCTGCCGGCCTCGGTCCGGATCACCGCCGCGACGGACACCAATGCGAAGGCATAGGAGGCGCGGTCGCGAACCTTGCGGTAGATGTGCGTGCCGGACACCGGCGCCGGCAGAACGACCGCGGTGATCAGCTCGCCCGGCTCGAGCGTGGTCTCCTTCTCCGGGGTCGCGCCGGGCAGGCGATAGAAGTCCTCGAGCGCGATCGTGCGCTTGGAGCCGTCGGGCTTCTGCGTCTCGACCGTCGCGTCGAGCACCCGCATGGCGACGGCCATGTCCGACGGATGGGTGGCGATGCACTTGTCGCTCGCGCCGAGGATCGCGTGGATGCGGTTGAAGCCGCCGATGGCGCCGCAGCCGGAGCCCGGCTCGCGCTTGTTGCAGGGCGTCGTCGTGTCATAGAAGTAGTAGCAGCGCGTACGCTGCAGCAGGTTGCCGCCCGTCGTCGCCTTGTTGCGCAACTGGCCGGAGGCTCCGGCGAGGAGCGCCCGGGAGAGCACCGGATAGTTGCGGGCGATGCGGCTGTCGGCGGCGAGATCGGCGTTCGGGACCAGCGCCCCGATCCGGAGCCCGCCCTCCGGCGTCTCCTCGATCTCCTTCAGCGGCAGGCGCGTGATGTCGACGACCGTCTCCGGCGCCTCGACCTCAAGCTTCATCAGGTCGAGGAGGTTGGTGCCGCCGGCGATGAAGCGCGCGGCGCCGGCGCTAGCGAGGCGGCCCGCCTCGGCGATGTCGCCGGCTCGCGAATACTGGAACTCTCTCATGCCGGCTCCTTGGTCTTGTCGCTGGCGGTGCGGATGGCGTCGACGATGTTCGGATAGGCCGAGCAGCGGCAGATATTGCCGCTCATGCGTTCGGCGATTTCTTCGGGCGTCAGACCCTGCTCGCCGGTGAGGTGGTCGCTGACATGGCTCGGCCAGCCGTCCTTCACCTCGCCGAGCATGCCGACGGCCGAAACGATCTGGCCGGGCGTGCAGTAGCCGCACTGGTAGCCGTCATGATGCAGGAAGGCTTCCTGCATCGGATGCAGGTTGCCGGGCTCGCCGAGACCCTCGATCGTTGTGATCGCGTCGCCTTCGTGCATCACGGCGAGCGTCAGGCAGGAATTGATGCGCCGGCCGTTGACGAGGACGGTGCATGCGCCGCACTGGCCGTGGTCGCAGCCTTTCTTGGTCCCGGTCATCGCGAGATGGTCGCGCAGGGCGTCGAGCAGCGACGTCCTGACATCGGCATCTATCCGGTGCTCGGTCCCGTTGATGGTGAGTGTGATCACGAGTGTTCCCTTCGGTTTCGGCGCCAGACCGCCGCCGGCACGCGGCCGCCAGTCTGGAACGGTTCGAAATCGGAGGGGGAACTAAGGAAGAGCAGGAAAGGTTCGAGGGTGCGACGGTCTGTTCATGCGGCCCGTCTGGTTAGGCTGGAACCGACCGCAGTGCTGGCGATGAGCGCCGGAAACGGCAATCGCTCAGGGAAAGTCGGGGCGCCGGGCCTGAACATGTGCAAAATTGATGGCTTCCTGCCCAGCGGCAACCGCGGCCAGGTAGAGAGGCAGGTCGTCCGTGACCAGGGTTGCACCTCGGGCGGCGAGCATCAGGAGCACGGCGTCCGTCAGTCCGAGGCGTGCATAGGCCGGATGGTCGACCGCGTCGCGGTTCGGAACCAGGGACTCCTCGGCACGCCGGATCAGTTCAGCCAGAACAAGACCCACTCGGGACCGTAGCGGCTCTGCGACATAGCGGACGAGATTGGACGTCTCGGTGGAGACGTTCGGGCAGAAGATGGCTCCCGACGAGGCGGCGATCAGTTCCTCCAGCGCCCGGAAGTCGATCTCGTCATACTGCTGCAGCCGCTTGTGTCTCTTGATGTGAGACGGGCTGATCAACCCAACCGCCAGGAGCACGAGAAGATTCGTGTCGACGAGGATCGGGCGCGAAGCCACGAGTCAGTCCGCCAGCTCGTGCTTCTTCAGAGAGACAACCTGCCCGTCCTCGTCGCGAACCTTGACGACCCGATACGACCGTCCCGGAGGCACGTTGCCGCTGAGTGCGGTGAAGCCGTTCCGCATGCTGTTCCAGGGTCGCGAGAAGCCGAGGGTGACGTTCCACGAGCGGTCGGCCTGGTCGAACTCGATTTCCTCCAGGCCGAGATTCGTCAGTCCTTCCTCGGCCAGAAGCTCGTTGACGTAATCCTTCGCGATCTTGACCGCCTGCTTCACGTCCATTGCCGTGCCTCCGTCCGTCTCGGCTGCCAATCCTACCATGCGCAGGCGCCGCACTGGAATCGGCTGAACGACGGATGCTGCCCGGAAGATGCGCGGCCGGATGGCGCAGTAGCCACCCCCGCCGAAGCGGCGGAGGTGGCAGGGGCGTCGCTCAGTTCGTCGGCGAGGAGTCCGCCTCTTCCTCATAGGAGACGGCGACGTCGCCGTTCGCCGAGAGCCTGACGCGGTTTCCCTCGATGTCGGCGACGAAGCCGAGCGGGATGAAGTGGTGGTGGCCCTCGTGCGAGCCTTCGCCGCTGTCGGCCTTTGTGAGCTTGATACGGTCGCCGTCGACGCCGTCCACGGTGCCGACATGGGCGCCGTCGGCGCCGATGACTTCCATATGTTCCTTGATGCGACTGGTGTCGGCCATGGCGGGCCTCCTTGTTCGTGGACTCCAGCCCATCAACCGCCGAGCATGCCAACAGGATGCGTCGGACTGTCGGAAGATCGTCGAGGCGTCAGCTCCCTCCCCGCTCCGCTTCCACCTCGGCGAGATGCGCGATGACCTTTTCGAGCAGCCAGTACCAGGCCTGCTCCTCGTCCGGGCCGGCGGTCTTGTCGATGGCGATCTTCAGATAGGCGATCTCGTCCTCGATCTTCTCCGGCGGCAGCATCTTCAGCCGGCTGACCAGGATCGCGGCTTCGAGGACGGCCGCCTTGGCGCGGTTCATGCCCTGGAACGGCCGATGCTGGCCGGACGCGGCGACGCGGCAGGCGAAGCGCGGCCGCTGCGGGTCGCCCTTCACCGATATGACCTCCAGCACGTCGTGCGCCAGCGCCGCCTCCAGCCGCGGCACCGGACAGTCCGGCACGTCCGCCAGCGGCCAGTCCTTGCGGCCGGTGAGGCAGCCGGCGAAGATCTTGGCGTCGTCGGTGTAGTTCACGACCGCGATGCCGGTCTCCTCGACATTCGCCAGGGTCGTCGACGGGCGGAACGGCGCGATCACCCAAGTCTCGCCGTCCTGGATGATTCCGAGCGGGGCGATGTGCACCTTACCGGCTGCCGAGCGCGTGGTGAGGATGGTCTCGCGGATATAGGGCATCGCCGCCTCGCTTTCGGATTGTCGTTGCCGGTCCGGCCGTCGCAGGCGGAGGCTTACGACGGCGTCTTCCTGGCCTTCAAGGTGTGGCCCGCCGCCTCCAGCCGCGTGCGGTCTTCCTCGCGGCGCGGCGCACCGACGCCGAAGTCGAGCGGGGCGTCCTGGGCGAAGCGCTTGCCGAGCCGCCAGGCGATCTCGGCCTTCTGCAGTTCGGCGCCGAGATAGAAGGCGTGGCCGACGTCGCCGCCGACGTCGATGTGCGGGAAGAACTCGAAGGCGTCGGTCTCGATCGCGTGGACGTCGCGGTTGTAGAGATGGACGCCGTCCTCGGCCGTCTCGATCCGGTAGTTGCGGTCCTTGATGCCGGCGGCCTGCTCCGCCAGCTCGTCCGGCGTGACCGCATAGGGCTTGACGTCGTGCACCTGCAGCAGCGCCTTCGAATAGCCGCGCGGCAGGGCGCCGTCGGCGCGGGCGGCAAAGAGCATGCGCCGCGCCGCATCGTGCTCGGCGATGGTCGCGCGCGTATGCGGGCTGACATGCACGACGAGGAGGTTGCGGATGGCAAGCTCCGAGCAGATGCCGAGCAGCGTTGCGGTGATCCCCGAGGTGTCGGCGTCGGTGAGTTCGGTGAGGTTGCCGGTGCCCATCAGGATCTCGACGGCGGGATGGCGCTCGCGCAGCTGGTGATAGCGCACCAGCGAGGCGGAGAAGCCGAAATGGATGGGGTCGAGGATCGAGTCGGCGATGAAGTCGATCTCCATCTCCCGCGCCCGTTCGATCGCGCGGTCGAGCGAGGCAGTGTCCTGCGGCGTCTTCGGGATCAGGATCGGCACGGCGGCGCCGGCCTCGGCGACGTCCATGCGCTCTTCGGTCAGGCTGAGCAGGAAGTCGGCGCCGGCGCGCGTCGCGCGCCGCAGTTCCTCCGGCACAGCCGAATCGACGCTGACGCCGAAGCCTTCCGCCTTCAGCGCCTGGATGGTCTCTTCCAGATGCGGAAAGGGGGTGTCCGGCAGGCAGCCGAGGTCGATCACGTCCGCACCGGCCGCCTGCATCGGGCGGGCGCGCGCGAGGATCGCTTCGACCGACAGCGCCGAGGCGTCGACGATCTCGGCGAAGATGCGCATGTCGTGGCGGGAGAGGTCCGGCGGCGCACCCTTGCGGCCGAGGAAGGCCGGCAGGTCGGCGAGTTCGTCCGGCCCGCGCGTGAAGGGAACGCCGAAGACCTCGGAGAGACGATCGAGATCGGCCCGGCAGCGGCCCGGCAGGACCACGCCGTCCGCCTCCACCGGCCGCTCCAGCCGCCGCTCGATGATGTCGCCGGTCGCGAGCGCCGCGACCTTCACCCCGATGTCCGCAATCGCCCAGTCGAACTCGGTCTCGCCGAGACCGGAGAGGACGCGTTCGAGCCGGGGACGGGCTAGGTGCCCGGTGAGAAAGAGCAGTCGCTGTCTCGCCATGCCGCCTATGTCGGGCATTTGCGGGCGGTTGGAAAGCCTTCGCCGCGGACTTCGACGATCCGGTCGCCGCGCAGGCGCCGGGCGGCCGTCAGCCGCCGGCCGCCATCTCGGGCAAGGCGCGGTGCATTGCGATCAGCCGCCCGGGAACGCCGCCGTCGGCAAGCCGCGGCCCGGCGGCCGGAAGATCCGCAGGCCCCGCGACATAGACCGAGGTCGACGCGCGCAGATGCTTGCCGAAGCTCTCGTCGACGATATGCGCGCCGAGCAGCGTCTCGAGCGTCGCCTCGGGCGGCAGGTCGATCTGCTTGAACAGGCAGAGGCGCGCCTCCGGCAGCTGCGCCGCCAACCAGGCGGCGAGCGAATCGGAGGTCACCGTCCAGTCGTGCGCGATCTCCGGCGCGCCCAGAGCCGTGTCGCGCGGCATCCAGACGGGGATCAGCCCGCTGCCGATCGCCTGGTGGATCGCGGCGATGTCGCGCGCCTTGACCATGCGACTGCCGAGGCTGACGAGCGCGCAGCCGAACTGCTCCATGGCGAGGATCGCCATCTCGTGCGCGGCGTCGTCGTCATAGCCGATCTGCCGCTGATAGCGGCGCACCGTATCGGCGAACGGGCCGCCGCCCGGCACGACGACGACCGGCTCGCGCGCCTGTTCCACCGCCTTCACCCACCGCTTCAGATCGGGCGACGCCACCGAGCTGCCACCGAATTTGACGACGAGTATTCCTTCGACTTCCCTTGCCATACTGCCCGCCCCGGACGCGTTGCCCCGGCGCGGGGCATCTGCCCGCGCCGCCCTGTCGCGGCGGCCTTCGCGGCCGCTCTCGCTCGCGGGAAAGCCGAGCGACAGCCCGGCCCATCCCGAAGACCATTCATGGTCCCTTACCAGGGTAATGTTCGTCCGATCGTCACGAAGCACAAGGGGTTGCGGCGGGCGGATGACGATTATGTGTCGGAATCGGAGCGGCCCCGCCTTATCTCCACGCCCACCGCCCGCGGGCCGAGTTCCAGCTTCTCGACCCGGACCGTCACCTCATGGACGCGTCCGTCCGAGAGCACAGCGCCCGCCAGATCCAGCGCGAGCCGTTCGACGAGGTCAGTGTGGCCGCGCTCGGCCAGCGCGCGGATGGCGTCGATGATGCGGTCGTAAGAATAGACGTCGGCGATCGTCTCGGCGTCCCCGCGGATGCGGTCGACCAGCGCCTCGACCGAGAAGCGCACGTCCTGCGTCCGGCCGCGCTCGTGCCCGTAGGCTCCGATCTCGAGGGGAAGCGTGAAGTCGCGCACGAAGATGCGGTCGAAGCCGGATCCGCCGGCGCCGCTCTCCTGCGCCGGCGTGGTCTGCGCGGCGATCATCGCCGCGACCCGTCGCACCGCCTGAAGGTCGACCGGCGCGTTGCGCGCGCCCGCCGTCAGCGCGCCGCGAAAGCCGAGATAGTCCGGCTGCAGCGGCAGAAGCCGGGGGATGTCGGCCGGCTCCAGCGAGCCGGCGAGCCCGGTCATCAGGCCGAGCCCGCGCGCCTCAGCGACGAAGGCCGACAACTTCGCGAAGGACAGGTGGGACAGGAGGCCGCCGCCGCCCGTCCTCCTCCGGTCCTTGCCCATGGTGTCGATCATCGCGCCGGCAAATCCCGCCTGTGCGAGAAGCGGCAGAAGTCCGGGATCGAAGTCGCCGTCGGCAAAGAACACGGCGACGAGCCGGATCCGTTCCGCGAGCGGCCGCAGCGCCGCGATGACCGCCTCCCGATCGGCTCGGCCGGCGGGGAAGAGACCGATCTTGACGAAATCCGCCGCTGCGCGCGCTTCGACCGCCGGGACGACCGCGTCCGGCCGCATCGGCAGGTCGCCGGCGACGGCGGAGACCGGCCGCCGGCCGGCGACGCGGGCGATCGTCGCCTCGATGACGTCCGGCGAGACGGCGCCGAGCGCGCCTTGCGCCGGATCCTTCAGGTCGACGATGTCGGCCCCGCCGGCAAGGACGGTCTCGGCCTCGTCCGGCCCGGTGACGCTGGCGAGGAGCTTGGTCACTTGGCTTGCTCGAACTGCTTCTTCAGGACGTTCTTCCAGAGATAGGCGAGCCCCCGGTGCCAGCTCTCGTCGGTGTTCGAGCGGATGTCGGCACTGCCTCTCGCGATCTCCTTTCCGGATGTCACGTCAAAGGCATAGGCGTTGATGTTCAGAATGAGGTTCGAGACCTTCTGCACCGTGCCGACGACCGCGACATCGGCACCGACCTGCTTGGCGAGGCCGAGGGCGCAATTGCCACAGCTCGACAGGTACTGGGCGTCCGCCTTCTTCTCGACCGGACCGGTGTCGACGATCTGATAGCCCGGAAGGTGGCCGATGTCGTCGCGAAGCTCCGGCGCCATCTTCTCGAGGCGTTTGGTCTGGGCGGGGTCGACGCCCTCCATCGAGCCCTGCAGGCTGGAGTCGATCAGCTGGAAGTCGAAGACCGCGACCGACTTCGCCGCGGCAAGGGCCGGGGCCGAGGGCGAAGCGAGAAGGAGGACAACGGGAAAAAGTCTCGCTTGCCTCGCAAGGCGGCGTCCGCAACTCATTGTCTGCCTGATCATCTCGTTTCTCCCGCGACCGCGGTGCCCACCTCGGCGGAACCAGTCATAGCGTTCGCGGCCGGCGGGACAAACGGGAAATCGCGGGCAAGGCTCGCCAAAAGGGCGCGGCCGAGTGCGGCATGGGAGGATCGGATCTTGTTGAACGTGGCAAAACGCGCCCTGCGCCCGCTCGTGCTGGCATCGGCGCTTGCAGCGCTCGTTCCGGCCGCCGGCGTGGCGCAGCCGGCCAAGCCCGCCGCCGCCCCGGCCGTGCCCGGCCAGGCCAAGCCGCAGGAGATCAAGATCGGCTATCTCCGGACCTATGAGAAGACGCTGGCGCTCTCCGCGCTCGACGTGCCTCCGCCGGATATCGGCCTTGCCGGCGCCAAGCTCGCCATCGCCGACAACGACACGACCGGCCGCTTCATGGGCCAGGACTTCACCCTCGTGCCGGTCACGCTCGCGCCGGGCGACGACGTCGCGGCGGCGGCGAAGACCATGCTGGACGGCGGCGTCTCCTACGTCATCACCGACCTGTCCGCCGAGGACACGCTGAAGGTCGCCGATCTCGCCAAGCCGAAGGGCGCCGTCGTCCTCAATGTCGGCGCCGCCGACGACCGGCTGCGGCAGGCGGACTGCCGCTCGAACATGCTGCACATCGCGCCGTCGACGGCGATGCTGACCGACGCCCTCGCCCAGTATCTCGTCTGGAAGCAGTGGTCGAACTGGGCGCTGGTCGAGGGCGAGCATCCGGCCGACAAGCGCTATGCCGACGACCTGAAGCGCTCGGCGAAGAAGTTCGGCGCCAAGATCGTCGGGGAGAAGGTGTTCCCGGACAAGGGCGGCGCCCGCGCCACCGATTCCGGTCAGGCGCTGGTGCAGCGGCAGATCCCGGTATTCCTGCAGGACCTGCCGGATCACCAGGTGCTGCTCGTCGCCGACAGGAGCGAGGTGTTCGGCACCTATATCCCCTGGCGCACCTGGATCCCGCGCCCGGTCGCCGGCACCGCCGGGCTGCGGTCGACCGCCTGGGACCCGACGAGCCAGGAATGGGGCGGCGAGCAGATCCAGAACCGCTTCCAGAGCCAATCCGGCCGGCGCATGGACGCCAGGGACATGGAGGCCTGGACGGCGGTGCGCAGCATCGGCGAGGCGGCGACGCGGACGCACTCCGCCGATCCCGCCAAGCTGATCGCCTATCTGAAGAGCCCGAAGTTCTCCGTCGCCGCCTTCAAGGGCCAGAAGCTGACCTTCCGCGACTGGGACTGGCAGCTGCGCCAGCCGATTCTCCTCAGCGACGGCCGCTCGGTGGTGAGCGTCTCGCCGCAGGAGGGCTTCCTGCACCAGGTCTCCGAGCTGGACACCATGGGCTACGATCGGCCGGAGACGAAATGCGTCTTCAAGGACTGACGCGGCCGAGATGCTGTTAGCGCGCGGCGCGAGGATGTAGAACCCGGTCTCACCCGTCCCGCGCGGGGCGGTGTTCGGGCCGCCCGGCCCGCCGCAACCCCGCATCGGTGCCCGTTTCTGCCGTGTCGCTCAAAGCCCGCCTCGCCGCAACGCTGTCGATCGCCTTCCTGGTCATCCTCGTGATCGGCGGCCTCGTGACCTATCGCCAGGCGCGGCTGAACATCGTCACCGAGCTCAGCGCCGCGCGCAGCGTCGCGACGAACCGCGTCGCGCAGCTCGTCGCCGAGCTTCCCGCGACGCCCGACGTTCCCGCCAAGCTCGCCGCCTTCGTGCGCACCTTCAACGGCGATCGCTACGTCAAGGTGATCTTGATCGACGCCCTCGGCGTCATTCGCGACCAGTCGCATCCGGCCAAGGACTACGACCAGCTGCCCGACTGGTTCGTCCAGCTCCTCTCCCCGGACCCGTCGACGACGATCATGCCGCTGTCGGCGATCTCCGAGCCGATCACCTCGGTCGCGATCCTGATCGACCCGCGCAACATCCTCGCCGACACCTGGTTCGAGCTCCTGACCGGGCTCGGCATCCTGATCCTGTTCGTGGTCATCGCCTTCGTCGCCGTCTGGATCGTCGCCGATCGCGCGCTCCGCCCGCTCGCCGGCATCCAGGCGGCCTTCCTGGAGATCGGCGCCGGGAACTACGCCGCGAAAGTCCGCCCGTTCGGGCCGCCGGAAATGCGCCGACTCGCCGACGGCTGCAACGAGATGAGCGAGCGCCTGGACGAGATCTCCGCTCGCAATCGCCGGCTGTCCGAACAGCTGCTGCGACTGCAGGACGAGGAACGGGCCGATCTGGCGCGCGACCTGCACGACGAGGTCGGACCGCTGCTCTTCGCCATCGACGTCGACGCCTCCGCCATCGGGCGGATGGTCCGGCCGCAGCAGGCGAACGGCGACGGGCCGGGCGACGGCGTGGCCCTGCGCTCGCGCGCCGAGGCGATCAAGGGGGCCGCCCACCGCGCCCGCAGGGAGGTCCGGCGGATCCTGACCAATCTGCGCCCCGGCACCATGCCGGGCCTCGGGCTGAAGGCCTCGATCGAGGATCTGGTCGCCGACCTGTCCCGCCGGCATCCGGAGGTCGCGATGGAAGCCGCGGTTCCCGACGGCGACTGGGGCGCCACGGTGGAGGTGCTGGTCCACCGGGTGGTGCGCGAGGCTATGAACAACGCATTGCGGCATGGCGCCCCGACGCGCATATCCGTCGCGGTGGCGGCGGAGGGGCGCCGGCTGCGCTTCTCGATCGTCGACGACGGCGGCGGCCTGCCGGAGGCGGGGACCGCCGGCGGCTTCGGCCTCATCGGCATGCGCGAGCGGGTCGAGGCGACCGGCGGCGAGCTGACCGTCGTCCAGGTGCCGCTGCCGCCCGGCGTGCGCGTCGAAGGCTGGGTGCCGCTCGGCGAGGGCGCCGGCCCGGCCGAGGCGGTCGACGACGGCGAGCCGGGCACAGGCAGCGGGAGGGACGCATGAAGATCCTGATCGTCGACGACCATACGGTCGTCAGGGACGGCATCCGGCGGCTGGTCGAGGCGCTGCCGGTGACCGAGATCGGCGAGGCGGAGTCCCCGTCCACGGCGCTCGCCGCCTTCCGCAAGCTGCGGCCCGACGTCACCGTCCTCGACATCAACCTGAAGAACGGCAGCGGGCTCGATGTCCTGAGGCGGCTGCGGGCGGACGATCCGAAGGCGCGGATCGTCGTCTTCTCGATGTATTCGGACATCGTCTACGCCGCCTCCGCCCGCAGGGACGGCGCGCTCGGCTATGTCTCGAAGAGCGCGCCCTCGGACGAACTTCTGGTCGCGATCGAGAAGGCGCTCGAGGACCAGCCCTATGTCGACAGCGAGACGGCGGCGCTGATGGCGGAGAACGAGAACGCGCGCGGCAGCGTCGCCGACCTCACCCGGCGCGAGCTGCAGATCCTCCACATGCTCGGCGACGGCAAGAGCCTCACCGAGATCGCGCAGGGACTGGGCGTCGCCTACAAGACGATCGCCAACACCTCGACCCGCATGAAGGAGAAGCTCGGCGTCGAGCGGACCTCCGACCTCGTCCGCTTCGCCATCGAGACGAAGGGCGGACGCATGCTCGATCACGGCGAGGACTGAGGCTTGCGCTCCGACGGCTCGAAACACGGGAACTTGTCCCGTTGCTGCCTCTGAAAACCGCGGGGTAGCTTGGCATCCCGGTCGTCTTCCGGTCCTCCTGCCCTCCCAGCGGCACGAAGGCCGGAGGCGGCCGGAACCGTCCACGCGGGTCGCCGGCCTGTCGCGCCGCAGGCCTCCGTGCGACGGCCGCGACGGCATGTTCGCCGGGCATGCCGGACGGCTCACGGGAGGAAGAATGAGACGCGTTTTCATCGCGGCTGTCGCCGCAGGGCTCGCGGCGTCCGCCAGTCCGGCCTTCGCCTACAAGATCTTCGTCACCAACGAGAAGGGCAACGACATCACCGTCATCGATTCCGATGGCTTCAAGGTGACCGACACCTTCCGGGCGGGACAACGGCCGCGCGGCATCGTCACCTCGCCGGACCAGACGAAGATCTATGTCTGCACCTCCGACGACGACCTGATCACCGTCTTCGACACGAAGACCCACAAGAAGATCGGCACCCTGCCCTCGGGACCGGACCCCGAGCTGCTGGCGGTCTCGCCGGACGGCAAGACGCTCTATGCCGCCAACGAGAACGACAACCTCGTCACCGTGATCGACCTTCAGACCGGCGCGATGACGGCGGAAATCCCGGTCGGCGTCGAGCCGGAGGGCATGGCGGTCTCGCCCGACGGCCAGACCATCGTGAACACGTCCGAGACGACGTCGATGGCGCATTTCATCGACAAGGACAGCCAGCAGATCACCGCGAACGTCCTCGTCGACACCCGGCCGCGCTTCGCCGCCTTCAAGGCGGACAATTCCGAGGTCTGGGTCTCCTCGGAGATCGGCGGCACCGTCAAGGTCATCGACATGAAGACCAAGGAGGTGACGCATACGATCAGCTTCCAGATCCCGGGCATCCGCGCCGAGGCGATCCAGGCGGTCGGCATCGCGATCACCAAGGACGGCTCCAAGGCCTATGTCGCGCTGGGTCCCGCGAACCGCGTCGCGGTGATCGATGCCAAGGCCTACAAGGTCGAGAAGTATCTGCTCGTCGGCCAGCGGGTCTGGCACTTCGCCTTCTCGCCCGACGAAAAATACCTCTTCACCACCAATGGCATCTCCAACGACGTCTCGATCATCGACACCGCCGACGACGAGGTGATCAAGACCGTGCAGGTCGGGCAGCAGCCCTGGGGTGCCGCGGTCGCGGACATCAAGTAGGCGCCGGCCGCTGCGCGCGGTCTTGCGGATGGACAACGGCAACCGGGAGGATTTTTGCCGATGAGACCCCTTTGGCTCAAGCTAATGGCGGCAACGCTCGCCTTCGCCCCCATGAGCGTCCCCGCAGCGTTCGCGCAGGGCAACGGTCCCGACACCCAGCAGCAGGGCAAGGCGGGAGACGACGACGGTGACGCGGCCGGCGGTGCCGCTCAGACGAAGGCGGAGGCGGCAGCCGCAGCCACGCAGGACAAGGCCGTCGCAGCGGCCAAGAAGATGGCGATGATGCCCGCGAACGCCATGTCGGGCGACCAGCTGGGCCTGCCGAAGGTCTCGCTGACCAGCCGGATCCTGCCGCCGCTCGTGCTCGGCAAGCCCGGCGACGACTATGCGGCGAGCCGCAACGACTACGTGCTGCGCGCCGGCCAGGCCTACCGGATGGACATCACCTCGAACGGCGGGCTGGAGTACAAATTCCAGGCATCGGACTTCTTCCGCAACATCTGGATCGACCAGATCGTCGTCGACGATCTCGAGGTCCACATGGCCGGGGCGCCGGCCTGGCTCGAATATGACGACAAGGGGACCATATCGGTCTACTTCAAGGCGGTGCAGCCGGGGCGCTATTCCTGGCATGTCGGCGACGCCAAGAGCGGCAAGGGCATGCAGGGCACGATCCTGATCGTGCGTTGACGCGTGACCGGCCGCCGGCGGACCGTGGCCGTGGCGGCCTGCGGCGGCGATCGCGCCGCGTCCGCCGTCTCAGGGAGCAGTGCGTGAGCGCAGGAAGAATCGGCAAGGCGTGAGGATGAGCGACGCAGAAGCAGCCCTGGACGTGCGCCATGTGAGCCATTCCTACGGCCCGCGGCGCGCGCTGGACGACGTCTCCTTCACCGTGCCGCAGGGCTCGTTTACCGCCCTCCTCGGCCCGAACGGCGCCGGCAAGTCGACGCTCTATTCGCTGATCACGCGGCTGTTCAACGTGCGCGAGGGGTCGATCTCGGTCCTCGGCCACGACCTCAACCGCGACCCCGGCGAGGCGCTCCGGCGCCTCGGCATTGTCTTCCAGGCGCGCACCCTCGATCTCGACCTGTCGATCCGGCAGAACCTCGTCTACCACGCCGCGCTGCACGGCATCCCCCGCGCGGAGGCGAAGCAGCGCATCGGGGAGATCCTGAAGGGCTCCGACCTCATCGACCGGCTCGGCGACAAGGCCCGCAACCTCTCCGGCGGCCAGCTGCGCCGCATCGAGATCGTGCGCGCCTTCATGCACCGGCCGCGGCTGATCCTGCTCGACGAGCCGACCGTCGGCCTCGACATCCGCTCGCGCGCCGACATCGTCGCGGAGGTGCGGCGGCTGGTGAAGGAGGAAGGTGTCTCCGTCCTCTGGGCGACCCATCTCATCGACGAGATCGACGAAAGCGACCGGGTGGTGGTCCTGCATCACGGCAAGGTGCTCGCCGAGGGCCTGGTGCCGGAGATCGTCGCGCGGGAAAGCGCCGGCTCGATCCGCGAGGCCTTCTCGCGCCTCACCGGCCTCGCCGGCCGGCCGGTGGAACTGGAGATGGCCTCGTGACCACCGCTTCCCTCGATCCGCGCGTCGATCCTCCGCGCGCCGCCGAGCGGCGCGGCTTCCCGCTCTTCGCCTACTGGATCTGCCTCAAGGGCGTCGTCTGGCGCGAATGGCTGCGTTTCCTGCACCAGCGCGAGCGCTTCGTCTCGGCGCTGGTGCGCCCGCTGATGTGGCTGTTCATCTTCGCCGCCGGCTTCCGCCAGGTTCTGGGCGTGTCGATCATCGCGCCCTACCAGACCTACATTCTCTACGAGGTCTATATCGTCCCCGGCCTCGCCGGCATGGTGCTGCTCTTCAACGGCATGCAGTCCTCGCTGTCGATGGTCTACGACCGCGAGACCGGGACGATGAAGACGCTGCTCGTCTCGCCGCTGCCGCGCTGGTTCCTGCTGGTGTCCAAGCTCTGCGCCGGCGTCGCCGTCGGCGTGCTGCAGGTCTACGTGTTCCTCGGGATCGCCTGGTTCTGGGACGTCAAGCCGGACTGGCCGGGCTATCTCTACGCCCTGCCGGCGATCGTCCTGACCGGGCTGATGCTCGGCTCCCTCGGCATGCTCCTGTCCTCGCTGATCAACCAGCTCGAGAACTTCGCGGGCGTTATGAACTTCGTGATCTTCCCGATGTATTTCGCCTCCTCGGCGCTCTATCCGCTGTGGCGGGTGCAGGAGGGCAGCCCGCTGCTCTACGACATCTGCCTGGCGAACCCCTTCACTCACGGGGTCGAGCTGATCCGCTTCGCCCTCTACGAACAGCTGAACCTCACGGCGCTGCTGGTCGTCCTCGGCTGCACCATCGTCTTCCTCGGGGGCGCGATCCTCGCCTACGATCCGGCGAGGGGCGTCATCAGCCGCAAGCGCCAGTCGTGAGAGGGCGCGTGCGCAACGCACCCGCATCCGTCCGCGGGCCGGCAGCGACCGTCGGCAAGTGTGATGCGCAGGTCCAATGAGTTCGAGCGTCCTTCGGCAGGCCGGAGGACGCTGCAGGAAACTGGGAGGTTTCACATGTTCGCACGCATGATGTTCCGCGCTGCGGGCACGGTCGTCGTCGGCGCTCCGGCGCTCTGCGTCGCAATGGTCCTGTCGCAGCCGGGCTTCGCCCAGGACGGCGCGCAGCCGCGCGCGATACCGAAGGGCTTCGTCCTGCCCGGCCCGGCGCCGAAGAACGCGCCGAACTGGAAGCCGGGCGGTGCCCCGCAGCGCTCGCCCGGAGCCGCCGCAACGCAAGAGGCCGCTCCGGCCGAGCCGCCCGGCGCATCGCAGGCCCCGGCGGTGACCTCGCAGGGCGGCGCCATGGTGCCCGCGCCGACCACGGTCGTCGGGCCCGGCGAGACCGCCGCGGCAAGTCCGATGGCCTTTGCCCGCGGGCCGCAGAAGGGCACGACCAACTGGCCCTGCGCCCAGCGTCTCGTCGACACCATCACCCCGGCGCAGATCTGGGCCGGGCCCGACCTCTCGCAGGCGAAGGACGTGCCGCGGACCCCGGCGATGCAGGCGCTGGTCGACGAAGTCGTGGTGCGCCGCCTGCCGCTCGACGAGGCCGAGGCGAAGGTGAAGGAGTTCGTGACGTCGCTGCCGAAGGGCGAGCGCGCCGCCAAGACGACGGCGATCTTCACCGACATCCTGGCGCGGCTGAACGCCGAGCGGAACGACGTCGTCAACGGCATCGAGCGCTATGGCGCCAAGCAGAAGGCGATGGCGGCCAGAATCCGCAAGGAGAGCGCCGAGATCAACGCGCAGCAGCGCGCGACGACCACCGTCCCCACCGAGCCCGACCAGGCGCGTCAGCAGATCATGTGGGACACGCGGATCTTCGACGAGCGGCGCAAGTCGCTGGGCTATGTCTGCGAAGTGCCGACGCTGATCGAGCAGCGCGCATTCGGGCTCGGCCGGGCATTGCAGCAGGCGCTCTGACACGGCAGCGCGCGGCCGACGACGCCGCCGTCACGCCGCCCGGATCGCGCGCCGGTCGAGATCGGCGGAGAACATCTGCGAGCGGCCCCGGCCGGCGGCCTTGGCCGCGTAAAGCGCGATGTCGGCCTTGACGAAGAGTTCGGACGGCGTGCAGGCGGCCGCGCTGGCGATGCCCACCGTCGCGCCGATCGCCAGGGTCTCGCCGCCGCAGTCGAGGGGACTCTGGAACGCGCCGACGATGCGTCCCGCCAGCCGTTCGAGAGCCGCCCGGCTCCACCGACCCTCGATCAGCACGGCGAATTCGTCGCCGCCGATCCGCGCCACCAGGTCCGCCTCGGCGGCGGCCACCTGCAGGCGTCGTGCGGCTTCGATCAGGCAATTGTCGCCAAACGAGTGCCCATAGGTGTCGTTGATCTGCTTGAAGGCGTCGAGATCGACCAGAAGCAGCGCCCCCGCTCCGCCACTCCTGGCGAGCGCCGCGAGCCGCGCCTGGAACTGGCTGCGATTGGCGAGGCCGGTCATCACGTCGAATTCCGCCAGATAGCGAGTGCGCTCGGCCAGCAGCTTCTCCTCGGTGATGTCCTGCTTCATGCCGAAGATCCGCGCCGGCTCGCCACCCTCGCACTCGACGCTGGCGGTGATCCGGACCCAGCGCCGGTTGTTCTTCACCGTGACGATTTCGGTGTCGAGCGTGAAGCCGCTGCGCGCCTCGATCGCCTTCGCCCGCACCGATTCCAGTTCGGCGCGCGTCGCCTCCGGATAGCATTGGAGGATCGCCCCGCGATCGAGTTCGGCGCCGCGCGGCAGGTCGTAGATGTCGTAGAGGACGTTCGTCCAGGTGAGTTGTTGGGTGTGGAGATCGCACTCCCAGACGCCGATCCGGGCGACGGCGGAGGCGCGCTCGAAGATCTTGCGGCTGTGGGCGAGTTCCGCTGCCTGGGCGCGGATCAGGCTGTCCTGAGCCGCGATCTTCGCCTCCAATGCGGCGTTCCCGCCTTCGGCCGACGGAGATCCGGCGGCCGCCCGCGACGATCGTCTCGGTGAACTGAGATCCATCTGGGGACGCATTCCCTTTGCGCATGATCGCGCGAAAAGAGTATGCCGTTGCGTTTAAGACTTCCTATCCGCGAGCTTCGCAAACGGAGGAACGACAGTCCCAAGACGCGATTGGGCCGTGCGACGGCTCCTCGAAGCCCGCCGAAAGCATCTTGGCGCATCCTGCTAGCGGGCTGATAATAAAGCAGCTATGCGATTTCCCGCGGTGTCAGCCGAGACGGCGGCCTGCGGCAGCTTGCCGCGGCGGCAGCCCGTCTGTGCCGCCTTGCCCCGTCTATTGCAGCCCGACCGCGTCGACGATGCCGTCCGTGCAGCCCGGGCTGGTGGGCTTTGCCGCCATGATCAGCTTCTGCATGTCCGGCGTCGGCGTGATCTCGCCGACGAGGCCGATCGTCAGCTCGCCGATGAGCCGCCGGCTGCCGTCCTTGTCGCAGGCGATCCTGACGCGGGCGCCGGCGCCCTGGCCGAAGGCCTGGTCGAACGCGCCGCGGATCTTGTCGGAGGTCAGCGGCCGCTCCAGCGCACCGGCGAACAGCGCGCCGACGGGCGAGGCGTTGATCGCGGCGAGCGCCGCGATCGCGTCCGAGAAGTATTCGTTGGCGCTGGTGCCGTAGCAGGTGCCGTGGCGCAGCCATTCGTGACGTTCGAGCAGCGACTGCGTGCCCGGCATCACCCGGTCGAGCTTCGCCTTCACCTCCGGGTCGAGCTGCGGCTCGGGCAGCTGGTCCCAACGCCCGGCGCGGTCGGCGGCCTTGTTGGCGGCCGAAACGCCGCAGTATTCCACGCCGCGCGGCTGCGGCCAGAGGCCGTGCAGCGAGAAATGCGTGGCCTCGAAGCTGCTGGCGGTCTCGGCCCGACATTCGGGCTTGCCGCTGTGCGTTTCGCAGAAGGCCGGCTCCCAGCTGATCGCCAGCAGGAGGTCGCGATGCGCGGCTCCGCCGCTCGCCATGCCGCCGCCGGAGCTGGTGCCGCCCGATGGGCCGGAGTGCGCGCTCGTGCCCTCGCCTGCACCGGTTCCCGAGCGAGTAGCGGAGGCGTTTTCGGCATTCCCGGCAACCGGGCTGCCGCCTTGGCTCGTGCCGCCGCCCGGCGGCTGCTCGTCCACCGCGGCGACGCGGATGCCGCAGCGCTTCTCGATCCAGCGCCGTTCCGGCTGCGCGCCCGGCACCTCGATCAGGTAGTGGGTGCCGTTCGCCCTGTTCTCGGCGATCAGCCTGTAGGCGCGATCGATCTGGAGCGGCAGCGCCGGATCGGTGGCGGCGTTGCGGATCGACGGCGTCGCCGAACAGGCGCTGCGGGCGATGACGTAGCCGCTGAGCGGCTCCTCGGCCGCAGCGGGCGAGACCGCAATCGCCGCGGCGGCAGCCGCAGCCAGTATCATCCGAGACGTCCACGCCATGAAAACCTCCCGCCGTCCCCGGCCTTTTTCTCCGGATGATAGCGTGCCGGCGTGACGATTGCATCGCAAGCCGAATTCGCAGCCTGGTTCAGACCAACGAGTGCACGGCTCGCGCGATCGCCGGACCGGCCGCATTTCCCGCACGCCGTTCGCGACGCTATTGTCGGGCGATCGGGAAGACGGGGAGAGATGCGGTGGCGTTCGATCGCGAGGAGACCTTGGACAGCCGATCGGGCGCGGCATTGCATCTGTATTCCCGATCGGCCCGCGGTCCGGCCCGCGGCATCTTCCTCCTCTTTCATGGCCTTGCCGAGCACGCCGGACGCTATGGCCGCTTCGCTGGCGAACTCGCAGATGCCGGCTTCCACGTCTATGCACACGACCACCGCGGCCACGGCTCGACCGTCGCGCCGGATGCCCCCTTGCGCCGCTTCGCCAAGGCCGGAGGCGCGGACAGGGTTCTGGCGGACTGCCGCGCCGTGCATCGTCATGCCGAAGCGAGACATCCCGGCCTGCCGGTCTTCGTCCTCGGCCATTCGATGGGCGGGCTGATCGCGCTGAACTATGCCGAACGGCATGGGCGGGACCTTACGGGCGCCGCGATCTGGAACGCGAACTTCGACGTCGGCCTGGAAGAACGCGTCGGCCGTGTCGCCCTCAGGATCGAAAAGGCGCTGAAGGGCTCGGACGTGCCGAGCGCGCTGATCCGGCGCGCCACCTTCGACGCGTGGGGAAAGGCGATCGAGCCGCGGCGGACGATGGCGGACTGGCTGTCGCACGATCCCGCCGCCGTCGACGCCTATCTCGCCGACCCGCTCTGCGGCTTCACGCCGAGCGTCTCGATGATGGAGGACATCCTGCAACTGATCTTCCAGGGCGGATCGGAGGCGGGCCTCGCCATGCTGCCGAAGGCTCTGCCGCTGCATCTCCTCGGCGGCACGGCCGACCCGGTCACCGATGGCGGCAAGGCGATGACCTGGCTTCAGGCCCGCCTGGGGAAAGCCGGCCTTGCGGATGTGACGCTGACCCTCGTCGAGGGCGCACGGCACGAGACGCTGCACGAGACGCCGGAATTTCGACGGAACGGCGTCGGCAGCCTCTTCGCCTGGCTCGACCGCCTCGCGCCGCCATAGGCGGAACGGCCGGAGGAAGACCCGGGGGAACATGCGGCGGCGGCCGCAAGTTTCGCATGCAACGATGGCCCCGCACGGGCGGCGGCGGCGAACGGGCGGAACACAGAGCGCGATCATGGACGGTGTGTTGGGGACCGAAGGCGGATGGGGCCTGCTCTACGAGGTCGGGAGCCTCGCGGCAGCGGCGGTCCTCACCGGCGCCATCGGCTTCGAGCGGGAGCGGCACGACCATTCCGCCGGCCTCAGGACCCATATGCTTGTCGGGATCGGCGCCTGCCTCTTCACCATCCTGATGACGGTGATCATCCAGCGCTTCACCGACAGGTCCGGCGTCAGAGCGGATCCGATCCGCATCGTCTCGGCAGTCACCAGCGGCATCGCCTTCCTCGCGGCCGGGGTCATCATCCAGTCACGCGGCGGCGAGGTGAAGGGGCTCACGACCGGAGCCTCGCTCTGGCTCGTGGGCGCCGTCGGGGTCTGCTGCGGCCTCGGCGAATATGCGCTGGCCGCGGCCGCTGTCGTGATCACGCTGATCGTCCTGCGGCTGGTGAAGCTGCTGGAGTAGAAGCGAACGGGCCGTTTCGATAGATATTTCCTATTAAGCATTCGGAAAAACCGGAGCGATTCCCGTCTGTCGATAGACGATAGCTATTCCCTCTCCGCATGGCTGCCATACCGGATCGGCAATTGCTCCGCGGTCGGCCGGCGGCTAGTTCTTCAACTAGTCGGACGGATCGATACCTCCTCCCATTGGTTCTCCGGCTGTTTCCTCCCAAGGGTTTGCTTTTTCGAAAGCCCCTTCCCTTTCGGCCGGGTTCTTCGGAGCCCGGCCTTTTTCTTGTTCTCCGTCGGCCGGAGCCAGCGGGCGTCACGGCCAGCCGCCGAATCCGAGAGCGCACGAACGCAAACGGGCGGCCCGAGGACCGCCCGCGATAATCTGGCCAGGAAGGCAGAGCCCTCAGTCGAGGCTGCCGCAGAAGCGCTGGATGCGGGCGCAGGCCTCTTCGAGAAGCGCCTCGGAGGTCGCGTAGGAGATGCGGAAGTTCGGGCCGAGGCCGAAGGCCGAGCCGTGCACCACCGCCACGCCCTCGGCTTCGAGCAGTTCGGTGACGAAGTCCTGGTCGGTCTCGATCACCTTGCCGGACGGCGCCGTCTTGCCGATCAGCCCCTTGCAGGACGGGTAGACGTAGAACGCGCCCTCCGGCGACGGGCACTCGATGCCGCGCGCCTGGTTCAGCATGCCGACGACGAGATCGCGGCGGCCCTGGAAGATCTCCCGGTTCTTCGCGATGAAGTCCTGCGGGCCGTTCAGCGCCTCGACGGCCGCCCACTGGGCGATCGAGCAGGCGCCCGACGTCTGCTGGCCCTGGATCATGTCCATCGCCTTGATCAGCGGCAGCGGCCCGCCGGCATAGCCGATGCGCCAGCCGGTCATCGCATAGGCCTTGGAGACGCCGTTGATCGTCAGCGTGCGGTCGTAGAGCGCCGGCTCGACCTCGGCGGGCGTGGCGAAGGTGAAGTCGCCGTAGACGAGATGCTCGTACATGTCGTCGGTCATCACCCAGACCTGCGGGTGGCGCATCAGGACGTCGGTCAGCGCCTTCAGCTCGTCATGCGTATAGGCCGCGCCCGAGGGGTTGGACGGCGAATTGAACAGGAACCACTTGGTCTTCGGCGTGATCGCCGCTTCCAGCGCCTGCGGAGTCAGCTTGAAGTTGTCGGCGATCTTGGTCTCGACGAACACCGACACGCCGTTGCAGATCGCCACCATCTCGGGATAGCTGACCCAGTACGGTGCCGGGATGATCACCTCGTCGCCGGGGTTCAGCGTCGCCATGAAGGCGTTGAACAGGATCTGCTTGCCGCCGGTGCCGACGATGGTCTGCTCCGGCTTGTAGTCGAGCCGGTTCTCCCGCTTGAACTTCGCCGAGATCGCCTGGCGCAGCTCCGGAATGCCGGAGACCGGTGTGTACTTCGTCTCGCCGCGGTTGATCGCGTCGATCGCCGCCTTCTTGATGTTGTCCGGCGTATCGAAGTCCGGCTCGCCCGCGCCGAGGCCGATGACGTCGCGGCCTTTCGCCTTCAGCTCGCGCGCTTTCTGCGAAACGGCGATGGTGGCGGACGGCTTCACGCGGTCGAGGGCGTCGGCAAGGAATGCCATGGGTCTCATGCTCCGGTTCTCAAGAAGTGCCTGAAGGTTTCAAGCCCGTTCAGGCGGGCGGGACCCTAGAACCGTCCTTTCCCACGCGCAAGAACAGACGCGCCGCTTCACGATGTTCCGGCGGCGGGCGGCGGCTGGAGGACCCGCGCGGCAACGGCCGGCAGAACACGCCGGCGAGGCGGGGCTGCGATCCCGGACATCAAGGAGATTGATGGACCGCCGCCGCAAATTGCATTGGACGGCGGGGCGGCTCCTCACCAGACTGGCGCCATCGAAAACGGGAGCCCGCATGGTCACGATCTACGGAATGTCCGACTCCGGCAACTGCTACAAGCCGCGGCTGTTGATAGCGCTTCTCGGGCGGCGCTTCCGGCATGTGGAGGTGTCGACGATCGACGGCGGCACCAGACAGCCGGGCTTCCTCGCCAAGACCCCGAACGGCAAGGTGCCGCTGCTGGAGCTGGACGACGGGCGGACTCTGCCGGAATCGAATGCCATCCTCGCCTTTCTCGGCGAGGGCAGCCGCTTCGTGCCGGAGGACGCCTTCACCCGCGCCGAAATGCTGGGCTGGATGTTCTTCGAGCAGTACAGCCACGAGCCCCATGTCGCCGTGCGCCGCTCGCTGATGATCTATCCGCACCTGAAGGACAAGGCGACGCCGGGGCGGCTGGCCGAGACGCTCGCCGGCGGCGAGAAGGCGTTCCGCGTCATGGAGCACCGGCTGTCGCAGGCGGACTGGCTGGCCGGGGACCGAGCGAGCCTCGCCGACATCGCGCTCTACGCCTATACCCATCTCGGCCCGCAGGGCGGCTATGATCTCCAGCCCTATCCCGGCATCCGCGCCTGGCTGGGCCGGGTCGCGACCCTACCCGGCTACCGGCCGATCACCTGGCTGCCGGAGGACTGAGACCTCTGCCCTTCGGGACGGCGCTTACGGCTTCCCCTGCTGTCAGCCGCAGATCGCGGGCGGCGGCCCGAGGCTCCGCAGGCCGTGGCTGTCAGTTGCCGCCGGCCGCCGTGTCGGGATAGCGTCCGCCCTTCGGCACGGCGATCTCGTCGAAGTTCTCGGCGAGGTTTTGCAGGGCAGCCTGCATCTCGGGCCCCTGCATCGCGCGGCCGTGGCCGGTGACGACCAGTTCGGGCTTCAGCCCGGCGATCGTCTGCACCGAGGCGCGTGCGCTGGCCCAGTCCGGGGTGAAATAGGCCGGCGGCCCGTGCATCTCCGGCTTCTGGGCCGCGGTCTCGTAGGCCGATTCCTGGCCCGTCGTGACGATGGCGTCGCCCGCGATCAGCGTCCTGCTGTCCGCATGCCAGAAGCTCACATGACCCGGCGCGTGACCCGGCGTGTGCAGCCAGCGCCAGCCCGGCATGCCCGGCACGCTGCCGTCCTCCGGCAGCGTCCTCAGCCGGTCCGAGATGTCGGTCGGGCCGCGAGGGAACAGCGGCGAAAGCTTCGGCATGATGCCGCCGCCGGCCTTGGTGTCCGGCGGCGCGTAGGGCCGGCTCCCGTCGAGAAAGGGCCGCTCCATCGGGTGGGCATAGACCGGCACGTCCCATTCCTCTGCCAGCGCCCGCAGATCGCCGACGTGATCGAAATGGCCATGCGTCAGGATGATCGCCGAGGGCCGCGCGCCCTTGCCGAAGCGAGCCTCGGCGGACGCGACGATGTCGGCGCGCGTGCCGGGAATGCCGGTGTCGATCAGCACGAAGCCGCGGTCGCCGGCATCGGGGCGGCCGAAGAACACGATGTTGACGAACACCAGCCGGCGATAGGCGATGTCCGGGGCGATCTCGTGCAGGCCGTCCTCGACGGTTTCCTCGGCGCGGGCGTCGCTGCTGAGCGGGATCTGGTCTGGCATGCGGAACCTCCTTGGCTGGCCAGCAACCGGCGGCCCTGCCGGCAGTTCCGGACGCCGCTTCAGAATTCAGGCAGCCGGCGACCGACCTTCCGCGATCCGGCCCTGGTCGCTGCGGTCGGCGAGGCGGGCCGGACGGGGCTGCTCCCCTTGAGGCCGCTTCGGCCAGCCTTCGCGCTGGCGACCGCGCATGCCGTCGGTCTCCTCGGTCTGGTCGTGGAAGAGATGCACCTGCGTCTCGAACGGCATGTCGATGCCGGCCGCGTCCAGCGCCGCCTTGATCCGCTCCAGCGCCGCGGCCTGGGTGTGGACGACGTCGGTGCGCTTGGAGTTCGTCCACCAGCGCGCCCGCAGCGTCACCCAGGAGGCGGCGAGGTCGGAGACCAGCACCTCCGCCTGCGGATCTGCCTCGACGCCCGGTGTCTCGGCGAGCGCCGAAAGGATCGCCTCGCGCGCATGGTCGATCCGGTCGCCGTAGCCGATGCCGATGTCGTATTGCGAGCGCCGCACGGTATGGGCGGTGTTGACGGTGACGGCGTTGGAATAGACGTCGGCATTCGGGATGATCACCCGGCGGCGGTCGTAGGTCGTGATGATGGTCGCGCGGGTCTCGATCCAGTCGACCGTCCCCTCATAGCCGTTGACGACGATCTGGTCCCCGACATGGAAGGGCTGGCGGATCAGGAGCAGGAGGCCGGCCAGCCAGTTCTGCAGGATGTCCTTGAAGGCAAAGCCGATCGCCACCGACCCGACGCCGAGGCCGGCGAGAAGATCGGCCGGGTTGAGCGAGGGGATGACGATCGTCAGCGCGACGAGTACGCCGAAGAGGATGATGATCCACTGCAGGAAGGAGCCGAGCACCTCGCCGAGATTGTCGCGGTTGCGGCGTCTCGCCCAGCGGCGGAAGCCGCGGTTCACCAGCCAGCCGGCAAGGCAGATCAGCGCGAGGACCACGATGGCGACGGCGATGTTCGGCAGGAGCTTCTGAAAGCCGACGACCCAGCTCTCCACCTTCGACAGGGCGTAGGCCGGATTCAGATTGACCGCCTGGTCGACCGTATGCGGCGCCCCGGGGGCCGGCTTTGCCCCTTGCGCGAATGCTTGAGCCATGAACTCTCCGATGCTGCGGTCCGGAACTTAGCGAGGCTGCGCCGCTCCCCCGGCGCGGCCGTTTGGGAATGCCACGCGAGGAGAATTGGTTGCGGGAGACGACGATGGGGCGCGAAGAGGTCGCAGGGCCGGCCTCGCCGGGGTCTTCCCCGCAACGGATGCGCTCCCCGGTCGTTTGCCTCCTGTCCCGGATGTGGCTCGCGCGCCATCCGGCTCTTGCGGAGAAGCCCGACGATGACGATTGCTAGGCGATGCGAACGCTTCTGCGAATCCTTGTCCTCTTGGTTCTCGCCGGCGCCATCGTGTCGGGCGGCTTCCTCGTGATCGGACCTTCCCGCGTCTGGGAATGGATCGGCGGGCCCGCCGACCAGGGGCCGGTTGACTTCGCTGCACTGACGCGCCGCAGCGTGCCGAACGACGCCCTCGCCTGCTCGCCGGGCCTCTGCCGGGGGCTGACGGTGGACCTGACGCTTCCGGCCTACTCCGCAGCGCCCGCCGCACTGATGTACCGGCTCGACCGCGCCGCGCTTCACGACGGGAACGTCGCCCGCGTCGACAACCGGTCGCGGCCGAACTATCGCCGCTACGTCGCCCGCACGAAACTGTTGCAATTTCCCGATACCGTCGACGCCGAAGCCGTCGCTTCGCCGGATGGCACCGGGCTCCGCCTCTATTCCCGCTCGCTGCTCGGCCGGGGCGACTTCGGCGCCAACAGGGCGCGGCTCGAGGCCTGGATCGCGCGGCTCGGCGACGGTCAGCCAGCGCCGTCCGGATGACGACGGGGTCTGCCCGCCATTCGCCGGCGACCTGACGCACGGCAGCTCTGGCCAGACGCTCGGCTGCTCTGCTACGAGCCGGACGAACCGCAGACACCGGCCCGCCGCGGACGCGCTCGACAGACCGCCGACGCCCCTGCTGCCGGTTCATCCGCCTCCCGATCTCTCAGCCGCCGAGAACTCTCCTGTCCCGTCTTCGCGCCAACTTTCTCCTGCTCCTCGCCGGTGCTGTCTGGGGCATGGGCTTCGTCGCACAGTCCACCGCCATGGGCGCGCTCGGTCCCTGGACCTTCGTCGCGGTGCGCTTCGCGCTCGCGGCGCTGACGCTCCTGCCCTTCGCCTGGTTCGAGAGCCGCCGCGCCGCGAGGCCGCTCCCGCGCGCGACGCTCGGCGGCTTCCTGCTGATCGGGGCCGCGCTGTTCGTCGCCGCGATCACCCAGCAGATCGGCATCGTGACGACGACGGTGACGAATTCGGGCTTCCTGACCGGGCTCTATGTCGTGCTGACGCCTGTGCTCGCCCTACTGTTCCTGAAGCACCGGCCGCACTGGGTCGTGTGGCCGGCGGCGCTGGCGGCCTTCTGCGGCATCGTGCTCCTCGGGGGCGGAAGCCTGTCGGCGCTCGGCCCCGGCGACATCTGGACGATCGTCTGCGCGCTGTTCTGGGCGCTGCAGATCCTCTTCGTCGGCGTCTTCTCCGGCTCCAGCAACCGCCCCTACATGCTCTCCTTCGTCCAGTTCGCGGTCACCGCCCTCCTCGCCGCGATCGGCGCGGTCCTCCTGGAAACGCCGACGGCCGCCGCCGTCGCCGCGGTCTGGCCCGAGATCGTCTATGGCGGCGTCTTCTCCTCCGGCCTTGCCTTCACGCTGCAGGTGCTCGGCCAGGGACATACCAGCGCCGCGCAGGCCTCGATCTTCCTCTCCTCGGAGTCTCTCTTCGCGGCGCTGTTCGGCGGCCTCGTCCTCGGCGAGCGGATCGCCCCGATCGGCTTCCTCGGCTGCGCGCTGATCTTTGCGGCCATGCTGGCGGTGGAACTGGTTCCGCTTATCCTGCCCAAGGAGAGGAACCGCGCAAGCTCGCCGCGGCGCGCGACCGGCTGAGCCTATTCGTCCTGCGTGCGCGGTTCGCAGCGATTGTGGATGTGCGTCGCGGCGAGCGCCGCCTGGCCCATGCCGACAACGATCTGGTCGAGCCCCGTCACGACGTCGCCGGCCGCGTAGAGCCCTTCGACGCTCGTCTGCGCATGCGCGTCGACGATCAGCGCCTTACGGTCGTCGCAGGCGGCTCCGAGGTCGAGGGCGAGGTCGGAGCGATAGGTGATGCCGAGAGCGGCGTAGAGGATGTCGAAGCTCAGCGCCTCCCCGTCCCGCGGCAGCACCCGGACGCCCGCCTCGTCGCGGTCCAGCCGGGCGACCGGCGCGGTGACGACCGACACGCCCCGCTCGCGCAGCTCCCGTGCATCGTCGTCGCTCAACTCAAGCCGACTGCCGAGCGACAGGAGGGTGACGTCCCGGCAATAGGTGCGCCGGATGAACAGCGCCTCGCCGACGCCGCGGTCGCCGCGCCCGATCACCGCCACCCGCTTGCCGATCGATTCATAGCCGTCGCAGATCGGGCAGTAGCGCACCAGCCCGTCATGCACCGCGCTCGCAATGTCCGGCAGATCCGGCTCGACATCCCTCGCGCCGGTCGCGAGCAGGATCTTGCGGGAAAGGATGCGGCGCGGCCCGGCGTCTCCCGCCGCGCCATCCGCCGCCACGCCATCCGCTGCCGCGACGGTCGCAGCAAAGCCGTCGGCGGTGCGCTCCAGCGCGGTCACGTTTCCCGCGAGGGTCCTCACGCCGTAGCGGCTCGCATGCTCGCGCTCGCGCGACAGGATCTCGGGCCCGGCGATGCCGCGGGCGAAGAACGGGATGTTGTGGCTCTCGGGGATCCAGCGCGCGCGGCTCGCGCCGGCATCGACCACCAGCACCGAGCGGCGGAAGCGCTGGAGGTAGAGCGCCGCAGTCAGTCCCACGGGCCCGCCGCCGATCACCAGGCAGTCGAGTGTCGTCCGGTCGTCCATGGTCGTCCTTTGCATCGGGTTTCGCGGGGGCAACGCGCCGGCCGCCGGAAAGTCGCAGGCTGACGCCCCGGGCAAGAATGTCGACGGCGAACCAACCTCGACGAGGCTACGCGATTGATCTCATCCGGCGAGCACGATGCCCGCGTGGCGCAACAGGCGCGGCTGCCGGCTTCCAAAGCCGCAGGCGTCTGATATGGCTCTCGATGTCAGATTGCGGAGAGTTGCAGATGGACGAAAGCGACGCGCAGCCGAAGGGCGAACTCACGGTCCGGATCCCCGCCATGCCGGCCGACGCCAATGCGAACGGCGACATCTTCGGCGGCTGGGTCATGTCGCAGATGGACCTTGCGGCCGGCATCCGCGGCGCCGAGCGGGCACGGGGCCGCGTCGCCACGGTCGCGGTGAACGCGCTGACCTTCAAGCGGCCGGTGAAGATCGGCGACACGCTCTGCGTCTATTCCAAGATCGAGAAGGTCGGTCGCACCTCGATCACCCTCTCGATCGAGGCCTGGGCGAAGCCGCAGGCGCGCCAGGATCGGGCGAAGGTGACGGAGGCGATCTTCGTCATGGTCGCGATCGACGACGAGGGACGGCCGACCGCGGTGCCGGCGGAGACGGCGGCCGACTGAGTCCGCTCGCGAACCCGCGCGGAAGCCGTCCCGCAGTGGGTCTGCGGGCGGCGGCCGGACGGCGAAGGCGGCAGACAGGGCCGGTCTGCAGCAGCCGGCGACGGCGCTCACCTGGACCGCCCATGGGTTGACGCAGCCGAAGAGCGCCCTGCTTTCCATCGGACGCCGGGGGACTTTGCAGCCAGCAAACGTTCCCGTGTCCCGCCTTAGGAGATCCCCGCCCCGATGCTGCAAACCCTCGTCCGCGACTATTCCTGGATTCATCTCGGGCTGGGGCTGCTCGGCAATTTCTGCTTCGTCGTCGGCTCTGTGCTGTTCTTCAAGACCTTCGATTCCTGGTACACGCTCGCCGTCTCGCTCTTCGTCATCGGCTCGGTCGGCATGTTCATCGGCTCGCTCGGCGAACTCGTGAAGTTCGTCTACGAGCGGCGGGAGAAGACGCAGCGGAGCTGACCGGCGACGGGCGTCAGTGGTAGCGCAGCTTGAAGCCGACGATGACGAGGATGAAGACGAGCGTCAGTGCGTTCGCCCCGATGACCGGCGCCGAGCCGATCGACAGGCCGTAGATCAGCCAGAGCGCGATTCCCGCCGCAAGGAAGGCGTTGGTCGCTAGCGAGATGCCGGCGGTCTGCCGGGTCTTGGCGAGCTGCATGATCTGCGGGAGCCAGCAGAGCGTGGTCATGGCGGCGGCGAGCGCGCCGACCCATTCGAGCGACATGTCGGGCCAGTTCCGAAAAGTGAGCCGGTGAGCGGCCCGCCCCTCTCCCCCCGGAACGGCACGGCGCGCTTTGCTCTCTCCATACGCCAACAGCCGGTGCCGGGGAAGTGGGTGGATGCGCCCAGGACGGCCGCGTCGCAAGCATGGAGCAAGGCGGCCGAAGCGTGCCGCGCGCGCCGTCGCTGCGGACGGCGCGGATCAGCGGCCAGCGGCCACCAGCGCGAACATCACGCCCTCGGGATCGCGGCAGTGGACGATCCAGCTGCCGCCCGGCACCTGGTGCGGGCCGTTCGCGATCGTCCCGCCGCCGGCGGTGACGCGGGCTGCCGCCGCGTCGATCCCATCCACCTGGAAGTAGTAGAGCCAGAACGGCGCGGGGACGGCGGCCGGCTTGGTCATCATGCCGCCGATGGCGTCGGCGCCGGCCGTGAAGAGCTGGTAGACGCCCATGGCGCCCATATCGACCGCCTCGCCCTTCTGCCAGCCGAACTCGCTGTTGTAGAAGCCGAAGGCCTGGTCCAGATCCCCTGCGAGGAGCTCGCGCCAGCCGACGTGCCCGATCGTGCCCTGCGGCGGCGGTCCCTCGCCCGGCCCCTCGCTCTTGAAGAGTGTGATGACCGCGCCGTGCGGGTCGGCAACGACGGCAAAGCGGCCGACGCCGGGAATATCGCCGGGCTCCCGCCGCACATGGCCACCATGCGACCGGAAACTTTCCGCGGCGCGGTCGACGTCGTCGACATGGACATAGCCGGTCCAGGCGGGGCAGACGCCGGCGTCGCGCATCTCCGCAGAGATCTCCATCATGCCGCCGACATCGCGGCCGGCGGCGGAGAACAGCGTGTAGGAGACGCCGGGCATGCCGGAGTCGCGGCGCTCCCAGCCGATAACGCCGTTGTAGAATGCGCCGGCGGCTGCCGAATCCGTCGTCGTCAGCTCGTACCAGACGAACTGGGCGGGTGTGGGGGTCATGCGATCCATCTCCTTCCGTCGATGAGCGAAAGCGTTGGAAGGCCCGGGGCCCGGCTATTCCGCCGCGGCGGCGGGGCGGTCGTATTCGTCGTGGCGGCGCACGAAATCCATGGTCGAGGTCTCGTTGCGCCCGAGCGGTGCGCGGTCGAGGATCATCAGCGTGCCGATCAGTTCCTCCGGCCCGCGCGCATAGCTGGAATAGGTGTGGAACACCGTGCCGTCCGGGTCGCGGTAGAAGGCGCTGAGGCCAGGCAGCTCCGACGTGCCGTCGCCGGCCGGCAGGTCGGCATAGTTGTAGCGGACCTTGCCGCTCAGATGGTCCTCGGCATCGAAGGAGACGCCGAAGTCGCGGTTGAAGCGCGTCCCGAAGGAGGAGACCCAGGGGAATTGCCACCCCATCCGCTCCTTGTAGCGGCCGATCTCGGCCAGCGGCGCGCGCGACACCGCCGTCAGGGTCACGTCGTGGTGGTTCAGATGGACGAGCGCCCCACCCAGATGATCGGCGAGGAACGAGCAGCCGGGACAGCCGGCCTTCCAGCCGGGGCCGAGCATGAAGTGATAGACGACCAGCTGGCTGCGCCCGTCGAACAGGTCGCCGAGCGTCTTTTCGCCGTCCGGCGTCTGGAATCGGTAGTCGACGTCGACGCGCACCCAGGGCAGCGCCAGGCGTTCGGCATTGACCGCATCGCGCAGATGCGTCGCCTCCCGCTCCCGCTGCAGCAGCGCCCTGCGCGCGACCAGCCATTCCTCCCGCGACACCACCGCATGATCGGGCATGACGACCTCCCTGATCCCCGAAGCGTATGTTCAATGGACGGAAAAGTTGATATCAACGTTTCCGTCGGAAGTAAAGGGGCTGCCTCCCCTCCCGCGGCGAGAGGCTTCGGCTCCGGCGGCGGCGCCCGCGGGAGGCGACGAAAAGACCGCATTGCCGAGCGGCGGCCGGGCGCGTAGGCGGGGGTATGGCGCGGCGGACGGCGCGTGGCGGCGCTGGTTGCAGAGCGGCGGCTTGCGCCCCTGCCGACGACGGGGAAAGGAGACGGACCGGGAGGTGACCACTCAGCCGAAGACTTCGGGCGGGCCCCTGCCCCTCCTCCAGACGCGAGACGGCGCGGATGATGCGGGATCGCCGGTCCCCTACGAGACCACGCTGCATGTGCGCGACCACTGCCTCTGCCTTCATGCGCAGCGGGCGGCGCGGGCGCTGGCGCGTCGCTTCGACAGGGCGCTGAAGCCGCATGGCCTCACCAACGGTCAGTTCTCGCTGCTGATGGCGCTGAACCGGCCGCAGCCGGCGCCCTTCGGCGCCGTCGCCGACGTCCTCGCCATGGACCGGACGACCCTGACGGCGGCGCTCAAGCCGCTGGAGCGGCAGGGTCTTCTGACGGTCGCCGTCGACCCGCGAGACCGGCGCGGCCGCCTGCTGACGCTGACGCAGGAAGGGCGCCGGCGCCTGGCCGACGCCCTGCCGGTCTGGCGCGACACCCATGCGGCGATCGACGCCGAACTGGAAGGGCGCGACCTCGACCGCCTGCGGGACGACCTCAAGGCGCTCGGCTAGGGACGATGTCGCCGGCCTCAAGCGCCGGCCCGCTCAGAGCGTCATCCACAGCCGGTATGGGATCTGGCGGCCCGTCGCCTCGTGCAGGATGCGCCCGCAGCGCGTGACGCATTCGCCATGCGGCACGCTCCAGCCGCGCGCCGCGACCGCCATCAGCAGGTCGCGGGCATAGGCGTGCGCCTCCCGCCGGGCCTCGTAGGAGGTCAGCGCCAGGCGCGGCGCAAGGGCGGCGGCCTCCGCCGCGGCGGGCGCTTCGATCGTCCCCGCCGTGTGCCACTCGCCGGGCCGGCGGCCGCCCTGCGTCTGGCCGATGCTGATCAGGATGCGCCCGTCGGGGCTGGTGCGGATCCAGGCCGCGAGCGCGGCAGCGTCGCTGCCGAGCCCTTCCGGCATGGTGGCCGCGAGTGCGGAGGATTTCGTCGCCACGGCGGCGAGCGAGCCGATCGCGCCCGCCTTGAGCAGGTTGCGCCGGTGGAGTGTGAAGGCGTCGGCCATGAAGGTCTCCGTCGAGCCGGGAAAAATCGGCCGGCCGCCGCGCCCTTTCGCGCCCGCGGCCGGCCCGTTGCGGCGGTCCGGCTACTTCTGGCGCGGATGCTTCGCGTTCTCGGGATCCGCGATGTATTTGAACGAGGAGTTCTCGATCCAGGGCGCCGGCTTGTCGTCGGAGGGATTGCCGGTCGAGGACAGGTTGAAATAGAGGTCGACCGTGTCGTCCGGCTTGAAGTTGCCGAAGTTCGGCTCGTCCAGCTTGTTCATCGCCTTCAGCGCGTCCATGAACATCTGGGTATGCGCGACCTCGCGGGTCGCCAGGAAATGCAGCGCTTTCTTCGAGCCCTCGTCGGTGGCCTTGTCGAGCAGCGCCTCGTAGGTGGCGAGCGCCCCGGCTTCCGCCGCGACGTCGGCGCGCAGGTCGCGCACCGGGCTGGCGCCCTCGTTGACATAGCTGGCGGTCCAGTGCTGGCCCTGGCTGTCGAGCAGGTGCGGTCCCTTGCCGCGGATCGAGAACAGCGTGCTCTCGAACGCCTTCGCCTGCTGCGCGCCCTTGGTGTGCGCCTCGATCAGATGGGCGACGACCTCCAGATGGCTGAACTCCTCGGTCGCGATGTCGAGCAGCATGTCCCGCAGCTGCGGGTCGTCGGTGTGCTGGGCCTGCGTGAAATACTGCAGCGCCGCCGTCAGTTCCCCGGTTGCACCGCCGAACTGCTCGAGCAGGTACTGCCCGAAATGCGGATCCGGCTCCTTGATATCCACGGGAACCATGATCTCTTTCTTGTGGATGAACACGCCGCGTCTCCTTTGATCTTGGCGATATCGGCTTTGCACTTCCCTGCGCCGCGCTCGGCTCGCAAAGAGAAAGTCAAAGGACCACGGTTCATTCTGGCGTCGATGCTGCAGCATGCAACGTTGACGACGCTAAAGACTGCTTCATATCATGAAGGCAATTTCAGTAATCACGACGGATTTACCCAGTCCGCGGGATCGTTTGCCGGCGATATACTTTCAGGTGCCGGCAAAACGGAGGGAGTTGGCGGGCGATGTCGCAGGTTCTGCTGATCGAGGATGACGCCGGCACGGCCGAGGAGATCGCGCTGGAGCTGCGGCGGGCCGGGCACCGGCTGCAGCATGAGCGCTTCGGCCGGACCGCGCTCGCGGCGGCCTCCGCGGGCTCGTGGAACGCCATCATCCTCGACCGGATGCTGCCGGACATCGACGGGCTGGAAGTGGTCCGCCGGCTACGCGAAAACGGCGACCGCACGCCCGTCCTCGTCCTCAGCGCCCTGTCCGACCTCGGCGAGCGCGTCAGGGGCCTCGACATCGGTGGCGACGACTATCTCTGCAAGCCGTTCGCGCTGGTCGAACTGGTGGCGCGGCTGGAGGCGCTGTTGCGGCGGCCCCTCGGCGCGGGCGAGACGGCCCTGCGCCTCGGCCCGATCGAGCTCGATCTCCTGCGGCGCACCGCCTTTCGCGGCGAGCGCGCGCTCGAGCTTCTGCCGCGCGAATTCCAGCTGCTGGAATATCTCGTCCGCCGCGGCGGCCGCGTCGTCACGCGCTCGATGCTGCTGCAGGACGTGTGGGGCTACCGCTTCGAGCCGCGGAGCAACGTCGTCGACGTCCACATGGGCAAGCTGCGCCACAAGGTCGATCTCGACGACGAGACGCCGCTGATCCGCAGCGTGCGCGGCCAGGGCTACCGCATCGATGCGCCGGGCTGACGTCCTGGACAAGATCACCATCCGCTGGAGCGCGGGCATTGCGGCCGCGCTGGCCCTGCAGGCGATCCTCCTCTCCGCCCTGTTCTGGTGGCAGACGGTGAGTGCGGGGCAGGCCGACCTCGGGCGGGAGCTGTCCGAGGACTGCGCAGCCCTGTCGCGGCTCTCCGCGGACCGGCTGGCGGACGCGATCGGCGACCGGGTGAACGGCGACCTGCACCGGACCGGCTTCATCGGCCTGTTCGACCGGGACGGGCGGCCGACCATGGGCAACATCCTCACGCCGCCGCCGGAGCTTCGCGCCGGAACCGGCCCGCATCGCGTGACGCTGCGCCGCGCCGATCCGGCGGGGGTTGCGCCGGACGAGGCGGAGGCCGTCGCCTGCCGCACGGCTGGCGGCGATCTCCTCGTCATCGGGCGCGACCTCGACTTCTACCAGATGATCCAGCATCTGGTCTGGCGCGCGCTCATGCTGAGCATTTTGCCGGCAGCGGCGCTGGCTGTCCTCGGCGGCATCGTCCTCGCGCGCCGCGGCCAGGCGCGTGTGCGGCGGTTCCGGTTTCATCTCGACGAGATCACGGATGGCGGACTGAAGGCGCGGCTGCCGGTCCGCGGCGGCGAGGACGAGTTCGACCTGATCTCGGCCGGGGTGAACCAGATGCTCGGCCGGATCGAGACGCTGATGGCGGAGCTGCGCGGGGTCGGCGACGACATCGCCCACGAGTTGCGCACGCCGCTGACGCGCCTGCGCGCCAAGCTCGAGCGCGGCGGCGACGCCGTTTCGAGCCCGGAAGACGTTCGCCTCCTCGTCGACGGCGCGATCTCCGACATCGATCAGGCGCTGCACGTGATCGGCGCCCTGTTGCGCATCCGGGCCATCGAGCAGGGCGTGCGGCGGGGCAATTTCGAGCCGGTCGACCTCGGCAGCGTCCTTCGGACCGCGGTCGAGCTCTACCAGCCGATCGCCGAGAGCAAGGGCGTCGCCCTGTCGGAACGGATCGCGCCGGATCGCATCGTGCGGGGCGACCCCGACCTTCTCATGGAGGCGCTCGCCAATCTCCTCGACAACGCGGTGAAGTTCACGCCCGCCGGCGGCTCGGTTCGCGCCGAGCTGGCGGAGACGCCATCCGGGCTGCGGGTGCTGGTCAGCGACGACGGGCCGGGCATCGATCCGGGCGAGCGGGAAGCGGTCTTCCGGCGCTTCCACCGCTCGCGGGCGCGCGACGCTCCCGGCCACGGGCTGGGCCTCAGCCTCGTCGCGGCGATCGCCCACCTGCACGGCTTCGCCGTGTCGATCCAGCCGAGCGAGCGCGGCTGCAGCATCGCGATCGACTGCCCGGCGGCGACGTAGCGGCCGCCTGCCTCAGGCGAAGAGCCCGGCGGCGAGTTGCGCCGCGTCGACGGGCTTTTCGCAGACCAGCGTGCCCTTGAACCGTCCGGGCAGCGAATGGCGATCGTAACCGGTGGCGAAGAGGAAGGGGATGCCCCGCTCGTTCAGAAGATCGGCGAACTCGTAGACCATCTCCCCGTTGAGGTTGATGTCGAGCACGGCTCCGTCGATGGGACCATCATCGTCCAGCAGCGCCCGCGCCTCGGCGATCGTGGGGACCGGCCCCGAGATCTCGGCGCCGAAGCACTTGAAGTCCAGCGCCATGTCGTCGGCCAGCATGTACTCGTCCTCGACGACCAGCATGCGGCGGCCTTCGAGGCTCGGTGCCTGTCCTCCTCGGTTCATGGTTCGTCTCGTTGTTCGCCTCGCAGCCCAGAAAGCGGCAAGTTGATCGTGCATGTCAGACCCGTCTCACTGAACTGAAAGCCCGTCTCGGCTCCCAATGAGTAAGGCAGAGCCTTCTCGATGAGTTCCCGTCCATAGCCGCCGATCATTTCCGCGCCGTCCCCGTCGCGGAGGGCGCTGCCATGGGTGATGCCGCTTTCCAGCCATTCGAGCCGGAGTAGTGTTCCGGCGCCGTCGGCCTGCTCGGTCCGCCAGAGCACCGCAAGGCGCCCGCGCGGGCCCGACAGCGCGCCGTATTTGCGGGCGTTCGTCGCCAGTTCGTGCAGGGCGAGCGCGAAGGTCTGCACAATGCGGCTGCGCAGCACGACGTCCGGCCCCTCGACCTTCACCCGGTCGCCGTCGATTTCCGCCCCGAGCGCGTCGAGCTCGAGTTGCACCAGCGCGCCGATGGTGATCGGCTCCTGCTCGGAGCGGGACAGCAGGCCCTGGACGCGCGACAGCGCCGCCAGACGGTCGTTGAACCGCACCTTGAAGTCGTCCATCGACTCGCTGCTCTTCAGCGTCCGGTCGGACAGCGAGCGCACGACCCCGATCAGGTTGCGCGTGCGATGCTGCAGTTCGGTGACGAGGACCGCCTGGCTCTCCTGCAGCTGCTTCAGCTCCTGCACGTCGGTCGTCGTGCCGAGCCATTCGAGGATGCGCCCCTCGGGATCGTCCGGCGTCGGCTCGGAACGCACCGGCATCGAACGGGAATGATGCCAGACCCAGGCGCCGTCGGAGGCGCGCAGCACGCGGTGCTCGACGTCGAGAGCGCCCTTCTCCCCGGCGCGCGACCAGGCTTCGAGAAAGCGGTCGCGGTCCTCCGGATGCACGGCGTCGAGCCAGCCGAGGCCAAGGCTCTGCGCCTCGGTCTGGCCGGTGAAGCGCATCCATTGCGGGCTCGACCAGGTCCAGTGGCCGTTGTCGCCGGATCGCCAGACCAGCTGCGGGATGCCTTCCATCAGCAGCCGCAGCCGCTTCTCGCTGTCGCGCAGGGCCTCCTGCGCGCGCGTCAGCGGCGTCGTGTTGGTGAAGGTGATCACCGCACCGCCGATGAAATTGTCGACGCTGCGATAGGGCAGCACCCGGACGATGTAGCGGTTGCCGGTGGTCGAGCTGGCGATCTCGCGGTCGACGCTGCCGAGCGTGCGCAGGACGCGCCGCACGTCGTCCTGCAGTTCCTCGTAGGCGATCCGCGACTTGATGTGGCTGATCGGCCGGCCGAGGTCGGTCTCGACCAGATGGAACAGCTCCGTCACCGCGGGGGTGTAGTTCATCACCCGCAGCTGGTTGTCGAGGAACACAGTGGCGATCTGGGTGCTTTCGAGGAGGTTCTTCAGGTCGCTGTTGGCGCGGCCGAGCTCCTGCACCCGGTGCGCCAGCTCGCCGTTGACGGTGGTCAGTTCCTCGTTGACCGACTGCAGCTCTTCCTTGGAGGTCTCCAGCTCCTCGTTGGCGCTCTGCAGCTCCTCGTTCAGCGACTGGTATTCCTCGTTGGAGGACTTCAGCTCCTCGTTCGTGCTCTCCAGTTCCTCGACCGTCGCCTGCAGCCGCTCGTTGGTGGTGCGCAGTTCGCGCTCCAGCTGCTGGACCCGCTGGTCCTTCAGCTGCGACCCGTTCGCGTTGTCGCTGGCGGCCGGCTCCGGCGGGACCGGCACCTCCTTGAACAGGACGACCAGGAAGTGCGCCGAGGCCGGCCCTTCCGACACCGGCTCGATGACGACGTCGACCGACACGCGGTGTCCGTTGACGCCCATGCGCAGGTCGCTCACCTGCACGGTCTCGTTCTCCTCGAGGGCCCGCGACAGCGCGACGCGCAGGTCGAGGCGCAGGTCCGGATGGACGAGGTTGAGGAGATTGAGCGTCGCCGCCCCGCCCGCCGGATCGATATAACGGCCGGTGCGACCGGAAAAGTGCAGGACGTTGAGGCTGGTGTCGGTGACGACATAGGCGGGCGCGTAGCGCTCGGCGATCCGTTCCGCGCCCCGCGCGACGTTGCCTTCGGGGGGCCGGGCGCGATTCTGCGCCGGCGGCGAGACCAGACGCCGGTCGATCGGCGTGAAGGGAAAGTCCGGCAGGACCCGTACGCCGGTGGAGAGGCGCTGGAAGATGCGCAGCCGGCTTTCCACCGGTGCGAAGAGATTGGTGTGCCGCGAGACGTTCTCAGAATTGCCGAGGAAGAGATAGCCGTCCGGCTTCAGCGCGAAGTGGAACAGCGGGATCACCCGGCTCTGCAGGTCGGCGTCGAGATAGATCAGGAGATTGCGGCAGGAGACGAGATCGAGCCGCGAGAACGGCGCGTCCTTGATGACGCTGTGCTGGGAGAAAATGCACATCTCCCGGATCTCCTTTGCCACGCAATAGGTGGCGCCCTCCTTCACGAACCAGCGGGCGAGGCGCTCGGGCGAGAGGTCGCGCGCGATCGTCTCGGGGTAGCGCCCGACCCGGGCCGAGGCGAGCGCCCGGCCGTCGAGGTCGGTGGCGAAGATCTGGACCTGCGGAACCTCGTCCAGCGTCGCCATGTGCTCGCGCAGCAGGATCGCCAGCGAATAGGCCTCCTCCCCCGTCGAGCAGCCGATCACCCAGACCCGCAGCTGGTCGGCCCGTGCCTTGCCCTCGAAGAGCCGCGGGACGACGTTCGCCTCCAGGAACTCGAACTCCTTGCGGTCGCGGAAGAACTGCGTGACGCCGATCAGGAGGTCGTTGAAGAGGCTCTGCGCCTCCTCGCCGTCGGCGCGCAGGAATTCCAGGTATTCGGCCGGATCCGGCATCTGGACGACCTGCATGCGACGCTGGATGCGCCGCAGGAAGGTGCCGCGCTTGTATCCGTGGAAGTCGTGTCCCGTCTTGTTCCGCAGGACGGTCGCGACCGCCGAGAGCGTCGCCGACAGGTCGCTCTCCTCGGAGGTCTCCAGCTTGCGCCGTTGCTCGGCGAAGGTCTGGGCGTGGCGGTCGACCGTTCCGGCGAGTTCGGCTGCCGGCACCAGGAAGTCGGCGATCGCCGAGGGCAGGTTGCTGGCCGCCAGGTCGTGCTCCGCAAGGTCCGCCGTCGCTTCCGCGAGCGTCACGCCGCCCGCCTCCTTGACCGCGGTGACGCCGAGCGTGCCGTCCCCGCCCATCCCGGCAAAAAGGACGGCGATCGAATGTCCCTCCTCCGCCTTGGCGACAGAGACGAGCAGGCTGTCGATCGTGCCCCGCTCGCCGGGCTCCTCCTGCGAGTCCCGAACCCGAAACGTGCCGTTCTCGACCGTGACCAGCGCATTCGGGGACGAGAGGTAGATGTGGCCGGGCTCGATCGGCGCTCCGTCACGCACGGGGCTCGGCGCACGGTCCGCCTCGGAAAGGACGCGGCGGAAACGCTCCTCGTCCAGCGCCTCCCGATTCTGCAGCGCCACGACGACCGCCATGTCGTCGCGCAGGACGAGCTGCCGAAGGAACAGCTCAAGCGATTGCGTAGCGGCCGCGGATGCAGCGGCCGCGACAAACAGTGCAGTCATTGCTCAGAGCATCTCCATGCGAGCCCGGTGGGACGATTCCTCTTCCTCATCTTCGTATAGGCGGGATAAGCCCCTTGAAAAGCAATCCGAAACCGATTGTGGCGCGGCCCGGCACATCGGGCTCCGCCGGTCATTCCTGCTCCGTCACGTCGTCTGCGCCTCCGCCGGCCGGGCGAGCCATGGTCCGCAGGACCACCCGTCGGATCGTGTCGGCATAGGCGCGGTATTCCCGCGCCCGCTCCTCATACATCTTGACCACCGCGGCGCGGCCGGTCCTGCGCCCGTCCTCGGCCATCCGGGTGACGAGTTCGGCGCGCTCCTCGATGATCCGCAGCGCCACCCGCAGCGCTTCGTCGACCGAATTCTCCTGTTCGGTGGCGAGGACGTCGGCGGTGAAGCCGTGGCCGACCTGACAGCGGAAGCGGATCGGCTCGGCATGCCGCACCTCCGACAGCACGCCCCCGCAGCTCGGGCAGGTCAGCGCCGCCGGCTCGGCGAGGCTGCGCAGCTGCTCGCTGTCCAGGCGCTCGCCGGCGGCGATGTCGATCTCGAGCCGGATCTCCGGCGGGACGGGCCGCGAGGGTCCCGCCGTCTCCTCGACGAGATGCGAGAGAATGTCGCCCATGCGCGCGCCGGACACGATGGCGTCCACGGCGACCGCACGCTGGGCGCTGAGCGGCATCTCGTCCGCGATGGCGTCCGTCGGATCCTGCACCAGCGCGAGGCCGCCGCACTGCTTGATGGCGTTCAGCCCGGCGGCGCCGTCGTTGAGGAAGCCGCTGAGCACGACGCCGATGACGCGCGAGCTGTAGCTCGCCGCGGCGGAGCGGAACAGCGCGTCGATCGCCGGGCGCACCATGTTCTCGCGCGGTCCTCGCCCCAGCTTGATTCGGCCGTTCACGATCAGAAGATGGTGGTCGGGCACGCCGAGATAGATGTTGCCGGGCTCGATCTTCATCCCGTCGGCCGCGGCGTGGACCGGCAGACGCGCCGCGGCTGCGGCGACCGTCGCGAGGATTCCGAGGCTGCGCGCCGGGATGTGCAGGACCACGAACACGGCCGCCGGCAGGTCTGCCGGCAGCGCGGCGAGGATGTCCTTCAGCGGCGCGGTAGCGCCGGACGAACCGCCGATGACGACGATGTCCCGATTGGTCACGGCGCTTCTCCCGGAGTTGCGAGCCTCACACTCAACCAGCCGTCCGCCGGCAACGTTCCTGCCGATGCCCGCCTCCGGCTACGAATTGTCGCGGGCCGGCGTGGCCCGCGCATCGGAAGCGTGTATGCTGCCCGGACCCGTGCCCTTTGCGCGCGACGAGGCGCCGATGAACACGCGCTCCCCGCGAGACGATCACGAGCTGCAGGAAGAGCGCCGGCGGCTCGCCCTGGCCGACCGCGACATCAGCGAGGGCGAAGGTCGCATCGCCAGGCAGGCAGAGCTGATCGCGCGGCTCCGCCAGGAGGAGCAGGATACGGCCAGCGCCGAACGCTATCTCCACACGCTGCAGGAAACCCTTGCCGTCTGGCACGAGCATCGGCGCCTGATCTGCGAGGCGATCCGCCGGCTCGAAGCGAAGGACCGAGCCTGACTGCAACCTCGCCCGCGGGGCTTATCGGCAGACCACGCGCCGGCGCGGCTTGACGTCGAGATGCAGGTGGTTGCGGTGATCGTAGTTGTAGCCGGGGCCCAGCACGGTGCCGAAATAGCGGCAGCCGGCGGTGCGGATCGCCCGTTGGAAGCTCTTTTCGCGGAAGGAGAAGAAGCCCTTTTTCTCGACGTCGAACGTGCTGCCGTCGGCAAAGACGAAGCCGCGCACGTCGAGGGCGTTGCCGCTGGCATGTTCCGAGATCGTGCGCGTGCCGGCGATGCGCGAGCAGCGATAGGAGGAGGCGTTGAGGAGCGCCACCGGCCGCTCCCAGAGCTTCCAGCGCGCCGCCGGCTTCACCTCGTTCTCCACCCATTGCGAGATGCGCGCCGCGGCCGGGCAGTTGAGGATCGCGGCCGGCTTCACCGCGACGTCGCCGGCGAAGGCCAGCACCTTGACCGGGTGCTCGATGCCGCAGCTGCGCCCCCTGCCGATCGGCGAGATGTCGACGAACGTCACATTCAGCTTCCGCAGGGCGGCGCGGCAGAGCGCCTCGGCCCGCGGCATCGGCTGGTAGCCGTCCGGCGTCTCGGCTTCCAGCTCCCCCCGGCCCGGAAGCGCATCGGCGCCGGCGGAGGGCCCGTCCGGCGGCTCCAGCGAGGCAAGACGCGTGGTGGTTCGGGGTCGCGAAACGGGTGGCTGCGGGACGGCGCCGGGCGTCACCTGCTTCAGTCCGGCCCAGGGATCGTCCTCGCCGTCTTCCGTCACGCTCTCGCCGGTCGCGACGACATCCGGGCCGATGGAAATCGGCGCCGCGAGCGGCGGCGGCGTGGCTGTCGGCGCGGCCTCGCTGAGCGGTGCACCGGTGCCGCGACGCCGCGCGCGATGGCCGAGAAGATCGTCCTGCAGGGACCAGCCGGGCGAGGCGGCGGGCGGATCAGGCTGCGGCGCCGCGTCCGTCTCATCCGGCAGCGCGCCCTGCCCCGAGGATCCGGCGTCAACGGCCGCGGCGGGCATTGGCGGCTCCGTCAGCGCTTCGGCAGGCGCGTCCTGGTCTGCCGGGGAGAGATCCTGCGGAGGTACGGCGCTGCGATCCGGCGCGCCGTCGTTCGCCGGCGCGGGCGAGACCCGCGCCTGCGGCGGAGCGGCCGGGTCGGGAACGCTCGGGACGTAGCCGTCGCCGGGCTGCGGCATGCGTCCGCCCCATACCAGCGTTCCGCCGGCGGCGCGCGCAGCCGACCTGCCCCAATCCTGCGCCTCGGCCCGCCCCGGATGGCCCGCCGCCGCCAGAGCGGCGACGGCGAGCATGCCGAACGGCCCGGCTCTCGAACGCAACACCATGCCGTGGCCTTTCGTCCCCCCGCTCTCGAGCGGGATGCGGAGAGGCTAGGCGCAGTTGGTTAGCGGGAGGTGAATCGCGGCAGGATGATCAGAGGCAGACCGCTGGCGCCGGGGCGAAGCATCGAACCCCTCAGCCCTTGTCGTCGGGCGTCGGCTTCGTCCGCTTCCCCTCCTCATCCGGCATGTCCTGCTGCTTGCCCGGCTTGCGGCCCGGCTGATGCGTGTCCTGCGCCTCCATGGGGCTCACTTCGGCATCGGCTTCCCGTTTGGTATCGGCCATGTCTCGCTCTCCCTGTCTCACAGGAAGACGCGCCCGCGCGGCAAGCGGTTCCGACGTGGGGGCCGCGCCGCCCGGCGCCGTGCCCTGCCCGGCTACTCCGCCGCCATCTGCCCGGCCGAGGCGACGCGCACCGTCGGCAGGCTCTCGGCGTCGCCGCCGGACTGGCCGGAGAACTCCATGCGCCGGCGCGGCAGGCAGGCGGGATGCTCGGCCTGCAGCCAGGCGATCAGCTTTTCGCGGATCTCGCAGCGCAGGTCCCAGGTGCGCGGCGAGGTGCTGGCCGAGGCGAGGATGCGGACCTCGATCGTCTCCGAATGCGCATCCGAAACCTGCACGTTGATCACCTGCTTGTCCCAGAGCGGCGAGGCGGCGGCGAATTCCTCCGCCTTCTCGCGGATCGCCGCGACGGGGGCGGTGTAGTCGAGCTGCAGGAGCACCGTTCCGATGATCGCGCCGGTCTGCCGCGTCCAGTTCTGGAACGGCTTCTCGATGAAGTAGCGGATCGGCAGGACCAGCCGCCGCCAGTCCCACAGGCGCACCACGACGTAGGTCATGGTGATCTCCTCGACCCAGCCCCATTCACCCTCGACCACCACCGCGTCCTCCAGCCGGATCGGCTGGGTGATGGCGATCTGGATGCCGGCGAGGAGGTTCGACAGCACCGGCTGCGCCGCGAGGCCGACGACGATGCCAGCCGCGCCGCCGGCGGCAAGGAGCGAGACGCCGTACTGGCGCACGCTCTGGAACGTCATCAGGATCGCCGCCGCCGTCAGGATGAACAGGAGGACGGTGGAGGCCCGCAGCAGGATGCGGATCTGCGTCACGTGCTTGCGGGCGAGGAGATTGTCCTCGACGTCGAGCCGGAAGCGCCGGAGATAGACGTCCGCCGCGATCTGCAGCGTGCGCATGGCGATCCAGCCGAGCAGTCCGATGAAGGCGACGAGCAGGATGTGGGTGAAGACCAGCTTGGTGCTCACCCGGAACGGCGCCGCGCTGACCGCCGCCCCGATGAAGATGATCAGGAAGGCGAGACGGCTCGGCCCGCGGGTGCGCAGGAGAATGTTGCGCCAGTATTCCTGCGAGCGCTTCATCGTCCGCCGCACGACGCGCACCGCGATCCAGTGCAGGCCGAGGGCGATGCCGATCGCGAGCGCGATCAAGAGCAGCCCCGCGACAGGATGCGGCAGCCAGCCGAGCGTGGTTCCGACCTGCGCGAAGAGATTGTCCACCGGAAGCATGCGTTCCCCGTTGCCTCATGCCGCCAGATTGGCCGGCCGGCATGTCCATTCCCCCCGCAGCGCGGGAGGATAGGTCGCAACGTGCAGCGGAGAAGGCGGCGGAGCGGGATGGTACGGGTCGGCGGGTCAGGAATTGCGGCGCCGACGAACGAGAAGCCGCAGGTCGGAACGCCCGGCGATGACGGCGTGCCGCAGCGCCGGCCGGTTCAGCCCTGCGGCCAGCGCAGGAGGGCTTCCCGGCCGGCCGGCGTCAGACTGTAGAGGCCCCGCTCCACCCGTTCGAACCAGCCGTAGACATTGCGCTGCAGGATCGCCGCGGCCTTTGGGGCAACCGGAGCGAGGTCGCGCGGGCGCTTCGGCCCGGCCGCCATCGCCCTGGCGCAGGCGAGCGCATCCTGGCGGTAAGCCGTCATGATCGGCGCACGCGACCCGCCGCCGAGAGCCGGATCCCCGCGCCGCCGCCTGTGCTCGTCGACCAGCCGCGAGCGCCGCCGCGGGTCGCGGCGCGGCGCCGGCGCGGCCGGGCTCAAAAGAAGGTGAACCGTCTCGTCCTCGGCGACGCCGATCAGGCCGAAGCCGAGGCGCCGGCAGAGATTGCGAAAGCGCTTGTCCGCCTCGCGGCCCTTGCCGCCGCGCGACAGCTTCGCCGCCAGCCAGACCTCGTCGCAGGCGCTCGCGCGATCGACCGCCTGCAGCACGAGTTCGAGGTTGAAGGAGAGCTTCAGCTCGCAGATCACCACGACCGGCGGATCGCCGCCGTTCAGCGCGACGAGGTCGCAGCCGCCGATCTCGCCCTTCACGGCGAGCCCGAGCCCTTCGAGGAACTGCTTGACCGGCCCGTAGAGCGAGGTCTCGCGCATGCGGGGGCGGACGGCCCGAGGCCTCAGCCGAAGATCTGCGCCGCCACGTCCTCGGCCGTCCCCCTGATGGCGACCGAGGCCCCGCCGACGAAGAAGACGTCGGCCTCGCTGGCGCCGCGCGCCGTAATGTGGGTGACCATCAGCGGGATGATCATGACGGACTTGCCATGGGCGGTTTCCAGCGCGACGTAGCGCTTCGGCTTTTCGGACATTTCGAACCTTCACACGGGAGATATGATCGCCTGTAATCCGTCCGTCACCGGTCGGCAACATCGTCGTAGGCGAATAAGGCTGCGACGGCACGAGCGCCGCTTGCCGGAGCTCGCCAATCTCGGTGGGCGATGCGTTCCTGAATATCTCGAAGCCGAACCCGGCGGCCGGCTTCTTCTTCGCTCTCGGCCGTCAGGACGCGGATTTCGCGCCGGGGAGCGCCGAGCGGGTCGAGATGCGGGCCGGATCGGTGACGAGTTCGATCACCGCCGCTTTCTTCGCGGCTAGCGCGCGTTCAAAGGCCGGCATGAACTCCGCCGTCGTCGTCACCCGCTCCGCATGCGCGCCGAGCGCCGCGCCGAGCGCCCGGAAGTCGGGATTGACGAGATCCGTCCCGACGACGCGCCCCGGATATTCCCGCTCCTGATGCATGCGGATCGTGCCGTAGATGCCGTTGGCGAAGACGAAGACGATCGGCCGCGCGCCGTATTGCACGGCCGTCGCGATCTCCATGCCGCTCATCTGGAAGCCGCCGTCGCCGACGCAGCCGATGACGGTGCGCTCGGGATGGCGGATCGCCGCGGCGACCGCGGCGGGCACGGCGTAGCCCATTGCGCCGGCGGTCGAGCCGAGCTGGCGGCCGGGCCGGCCATAGGCGAGATAGCGCTGAGGCCAGCCGGTGTGGTTGCCCGCATCGACGGTGACGATCGCATCTTCGCCGAGCGTCTCGCGCAGGGCGGCGAAGGCAGCGGACAGGTCGAGCGGCCCCGCCTCCCCCTGCGGCTCCTGGTCCGCCTGGAACGCCGCGCGCAGTTCGCCGCGCCAGTCCTGCCAGCGGGCGCCGTCGAACCAGCGGGCCTCGGCAAGGGTTTCTGCGAGATGCGCCGACGAGGCGTTGAGGCCGAGTTCCGGCTGGAACACGCGGCCGATCTCGTCGGCTCCGGCATGGACATGGATCACCCGCGGCTTCGGCCCCGGAGCGTCAAGTGTCGTGTAGCCCTTGGTGGTCATCTCGCCGAGCCGTGCGCCCGCGACGAAGAGCACGTCCACCTCCGCCATGCGCTTCACGAGGCTCGGCAGGCCGGAGGTCCCGAAATCGCCGACGAAGGCTGGCGAGCGCGACGAGACGACGTCCTGGCGGCGGAAGGAGCAGGCGACCGGCAGGCCATTCGCCTCGGCGAAGGCGGTGATGCCGCGCGCCGCCTCGTCGCTCCAGCCGCTGCCGCCGACGAGCATCAGCGGCTTCTTCGCCGTCTCCAGCACGGCGCGGATCGCATCGGCGTCGGCAGCCGACAGATTGCCCGCCACCGGTCCGACATGCGGTGCATCGGGAACGTCTGCCGTCTCGGTCAGCATGTCCTCGGGCAGCGCCAGCACCACCGGTCCCGGCCGGCCGGACATGGCCGTGCGATAGGCCCGGGCGACATATTCGGGAATGCGCGCGGCGCTGTCGATCTCGGCCGCCCATTTCGCGACCGGGCCGAACATCTGGCGGTAGTCGATCTCCTGGAAGGCTTCCCGATCGCGCATGTCCCGGCCGACCTGGCCGACGAACAGGATCATCGGCGTCGAATCCTGGAAGGCGGTGTGGACGCCGACCGCAGCGTGACAGGCGCCGGGACCGCGGGTGACGAAGCAGAGGCCCGGTCGTCCCGTCAGCTTGCCATAGGCTTCGGCCATGTTCGCGGCGCCGGCCTCGTGCCGCGCATTGACCAGCCGGATCGCCTCGCGGCTGTCATGGAGCGCGTCGAGCACGGCGAGATAGCTCTCGCCGGGAACGCAGAAAGCGGTGTCGGCACCCTGCGCCAGGAGCTGATCGACCAGGATGCGACCGCCGGTGCGAGGCTTCGGAGGTAAGGTCATGCGGAACTTTCGAGATATCCGGTGACGGGCTGTCGGCGCCGCGACGAGGCGGCGGCCGGATGACGACGGGCCGACCCGCAGCGCCCCCGGAGGCGTCGCCGCGGGCGGCGATGCGGCTCGGGGTCACCCGTAGTGGTTCTGCACCACCGCGTTGGCGATCTCCTCGCGGCCGATGATGCCCACGATGTCCTCCGGCCGCGGAATGCCGCGGGGATTGTTGACGACGATGGCGTAGTGTCGGCCGCGCCGGCTCATGCGGGTCACCACCGTGTTGAGATTGTTGCCGACGCTGGCGATGATGAAGTCCGACGAGCCGATGTCCTTCAGCGTCTGCTTGGTGAAGCGGTCTGCCTGATAGGGAATCGTGCCGAAGCGGACATAGCCGGTGATGCGGTTGCCGTCGGTGATGATCACGCGGCTCGTGTCGATGTCGATGCGCTTCAGCGCGTCGGTCACGGTCATCGACTCCGGCAGGACGGTGAAGTTCTTCACCATCGTCTCCGCCGCCGACTGCACGAGATACATGTTGGTGGTGCGGTCGGTGGGGATCGGCCGGCCGCGGTCGCGGAGCTTGATCGTGTAGATATCGGAGGCGACGAGCGCCCGCCGCACGCCGATCGCGATCGCCACCGACAGGACCAGCGGCAAGATGATCTGGTAGTCGCGGGTCATCTCGAAGATCATCACGATCGCCGTCATCGCGGCGCTGGTCGAGCCGCCGACCATGGCGCCCATGCCGATGATGGCGAAGGTCTCGACCGTCAGGTGCTCTCCCGGCAGCAGCGTGTGGCCGATGACGCCGATCGCGCCGCCGAGCGTCGCGCCCATGAACAGGCTCGGCGAGAAGATGCCGCCGGACGCGCCCGATCCGAGGCTAATGCAGGTCGCGACCAGCTTGCCGACAAACAGCAGCAGAAGCAGCCAGGCGCTCGTGGTGCCGCCGTTGAGGACGTCCTGGATGGTCGAATAGCCGACGCTGAGAACGTGGTAATGGCCGGCGCCGAGCAGGAAGAGGTAGCCGAGCACGCCGACCGAGAGCATGCCGATGACGTTCTGGACGTAGGGGTTGAGGTTGGAATCCTCGAAGACGTCCTCGGCCCAGGCGAGCAGCTTGACGAAGGCATAGGCCGCGAGCCCGATCACCACGCCGACGATCGCCGCGAGGATCAGCTCGGCGCCGTTGACCGCCTGGCCGTGCACGATCCCGTCGAAGGGCACGACGAAGGCCGATTCGATGCCCATGACGAAGCGGTAGATGTAGGTGGAGGTGGCCGTCGCCACGACGACCGGCAGGAAGGTGCGGGTCGAGACTTCCGGCAGCAGGATCTCCGAAGCGAAGAGCACGCCGCCGAGCGGCGTGTTGAAGGTCGCCGCGATGCCGGCACCGGCACCGGCCGAGAGCAGCGTGATCTTCTGGTGGCGCACCAGGCGCAAGGCTCGAGCGAAGGTCGAGCCGAAGGAGGAGCCGATCTGGATGATCGGGCCTTCGCGGCCGACCGACGCGCCGGTGCCGATGGAGATCGCCGAGGCCAGCGACTTCACCACCGCGACGATGGCGCGGATGTTGCCGTTCTGGTGGTAGATCGAGAACATCACCTCGGGCACGCCGTGGCCCTTGGCCTCCGGGGCGAAGGTCTGCACCAGCCAGACGACGATCAGGCCGCCGATCACCGGCACCAGGATGATGCCCGCCCCCCAGGGGCTCGGCGGGCCGTAGACGTTCGGGTCGAGATGCGGCTGCAACACGCCGTAGAAGGAGAAATTGTAGATGATCGCGATCAGGAACTTGAAGACGATCGCGCCCAGGCCCGCGACGATCCCGACGATCAGCGCCAGGACGAGCATCACCGGGAGATTGACCTCGCGGTCCGGCGGCGCCTCGGCCTCCGTCGCGGTTGTCGCAGCGGCGGAGACGGACGGGCTTTCGACGGACATGGTGCTCGGCTAAGGGATGTTGCGGACAGGGCGGGACGTTGCCCTTTCTATTTCACTGTCCGGCCGCGATAGGAAGGGCGCCGATCAAAAAACCCGGACGGCGCCCCGGAATCGGGCGCTATTCCGTCCGCTCCGCCACCCCATTCACTGCATCCAGGCGGAGATCGCACCGGGACTCGCGCCCGTCACGGGGTCGGTTTCCGGGCGTGCGAGCCGGCCGATCGCGGCCCGGGCGCTGTCGAGGTCGAGTTCGCCGGCCCGGGTGATCGCGCCGTTCTGGCCGGGCGGATAGGCGCCGACGACGGCGAAGTCCGGCGTCGCGCTCAGGCGCTTGTGACCGACACCCGCCGGGACGATCACCACGTCGCCCTGGCGCATCTCGATGCGCGCGCCGTCCTCGCCGCCGAAGCCCACCGTCGCCTCGCCCCGGACGCAGCCCAGCACCTCGTGACCCTCGATGTGGTAGTGCCAGTAGTCGAAGACCGTATAGGTCCAGGTGCCCTGCCAGCCATTGCCCTGAAAGCGCGCCGCCATCGCCTCGGGAGACGCGTCGCCGCCGGCGATCGCGCCCGGCATCACGATCAGCGGGAACTGGCTGTTCGGCATCGTCGAATCGGGCTCGAAGCGATGGGTTTCGACATTCATGGCGGCCTCCCGGCTGGATCTGCGAGACATGCTTCGTCACCGGATAGACGTTCACATCTTCGGCGAGTTCCGCTAGACGGCCGGTCAGAACCGAAATTGCGCTTGGACGGGAAGCATTGCGCTCCGATGCAGAGGGTGCACCGCTCTTGCCGCGGCACCTCGGCGTGCCGCCGCCACGCGCCGTCCGCCGACGAGAAGGCACCATGATCCCAGACCTGCCAACGCTGCCCTCGCCGTTCAGCGCCCGGACCGTCCTGAAGCGCGACATCTTCGGCGAGATCGCCTCGGGTTATCTGGAGGACGCGCCGGAGACGGTCGTCATCCGCCGCCGCGTCGGCGCCTCGGCGCCATGGGTGCGCAGCTTCGCCTGGCACCTCGCCAACCGCGAGATCCGCGCCCTGAAGCGGCTCGACGCCGTCGAGGGCGTGCCGAAGCTTCTCGGCGTCGACGACCAGGCGCTCTACCGCTCGTTCATCGAGGGAACGCCGCTGCACGTCGCCAAGCCGCGCGGCAACGCCGCCTATTTCCGCGACGCCAAGCGCCTCCTGCACGCGCTGCACCGGGCCGGGGTGACCCACAACGACCTCGCCAAGCCGCAGAACTGGCTGATCACGCCGGACGGGCGGGCGGCGCTGATCGACATGCAGCTCGCCACTGTCTTCCGCCGCCGCGGGCCGATGTTCCGGCTGATGGCCCGCGAGGACCTTCGGCATCTGCTCAAGCAGAAGCGCAGCTTCTGCAAGGAGCACCTGACGGCCAGCGAGAAGAAGATCCTGGCGACGAAGAGCGTGCCCGCCCGCGTCTGGCTGCGCACCGGCAAGCCCGTCTACAACCTCGTCACGCGCGGCGTCTTCGGCTGGTCGGACGGCGAAGGCACCAAGGACCGGCTCGACCACGAGGGCAAGGCGATCGCCGCGCGCATCGCCGCCGATCCGGCGGTCGCCGACCTGTCGCTGGCGCTCTTCCCCTACCCCAAGAAGAAGGGCGTCGGCATCTACGCCTTCGTCGAGATGCTGCCGGGCGCCAACGGGCCGGAAGTCGAGAAGCGGCTGAGCTTCGGCGGCGGCCCGCGGCCGGACGTCATCCAGGCGGTCGAGCGGCTGCCGCGCGACGAGGACGGGCGCGTGCGCGAGGACCTGCTCAGGCTGATCGCGATCAACCAGGTCGACCGGATCGACACCATGGCCGGCAGCGCCGAGACGCTGGCGCTCGCCCATACGATCGCCGCGGACAGGCGCAACTTCACCGACCGGCGGCTGAAGGTCTGACCGGCCGGCGCCGCTATCGCGCCTCCAGGCGGAGCGTCTTCTCGACGACGCGGGCGAACTGCTGCAGCCGCCCGTCCGGGCGCTCGCCGACGAGGGCGCCGAGTGAGCCCGGCATCACCAGGGTGAAGCCGCCGCGCGGGTCCTGCGCCCATTTCAGCTGGTCGAGGATGCCCGGCATCGACGCGGTCAGGAGGTAGGTCACCCGGAACAGCGAGGCGAGGACGCGCGCCCGGTGCATCAGGCGGGGGTCGATGAGGCGCTCGATCTCCGGCAACTGGTTCTGCTCGAAGTGTCCTTCGTGGCGATAGAAGTTGGTGAGGCCGAGGAAGGCCCGGCCGCGGTGGTCGACGGCCGGGAAGGCCGCATGCGCGATGATCGACAGCGACTGCTTGCCGCGATAGTCGGGATGCGCCCGCCAGCCTATGTCGGCGAGCAGGCACGCCGCCTCGCGCAGCCGCTCCTCCTCCGGCGTCTCCTCGATATCGAGCGCCTCGAAGGTGCGCCGGCACCAGACGACGAGTTCGCGCGCATGGGCTGGCGAGCGGGATCTAAGGATCGCCAGCTCGGCCGACGCCTCGATCAGCGGATCCTTGGCCTTCTCCTCCTCCGAGAGCAGCGAATGCAGATAACCCTCGCGCACGCCGAGGGCCGAGAGCACGATCTTCGAGGGCTTGAGATACTTGATCACGCTCTTCAGCGTCACTGCGCCGTAGGCGAGCAGCGCCCGGCGCGATTTCGACACGGCGTCGATCCGCGGAAGCTTGTCCGGATCGCTGCGGATCACCGAGTCGAGGAAGGGCTCGAGATTGTCGGTCGGGATCTCGTAGCCGTGCATCACATGCAGCGGATAGGTCTCCTGCTCCATGTGCAGCTTGGCGAGGTTCCGCCAGGTGCCGCCGACGGCGTAGAAGGGACGGCCGGCGGACTTGGCGGCGAGCGCGCAGACGGAGACGTGGCTGTCGGAAATCGCCTGCGCCCGCGCAAGGTCCCCGTCGGCGAGGTCGCGTAGCCTGAGACCCCCGAGCGGCAGGGTCAGCCCGCCCTCGGAGGTGCCATCATGGACGTCGACGAGTTCCAGGCTGCCGCCGCCGAGATCGCCGGCGATGCCGTCCGCCTGATAGAAGCCCGCCAGCACGCCCTCGGCGGCAAAGCGCGCTTCGTCGGCGCCGGACAGGATCCGGATCGGCCGGCCGATCGCCGCTTCCGCGGCGGCGATGAAGTCCGGACCGTTCTGCGCCTCGCGCGCGGCAGCGGTCGCCAGCGGATAGAGCTCCGCGACTTCGGCCTGCTCGGCGAGCTTGGCGAAGCGGCGCAGCGCGGCGAGCGCGCTGTCCATCGCGGCGGGATCGAGGCGGTTGGTCTGGGCAAGGCCCCGGCCGAGGCCGCTCAGGACCTTCTCGTTGAACAGCTGGGTCAATGCGCGGACATTGCCCTCGTAGATCACCAGCCGGATCGAGTTGGAGCCGATGTCGACGACCCCGACCGGGCGGCGATCCTGCAGCCGCCCCTGCGCAATGGCTTCAGTCAAAGCGGGAGTGGTCGGCTCGTTGGCGTGCGATGAGCTTGGGAGCATCCGTCTTCAGCGCTTTCCCGCGTCCGGAAAGACTCGGGTTGGTCATGAAATAGCGTTGGGCGTTGAACGGCTGTTCGCCCGGCGAAGGCACGATATGGCGCGACGTGCCGTCCGCCGCCACCGACCAGCTCTGCTGATTGTCCAGAATGTTCCCCAGCATGATCTGCGACAGGACCTGGCTGTGCACCGTCTTGTTGGTGATCGGCACGAGCACTTCCACCCGTCGGTCGAGGTTCCGCGGCATCATATCGGCCGAGCCGAGATAGACGATCGCCTGCTCCGACGGCAAGCCGTGGCCGTTGCCGAAGCAGAAGATCCGGCTGTGCTCCAGGAAGCGGCCGACGATCGACTTCACCCGGATGTTCTCCGACAGGCCGGGCACGCGGGGCCGGAGGCAGCAGATGCCGCGCACCACGAGGTCGATCTCGACGCCCGCCTGGCTCGCCCGGTAGAGCGCGTCGATCACCGCGGCGTCGACCAGCGAGTTCATCTTCATCCAGATCTGGCCCGGACGGCCCGCCTTCACATGCGCGATCTCGTCCTGGATGTGGCCGATGATCCGGCTGCGCAGGGTCAGCGGCGAGATCGCCAGCTTCTTCACCTCGGTCGGCTCGGCATAGCCGGTGATGTAGTTGAAGACGAGGCTGACGTCGTGGGCGATGTCCGGATCGGCGGTGAAGTAGCTGAGGTCGGTATAGATCTTCGCGGTGATCGGATGGTAGTTGCCGGTGCCGATATGGACGAAGTTGACCAGCCGGCCCTCCTCGCGGCGCACGACCAGCGAGAGCTTGGCATGGGTCTTCTTCTCGATGAAGCCGAACACCACCTGCACGCCGGCGCGCTCCATGTCGCGCGCCCAGCGGATGTTGGCTTCCTCGTCGAACCGGGCCTTCAGCTCGACCAGCGCGGTGACCGACTTGCCGGACTCGGCCGCGTCGATCAGCGCCCGCACGATCGGCGAGTCGTTGGAGGTGCGGTAGAGCGTCTGCTTGATCGCGATGACGTCCGGATCGCGCGCCGCCTGGCGGACGAACTGCACCACCACGTCGAAGGATTCGTAGGGGTGGTGGACGACGATGTCCTTCTCGCGGATCGCGGCGAAGCAGTCGCCGTTGTGCTCGCGGATGCGCTCGGGGAAACGCGGGATGTACGGCTTGAACTTCAGGTCGTCGCGCGAGAGCTTGCAGATCTGCGAGACCGAATCCAGCGCCAGCATGCCGTCCATGACCGAGATGCGCGCTTCGGGCACTTCGAGTTCGCCAGCGACGAAGTTCCTCAGATCCTCCGGCATGACCGAGTCGAACTCGATGCGGATCACCCGGCCGCGCCGCCGCCGCTTCAGCGCCGATTCGAACAGGCGGACCAGATCCTCGGCCTCCTCCTCCACCTCGATGTCCGAGTCGCGGATGATGCGGAAGGTGCCGGACCCCTTCACCCGGTAGCCCGGGAAGAGCTTGGCGATGAACAGCGCCACGACGCTCTCCAGCGGCACGAAGCGCACGAGCCCGTTGTCGCCGACCGGCATCTCGATGAAGCGCTGCAGCGCCACCGGCAGCCTCAGGAGCGCGTTCATCTTCTGGGAATCGCGCTCCCGCGTCAGCGCCAGGGCGATCGAGAAGCCGAGATTGGGGATGAAGGGGAAGGGATGCGCCGGGTCGATCGACAGCGGCGTCAGCACCGGGAAGATCGTGTCGTCGAAGTGACGCTCCAGCCAGGCCTTGTCGGCGCCCCGCAACTCGCCGGCACCGACAATCAGGATCTTCTCCTGGCGCAGCGCCTTGACGAGCTCGGCCAATGAGGCCTGCTGCTCGTTCTGGAGATGCTCGACCTCCTCCAGGATCTTGTCGAGCTGCTCCTGCGGGGTCAGGCCGTCGACGCTGCGGATCGCGATCTTCTCGCGCACCTGGCCGGCGAGGCCGGCGACGCGCACCATGAAGAACTCGTCGAGATTGTCGGCCGAGATCGACAGGAAGCGAACGCGTTCCAGCAGCGGATGCTCGGCGTTCTGCGACTCCTCCAGAACGCGCCGGTTGAACTGCAGCCAGGAGACCTCACGGTTGATGAAGCGGTCGGCGGGTAGCTCGCCGTCGTCGACCGCCTTCTCCGGCGGTCCGGCGTGAAGCTCGGCCGGCAGCTGTTCGAGGATCAGCGCCGCTTCAGAGGCCGCTTCGGACGGAGGCGTCTCGACGACCCGCTCGGCGACGGCCGAGGCGGCCGGCGCGGCCTCGCCGGCCTCAGCCTTTGGGTCGAGCGCGGGCGCCGAGCCCGAGCCGCTGCCCGACGCCCGCCGCCGCGTCCGCGTCGTCGTCGCAGCCGCCGGCTTCTTGGCGGATGCGGGCCGGCGGCGGGTGCGCGGTGCCGGGCGCTCGGTCTTCGGGGTCTCGTCGTCCATCGTCACAAATCCTCCGTCGCGTCGCCCGCATAATCTTGTGTAGCAACCGTTTGATGACGTGAAGCGCCGTCCTGCGCATCGAGGACGCGCCGCAGCAGCGGCCGCGTGATCCGTCCCTTGGCGGCGAGCGCCTCCCGATCGGCGGCCGCCACGACCCGCTGCGCCGCCTCCAGCGATCGCTCCATGCGGTCGGTGAGGTAGCGTACCGCACCCGGCTCGACGTCGAGCTGCCGGTCGGCGAAGAGCTTGGTGAGGACGCCGGCGAGGAGGTCGTCGTCCGGCGTCTCGATCCGCACGAGGCTCGCGGCGCAGAGGCGGGAGCGTAGGTCCTTCAGCGCCAGCTCGAATTCGGCGGGCGGCCGCGACGCCGTCGCGAGCACGCTGCCGCCGCCGAGCCGCGCGGCGTTCACCAGCGCGAACAGGTCCTCCTCGCGGTAGCCGGCGCGGTCGATGTCGTCGAGGACGACGGCGAAGGGCGACGCACCCGCGATCTCATGCACGGTGTCCGGCGTCGCGATGCGCGCGCCGGCCCGCTCGGCCCAGACATGGCCGAGATGGGTCTTGCCCGCGCCGGCGGGGCCGACGACGATCAGCACCGCATGCGCCCATCGCGGCCAGGCGTCCACCGCCTCCACCGCAAGGCGGTTCGCGGCCGATACGACCAGATCGTCCCGCGCGAAGGAGGGTCGGTGCGGCAGGTCGAGCGGCAGCTGTGTCGCCATCGCCATCCTCAGACGCGCTTCGGCGCGGCCGAAGCCGGACGCTCCTCGCGGGGAGCGACGGGAGCACCGGCCGCCTCGATGGTGACCGGCCGCTCCGACCCGACGGCCGGCTGCGGCGGCAGTTCCCGGCCGTAATACATCTCGCTCTGGAGATATTGCGACAGCGCGAAGCGCACGAGGACGCCGACCGCCGCCGCCGCCGGCACCGCGATGAGCAGGCCGACGAAGCCGAACAGCGCGCCGAAGGCGAACAGCGCGAACATCAGCCAGACCGGATGCAGACCGACCGAGGCGCCGACGAGCTTGGGCTGCAGGATGTTGCCCTCGATGAACTGGCCGACGATGAAGATGCCGAGCACCACCAGCACCCAGGGCCATTCCGGCCAGAACTGGAAAAAGGCGACGCCCACCGAGAGGATCAGCCCCGTCGCCGAGCCGATATAGGGGATGAAGGCGATGAGGCCGGTGAAGAGGCCGATCAGCAGGCCGAAGTTGAGGCCCACCAGCGTGAGCGAAACGCCGTAGAACGTGCCGAGGATCAGGCACACGCCGCCCTGCCCGCGCACGAAGCCGGCGACCGAGCGGTCGATGTCGCGGGCGATGCGCCGCACCGTGTCGATGTGCTGGCGGGGGATCCAGCCGTCGACCTCGGCAATCATCCGGTCCCAGTCGATCAGCAGGTAGAAGGCGACGACCGGCGTGACCACGAACAGCGACACGAAGTTGACGACCGCCAGCGACGACGACCAGAGCGACGCGAGGAACGAGGTCACGATCCCCGTGCCTTCGCTGACGATCTGGGCGAAGTCCTGCTTCAGATTGGTCTGGCTGTCCGGCAGCAGCCAGCCGAACGGGCCGGTGCGAAAGTGCTCGGCGATCAACTGCGCCTTGTCGACATATTGCGGCACGCGTTCGGCAAGCCCGGCCACCTGGCCGCCGATGATCGGCACGATGATGCCGATGATCGCCCCGAAGATCACCACGAACAGCACGAGGATGACGCCGGTCGCCGCAACGCGCGACAGCCCCCGCCGCTCGAACCAGTCCGCCACCGGATCGAGGAAGTAGGCGATCGCCGCGCCGAGTACGAAGGGCAGGAGGATGCCGGCGAAGATCCAGAGCAGGAGCACGAGGACCGCTGCCGCAATGCTCCAGAACAGAACCTGGCGCCGGATCAGCGCGCTTCGGTCGGTCATCTACTCCCCTTCCCTCGCGCCGGCCGGCCGAACCGGATCATCCCCGTGCCGTCTACCGCAGGCTGAGATAGGTAGCGCGCGAGCCGATGGTCAAGCCGCGCGGAGCCGGCACGGGGCGCCATCCCCGCTTCCCACACGGCGCTCAGGGGTAACGCCGAAGATGCGGGGACTTGCCGCCGCGGGCCGATCGTGTCACCTCCGCGACAGAGGATCGAGGGCCATGGCGGACAAGACCAACTCACTCACCTATCGCGATGCGGGCGTCGATATCGATGCCGGCAACGAACTCGTGCGGCGCATCAAGCCGCATGTGCGCTCGACGGCGCGGCCGGGCGCCGACGGCGAGATCGGCGGCTTCGGCGGCCTGTTCGATCTGAAGGCCGCGGGCTTTTCGGATCCGGTGCTGGTCGCCGCCAATGACGGCGTCGGCACCAAGCTGAAGATCGCCATCGAGACCGGGCTCAACGACACGATCGGCATCGACCTCGTCGCCATGTGCGTCAACGACCTCGTGGTGCAGGGCGCAGAGCCGCTGTTCTTCCTCGACTATTTCGCCACCGGAAAGCTCGACCCTTCCGAGGGGGAGGCGATCGTCGAGGGCATCGCCGCGGGCTGCCGCATGGCCGGCTGCGCCCTCATCGGCGGCGAAACGGCGGAGATGCCGGGCCTTTACGCCGAGAAGGACTACGATCTTGCGGGCTTCGCGGTCGGTGCCGCCGAGCGCGGCAACCTTTTGCCGAAGAGCGCGTCGATCGAGAGCGGCGACATGCTGCTCGGCCTCGCCTCCTCCGGCGTCCACTCCAACGGCTATTCGCTGGTCCGCCGGATCGTCGAGGCCGCCGGCCTCGGCTGGGAGGCACCCGCGCCGTTCGACCCGCAGAAGCCCCTCGGCGCGGCGCTGATCGAGCCGACGCGGATCTACGTCAAGCCGCTGCTCCAGGCGATCCGCGAGACCTCCGGCATCAAGGCGCTGGCGCACATCACCGGCGGCGGCTTCGTGGAGAACATCCCGCGCGTCCTGCCGGAGCATCTGCGCGCCGACATCGACCTTTTCGCCATCGCCCCGCCGCCGGTGTTCGGCTGGCTGGCGAAGACCGGCGGCGTCGCGGAGGCGGAGATGCTGCGCACCTTCAACTGCGGCATCGGCATGGTGGTCGTGGTGTCCGAGGCGGATGCGGCGACGGCGAGCGCCCTGCTGCAGAGCGCCGGCGAGACCGTCGTGCCGCTGGGCCGGCTGCGACCGCGCCAGGATGCGGCGGTGACCTTCAACGGCGCGCTCGCCCTCTGAGGGAGATGCGGTGATGAGCCAGGTGAATGCGACGCGGCGCAAGCGGATCGCCGTCCTGATCTCCGGCCGGGGATCGAATATGAGCGCGCTGATCGCGGCCTGCATGGACCCGGCCTTTCCCGGCCAGATCGTCGGCGTCATTTCCAACCGCCCGAGCGCGCCGGGCCTCGACACCGCCCGCCGCTACGACATTCCCGCCGTCGCGGTGGACCAGAAGGCCTTCGACAGCCGGCAGGAGCACGAGGCGGCGGTGCTCGAACAGCTCGACCAGATGAAGCCCGACGTCGTCTGCCTCGCCGGCTACATGCGGCTCCTCTCGGACGACTTCGTGCGCCGCTACACCGGCCGGATGATCAACATCCACCCCTCGCTGCTGCCGCTGTTTCCGGGGCTCGACACGCACAAGCGGGCGATCGACGCCGGCATGCGGTTGCATGGCTGTACCGTCCACTTCGTCACCGAGCGCATGGACGAGGGCCCGATCATTGCCCAGGCGGCGATCGCCATCGAGCCGGACGACACGCCGGACACGCTGGCCGAGCGGCTGCTGCGAGCCGAGCACCGGCTCTACCCGCACGCGCTGAAGCTCGTGCTCGAGGGCGACGTGCGCATGTCGAACGGCCGCGCGATCACGCGGGCCGCGCCGAAGCCCAACGAGGGGGAGGACGAGCCGCTGCGCATTGCCGGCGGCGCACCGATCCTGGTCTCGCCGGACGCGCGGCGGAACTGACGGGCGCGGCGCCACCGGATGGCGCGGCAAAGCTCGCCCGGACCGCACCATGGCGGCCCGGACGAGCAACCGCGGATCAGCCGGCGGGCTGCGGATCGCCGCCGGTCGCGCCGAACACCTGGCCGGTCGAGTAGCTGAACGCCGGATCGGCGAGCGCGACATAGAGCGGCGCGAGTTCCACCGGCTGGCCGGCGCGCCCGATCGGCGTCTTCGCGCCGAAGTGGACGAGGTTGTCCATCGTCTGCCCGCCGCAGACCTGCAGCGGCGTCCAGATCGGCCCGGGCGTCACGGCGTTCACCCGGATGCCGCGCGAGCCGAGCTGCTTGGCCATGGTCTTGGTGAACATCAGGATGCCAGCCTTGGTCATCGAGTAGTCGATCAGCCCGATCGGCGGCGACGCCGCGACCTCGCTGGACGTGTTGATGATCGACGCGCCCGACTTCAGATGCGGCAGCGCCGCCTTGGTCAGCCAGAACATGGCGTAGAGATTGGTCTTCATCGTCTGGTCGAACTGCTCGTCCGACAGATCCTCGAGCCCGGAGACCCACTGCTGGTAGCCGGCGTTGTTGACCAGGATGTCGAGGCCGCCGAGCTGCTGCACGGCCTTCTCAGGCAGCGAGGTCGTGTAGTCCTTGTCCCTGAGGTCGCCCGGGAAGTTGGCGAAGGTGCGGCCCTGCGCCTCCACCACCTTGCGCACGTCCTTCGCATCCGGCTCTTCCTGCGGCAGATGGGCGATCGCGACGTCGGCGCCCTCCTTGGCGAAGGCGATCGCGGCCGCGCGGCCGATGCCGCTGTCGCCGCCGGTGATCAGAGCCTTCCGGCCCTTGAGCCGGCCGGTACCGTGATAGGTCTCCTCGCCGTGATCGGGACGCGGATCCATCTTCTGCGCAAGACCCGGCCAGGGCTGGTGCTGCTTGGGATAGGGCGGCTCCGGGAAATCCTTCGCCTGCGGCGCCGTCGCGCCGCCGCCGCCGTTCGAGGAACTGCTCTGCGCGAAGGCGGGTGCCGTGGCTGCGGCCGCGCCCGCCATGGCGGCGCCGGCCATCAGGGCACGGCGGGTGGGATCGAAATCGGACATCGGTCTCTCGCTTCTGTCGATCGGAGGGGCACCGGCCCTCGCATCCGGGAGGGGCCGGTGAAGAGCCAGACGCCGCCGAAGAGGATGCGCCTTGCTCGCGATGCGTCAGAAACCTGTCGTCACAGAAAGGGTTCGGCCGCCGCGGCCAAAATGCACGCAGCCGGCGAACGAACGCGGCGGCAGCGGCGATATCGGATCGCCGGCGCGCAGCCGCAGTCGCCTAGGCACCGGGCGCCGGGCCGGCCCACGACGGTGACGTCACGGGGCGGCGCGACCTTTCGTCGCCGACCGACGGGCCCCTCACTGAGGTCAAATGACGGGCGCCGACAAACGCCGTTCCTCTCGCCGCCGGCGCGTCAGCCTTGCAGCCACACCCGCGTGTCGTGGAACGCCGCGCCGCCGAACGGTGCGACCGGATCGGCGCCGGTCAGCGTGTTGATGCCCTCGCCGTCCGGAAAATCCGAATTCGCCCACAGCCCTTCGTGGACGAGGACGCCCGGCTTCACCGCGCCGGTCACCCTCAACGGCAGGCGGACCGCGCCGCGCGTGTTGCCGATCGTCACGACCGCGCCGTCCGTGAGCCCTTCGCGCACGGCGTCTTCGGGGTGGATCATCAGCTCCGGCCGCCCCTCCCGCTGGCGCGAACCCGGCGTCTCGGCGAAGGTCGAGTTCAGGAACTGCCGGGCCGGCGAGGTCGCCAGCCTGTAGGGATGCTCGGCGTCGGCGACCTCGATAAGGTCGACATGGTCCGGAAACACCGGCAGCCCCGCCACAGGGCCCTGCAGGCCGAGGCTTTCCGGCGGCCGGTTGGGCGCGCGGCTGCCCGTCCAGTCCGGCCTGAAGCGGAACTTCTTGTCCGGCCAGTTGAAGCCGGAGAGATAGTGCGCCGTCTCGAAATCCGGCTGGCGGTCGACGAAGCGCTCGCGCTTCAGGTCCTCGAAGCTCTGGCTGTAGCCGCTCGCCGCCAGCATGTTGTCGATCAGCTGGCGCTCGGTGAGGCCGAAGCCCGGCCGGTCCGCGACGCCGAGGCGCTTCGCCAGTTCTTCGATCACGAAATGGTTCGAGCGCACCGTCTCCGGCGGCTCGACCACCTTCGGCCCGAGCGTCACATGGTTCTGGCCGCCGCCGCGATAGATGTCGTCATGCTCCAGGAACATCGTGGCGGGGATGACGAGGTCGGCGAGCTTCGCCGTGTCGGTCATGAACTGCTCGTGGACGCAGACGAAGAGGTCGTCGCGCAGGAAACCCTGCTTCACCAGCCGCTGCTCGGGGCAGACATTCGCCGGGTTGGTGTTCTGGATCAGCATCGCCGCGACCTTCGGCCCGGCGGACAGTGCCTCGGCGTCGCCGGTGAGGACCGCACCGATGCGCGACTGGTCGAGATAGCGCACCGACGGGTTTCGGTCCCGCGCACCCATGATCTCCGACTTGTCGAGCGCGAAGATGTCGGAGTTCGAATGGAAAGCGCCGCCGCCTTCGTGCCGCCAATGGCCGAAGACCGCCGGCACCGACAGCGCCGCATGCATGGCGACCGCGCCGTTGCGTTGGCGGGTGAAGCCGTAGCCGAGGCGGAAGAAGGTGCGTGGCGTCCGTCCGACCAGCGCCGCGAAGGCCTCGATCTCGTCGACGGAGAGCCCGGTGATGGCGGCCGCCCATTCCGCCGTGCGGTCCTGCAGATGCGCCTCGAGCCCGGCGGGATCGTCGGTGTATTCGCCGAGATAGGCGCGGTCGGCGGTGCCGTCCCGGAAGGCGATGTGCATCAGCGCGCAGGCGAGCGCCGCGTCGGTGCCGGGGCGCAGCTTCAGCGCGAGGTCGGCCTGGGCCATCGTCGCGTTGTCGTAGATGTCGACGACGACGATCTTCGCGCCCCGCTCCTTCCGCGCCCGGACCGCGTGGGTCATCACGTTGACCTGCGTCGCCACCGCGTTGGTGCCCCAGATCACCACGCAGTCCGACACCGCCATCTCGCGCGGGTCGGAGCCGCGCATCGCGCCGGTGCCGGCGAACCAGCCGGTCCAGGCCATGTTGGTGCAGATCGAATCGAACTGGTTGGAGTAGCGCTTGGCGTGGCGCAGACGGTGGATCCCGTCGCGCTGCACGAGGCCCATCGTGCCGGCATAGTGGTAGGGCCAGACCGCCTCCGGCCCGTAGGCGACTTCCGCCGCGAGGAACTTCTCGGCGATCAGGTCGAGGGCGTCGTCCCAGCCGATCTCGCGCCAATCGCCGGCGCCCTTCTCGCCGACGCGCTGCAGCGGCTTCAGCAGCCGGTCCGCGTGGTGGATCCGCTCGGCATAGCGCGCGACCTTCGCGCAGATGACGCCCGCCGTATAGCTGTTGTCGGCAGCGCCGCGCAGGCGGCCGATCCGGTTGCCGCCGACCACCTCGACATCGAGGGCGCAGGTCGACGGACAGTCGTGCGGACAGGCGGAGTGGAGCGTGGTGATGTCGAGCGGCTTGTTCATGACCCCGAGCGATAGCGCAATCCGGCCGCCGCCCCCAATCAGTTTTCGCGATCGATCCGATCATTCGCAGGCCGCCCCAGCACCGCCGACAAATTTTCGAGACATCTTCGATATAACGATCTTGCGAAGACCCGAGCCATCTGCGATATATCGAACATCCGATATATCGAAGAAAGGATTTGAGATGTTCGGACATCATCATCACCACGAGCACGGCCGGCATCGCTGTCGGTCGCATCGCGAGCACGAGGCGCAGGGTCGCGACGACTTCGACCGAAGCGCCTTCGAAAGCGAGGGCACGTTCGGCCAGGACGACGACCGGCCGGACTTCGCGGCCATGGGCGAGGCCAGGCGGCATTGGCGGGCCATGTTCGAGGAGGGACGCGGCGGCGAGCGCGGCTTCCGGTTCATGCGCGGCGAGTTCGGCCGCGGACCGCGGGGGCGCGGCGGTCCCGGCGGTCCCGGAGGCTCTGGCGGGCGCGGCCCCTGGGGGCGCGGCCCCGGCGGCGGGCGGCGGGCGCTGGAACAGGGCGACCTCAGATGGCTGACCCTCGACCTGATCGCGGCCGAGCCGCGGCACGGCTACGAGATCATCAAGGCGATCGAGGAGGCGTTCGGCGGCCATTACAGCCCGAGCCCGGGGGTCATCTACCCCACCCTCACCCTGCTGGAGGAGACCGGGCTGATCGCCGGCGAGACCCAAGGCGCGAAGAAGCGCTATTCCCTCACCCACGAGGGCCGCGCCGAACTCGACGCCCATGCGGCCGAAGTCCAGGCCGTCCGCGATCGGCTGGAGGCGGCCCGCGCCCGCTTCGGCGACGCGCCGGCGCCGGAAGTGATGCGGGCAATGCACAATGTCCGCGCCGCGCTTCAGGTGCGGCTCGCCAAGGGCGACGTGACGCCCGAGACGGTGCGCGCGATCACGACCGCGCTCGACCGCGCCGCGAGCGAGATCGAGGGCAGCTGACACGGCCCGAAGCGACGCGACAGCAGGACGGTCGGGGCCGTGCGCTCCGGCCGTTTGGCGTCGTGGCACCATGGCGGATGCCTCCCCCGTTGCAGCGATGTTTGTTCACGCCTGAAACATTTGCTGATGGACGCCGCGGGAACCGGAAGCAGAGGAAGAACCTTTGGGTGGCTATCCAAGGCGCCAGTCGGCGCCCAGACGTGAAGATTCAGGAGAACCACATGCGATTCCATCATCTTCTGGCGGCCGGTGCCGCCTCCGCCACCCTCCTCGTCGCCCTGCCCGCTTTGGCCCAGACGAAGACCGTGATCGTCGAGCAGCCGCAAACGACGCAGCCGCAGCCCGAGACGGAGACGCGGGTCGTCAAGACGCAGGACAGCAACGGCGGCGGTGAGCTCGCCGGCGCTGCGACCGGCGCGGTCGCCGGCGCCGTGGTGGGCGGTCCGGTCGGCGCAGCGGTCGGTGGTGCGGTCGGCCTCGTCGCGGGTGCGGCGGTGTCGCCGCCGAACACGACGGTCGAGTATGTGCGCAGCCATCCGGTCCAGCCCGTGCAGTTCCAGCAGGACGTGACGGTCGGCACGGAGCTTCCGCAGACGGTCGAGCTGCAGCAAATCCCCGACTACAAGTACGAGTATGTCTATGCCAACGGTCAGCCGGTGCTGGTCGACCCGAACAGCCGCAAGGTCGTCTACATCGTCAAGCAGGACTGAGCTTCGCCGACGGCTGCCGCGGCATCGTCCGCGGACGGCATGACGACAAAGGGGCTCCCGGCCAAGCCGCCGGGAGCCCCTTGTCATATGGTACAAACCCGTGCCCCCGGGCGCCGCGTTTTTCGCGCCCGGGGACTATGACGCCGGCCTACGCCGCTTGGCCGTAGCGCGCCCGCTCCTCGACCGTCAGCGCGGGATAGTCGATGTAACCCTCGGCGCCGCCGCCGTAGAAGGTCCTCTCGTCGTATTCCGCCAGCGGCGCACCGAGCTTCATGCGCTCGACGAGATCCGGATTGGAGATGAACGGGCGCCCGAAGCAGGCAAGGTCGATCTCGCCCTTGTCGACCCGCTCCATGGCGAGTTCGGGCGTGTAGTTGTTGTTGCCCATATAGGTGCCCTTGAAGTGGTCACGCAGCGACCACGCCTTGAACCCTGCCGGATCGCGATTGCCCCGGGTCTCCCCCTCGATGACGTGGAGGTAGGCGAGGCCCCGCTTCGACAGCTCCTCGACATAGGGAACGAAGACGGCTTCCGGATCGCTGTCGGCCAGGTCGTTCGCCGGGCTCACCGGCGAGATGCGGATGCCGACGCGCTCGGGGCCCCAGACCTTGACCACCGCATCCACCACTTCCAGCGGGAAGCGCATGCGGTTCTCGACCGAGCCGCCATATTCGTCGGTGCGCTTGTTGGCGCCGTCGCGCAGGAACTGGTCGAGCAGGTAGCCATTGGCCGAGTGGATCTCGACGCCGTCGAAGCCGGCCTTCTTGCAGTTCTCCGCCGCCTTCACGTAGTCGGCGACGACGCGCGGCAGTTCGTCCTTCTCCAGCGCCCGCGGCGCCGGAATGTCCTTGAAGCCGTCCTTGGTGAAGGCCTTCATCTCCGGCTTCACCGCGGAGGGCGCCACCGGCAGCGCGCCGCCCGGCTGCAGGTCCGGATGCGAGATGCGGCCGACATGCCAGAGCTGCAGGAAGATCTTGCCGTCTTCTTCATGGACGGCGTCATTGACGCGCTTCCAGGCCGCGACCTGTTCGTCGGAGAAGATGCCGGGCGTCCAGGCGTAGCCGCGCCCCTCGGGCGAGATGTTGGTCGCCTCGGTGATGATCAGGCCGGCGCCGGCACGCTGGCGGTAATACTCGACGTGGATGTCCTTCGGCACCTGGTCGTCGGTGGCGCGCGAGCGGGTCAGCGGCGCCATGACGACGCGGTTGGACAGGCGCGTCGGGCCGAGGTCATAGGGCTCGAACAGTTTGGAACTCACCATTGCAGTCTCCTTCTCCGGATGCCAAGACGCGTTCCGTTGCGCCTTGCGATCGGTCGCGGGACAGATGGGAAATTTCCGCATTGCGAAAAGGCGCATGAACGCTGCGTTCCAAAGCCGGGACCGAAGCTGCGGCGTCAGGGCCCCGCGAAGCAGACGCGGCGACGCCCGAAACCGACCGGAATTCTCGTGAACTACCGCCACGCCTTCCATGCCGGAAATTTCGCCGACGTCGTCAAGCACGTCCTCCTGGCCCGCCTGGTGCTCTATCTCCGGCGCAAGGAGAAGCCATTCCGCGTCTACGACACGCATGCCGGACGCGGCACCTACGACCTCGCCTCCTCCGAGGCGACGCGGACGGGCGAGGCCGCGGAGGGGATCGAACGGCTCGCGGCCGCGCCGGACGCACGCTGCGACCCGCTGATCGCGCCCTACTGGGAGGCCGTGCGGGACGACGTCGCCGCCGGCCGCTATCCCGGCTCGCCGCTCCTGTCGCGGCGGCTGCTTCGTCCCCAGGACCGGCTCTCCGCCTACGAACTGCATCCGGACGACGCGGAGGCGCTGAAGGCGGTGTTCTCCGGCGACCTGCAGGTGAAGGCCATCGCCCTCGACGGCTGGCTGGCGCTCGGGGCGCATCTGCCGCCGAAGGAGAAGCGCGGCCTCGTCTTCATCGACCCGCCCTTCGAGAAGGTCACCGAGATCGACGACATGGCCGCCGCCCTGGAAAAGGCGTGGAAGCGCTGGCCGGGCGGCATCTATGCGGTGTGGTACCCGCTGAAGCGCCCGGCGAGCGTGGAGCGGCTGCGCGAGGCGCTCGCCGCCCGGGCGCCGGCCGAGATCGTCTTCGCCGAATTCCTGCGCGAGCCCTACACGCCGGACGAGCGGCTCGTCGGCTCCGGCCTCGCGGTGATCAACCCGCCCTTCGTCTTCGCCGAGGAGGCCGAGGCCGTGATGGCGCGGCTTCTACCGATCCTCGGGCGCGGCAATGCGGCAACAGCGCAAGTTTTTGAACCGGGCGCCCGAAGGGTTTGATAAGAGTCAGAGACCGTTTGGTGCTAGCGTCGCCGCCATACGGACCCCGTGCAGTGGATACTTGGTCATGCGTTTCATCCCCACCGCCCTTCTCGCCGCCCTCATCGGCGCCTCTGCCCTGCCGGTACCCGGCCGTGCCGCCGACATCCTGGCAGCGCCGGTCGCGCCCGAACCGGCGCTCGTGCCGGCCTGCGACAATGCCGCCGTGCTGGGCGAGGTCGAGGACCAGTTCGAATACGGCGCGCCGCGCGTGCTGGAGCAAAAGCTGACGATCCTGGAATTCTCCCACATGCAGGAGAAGGCCTATCTGCCGCAGGTCGTGGCGGACGAAATCCCCTCGCCGCGGCCGATCGAGCGCCGCTACTGCCAGGCGCAGGCGCTCTTGTCCGACCACGTCCGCCGCACCGTCTACTACGTCATCGAATATCCGATGGGCTTTGCCACGGTCGGCGCCCATCTCGGCTTCCTGTCGCCGGTGCCGGCCTGGAAGGCCCAGGGCTGCGTCCTCGGCCTTGACCAGTGGCACGTCTACGGCGCCAACTGCGAATCGCTCCGCCGGCACCAGCCGGAAGGCTCGGTAGAAGGCCGGCAGTTCTACGTCACGAAGTAAGCGATCCCACCATGCGTCTCTATTATTCCAGAGCCTCGCCCTTCGCGGCGAAGGCCCGTATGGCCGCCCGCCATTGCGATCTGCCGGTCGAAACCGTTCCGGCCGACACCTCCGCCGAGCCGGCCGACCTTCTCGCCGCCAATCCGCTCGGCAAGATCCCGGTCCTTGTGCTCGACGACGGCACGGCCGTCTACGACAGCGCGGTGATCTGCGACTATTTCGACCGGATGAGCGGCAACCAGCTCGTTCCGCAGGAGCTCGGCGCCTGGCGCTTCGTCAAGACGTTCGAGGCGCTGGCCGACGGCGTCGGCGACGCGCTGATCCTCGTCGTCTACGAGGCCCGCTTCCGGCCCGAGGACAAGCGGCATCAGGGCTGGGTCGACAAGCAGATGCGCAAGGCCGATCGCGGCCTGGCGGCACTCGAGACGATGCTGGACGAGCTTCCCGACGGCCCGACCACGGCGCATTTCGCGCTGGCTGCCCTGCTCGGCTGGATGGAGCTGCGCTTCGCCGGCAAGATCGCCGGCGAGCGCCCGAAGCTCGCGGCCTGGCTGGCGGATTTTCCGGCGCTCTTCCCGGCCTTTGAGGAATTGCGGCCGCGCGCCTGAGGCGGCTGCCAGCCCGGCAATGAGGCAGAGCCCCGGACGTCCCGTCCGGGGGCTGTTCCGCGCAACTCAGAATTTCAGCGCGATGCCGGCGCGGATCGAGTGTTCGTCGAAGCCGGAGGAGACGCTGGTATTGCCGAGGTCGTACTTCTCCTTGCCGTAGTCGGAGAAGCGATACTCCAGCCGCGCGGAGACGTCGTCGGTGATCTTCGCCTCGACACCGGCGCCGAGCGTATAGCCGACGGCGGTCTTCGTGTCCGAAACCCCGCCCAGCGACAGCTTGTTGTTGGCGATGGCGAGGCCGCCGGTCGCAAACACCAGGAACGGGTCCACCGGCACGCCGACGCGCGCCCGCAGCGAACCGAAGATGTTCTCGTTGGCGTCGATGCGCGCCGTCGACGTCGAATTGAAGCCGTCGCCGGAGACGCCCGCGCCGCCGAGATCGCCCTCGATGCCGTAGACCAGCGGGCCGGACTGGAAGTTCAGGCCGGTATAGACGCCCCCGACGAAGCCGTCCCCGCTGAAGGAGGCGCCGCCGGACTGGTCGTAATGCGACATGTTGTAGCCGACGAAGGCCCCGGCATAGGGACCCGTCCAGATGTGGATCGGCTCGGCCGGCGCGCCGAGCGGCGCCGGCGGTGCGGCCGCGGCGGGCAGATCCGCAGCACGCGCCGACACAGCCCCCAGCAAGAAGGCTGCAGCGGCGGCGATGGCCCGGATCGACAGGTGCGCGCGCATGGTTTCCAACACCATTCGAACTCCTTTCCCGTCAGATGGGAAGCCGGCGGAGGTAAAGAAGGCACATCGGGAAAATCTGTGGCGGCATCATCCGATTTTCGCGCAGCGTTGCCTGGCCGCAACAGAGACGTGCACCCTCTGCAGCGCCGTCGAACGCAGAGCCCGCCCCCCCTGCATTCGCGGCGCCGAAGAATCATATAAGCAGGGTCGATCCGAAGAGAGGAATGCCCCGTGAGCCGCTCGCGTCCGCAGAAATGGTCGGGACGAAGCGGCCGGGCCCTGATGCCGCCAATGCCCGACCTGCCCGACACCGACGACATGACCGACGCCGCCGAACCGTTCGACGACGAGCTCGAGGACGAAGCCGCCGAGGACGGCGATGCCGAAGCCGCTGCCGCCGGCGACCGGAGCGCCGCGCTGCTCGCGGCGATCGACTGGGACGACGGCGGCAAGGCGATCGACGGCGACCTCACCGGCGCCGAGCTGATCGCGGCCTTCGCCAAGCGCCTGCCGAACCGGCCCGGCGTCTACCGCATGTTCGGCAAGGACGGGGAGATCCTCTATGTCGGCAAGGCGCGCTCCCTGAAGAAGCGCGTCGTCAACTACACGCGCCTCGGCGGCCACACCCAGCGCATCGCCCGGATGATCGCCTCGACGCGGCACATGGAGTTCGTCACGGTCCGCACCGAGACCGAGGCGCTGCTGCTCGAGGCGAACCTCATCAAGCGGCTGCGCCCGCGCTTCAACGTGTTGATGCGGGACGACAAGTCGTTCCCCTACATCCTGGTCTCGGAGGACCACGAGGCGCCGGCGATCATGAAGCATCGCGGCGCCCGCTCGCGGAAGGGCGCCTATTTCGGCCCGTTCGCCTCGGCCGGCGCGGTCGGGCGCACGATCAACTCGCTGCAGCGCGCCTTCCTGCTCAGAACCTGCACCGACAGCGTCTACGAGACGCGCACGCGGCCCTGCCTTCTCTACCAGATCAAGCGCTGCTCCGGCCCTTGCACGGGCGAGATCTCGGCCGAAGGCTACAAGGCTCTGGTCGGCGAGGCCAAGGACTTCCTCTCCGGCCGCTCCAGCCAGGTGAAGAGCCACATGGCCGAAGCGATGCAGGCGGCTTCCGACGATCTCGACTTCGAGCGGGCGGCGATCTATCGCGACCGCCTCGCGGCGCTCAGCCACGTCCAGAGCCACCAGGGCATCAATCCCGCCGGGATCGAGGAGGCCGACGTCTTCGCCATCCATCAGGAGGGCGGCCTCACCTGCATCCAGGTGTTCTTCTTCCGCACCGGCCAGAACTGGGGCAACCGGGCCTACTTCCCCAAGGCCGATCCGCTGCTGGAGCCGGAAGCCGTCCTCGGCGCCTTCCTGGCGCAGTTCTATGACGACAAGCCGGCGCCGCGGCTGATCCTCTTGCCGATCGCGGTGGAGGACGAGAAACTTCTGGCGGAGGCGCTGGGCCTCAAGGCCGAGCGCCGCGTGCAGATCAACGTCCCGGCGCGAGGCCTGAAGAAGGACCTCGTCGACCATGCCAGTGCCAACGCCCGCGAGGCGCTGGGCCGGCGGCTCGCCGAGACGTCGTCGCAGGCGCGGCTCCTGAAGGGCCTGCAGGAGACCTTCGGCCTCGCCCGGCCGCCGCGGCGCATCGAGGTTTACGACAACTCCCACATCATGGGCACCAACGCCGTCGGCGCGATGATCGTCGCGGGGCCGGAGGGCTTCGCCAAGAACCAGTACCGCAAGTTCAACATCAAGGGCGACGACATCACGCCGGGCGACGACTTCGGCATGATGAAGGAGGTCATGCGCCGCCGCTTCTCGCGGCTCCTGAAGGAGCATGCCGACGAGGCGCCGGACGCCCCGACGGCTGCGGAATCCGCCGCGGCCGAGGAGCCGGAGGACGAGGCGGAGGCGCTCGCCGACGCCGCGATGCCGGCCTGGCCGGACCTCGTGCTGATCGACGGCGGCAAGGGCCAGATCTCGGCCGTGCGCGCGATCCTCGACGAACTCGGCATCGCCGAGAAGGTGGTCACGATCGGCGTCGCCAAGGGCGTCGACCGCGACGCCGGACGCGAGCGCTTCGTCACCGGCACGCGCGAGCCCTTCTCGCTGCCGCCGCGCGACCCGGTCCTCTACTTCGTCCAGCGCCTTCGCGACGAGGCGCACCGCTTCGCCATCGGCTCGCACCGGGCGCGGCGCAAGAAGGAGATGGTGAAGAACCCGCTCGACGAGATCGCCGGCATCGGCCCCTCTCGCAAACGCGCGCTGCTGCACCACTTCGGCACGGCGAAGGCCGTCTCGCGCGCCGCGCTCTCCGACCTCACCGAGGTGGAAGGCATTTCCGCCGCCATGGCCCGGTCGATCTACGACCACTTCCACGAGCGGGGTTAGCGAAACGTCACACAATCCCGGCATCTCGGCGGTTGACGCGGGGCGCCTCCCCGCGCTTTGACTGACGCGCTTACCGATCGGACAGTCCCATGGCATCTCGGGCTTACAGCCTTCCCAACCTCCTCACCTATTTCCGCATCGTCTGCGTTCCGCTGGTGGTGCTGACCTTCTTCATGGAAGGCCAGTTGAAGAGTCCGGACTATGCCCGCTGGACGGCGCTGACGATCTTCATCATCGCCTCGATCACCGACTATTTCGACGGCTATCTCGCCCGGGCCTGGCAGCAGACCTCGACGATCGGCCGCATGCTCGACCCGATCGCCGACAAGCTGCTCGTCGCCGCGGCGCTGCTGCTGCTCGCCGCCGACGGCACCATCGCCGGCTGGAGCCTGTGGGCGGCGATCGTCATATTGTGCCGCGAGATCCTCGTCTCCGGCCTTCGCGAATATCTCGCGGAGCTGAAGGTCTCCGTCCCGGTCACCCGGCTCGCCAAGTGGAAGACGACGATGCAGATGATCGCCATCGGCTTCCTGCTGCTCGGCCCTGCCGGCGATAAGATCGTGCCGGGCATCACCATCGCCGGCATCCTGCTCCTCTGGGTCTCCGCCGTGATCACCCTCTACACCGGCTACGACTATTTCCGCGCGGGGCTGCGGCATATCGACGACTGAGTCGGTCGTGAGCCGCCGCATCGCCCGCGGCGGACATCGCATAGCCGTTCTTCGTCAGCCCTACGACGCCGGCGGATTGCCCGTCGGCAGCGCCTTCACCCATTCGACGATCCGCTGCGCCAGTTCGTCGGTCGTCTTCGGCGAGACAATGGCGCCGGCGATCACGTGGTTGGCCGGGTCGCCGGACTTCGGCACGTCCACCGCCTGATGCGGACCGCCCCACTGCGACAGCACCTTCTCCGTCGCGTTCGGATCGACGACCTTGTCGTTCTGCGAATAGAGAACGAGCAGCGGCAGCTTGATCTTCGAGAGGTCGAGACGGTCGACGGCCCGGATCATCGCCGCCATCGGCACCACCGCGCCGATCGGATAGCTGGTGGTCCAGTTCTCCGCCTGCGCCCGGTTGAGCGGCCGGAAGCCGTAGGTCTTGCCGCCGATCATGGGCAGGATCTCGCGGGCGTAGGGCATGTCGAGCAGGAACGCCCAGCGGTTCTGGATGGCGAAGTTCGGCGAGATCATCACCACGCCCTCGACGCCGTCCATGAGGTGCGGGACGCTGGCACCCAGCGTCGTCAGCGTGCCGCCGGTCGAGGTGGCGATGATGATCACGTGTTCGCCGATCCGGCGGCCGATCGCGACGGCTTCGGCGAGGTCGTTGATCCAGTCGTGGACGCTCGTCTGCTCCATGGCGGCGCTGTCGCGGCCATGGCCGGTGAGGCGTGTGTAGAAGATGTTGGCGCCGAGCGCCTTCGCCACCTCGTCCGGCAGCGGGCGCACTTCCGCCTTCGCCGCGGAGAAGCCGTGGATGTAGACGATCGCGAGCGGCGTCTTGGCGCGCGAGGCCGGATAGGCCCAGACGATCTCCTTCTGCGCGTTCTGCCGAAGGTTCGGAATGTCCGCCTCCTCCCGCGCGAGATAGGCATCGGGATCGCTGCCGATCACCGCGGGATCGAAGGTCACGGTCGTGTCCACCGGCTCGCGGGGGCCGAGGAACCAGAAGCCGGCGCCGGCGACGAGGACAAGAACGACGAAGGCGAGAATTCCGAGGAGGATGCGTGCGAGCAAGGGTCAGACGTCCGTTCGCGGATCATGAGGCGGAGAACCTCTAGCGCGTCCGGCGGCGGGGTGGAACCACCTAGGCGCTCCTGGCGACGGGGTCCGCGCACCTTCCGGGATGGCAGAAGCAGGCGAAGGATCGTATATCGTGACGGGATCAAGATCGGGGCAGGACAATGCGGTCGAAGAAGGGTCAGCACGTCGTACCAAGCGGAAACAACTGGAGCGTCCGGCGGGCAGGCGCGTCACGCGCCTCCGGAACATTCCCGACGCAGAAGGAAGCCATAGAGGAAGCCCGCCGGATCGCGCGGGCCCAGAAGACAGAACTGTATATCCATGGCGAGGACGGCCGAATTCGCGAGCGAAACTCGTATGGAAACGACTCCTATCCGCCTAAGGGTTGACGGTTGGCGTCCTCCTTCGAGAACTCCGTTTTCATCAACTGTCCCTTTGACGACGACTATTCGCCTATATTGCAGGCGATCCTATTCTGCGTCGTCTACCTCGGATTTGTCCCTCGACTTGCGACAGAGCGGACAGATTCCGCCGAGAATCGACTGGAGAAAATTCGCGGCTTGATCGAGTCATCTCGTTACTCGATCCACGACCTCAGCCGCTGCCAGGCGACCGTTGCCGGTGAACATTATCGGCTCAACATGCCTTTTGAGCTGGGCATCGACTATGCGTGCCGCCTCTACTTCGGCAGCGGCAGGGAAGAGAAAAAGATCCTCATCCTGGAAGAGAAGCGTTACCGATATCAGGCCGCACTGTCGGATTTATCCGGCTGCGACATCGAAACACACGAGGCCGATTATCAGAAGGCTGTCCGGAAGGTTCGAAACTGGCTGGTGAGCGAAGCAGGTGCCGACAATCTCGGCGCAGCTCTGATCCTTGGGAAGTATGTTGACTTCCAGGAATGGCACTACGAGAGACAATTGCGAGCCGGCTTCTCGGAAGAGGACATTCAGGACTATCCGACGAAAGAATTGTTGGATTCGATGCTCATCTGGGTGGCAGAGGTTGGGGTCGCATGAGGCCGGAGGACATAACGAACCGAACGGTTGCGGCTCGGCGCCCTCACACCGCCGCTTCCACCCGTCGCCGGATCAGTTCGGAGACCATGAGGTCGAGATGCGCGCCGCCGCCGTTCTTGAAGACGGTGATCGCGTCCGCTCCGCTGCGTCCGGCGCGGCCGGCGACGAGGTCGGAGAGGTCGCCGCGGATGTCGCTGCGGGCGATCGTGCCGGCCTGCAGCGGAATCTCGATCTCGCCGATATGGCCGATCGTCGTCGCGAAACTGTCGACGAAGAGCTCGCTCCGGGTGAGGACGGTGTCGTCCGCCTCGCGCATGTCCGGCCGATAGGCGCCGATCAGGTCGACATGGGTGCCGGGCTTCAGCCATTCGCCCCTGAGGAACGGCTGGCTGGCCATGGTCGCCGTCGCAATGATGTCGGCCGACGCCGCCGCCTCGGCGAGGTCGGTTGCCGCAGACACCGGAGCGCCCTCGCCCGCCAGTTCGGCCGCCAGCCCCTCGGCCTTGTCCGGCGAGCGGTTCCAGATGCGGATCGCCTGGAGCGCCGGGAACAGCTCGCGATAGGCGGCGACCAGCGTCCGCGCCACCGTGCCGGCGCCGCAGACCAGGAGCTCGCGCGAGTCCGGCCGCGCCAGCAGCCTCGCGCCGAGGACCGAGTCGCCGGCGGTCTTCCACTTGGTCACGAGGACGCCGTCGATCACCGCGCTCGGCGCGCCGGTGGCCTCGTCGAACAAGAGGACGCTGCCCTGCACCGAAGGCAGCGGCGGCGCCTTCTGCGGATTGCCGGAGTAGACCGTCACCGACTTCAGCGCGATCCCGAGCCCGCCGATCCAGGCGGCGCGGTTGAGGAGGCTGTTGCCGTCCTTTTGCAGCAGGAGGTCGCCGATCTCCGCGGGGCCGCTACGGTGACCGTCCGCGATCGCATCCGCCACCATCGACCAGGTCAGCAGCCGGTCGGCCTCATCGAAGGAGATGACCCTCATCGGACTTCCCGCACCGGTTCGCGCACGGCCTCGATCGCCGGCGTCTTGACGTCGCGCGTCGCATAGGGGCGGAAGCCGTGCTTCTTGTAGAGCGGCAGCGCGGCGGGATGGTCGAGCGTGTTGGTCTCGATGGTCAGCCGCCTGGCGCCCTCGGAAAATCCCGCCCAGATCGCCTGCGAGAGCATGAAGTGCGCAAGGTCCCGCCCCCGAAAGCCGGGCATGATGCCGAAATGGACGATGCGCGCCTCGTCGATCTCGCGCTTGATCTCCAGCTCGAACCAGCCGGCGGTCGCGCTGCCGAGCGTCATGACGAAGATGCGGGTGCGCGGCGCGTGGATCTCGCGCTTCAGCCGGGCATCCGGGAGGAGCCGCGACGTCCAGTGATGCGGCGCGCCGATGGCCTTGTAGAGCGCGCGGTAGCGCTCGATCGGCATCTGGCGCACCTCGTCGATCCTCAGCGGTGCGTCGGTCGGCGGCGGCGGCAGGCGCTCGTCCGGACGCCGGCGCATCTCGAGGCTGGTGACCGTCGTCGCGAGCAGGCGCATCAGGGTCAACGGCCGGATGCGGCGCCGGTCTCGACCGGCGTGTCGTCTGCCGAGCCCCACTCCGTCCACGAGCCGTCATAGAGCTTGAGGTCGCGGCTGCCAAGGCTTTCGAGCGCCAGGCTGATCACCGCAGCCGTCACGCCCGAGCCGCAGCTCGTCACCACCGGCTTCTCCGGGTCGATGCCGGCCGCGGCGAAGACCGCACGCAGCGCGTCGGGCGATTTCAGCCGGCCGCTCTCCGCAAGCGAGACGATCGGCACGTTGCGGGCACCCGGCATATGGCCGGACCGCACGCCCGCCCGCGGCTCCGGCACAGCGCCGGCGAAGCGGTCGGCCGGACGGGCGTCGGCGATCTGGCGGCTGCCATCGGCGACGATCCCGCGCATGTCGGACAGGCTCGCCACGGCGCCCGCATCGAAGTGCGGCGTGAAGATCGCGCGGCGAGGCCCGGCCGGACCCGTCCCGATCGGCAGGCCGGCCTCCCGCCAGGCGGGAAAGCCGCCGTCGAGGATGCGGACGTCCCTCGCGCCGAAGGTGCGGAACATCCACCAGACGCGCGGCGCGGAGAACAGCCCCATCCCGTCATAGACGACGATCGTGTCGGTCTCGCTGATCCCGAGCCGGCCGGCGGCCTCGGCGAAGATCTCTGGCGACGGCAGCGTATGCGGCAGGTTCGACCCGGGCTCCACCACCTCGTCCTGATCGAAGAAGACGGCGCCGGGGACATGCGCGGCCTCGAACTCGGCATAGGCCACGCGGCCCTGCACCGGCAGGTACCAGGAGGCGTCGACGACCGACAGGCCGGCGCGGCCGAGATGCGGCGCGAGATCTGCGGGCGTGACGAGGAACGGATTCTGGTTCATGCAACCGACATCTTGGAACGTGTGCGGGCGGTTCGTCAGACTTAGGACAGTCCCGCCACCGCGCAAATTGCCCGGCAACGGAAAATCCCGCGGCCCGCTCAGGCGGGAAGCGGCCCGAAGCGGATGCGGAACCGGCGGTTCTCCCGGCCCTTCTTCTCGATCTTGCCGATATGGATCTCGCCGACCTCGCCGGTCTCCTGCACATGCGTGCCGCCGCAGGGCTGCGTGTCCACCGCGCCCTCCTCGCCGATGCAGACGAGCCGGATGCGGCCGGCGCCCCGCGGCGGCTTGACGTTGGCGGACTTCACCAGCCCCGGATTGGCGTCGAGCTCCGCCTCGGTGATCCAGCGGGTGAAGACCGGGTGGTTGCCGCCGACGAGCTCCATCAGCCGCGCCGTCACCGAAGCCTTGTCCGCCTCGGCGTCGGGCAGGTCGAAGTCGACCCGGCTCTCCTCCTCGCCGACAGCGGCGCCCGTTATGGGAAACGGCAGGACGACGGAGAGGAGATGGCAGGCGGTGTGCATGCGCATCAGTCTGTAGCGCCGCTTCCAGTCGACATGCAGCACCAGTGTCTCGCCGGGCTGGGGCAGGGTCGCCCCCTCCTCCGCCAGCATGACCACGTCTTCCTTGTCGTCCGAATAGATGGTGGCGCCGATGGCGATCTTGTCGCCGTTCTCTCGCTCGACGAAGCCCGTGTCGCCCGGCTGGCCGCCGCCGGTGGCGAAGAAATTGGTGCGGTCGAAGACGAGGCCGTTGTCGCCTGCGGTGCGCACCAGCCGCGCCTCCATGGTCGAGAGGTAGCTGTCCTCCTGATAGACCCGTTCGGTTCCCATGCCGGCCACGCTCAGGAGACCGCTTCGTAGGGGATGTCGAACTGCGGCCGCTCCGTGATCCAGCCGGGCACCGGCAGGTTCTTCTCGCGCAGGAAGGCCGGATTGAACAGCTTCGACTGGTAGCGGTTGCCGTAGTCGCAGAGGATGGTCACGATCGTGTGGCCCGGTCCCATCTCCTTCGCCATGCGGATCGCGCCGGCGATGTTGATGCCAGAGGAGCCGCCGAGGCAGAGCCCCTCTTCGGGCACGAGGTCGAAGATGATCTGCAGGGCTTCGGCATCGCCGATCTGGTAGGCGAAGTCCGGCTCGAAGCCTTCGAGATTGGCGGTGACGCGCCCCTGGCCGATGCCCTCGGTGATCGAGGATCCCTCGGACTTCAGCTCGCCATGGGCGTAGTATTCGTAGAGCGCAGCCCCCATCGGATCGGCGATGCCGATCTTGATCTTGCCGGAATGGCGCTTCAGCCCCATCGCCGTGCCGGCGAGCGTGCCGCCGGTGCCGACGGCGCAGATGAAGCCGTCGACCTCGCCGCCGGTCTGGTGCCAGATCTCCTCGGCCGTGGTGACGACATGACCGTCGCGGTTGGCCGTATTGTCGAACTGGTTGGCCCAGATCGCCCCCTGCGGATGCGTTCGGGCGAGCTGTTCCGCGAGGCGGCCGGACAGCTTCACGTAGTTGTTCGGATTCTTGTACGGGACGGCCGGGACCTCGATCAGGGCGGCGCCCATCAGGCGGAGCGCGTCCTTCTTCTCCTCGCTCTGGGTCTCCGGGATGACGATCACCGTCTTGTAGCCCAGCGCGTTCGCGACCAGCGCGAGGCCGATGCCGGTGTTCCCCGCCGTGCCCTCGACGATCAGGCCGCCCGGCTCGAGCAGCCCCTTCTCCTCCGCGTCGCGGATGATGAACAGGCCGGCCCGGTCCTTCACCGACTGGCCGGGGTTCATGAATTCGGCCTTGCCGTAGATTTCGCAGCCGGTCGCCTCCGACGCCTTGTTGAGGCGGATCAGCGGCGTATTGCCGATAGCGTCGATGACGGAGTTGTAGCGGGTCATTTGCGGGGACTCGGGGGCGCTGGGCTTCGGAACGTTACGGGGAACCTATGACCCGGGAAGGAGCAAGGCAAGGTTGACGGCGCGGGCGCTTCGCTGCGCCTGGCCGGAACACCGGTCTGGAATGGATGCTGTCGCCGGAGCGCCGTTTGCGGCGTGGATCGGGCGGGGCCGGCCGGCGCGATTTCTCCGCCATGCTTTCCGATCTCTTGCGGATTTCGGTGCCGTCGGAGCCAATCCTTACCGCGCCGCCCCGCGGCTCTGGCACGCCTTTTCCCCGAGGAAGCGCCGCCTGCGATCCGGCCAGACCGGCCGGCAGCCCTGCCGCCGGCCACTCCGGCGCAACATGGTTGACAGAACACGAAACTTCAGGCCACATTTCTCCTGACGAAGTTGAGATTTATCTAAGTAAAATTCCCTGCAACTTTGGCCGCAATTTGAATCAAACCGCGTTTGCGTCTTTCGCGTCAAAGTAAAACTGGTCTGCCATTCTCCTGGGAACGACGGGGAGAATGAACAATGAAAAAGATCATCAGGATGGCCGCCGCGGCGGGAATTGCACTTCTGGCGGCGGCCGCGCTCGCCACGCCGGCCAGCGCAAACGGCTCCGCGATGCTGACCGGCGGCATCACCTCGCAGCCGATCGGCCACTACGACTTCTGCAAGCGCTATCCCGCCACCTGCCAGCCGAACAAGGTGGTCGCGGCGCTGAAGCTGACGCGCGCCGCCTGGACGACGCTGGTCGAGGTCAACAATGCCGTCAACACGGCGATCATCCCGGAGACGGACCAGGAGATCTACGGGGTTCCGGAATACTGGGCCTATCCGACCACCGCGGGCGACTGCGAGGATTTCGCGCTGCTGAAGCAGTACATGCTGCAGCGGGACGGGGTCCCGGCGTCGGCTCTCCTGATCACCGTGGTGCGGCAGACCAATGGCGAAGGCCATGCGGTGCTGACCGTGCGCACCGACCAGGGCGACTACATCCTCGACAATCTCGACAACCGGGTGCTCGCCTGGGACGCGACGGACTACCAGTATCTGAAGCGCCAGTCGGACAAGGACCCCGGCAAGTGGGTCTCGATCAACGACAGCCGCAACCTGCTCGTCGGCAGCGTGCGATAAGGACTTGGAGCGGACCCGGCCTTGCCGGGTCTCCTCTCGTTCGGTGCGCGCGGGTGTTCCCGTCCTGTCCCGAGCGCGCCGAAGGGGCCGGTCTCCCGGGAGACCGGCCCCTTCTTCATTCCAGCGTTCGACGCGGCCCGCGCTATTCCAGGTCGATGTCGAGGATCGTCATGGTGAAATGGTAGGAGGTCTCGCCCTCGTCGGTATCCTTGGAGATCAGGCCGACGAACTCCTCGTTGAGGTAGACCTCCGCCGAATCCGCCTTTCGCGGCAGGGTGCGAACCTCCAGGTCCGCGCCCTTGAAGCTTTTTTTCAGATAGCTTTCGAGCTTGCGGATCTCGTCAGGCTTCACGGTGCTCTCCCTCTGAATGTTCGAAGGGGCTTAGCTAGATCGCGCCGCGAGAATTCAAGCTCTTTCGAATGATCAGTCCGGGCGGTCGAAGCGCTGATCCATTTCCCGCGCTGGCTCGTCACAATCGCCCGTCGTGCCGATCACACGGGCCGGCACGCCGGCGACCGTCGAATGCGGCGGCACCTCCTTCAGCACCACCGAGCCGGCGGCGATCTTCGAGCAGTTACCGACCTTGATGTTGCCGAGGATCTTGGCGCCCGCGCCGATCAAGACGCCGCAGCCGATCTTCGGGTGCCGGTCGCCGAACTCCTTGCCGGTGCCGCCGAGCGTGACGTCCTGGAGGATCGAGACGTTGTCGCCGATCTTCGCGGTGAAGCCGACGACGAGGCCGGTGGCATGGTCGAGGAAGATGCCCCGGCCCATGCCGGCATTCGGATGGATGTCGGTCTGGAACACCGCGGAGGAGCGCGCCTGGAGATAAAGGGCGAAGTCGCGCCGCCCCTCCCCCCAGAGCCAGTGGGCGAGCCGGTGCGTCTGGATCGCGTGGAAGCCCTTGAAGTAGAGGAGCGGCTCCAGATAGCGCTCGCAGGCCGGATCCCGGTCGTAGACCGCCTGGATGTCGGTGCGCAGCGTCTCCGGGAAGCTGCCGCCGCTCGCCAGCATCTCCTCGAAGGCCTGGGCGATCAGCACCGCCGGAACGTCGGGATGATCGAGCCGCTGCGACACGCGGTAGATCAGCGCCGCTTCCAGGCTGCGCTGGTTGAGCACGGTCGCGTAGATGAAGCCGGACAGCACGGGCTCGCGCTCGGCCGCGGCCTCTGCCTCGCTGCGGACCGTCGCCCAGATCGGATCGACCGCCTGAAGCTTGTCCTGGAACTGCGGGCTGTTGACGCTCATGCGCGTTCTCCCTCGCCGTCGGCAGGCGGCAGCGTGCCGTGCCCGCCTTTGTTCATGGCAGATAAGGGATCGGATGCGGCGGGGAAAGAGCGGGCTGCCGAACACCTCGTTCAGCCGCAACGATCGACCCGGGCCCTTACGGATTCGACTGTCCGGCGACACCGGCGGCGGGTCGCCGGCAGACGTCAGTCCGTCTCGTGCAGAAAGTCGATGACGGCCGCCTTGAAGCTGCGGTCGCCGACCGACAGCATGTGGTCGCGGTTCTCGATCTGGAACACCCGCGCATTCGGCATCAGCGCCGCGAGATCCTGCGGCGAGCCGGCGATCTCGTCCCGCGTGCCGACGCCGATGAGCGTCGGCTGGTTGATCTTCGCCACCTCGTCCGGCGTCAGCTCGTCGCGCGAGGTCTCGATGCAGGCGGCGAGGGCCAGCCGGTCGCTCTTCGTCTTGTCGGCGAAGGCGCGGAACATCCGGCCGCGCTCGTCGGCGACGTCATCGAGCGAGGGCGCCCGCAGGGCCGCCGCGATCGGGTCCCAGTCGCCGACGCCCTTGACGAGGCCGATGCCGAGCCCGCCGAAGATCAGCCGGGTGAAGCGGCCGGGATAGGCGAACGCCGCGAAGGCGGACACCCGGGCGCCCATGGAATAGCCGAACAGCGTCGCGGTCCCGATCTGAAGGTGGTCGGCCAGCGCCAGCGCGTCGGACGCCATCTTCTCCGGCGCATAGGCCGCCGCGTCGGTCGGCTTGTCGCTCCTGCCGTGGCCGCGATGGTCGAAGGCGACGACGCGGTAGCCTTCGCGGGTCAGCGCCATCACCCAGCCGGGATCGATCCAGTTGACGCGCATCGACGAGGCGAAGCCGTGCAGCAGCATGACGACGGGCGCGCCGCGGTCGCCCTCGTCGATATAGGCAAGCTGCAGCCCGTCATGGGTGAAGTGGTCCATCGGATTCGTCCCCGGCGATTGCGTCGCGAAAGATGCGCCTCGATAGTCGCGGCACCAGCGGCTTGTCACCCCTGTTCATTCGGCTTCGCTGACACTATGGTCCGCGCCGACCAGACCACGAGGCAAGGAAACCGGGCATGGCCGGACATCTCATCCCCCATTTCCAGAACGATGCGGGACATCAGAGCATCGAGATCGGCGTGACGGAATTCATGTGCTGCGGCGCGAATCCGCCCTTCGACCATCCGCACGTCTTCCTCGACATGGGCGACGAGGCGGAGATCGTCTGCGGCTACTGCTCGACGCTCTACAAGCTGAACACCGCGCTGAAGCCGGACGAGACCAACCCGCCGGGCTGCCTGTTCGTCGACCAGGCGGCGTAACCGCCCCGTCCTTCGACAGCTCCCCCTGCCCGGCTCTCCGGCCATGACCCTCGCCAGCCGCAGGATCGCCATCGTCGGCGCCGGCATCGGCGGCCTGACGGCCGCGCTCGAGCTCGCACGGCTCGGCTTCCGCGTCGCCCTGCATGAACGCGCCGCCAGGCTGGAAGAGGTCGGCGCGGGGCTGCAGCTCTCGCCGAACGCGCTGCGGGTCCTCGACCGCCTGGGATTGATGCCGGCGCTGCGCGCGCGCGGCTGCGAGGCGCGGCAGGTGACCTTGCGCGACGGCCGCAGCGGCCGTGTCGTCGCGAAGGTGCCGGTGCACGCCGGCGACGGGACGCCCTACCTCTCGATCCATCGCGCCGACCTGCAGGGCGTCTTGGCCGAAGCGGTCGCAGCCGAACCGGCGATCGACTTCCGTCTCGGCTCCGAGCTTTGCGGGATCGAGCCCACCGCCGGGTCAGCGGTCCGCGTCACCCTCGGCCAGCAAGACGGGAAGGCGACCGGCGGGTTCGAAGCCGATCTTCTGATCGCCGCCGACGGCGTCCATTCGACCATCGCCCGCTCGCTCGGTCTGCCCGGCCCCGTCGCCACCGGGGCGATCGCCTGGCGGACGCAGATTCCTGCGACCGGGATCGCGGGCGGGGCACAGGCAGAGATCACCGCCTGGCTGGGCCCGCGCCGCCACGCCGTCTCCTATCCCGTGCGGGACAGGCAGGGGATCAATCTGGTGCTGATCGAGCCCGCCGGCGACGCGCCCGACCCCGATCCGGCCGGCCTTTCCCGGCGCTTTGGAGGCTGGAACGCGACGCTCACGCGGCTGATCGCCATCGCGGAACGGCCGACCTTCTGGCCGCTGCTCGGCATCGACCGCGGCCGGTCCTGGCGGTTGCTGGACGACCGCATCGTGCTCCTCGGCGATGCCGCCCACGCCATGCTGCCCTACGCAGCGCAAGGCGCCGCCATGGCGATCGAGGATGCCGCGGTCCTGGCCGCATCGCTCGCGACGACGCCGTCCACCTCGGCAGCGCTTGCGGCCTACGAGGCGGCGCGCCGGCCCCGGATCGACCGGGTACGCGAGCGGGTGGATTTCCACCGCCGCGTCTATCACCTGCGCTTCCCGCTGACGCTCGGCCGCGACGCGGTGCTCAGCCTCAGATCCGCCGCAAGCCTTCGTGACGATCTCGCCTGGCTCTACGACTGGCAGCCGCCGTCGGCCTGACGCGACCCCGATCAAGTCGCGGCGAAACATCTCGGCGATCCCGGGTGTTCAGGGGCCCAAGGGACCAGAACGAGAAGGCAATCCAGATGTCCAGTTTCACCCGCGCCGGCAGACTGCTCGGGGTGGCGGCGCTCGCTGCGTCGACCGCATTGTCCGGCCCCCTCGCCGCGCAGGCGCAGCAGCCGCCGGTGCGCCTCGCCCAGGCGGCCCCGCCGCCGCCGGAGGGCAAAGACGCCAAGCCGCCGCGCAAGCCGAAGCCCGAGGCCGCACAAGTGGGCGAGCAACGTGGCGCCGAGCACCGTGCGCCCGACAAGGCCCAGGGGCAGACCTCGCCGCGCCATGCCGAGCGGCCTGAACAGAACGCCCCGGCCGCGGATCATGCGCCCGCCCCGCGCGCCGGCGAGGCGGACAGCCAGAAGCCCCGCCCGGATCAGGCTCGCGCCCCCGATCACGCGAGGGACCGGCCCGCGGCCCAAGATAAGCACGACTCGAAGAAGATGTTCGAGCAGCGCCAGCAGAAGACTCCGAAGCCGCCGGGCGACAAGCCCGAGCCCAAGAAGCCGAGCGCCCCGCAGGCGGCTCCCGGTGAAAAGGCCGGCCACCCGACGGCCCACGACCAGGCGCCGCCGAAGCCGAAACCCGGCCAGGCCGCGCCCGATCTCGCCCCGGCCGTGCGCGAGCCCCAGCCGCAGGCGGGCGCGACGCCGAAGGCTCTGGCGCAGCCGAGCGCCGGCAGCGTCGAGGAGGCCGTGCCGAAGGTCGAGCCGAAGCCCGGCGAGCCGCGTGGCGCGCGCCGCGACCATCGTCCGGGCGCAGACACCTCCCGCACGCCGCAGCCGGCACAGCCGCCGGGCGTGCCGAAGGCCCCGATGCCGCGGGACAACACGCCCGACACCGAGGCGCCGGCTCCGGCTGCCTCGCAGCAGTCGCAGGGCGCCCCCCGCCGGCCCGGCGAACATCGGCGCGGTCCGGACGGCAGCCCCGACAAAGCTCTTCCCGGGGCACCGAACGCCGATGCCAAAGCCACTCTGGCAGGGCCGAACGGCGCTCCCGCGGCCGACACGAAGCCCGGATCGCAGCAGGAGCGTCGCGATCTTGCACGCACGCCGCAGCCCGTTCCCGCCGACCTGCAGAACGCCCCGTCGAACGGAAACCTCAACGCCCGCGACGCCGAGGTCCAGAAGCTGCAGCAGCCGGTGAAGGTGCCGTCGGTGCGCTCGCAGGAAGGTCAGCGGATCGACATCACGATCAACAACAACGGCGGCAAGGGCAGAGCCGGTGGAGACCGCCGGCACGATAACCGGCGCGGCGATCATCGCCGGCCGGACGAGCCGCAGGTTCCTCCGGGTGCCAAGGTCGTCGATCGCGTCGGCAATCGCGACATCCTGTCGATCGTCGGCGCGGGCATCGCCGGTGCCGCTGTCGGCGGCGCCGCGGCCTACTTCATCCAGAACGACGATCACAGCCGCATCGCCGAGCATGCGCGCGACCAGTATGCCGAGCGGCTGCCGGGCGATCGCACCCGCTACACCGTGGTCCGCCCAGACGGCGTACGGGTGGTGACGATCCGCAACCGCTATGGCGACGTCATCCAGCGCTCGAAGGTGCTGCCCGGCGGCCGCGAGATCGTGCTGTTCTACGATCCGGACGCCGGCCGTACGGACCGCCCCGACTATTGGCGGCACGATCCCGGCGCGGACCTGCCGCCGCTGCGGCTGGACATCCCGCGCGACGAGTACATCGTCGATCCGGAACAGCCCGACGAGCATCTCTATTACGAGACGCTGGCGGCTCCGCCGGTCGAGACGGTGGATCGGATCTATTCGCTCGACCAGGTCCTGCGCTCCCAGCGCATTCGCGAGAAGGTCCGCCGGATCGATCTCAACACGATCAACTTCGACACAGGCTCGGCGACCATCGCGCCGGACCAGATCGGCAAGCTGAGGGCGCTGGCGCAGGCGATCGGCCAGATCATCGACAAGAACCCTGGGGAGACCTTCCTCGTCGAAGGCCACACCGACGCCGTCGGCAGCGTCCAGAGCAACCTCGTCCTGTCGGACGAGCGCGCGCAGGCGGTGGCCTCGGCGCTGACCGACCACTTCGACATCCCGCCGGAGAACCTCGTCGCGCAGGGCTATGGTGAGCAGGGGCTGAAGGTGGACACGCAGGGGCCGAGCCGGGAGAACCGGCGGGTCACCGTTCTGCGCATCACGCCGCTGGTGAAGCCGATCGAAACCTCGGCGCGATGACGTCGCCAGGCGGCTGAGACGCCCATCGACGGCCGGCGCCCCCTGCGAAGGGTGCGCCGGCCGCCTGCATGTCCGGAAGCGGAGATCGGACGACTTCGATCCTCTAACGGCGCATGCCCTGAAGCGGCGGCGGGCGGCGCGCCGCGACGTCGGCACCCACGCGGCCACCGTCGGTGAGCCCAGCTGCGGGCCACCGTCCCGCGCCCCGTCCCAATCCCTCGAGATCCGCCGCCGCTCACTTGCCAAAATCGGCCCGCCCGGTCCAAGGATCGGAGCGCCGGCATCAACGCTGCCGGCCTGGGAGAGGAACGGACCAACGTCATGCTGCATACCACCGCCGCCTTCGACCGCATCGGCGAAGAGAACGCCTTCGCCGTGCTCGCCCGGGCTACAGCCCTGCAGCAGTCCGGCAAGGACGTCATCAATCTCGGCATCGGCCAGCCGGACTTCTCGACGCCGGCCCATATCGTCGAGGCGGCGGTCAAGGCGCTGCGCGACGGCCATCACGGCTACACGCCGGCGACGGGGCTGCTCGCGACGCGCGAGGCGGTGGTGCGCCGGACGCTGACGACCACCGGAGTCGAGGTTTCGCCGGAGCAGGTGATGATCATGCCGGGCGGCAAGCCGACGATGTTCGCGGCGATTGTGATGTTCGGCGAGCCGGGCGCGGAGATTCTCTATCCCGATCCCGGCTTCCCGATCTATCGCTCGATGATCGAATATACCGGCGCGACGCCCGTGCCGGTGCCGATCCGCGAGGAAAACGGCTTCGCCTTCTCGGCCGAGGAGACGCTGGCGCTGATCACCGAGAAGACGCGGCTCCTGATCCTCAACTCGCCGGCCAATCCGACCGGCGGGGTCACCCCGCGCGCCGAGATCGAAAAACTGGTGAAGGGGCTCGCCGACCATCCGGACGTCGCCATCCTGTCCGACGAGATCTACGACGTCATGACCTACGACGGCGAGGCCGCGACATCGCTCCTCGCCTTCCCGGAGATCGCCGACCGGCTGATCGTCCTGAACGGCTGGTCGAAGACCTGGGCGATGACCGGCTGGCGGCTCGGCTGGTCGATCTGGCCGGCGGGCGGCGCGGGCCGCAAGCTCTACGACAATGTCCGCAAGCTGGCGGTGAACTGCTGGTCCTGCGTCAACGCGCAGAGCCAGTTCGCCGGCATCGCCGCGATCGACGGGCCGCAGGACGACGTCGCGGCGATGATGGCGGCCTTCGACCGGCGCCGGAAGGTGGTGGTCGAGGGGCTGAACGCGCTTCCGGGCGTGACATGCGCGACGCCGAAGGGCGCCTTCTACGCCTTCCCCAACATCAAGGGGACCGGCTGGAAGGCGAAGAAGCTCGCATCCGCTTTGCTCGAAGAGGCGGGCGTCGCGCTGATCGGCGGCCCGGACTTCGGCGTGCTCGGCGAGGGTTATGTCCGGCTGTCCTACGCCAATTCCGAGGAGAACATCCGTCGCGCGCTGGAACGGATGGGGACGTTCCTCGCGGAGCATCCGGCGAGGAGCTGAACGCCCTCTCCGTCCTTGCTGCGCGTCCTTCCGCTGTTTCGGCGAGGTTGAAGCTACTCGCAGGACCGTGGTCGGCAGGCTGACACCCGGAGGCACTGACGAGGACGCATCGCGGCGAACTCGGGAGCGTTCGGGCCCGCACCTCGAACTTCTCCGTCACACCTCGGGGCGTGCCGGGGCTGGCGAGAGGCTATGCCTCCCGCCGCTCTCCCCCGGCCCTCACGCCGAGGCGCGGGCGCCGCCATGGGCATGCTCCTCGCCGCCGAGATCCGCCTCGATCTCCTCCAGCGACCGCCCCTTGGTCTCCGGCACCAGCCGCAGCGTGAAGAGGAGCGCGGCGACCGTCAGGACGCCGAAGAGGAGGAAGGTCGAGGCCGAGCCGATACCGTCGATCAGAACGAGGAAGACCTGGCTGACGACGAGATTGGCCACCCAGTTGGCAACGGTCGCCATCGACATTCCGCGGCCGCGCACGGCAAGCGGGAAGATCTCCGAGATGAGCAGCCAGAACACCGGGCCGAGGCCGATGGCGAAGAAGCCGACATAGGCGGCGACCGACAGCGTGGTGATCCAGGCGAGCGCGCCGGAATTGCCGATGAAGAAGCCGGCCGACAGGATCGCCAGCGTCACCGCCATGCCGATCAGCCCGACGATCAGCAGCGAGCGGCGCCCGGCGCGGTCGATCAGCCGCAGCGCGACGTAGGTCATGACCACATTCACGACGCCGACGCCGGCGGTGGCGAGGATCGAGGCCGACGTGCTCGGCAGGCCCGCCGCGTTGAAGATCGTCGGGGCGAAGTAGATCACGGTGTTGATGCCGGTGATCTGCTGGAAGATGGCGAGGCCGACGCCGACGATCAGCGCGTACTTCACCTTGCCGCTGAACATCTCCGACCAGGGCGCGACACGGCCGTTCTCGCGCTTGAGGTCGGTCCGCAGTTCGTGAAGCTGGGTGTCGACGCCCTTCGGTCCGTTGATGCGGTTGAGCGCGTCGCGGGCGGCGTTCATTTCGCCCTGCCCCGCCAGCCAGCGCGGGCTGTCCGGCAGGAAGATCATGCCGATGCCGAGGACCAGGCCCGGCACCGCGCCGAGGCCCAGCATCCAGCGCCAGCCGGTGCCGGAGCCGGACAGGAGGTAATCGACGATGTAGGAGCCGAGGATGCCGCTGGTGATGCACATCTGGTTCAGCGACACGACGGCGCCGCGCTTGTCCGCCGGGGCCATCTCCGAGAGGTAGAGCGGCGTCAGCATGGACGCGACGCCGATGGCAAGGCCGAGGACGAGGCGTCCCGCGAGCAGGATCCAGTAACTCGGTGCCAGCGCGCAGATCAGTGCGCCGGCGACGAACAGTGCCGCCGCGGTGATGATCACCCGCCGCCGCCCGAGGCTGTCGGCGATGCCGCCTGCGAAGCCGGCGCCGACCGCGGCGCCCGCCAGCGCGATGGAGACCACCAGCCCCTGGTCGGTCGGGCTCAGCGAGTACTGGTCCTTGATGAACGGCAGGGCGCCGGAGATGACGCCGGTGTCGTAGCCGAAAAGCAGGCCGCCGAGCGAGGCCGTCGCCGCGATTTTCCGAAAACTCATGATGGGCGCTTTCACGCTGACGCAGATAGGTGCGCGTGAAACTTGTTCGGAAAGCTGATTGTTCCTGGCGAGAACGCTCCGCACCGTTCATGGCTGGCGAACAGAGGCGGCGAGCCGGTGGGACGGCAGCTTCCATGGGCGGACGAAAGGGCCGCGCTCCCCGCGATGCAGCCGGTCCGCCGTCTCCGCGAAACATGGCGAAGCGCGCCTCGTGCCTTGCAGCCGAATGCGTGGCCGCCTACCTGCAGGCCGAAGGGCCAAGGCTGAAGGTAGACACGGATGTCCGATCGCATCACAGGATTTCTCGGGGGCTCGCCGATCGCGGTCGCGGTGCGGCTGATCGTCCTGTCGGTCGTCGTCGGGCTGATCCTGTCCTGGCTGTCGTGGAACCCGCACGATGTGGTCCGCTGGGCGGTCCACTTCTTCGACTGGCTGTGGGTCAGCCTGTTCGGCTCGGTTCAGCGCGCCGGCTACTACTTCCTGCTCGGCGCGGCGATCGTCGTGCCGGTGTTCCTGATCTCGCGGATTTTGAAGATGGGACGCAGCCGGTACTGAGCGATTTCATCAGTGAGGTTCCGCAGTGGCGGGCCGGGACGATGAACCGCTCTGCCCGGTATTGTCAGGATCGAACGGCTTTAGAAAATCCGGCAGCAGTCGTTCGAAGAATCCCGCCAGGAAGCCGATGATCGCGATCGTGTAGATACTTGGCTCCTTTAGGGCGCCGGGATCGAAACTGCCGATCTTGATCCCAGGATTAAGTGCGGACCGCATGAGAACAAGAATCACCACGGCAGACAAAAGCCCGACGAGAGTTCTCAATCCCGCGTCAAAAAAGTTTGGTCGCCAGCGATGATCAGGCGATACAGCCCTTCGCCTCAGAGCAACGGCCATCGACATGAATGCGCCGAGAGTGCCGAAGATGCTCGCCACTCCCAAAATACCGAAGCTCTTGTCGAGGGACGCCCAGAACACACTGAGTAAAACTAGCACACCAGCAACCGTCACTGCGCATCCGGTATAGGACATTCGCCCCAGGAGGAGTCTTTCCTGGATCACGCTGGTGATGGCGTCGTCCATGAGCGAACTTGCTTCTTGACCAGCGCCATCAACGGCTAACCGGATCGCCGTGGCGATCTGAGATTGACGAAATTCCGTCGTTCGCTCGACGCCGCTCGCGAGGTACTCGAGTTTCGCCCGACGAGACAGCAACGGCCTCACCGCGTTCTGCTGCTTTTTCGCTGTTCGACATCATCCGAGAATTGCACGCACACGACGCGGCTCGCGCGATAGATCGCCAGATCTTCAACCTTCAAGTACACTCGATCAATGTGGTTTCCGGCGGAATCCGCAACACCAATTCGAACATCTTTGACAGAGAAATTTCGGGCAACGGCATCCGGCGCTTCGTCGGGCATATGGGGCTCCAAGCGGCAGTCACTCACAACGTTTTCTTGTATAGAGTACAATCTTCCTCTACGTAATTCAACGGAGGGCCGCGGAGTAGATTTTTCACCCAAACTCCCGCGCCACACGGTGGATGATCGTGTGGCGCCGGGCCAGGCGGTCGATGTCGCGGGAGTAGCCGCCGCCGATCACCGCCGCGACGGGAATGTCCCTGTCGCGGAAGAAGCCGAGGACGCGGCGGTCGCGCTCGGCGAGGCCATCGTCGGTGAGCGACAGCCGACCGAGGCGATCCTCCGCATGCGGATCGACGCCGGCATTGTAGAAGGCGATGTCGGGCTTGGCGGCTTCGAAGGCTTTCCCCAGAGCCGCGCCGAGCACTTCCAGGTAGGCGGCGTCGCCGGTACCGTCCGGCAGCGGCACGTCGAGATCCGAGATCGCCTTGCGGACCGGGTAGTTCTTCTCGCCGTGCAGCGACAGGGTGAAGACACGCGGCTCGCCCGAGAAGATCTTCGCGGTGCCGTCGCCCTGGTGCACGTCGCAGTCGACGACGAGGACACGGCCGACGTCGCCGTCGGCGAGGAGCACCGACGCCGCCACCGCCACGTCGTTGAAGACCGAGAAGCCGGCGCCGCCGTCCCGGGCCGAATGGTGGCTGCCGCCGGCGGTGTTGCAGGCAAGGCCCTCGGCGAGCGCCAGACGCGCGGCGAGCACCGTCCCTCCGGTGGCGCAGCGCGAGCGCATCGCCACGCGCTCGTCGACCTTGAAGCCGATCGCCTTCTCCATCGCCGGCGGCACCGCCTGGTGCAGCACCTGGTCGACATAGCGGGGATCGTGGGCGAGCCGCAGCCATGTCGGCAGCGCCGGCGCCGGCACGTGGAAGCGCCCCTCGCCGACGACCCCGTCCTCGATCAGGATCTCCGCGAGCCGGGTGAACTTCGACATCGGGAAGCGATGATGCGCGTCGAACAGGGCGTCGAAGGCGGGGTGGTGAACGATCGGGACCGGCATGGCCGCTCTACATAGGAGGTTATGCCGGGAGCGGGAGTTCGCGCTTGCGCGGCGCGGCGCGCAATGCCATCGCAGCACCATGCAGCGCGCGCCGGACGAAGCCATCGACAGACCTGAAACCGGTTCCGGTGCCGCAGGCGGGACCGACCGCCGCTTCGACGTCACGCATCGCGACGTCTGGGCGATCACGCTGCCGATGACCTTCGCCTTCCTGACGACGCCGCTGCTCGGGCTGACCGACACGGCGGTGGTCGGACGGATCGGCGATGCTGCGGCGCTCGGCGGGCTGGCCGTCGGATCGCTGATCTTCGACTTCGCCTTCTCCGTCTGCAATTTCCTGCGCTCCGGCACGACCGGCCTGACGGCGCAGGCCGTGGGGGCCGGCAACCGGCGCGAGATCCACGCGGTGTTCGTGCGCGCCGCGCTGCTCGCGGTCGGCCTCGGCCTCGCGCTGCTGGCTCTCGAACCACTCGCCGTGCGGCTCGGCCTCCTCGCCGTCGCGCCGGGTCCGGGGGTCACCGCGACGGTCGAGACCTATGTCTTCGTGCGGATGTTCTCGGCGCCCTTCGCGCTCCTCAACTACGCCATCCTCGGCCATGTGCTGGGGCGCGGCCGCGGCAGTCTCGGTCTCGCCCTGCAGCTCGTGGTCAACGGCACCAATATCTGCCTGTCGATCCTGTTCGGCCTCGTCCTCGGCTGGGGCGTCGCCGGCGTCGCGCTCGGCACGGTCTGCGGCGAGGCGGCCGGCGCGCTGGTCGGGCTGGTCGTGGTGCTGCGCGGCTTCGACGGGTCGGAGCGCGCGTCGCGGCGGGAGATCTTCGAGCGGGCGGGCTTCGTCCGGATGATCGCCGTCAACCGCGACATCATGATCCGCTCGCTCTGCCTTCTCACCGCCTTCACCCTGTTCACCCGGATCGGCGCGAGCTTCGGCGCGACCATGCTGGCGGCGAACGGCATCCTGATGAACCTCTTCATGATCGGCTCGTTCTTCCTCGACGGCATGGCGACCGCCGCCGAGCAGCTGATCGGCCGCGCCATCGGCGCCAACTGGCGCCCCGCCTTCGACCGCGCGACGCGCCTGACCATCGCCTGGGGCCTCGGCCTCGGCGTCCTCACCGGCGGCGTCTTCCTCGCCGGCGGCAATGCCGTCGTCGCCTTTCTCACCACCGATGCCGGCGTGCGTACGACTGCCGCCGACTATCTCGTCTGGGCGGCGCTGACGCCGCTCGCCGGCGCGCTCGCCTTCATCATGGACGGGGTCTATATCGGCGCGACCTGGTCGCACACGATGCGCGACATGATGATCCTCTCGCTCGCCCTGTTCGTCGCGAGCGCCTACGGCCTGACGCCGATCCTCGGCAATCACGGCCTGTGGATCGCGATGGAGCTGTTCCTCGGCACCCGCGGCCTCAGCCTTCTCGCCGTCCTGCCGAAGCGCCGGCGGCAGGCTTTCGCGCCGACGGTCCCCTGACACTACCGGACAGCCCGGGCGGGCGCCGGATCGAGCGGCTCTGGAGCCGGACGGACGTTGCCTCAGGCCGCGACGGGCGGCGGGGCCTCCAGTTCCTCCTCCAGCCGCCGGTCGCGCAGTTCCGAGACGTGGTGGAGGTCCTGGCGCTCGAGATAGCGCAGGATCCCGGCGAGGATCTTCGACGGCAGCCCCGGGCCGCCATAGACGAGGCCGGTATAGAGCTGGACGAGGTCGGCGCCGGCCTCGATCTTGCGGATCGCGCTCTTGGCGTCGTGCACCCCGCCGACGCCGATCAGCGGCAGGTCCGGCCCGACGGCGCGGCGGAACTGCGCCAGCACGTGCGTCGAGCGGTCGAGCAGCGGTGCGCCGGAGAGGCCGCCCGCCTCACCTTCCAGCGGGTCGCCGGCGACCTCCGCCCGCGACAGGGTCGTGTTCGAGACGATCAGCCCGTCCACCCCGCGCTTCTTCGCGGCCTCGGCGATCTCCCAGACCTGATCCTCGCTCAGATCCGGCGCGACCTTCACGAAGACGGGCTTCTTCGCGGAAGCGTTCAGGGCGGCAAAGCCGTTGCGGGCGGCGACGACCGACTTCAGCAGCCGGTCGAGGTCGTCACCGGTCTGCAGCCCGCGGAGGCCCGGCGTGTTCGGCGAGGAGATGTTGATGGTGAGATAGCTCGCGAAGCTCTCGAAGGCGTTGACGCCCTCGACATAGTCGGCGATGCGATCTTCGGAATCCTTGTTGGCGCCGATGTTCACGCCGACGATCCCGGCCTTTCGCGCGCGCGCGGCGAGCCGCTCCACCGCCTCCGCATGGCCTTCGTTGTTGAAGCCGAGCCGGTTGATCACCGCCTTGTGCTTTTCCAGCCGGAAGATCCGCGGCTTCGGATTGCCCTCCTGCGGCAGCGGCGTCAGCGTGCCGACCTCGACGAAGCCGAAGCCGAGCCTCAGCGCCGCATCCGGCACCTCGGCATTCTTGTCGTAGCCGGCGGCAAGGCCGAGCGGATTGGGAAAGGAGATGCCGGCGACCCTGGTGCGCAGCCGGTCGTCGACGGGAATGTCGAGGCGCGGCACCAGACCGCGCCGCAGCGCGTCGATCGACAGCCCGTGCACGCGCTCGGGATCCAGGCGGAACAGCACCGGCCGCGCCAGCCGGTACCACTTCGTCATCGCATCGAGCCCGGAAAGAGGTGATAGCCGTCCTGCCCGACCGGCAGGTCCTCGGTCCAGAGCACGGCCGAGAGCGGCAGATCCGCATAGAGATGCGGGAACAGCGCACCGCCGCGCGAGCGCTCGTATTTCAGCGCTTCGCCGAGCTTCTCCGGGTCGACAGCGACGAGGACGAGCCCGTGCTGCCCCGAAAAATGCTTCTCGGCCGTCTCGCGCACCTGCGCGCTGGTCGAGAAGTGGATGTAGCCGTCGGCCTTGTCCACCGGCGCGCCGTCGAAGACGCCCTTCGCCTGCGCGGCTTCCCACATGTCGCGGGGCACAATCTTGTAGATGGGCTGTTCCATGGCAAACCGTTGGCAAACAAAGCGGCCGCCGTCAATCGGCCGCGCGCGTCTGCCGCAGGGGCCAAAGGTTCCGCGCCCGTTCGGCGCGCCACGCCCCCTCGCGTTGTCGTGGCCGGAAAGGGTGCCGGGTCGCTCGGCTGGATGCGGCCCGGCACCTCGGCGGCAAGGCTGGACAGGGCGCGGCCGCTCTCGGAGTATGGCCTCCGCCTCTTGTGGAGTTCCCGTCATGGCGACCGATCTGTCCCGTTTCCAGCCGCTCGATTCCGGTGCGGTGCCGCGCTTTTCCGGGCCGGCGACCTTCATGCGCCTGCCGATCGCGGCGCCGGAGGAGGTCGACATCGCGCTCCTCGGCATTCCCTTCGACGGCGGCACGACGAATCGGACGGGCGCCCGGCACGGGCCGCGCGAGATCCGCAACCAGTCGAGCCTGGTGCGCCGGGTCCACCACGCCACCCTGCGCTCGCCCTTCGACCTGGTGCGCGTCGCCGACTGCGGCGATGCGCCGGTCAACCCGGTCGATCCCGGGGAGAGCCTCGAGCTGATCACCGGGTTCTACAGAGCCGTCACGGCCGCCGGCGCGGTACCGTTGACCGCCGGCGGCGATCATCTGATCACCCTGCCGATCCTTCGCGGCGTCGCCAAGGGCGGGCCGCTCGGGCTCATTCATTTCGACGCGCATTCCGATACTTATGACGACTTCTTCGGCAATCGCTACAATCACGGCACGCCGTTCCGGCGGGCGGTGGAGGAAGGCCTGCTCGACCCCAAGCATATGGTGCAGATCGGCCTGAGAGGCGCGATCTCGAGCGCGGCGAACTACGACTTCGCGCGGGCCGAGGGCATCCGGCTGATCTTCATCGAGGAGCTGATGCGGCGCGGCATTTCCGACGTCATGGCGGAGGCGCGCGAGATGGCCGGTACACGGCCGACCTACGTCTCCTTCGACATCGACGTCATCGACCCGGCCTTCGCGCCCGGCACCGGCACGCCGGAGATCGGCGGCATCTCGACCTTCCAGGCGCAGGCGCTGGTGCGCGAACTCGCCGGCGTCGACATCGTGGGAGCGGACCTGGTGGAGGTCTCGCCGCCGCTCGATTCGAGCGGGCTGACCGCGCTCACCGGCGCGACGATGCTGTTCGAACTCCTGTGCGTCGCGGCCGAGGCGGCCGTGCTGCGCCAGCCGCTCTGACCGCCGCGCGGCGGCCGGCAAGCGGGCCGGCCCCGCCGCAGGCGCCCACGAAGGCCAAAAGGCCGGGCGCGACATCACCGTCGCACCCGGCCTTGCTTATGTCGTCAGCCGCTCCGGCGAGCGGAGCGGCCGATGTTCATCCGCTCAAGCGGCGGCAGCGGCGGCGGCGCCGAGCGGCACTTCCGAGATCGTCTTCAGGATCTGCGAGGCGATGGCGTACGGGTCGCCCTGCGAGTTCGGCCGGCGATCCTCGAGATAACCGCGATAGCCGTTGTTGACGAAGGAGTGCGGCACGCGGACCGAGGCGCCGCGATCGGCGATGCCGTAGGAGAACTTGTTCCACGGCGCCGTCTCGTGCTTGCCAGTCAGGCGCATGTGGTTGTCCGGGCCGTAGACGGCGATGTGGTCGTGCAGGTTCTTGTCGAACTGCGCCATCAGCGCCTCGAAATACTCCTTGCCGCCGACTTCACGCATATGGGCGGTCGAGAAGTTGCAGTGCATGCCCGAGCCGTTCCAGTCGGTGTCGCCGAGCGGCTTGCAGTGCCACTCGATGTCGATGCCGTAGCTCTCGCAGATGCGCATCAGCAGGTAGCGGGCGACCCACATCTGGTCGGCGGCCTTCTTGGAGCCCTTGCCGAAAATCTGGAATTCCCACTGGCCCTTGGCGACTTCCGCGTTGATGCCCTCGTGGTTGATGCCGGCCGCGAGGCACTGGTCGAGATGCTTCTCAACGATCTCGCGGGCGACGTCGCCTACCGCGCTGTAGCCGACGCCGGTGTAGTACTTGCCCTGCGGCTCGGGATAGCCCTGCAGCGGGAAGCCGAGCGGGCGGCCGTCCTTGTAGAAGAAGTACTCCTGCTCGAAGCCGAACCAGGCGCCGTCATCGTCGAGAACGGTGGCGCGACTGTTGGTCGGATGCGGGGTGACGCCGTCCGGCATCATGACTTCGCACATCACCAGGACGCCGTTGGTGCGGGCGGGATCGGGGAAGCGGGCGACCGGCTTCAGCACGCAGTCGGAGCTGTGGCCCTCGGCCTGCATGGTGGACGAGCCGTCGAAGCCCCAGAGCGGCAGCTCCTCCAGCGTCGGCATGGCGTCGAACTCCGCGATCTTGGTCTTGCCGCGCAGGTTCGGGACAGGCGTGTAGCCGTCCAGCCAGATATATTCGAGTTTGTACTTCGTCATGTCAGCAGGTCTCGTGCGTTGATGCGGGTGGTCCAGTGGTCTGCAGATCGGGTCCGGCGCGCCCGACCACCGAGAGCGGCCGGACCAATCAGCGTCCGTGAGAACCACATGCATGAGCCGTGCCAATTTCGGCGCCCGCCGGCAAAAGCGCCGCGGAACACCGACACGTCCCGTCCGTTGTCCCTGAAGAGCCGGACGATCCGGCGCCGGAGCCGCGTCCCGAGCGATCATCCCTGACTCCAGATAGACGCACAGGACGACCAGCCCCATCGGGCTCTCCGCGAAATCCGGCGACAAGGTGATTTTCTTTTAATCACATTGCCTATCTGATAAGCAGATACATCCTCAACGGAAGAGCGATCCGGATTTCGATCGACATGTGAGAGAGCCATGCGCGAGACCACCAGCCATCCCTCGGCGACGATCATCCCCTTCCCCGTCCGGCGGCGCGAGCCACGGCAGGAAAGCCGCAGCCCCCGCTATGCCGAGATCCAGCCAGCCGTGCGCAAGCCGGTGATTCTCGACGGCTGCTGGTATCACGAGGAAGCGTTGCGCGAGGCCGACAGGACGCGGAAGTCCTGACCGGGGCAGAGCCGGCTGTCGATGCTCGCGCGGCAATCGGCGGCGCGGCCGCCGCTGGCTGCGGCTGGCTCAGCGACAGAGGCCGCCCAGCGTCCACTCGCCGATGACGCTCTCGACGTCGGCGACCTTCCAGGCGCCGTCCTTCTGCACCAGCGTCCAGACGAGGTTCTCGTCCTGGCCGAAGTTCTTGAAGTCGGCGGTCACGATCGCCTTGCCGCCATCGGCCTTGGCGTCGAGCGTCAGCGTCTTGGCGACCTCCTCGGCGTCGAAGTCCTGGCCGTCGAACACGAAGGAGAAGTCGAGGCAGCTCTCTTCGCCGGCCGGACCGGAATTCGCCCGCTTGATCGTCTCGAGCGCCGGGTCGACGAAGCGGCTCGCATCCCGCTCGTCGGCATCGGGATGGATGTAGAAGGATCGCACGGTCTCGACGGCGCCCTTGAGGCTCGTGTCGGCCGCACAGGCCGGCAGAGCCGAGCTTCCCAGAGCGAGCCATCCGACCAGGACCAGATTGACGCAGCCGCGTCGGGTGCGGAAAGACATGGGGGAGCGGATCCTCGATGATGGTGGCGCGAAGCTGCCCGGGGACGTCATCCACCGCAAGAAAGACGGGAGGATGACGGCTCTTCTTCCTCGCGCGGCCGAGCGCGCCGACGATATCGCCCACAGCTCGGCTGAAGCTGGATCGGGGCCGCTGCTCCTGCCCGTGCTTTCGCCGCCGCTGACGCCGTTCGACAGACGGGGCGGTCGCGCCCTAGGATGGAAAGAGCCGACCTGCGGCCGCCCCGCTGGCGCCGTGGGAAGCCACAGTCCCTGTCCGGAGTGCGTGAATGCGCCTGTTCTTTTCGTCCGACCAACTGCTTCACCGGCCAACGCAATACGGCGTCCACGGCCGGCTCGTGCGCCCGCTGGAAAACCCCGACCGGGCGGAGACGCTCATGGCCTCGCTGCGGCGGGTGGGTCTGACGGCCGAGACGCCGCCCGCCCCGGGCCGGGAGCCGATCCTCGCCGTGCATCCGGAGCATTACCTGCGCTTCCTCGAAACGGCCTTTGCGCGCTTTCGGGAACTGCCGAATGCCGGGCCGGAAGTGCTGCCGAACGCGCATCCCTATTTCTCCGGCGCCAGCGTCCTCGGCCCACGCCCGGCGCCGAAGACGCAAGGCATTCTCGGCCAGTGCGGCTGGTATATCGGCGATCTCTCCTGCGCGATGACCGAGCGCAGCTTCGACGCAGCACTGGCTTCGGCCGGAAGCGCCATCGCGGCGGCCGAGGCCGTTCGCGGCGGTGATCGCGCGGCTCTCGCGCTGTGCCGGCCGCCCGGCCACCACGCCTATCCGGACCGGGCCAACGGCTTCTGCTTCCTCAACAACGCGGCCATCGCGGCCGAAGTGCTGCGCGCGCGCTTTTCCCGCGTCGCCATCCTCGACTTCGACACCCATCATGGCGACGGCACCCAGGCGATCTTCTATGCCCGCGACGACGTCTTCTTCGGGTCCGTGCACACCGATCCGACCGCCTATTACCCGCACTTCTTCGGCTATGCCGAGGAGCGCGGCACCGGCGCCGGCGAAGGCTTCAACCGCAACATCCCGCTTCCGCCGGGCTCCGGCGACGAGGCGTTCGTCGCGGCGGTCGAACGCCTCGCCGAAGAAGCGACCCGCTTCGGCGCCGAGGCGCTGGTGATCTCCGCCGGCTGGGACGCGCATCAGGACGACCCGCTGTCCGAGCTCACCGTCACCACCGCCGCCTATCCGCGCGTTGCGACGATCCTGAAGGGGCTCGGCCTTCCCAGCGTCATCGTGCAGGAAGGCGGCTACTCGCTGGCGGCGGTGGCCGAGGCGGCGCCGGCCTTCTTAGAGGCCTTCGGCGCCGCTTGAGTCCGCGACGACGCGGTCACGCCGTCTTCGCCACCCGCGCCCGTTCGTCGACGAAGAACACCGGGCGCAGGCGCACGCCGAGCATCGAGCCGACATAGGCTGCGACGGCCCAGAGCCAGCCATGCAGGCTGCCGGAGACGATGCCGCCGAAATAGGCGCCGATGTTGCAGCCATAGGCGATGCGGGCGCCATAGCCGAGGAGCAGGCCGCCGATCACGGCAGCGAGCGCCGAGCGCCACGGGATGCGGAAGTTCGGCGCGAGCCGGCCGGCGAGCGCCGCCGCCACGAAGGCGCCGAGCATGATGCCGAAGTTCATCACCGAGGTGACGTCGGCAAAGACGCTCTGATGCAGCGCCGCCGCATTGGACGGGCTCTGCCAGTACGTCCAGGCGGAGGCGTCGATGCCGACGAGGCCGGCGAGCTTGGCGCCCCAGAGCGCGAAGCCGGAGGTGATGCCCCAGGGGCGGCCGGCGAGCGACAGGGTCGCGAAGTTCAGCAGTGCCAGCAGGACGGCACCGGCGAGCAACGGCCAAGGGCCGCGGGTGAAGCGCGCGAGGCCGTGGCGCGGGCTCGCCTCGGCGCGCTCCAGCGCGCCGTGACGCCGCGTCTCGACGAGATAGGTCGCGCCGGCGATCAACGCGAAGACCGCCAGCGAGACGACGATCGCCACCGGCGCGCCGAAGCTCGATACGATCGAGATCGGCTGGAAGCCCGGCAGCGCGGTCCAGAAGTCGAAGTTGACCGTCGCCAGCACCGACCCGACGATGAAGAAGACCAGCGTGATCAGCATGCGGGCATTGCCGCCGCCGGCGGTATAGAGCGTTCCGGAGGCGCAGCCGCCGCCGAGCTGCATGCCGAGGCCGAACATGAAGGCGCCGACGAGGACGGAGAGGCTCACCGGCGAGACGAAGCCGTGGACGGGGATGCCGAACAAGGTCCCCGCCGCGAGCGCCGGGAAGAACAGGACGACGGCGATCGCCATCATCACCATCTGCGCCCGCAGGCCTCGGCCGCGGCCATCGCGCGCGAAACTGCGCCAGGCCGAGGTGAAGCCGAAGGCGGCGTGATAGAGGACGAGGCCGAGCGCCAGGCCGACGACGAAGAGCGCCGCGATGCGGCCGCCCTCGCCGAAGCCGAGCAGCGCGGTGGCGACGATCGCGGCGGCGAGCCCGCCCCAGGCGATCGGATTGACGTCGGGCGCGAGCCGCGGCGACAGGCGTTTGCCGCTGGCGCGGTCGGCGACCAGAGTGGATTGGGACATGAAGGACCTGACTCTCGATGCTTGATCAGCTCGGCTGATGGTTCGGCAAGAGAGATAAGGTCTGGCGGCAGCTCAGGCGACGAATGGGCTTCTCCGCAGGCGCTTGAACGGGGCAGCGCTTTTTGCGCGATCGCCAATGCGCGAACGATCGTGCTCCGGCCGCCGCATCGGGGCCGCCGCCTTCCGGAAGGCTGTCGGCGGGCTCGAAGCGCAGCCCGGCGTCGCGGTCGCGCGGCTCCGGCATACGACGGTCCGCCGGAGGTGGTGACGGCGGCGCCAATGATGCGCCGCCGCCCGCCGGACACGTCAGGCGGCTTCCGGCTCGAAGGTCAGCGCCACGCCGTTGATGCAGTAGCGCAGGCCCGTCGGCGGCGGCCCGTCCGGGAAGACGTGGCCGAGATGGCTGCCGCAGCGGCTGCAGTGCACCTCCGTGCGAACCATGCCGTAGCTGCGGTCCTCGCTCATCTCCACGGCGCCCTTGACCGGCGTGTCGAAGCTCGGCCAGCCGGTGCCGCTCTCGAACTTGGTCTTCGCCACGAAGAGCGGCTGGCCGCAGCCGACGCAGGAGAAGGTGCCGGGCCGCTTCTCGTGCAGCAGCGCGCAGCTGCCGGGCCGCTCGGTGCCGTGACCGCGCATGACCTCGTACTGCTCGGGCGTGAGGATCTCCCGCCACTCCGCCTCGGTGTGGGTGACCGGATAGGTCTTGGCATCCATGGGAACTCTCCTTGTCTTGTCTGCGGGCCTTCGGTCGCCGCCGGCTGCGCCCGCGCCGTCTCCGGCGGAACGAAGCGGCATGCGCGCGGGTTCAGCCTGACACGTGACGTATCCGGTCAGATGGGATGCGCCAAGCCAATCTGGAAGGAGGCCGCGATGAGCAACGCGCCCGACAAGTTCGACAACCAGCAGAACCGCGCCGACGAGCAGGACCGCGACCAGGACATGTCCTATCGCCAGAACGCGCCGAAGGCCCGGCCGAGCGAGGACAATCCCTTCGACCGCCCCGGCAGCGTCGATCCGGAAGGCGGCGAGATCGAGCGCCACCCCGCCGAAAGCGTCGAGGTCGAGGACGAGCGGGATCTCTGATCCTTTCGAACCGTCGCCTGCCCGGAAAAGCCGCTGCCGATCGATCGGCGGCGGCTTTCTTCTGGGGGAAAAGGGCCGGTGGCCGCCCATCGATCTGCCCCGCCGCTTCCGCCCACGGGTGATCTGCCGTAAGTTTCCGCCACCGGCACTTGCGGGAGGATGCGACGATGCTTGCGAGGATTCTGGCCGCCCTCCTGTTCTCCTCCGGGCTCGGCTGGCCGGCAGAAGTGCACGCCCAGCAGGCGACGGACGCCGTGCGCCCGGAACAGGCCGCAGGCTCGCAGCCAAAGCCGCTTGCCCATGCGCAGAAGCAGATGGTGGCGGCGGCCAATCCGCTGGCGGCCAAGGCGGGGCTGGCGATTCTGGAAAAGGGCGGCAACGCCATCGACGCGATGGTGACGACGCAGCTCGTCCTCGGCCTCGTCGAGCCGCAGTCCTCGGGCCTCGGCGGCGGCGCATTCCTCGTCTACTTCGACGCCAAGTCCGGCCAGCTCACCACGTTCGACGGCCGCGAGACGGCGCCGGCGGCCGACGACCCGACGCTGTTCCTCGACAAGGCCGGCGATCCCTTGGCGTTCTACGACGCGGTCGTCGGCGGCCGCTCGGTCGGTACCCCCGGCACGGTGCGGCTGATGTACGAGACGCACGAGCGCTTCGGCGCGCTGCCCTGGGCGCAGGTGGTCCAGCCGGCGATCGACCTCGCCCGCAACGGCTTTGCCGTCTCGCCGCGGCTGCACGAGCTGATCGCCGGAGACGGCGAACGACTGAAGCGCTATCCGGCAGCCCGCGCCTATTTCTACGACAAGGACGGGGCGCCGCTCGCCGTCGGCACGATCCTGAAGAACGAGCCCTACGCAAAGACGCTGGAGACGCTCGCCGACAAGGGAGCCGACGGCTTCTACAAGGGCCCAATCGCAGAGGCGATGGTTCAGACCGTGCAGGGGGTGGACGACAATCCCGGCCGCCTCGCCCTTTCCGACCTCGCCAACTATCGCATCGTCGAACGCCCGCCGGTCTGCGCGCCCTATCGCGGCTATGACGTCTGCGGCATGGGACCGCCCTCCTCCGGCGCGCTGACCATCGGCCAGATCCTCGGCATGATCGAGCCCTATGACATCGGCCAGATGGGCCCATGGAGCGCGAAGGCCTGGCGGATCATCGGCGACGCCTCCCGCCTCGCCTTCGCCGACCGCGGCCGCTACGAGGCGGACATCGACTATGTCCCGATGCCGCTCCAGGGCCTGCTGGACCCCGACTACCTGAAGGACCGCTCGCGGCTCCTCTCCGGCGACACGGCGCTGGCCAAGGACGCCGTCAAGCCGGGCATGCCGGCCTGGGACCACGCCTCGCTCGAACAGGGCGACGACGTCGCCATCGAACTGCCCTCGACCAGCCACTTCGACATCGTCGACGCGGCCGGCGACGTCGTCTCGATCACCACGACGATCGAGAACGAGTTCGGCTCGCGGCTGATGGTAGAAGGCTTCCTGCTGAACAACGAGCTGACCGACTTCTCCTTCGAGACCCATGATGACGAGGGTCGGCCGATCGCCAATGCGGTGGCGCCGGGCAAGCGCCCGCGCTCGTCGATGTCGCCGACGATCGTCATGCAGGAAGGCCGCCCCGTCTATGCGCTCGGCTCGCCCGGCGGCTCGTCGATCATCGGCTATGTCGCGGAAGCCGTGATCGCGCTGATCGACTGGAAGATGAACGTCGCCGAGGCGGCGGCGCTGCCGCACCTCCTGAACCGCTTCGGCACCTTCGAACTGGAAGCCGGCACCAGGGCCGCCGACCTCGCCGAACCGCTGAAGGCGATGGGCTACCAGGTGAAGGTCAGCGACATGAATTCCGGCATCCAGACCATCCGGATCGGGCCGGACGGGCTGGAAGGCGGCGCCGACCCGCGGCGCGAGGGGCTGGCGGTCGGGGACTGAAGCGCCGCTCTCAGCCTCGGCCCTTGCGGCCGCCCTGTCTTTTCGCAAGATGCTGCCTGCAACGCGAATGGTGGTGCTTCCAATGACCGAGACCTTCCTCGACGGACGACTCACCCTCGGCTCGCTGGCGGTGCCGAGCGACGAGGACGTCGCGAAGATTGCAGCGTTGCCCGACGAGGACTACCGGGCATTCCGTTCGCAGGTGCGCGCCCGGCGCAAATCCAGTCCGATATCCGATGCGACCGTCGACGAAGTCTGGGATCGCGCGGTCAAGGCCGTTCAGTCCGTCCACGACAAGCAACGCCGTGCCCTATAGGCTCACCGAACGAGCCGCCCGCGACCTGGAGGAGATTCTGGTCGAGGGAATCCTGCAGTTCGGGCCGATCCAGGCGCTCAGATACCAGGACTCGTTCCGACGAACGTTCGAGCTAATCGCCGATTTGCCAAGAGTAGGAAGACGCAGCCAAAGCGAGGACGAGCGTCGCTTCGTCCATGGCTCGCACATCATCTTCTATCGGATCGGGACGGATGGCGTCGTCATCGAATCCATCGAACATGGCTCGACCCTTCGGGATCCATGGGGCGAAGAGGGACCTTGACCCATTGCGAGCTGCTCCAGCTTTGCGGACATGGACATGATCACCGACACATCCGACAAGCCGCTTGCCGGGGAGCGCACGCGGTTCGTCGCCCAGGCATTCCGGCTCGAATATCTCTCTATCGCATGGATGACGATCGAGGCGGTCGTGGCCGTCTGGACCGGGATCGCCACGGGCAGCCTGTCGCTCCTCGCCTTCGGCATCGACAGCGTCATCGAACTCGCTTCGGCCGGCGTGCTGGTCTGGCGCCTCACGGTGGAACTGAAGCAGGGACAAGCCTTCGCCGAAAGCGCCGAACGCACGGCAAGCCGCACCGCCGGCGTGCTGCTCCTGGCGCTGGCGCTCTACGTCGTCGTCGCGGCGGGCTGGAAGCTCTGGACCGGCGCCGGCGAAGCCTTCTCATGGCCGGGCCTGATCGTCGCGGTCCTGTCCATGCCGGTCATGCTCTTCCTCGCCAGGCGCAAGCTGGCGGTGGCGCGGGATCTCGGGAGCCGGGCGCTGCGGGCCGATGCGATGGAGGCGATCACCTGCGGCTGGCTGTCGCTGGTCGTCGTCGCCAGCCTCGCCGCCGAAGGCCTGTTCGGCGCCTGGTGGATCGACCCCGTCGCCTCCCTCGGGATCGTCTGGTTCCTGGTCAGGGAGGGGCGGGAAGCCATCAGCGAAGACGACTGCTGCTGCGGCTGAGGCGCGTCCGGCGCAGCGCCGAAGCGGGCAAAAGGAAGGGCCGGAGCGTCGCCGCCCCGGCCCCGATTATCTTGGGATCCCTGCCCTATTCCATCACCGCCGCATGCGCGTCGCCGCCGGCCGCCGGCCGCTTCGAGACCTTCATGAAGGCGAGCAGCGGGATGGCGCAGAGCGAGATCATCATCATCAGCTTGAAGTCGTCGACATAGGCGACCATCGCGGCCTGCGCCGAGACCTGCTGGTTGAGGACGGTCATCAGGGTCGTCTGGTCCAGCGGCAGGTTCGACACCGCATTGGTGAAGTTCTCGTTGAACGGCGTCAGCTTGGACACGAGGTCCGACTTGGCGATGACGATGTTGTGGGAGAGCTCCACCGACACGATCGAGATGCCGACCGACGAGCCGATGTTGCGCAACAGGCTGAACAGCGCCGCCGCATCGGCGCGGAACCGCGGCTCCAGCGAGGAGAAGGCGAGCGTCGACAGCGGCACGAAGACGAGGCCGAGGCCGAGCCCCTGAATGATGCCCGAGGTGACGATCGGCGTCTCGTTCATCAGCGGCGAGAAGCCGCTCATCTGCCACAGCGAGACCGCCGTCAGGATGAGCCCGGTCAGGATCAGGAGCCGCGTATCGATCTTGCCGATGATCCGCCCGACGACGATCATCGAGATCATCGTCCCGACGCCGCGCGGCGCCAGCACGATGCCGGTCGTCACCACGGGATAGCCGAGGATGTTCTGCAGCATCGGCGGCAGCAGCGCGAGGCCGGCGAGCAGGATCATGCCGACCACGAAGATCATGACCAGCGCCATCACGAGGTTCTTGTCCTTGAAGATCTGCGGGTCGATGAACGCCCCTTCCCGCCCCGTGATGTGCAGCACGAACGCCCACAGACCCGAGACGGTGAGGCCGAGCTCGATCCAGCACTCCGCCGAGGAGAACCAGTCGACCTGCTCGCCGCGGTCGAGGAACAGCTGCAGCGCGCCGATGAACAGCGACAGCATCGCAAAGCCGAAGAAGTCGAAGCCGCGCCTGCGCGTCGGGGTCTTCGGCAGGAACAGGATCATGCCGGCGAGCGCCAGGATGCCGATCGGCAGGTTGACGAAGAAGACGTAGCGCCAGTTGAAAGTCTCGGTGAGCCAGCCGCCGAGCGTCGGGCCGACGATCGGGCCGACCATGATGCCGGCGCCCCAGATCGCCATCGCCGAGCCGTGCTGCTCCTTGGTGTTGATGTTGAGAAGCACGGTCTGCGACAGCGGCACCAGGGCCGCGCCGCAGATCCCCTGGAACAGCCGGAACATGATCATCTCGTTCAGGCTGGTCGAGATGCCGCAGGCCATCGAGGCGAGGACGAAGCCCGCCGCCGACGCGATGAACAGCTCGCGCAGGCCGATCCGGTCGGACAGCCAGCCGGTCACCGGCGTCATGATCGCCGCGGCGACGATGTAGGAGGTCAGCACCCAGGTGATCTGGTCCTGGGCGGCGCCGAGCGAACCCTGCATGTCCGGCAGCGCGACGTTGGCGATCGTGGTGTCGAGCACCTGCATGATCGTCGCGAGCATGATCGAGACGGTGATCAGGCCCTTGTGCTTGACGCCGGTCCCGCTCTGCGGCGCCGCGGCCGCAGCGCCGCTCACTTGGCGGCGGCCGCCGCGGTGGCGGTGGCCCCTCCGTTGGCGGCCGACGCATCCGCGGTCGCGACGCCCGGCGCGCCGGCAGTGTCGGTCGCGGCATAGGCGTGACCGCCGCCCAGCCACTGATCGAGGCCGAGATCGGCGACGACCGGCTTCAGGAAGTCCGGAACGCCGCGCGACTTGCCGGTGTCGACCGTGATGCTGGCGCTCATGCCGGCCCGCAGTGGCGGCAGCTGGCCGTTCTCGGGCAGATGGATGCGGACGGGGACGCGCTGGACGACCTTCACCCAGTTGCCGGTGGCGTTCTGTGCCGGCAGGAGCGAAAACTCCGACCCGGTGCCCGCCCCGATCGAGCCGACGCTGCCCTCGAAGGTGCGGCCCGGATAGGTGTCGAATTCGACTTCCACCGGCTGCCCGTCCCGCATGTTGGTCAGGTCGGTTTCCTTGTAGTTCGCCTCGACCCAGCTGTTGCCGGTCTCGATCACGCTCATCACCGACGTGGAGGGCGTCACGTACTGGCCGACCTGCAGCCGGTCGGTCTGGCTGACGATGCCGGGCTCGGACGCGGTGACGGTCGTATGCGACAGGTCGAGCTTGGCCGCGTCGAGCTTGGCGATCGCCTGCATGACCTCGGGGTGCTGGTCGGTCGGAATGTCGGGATTGCCGGCCAGCGCCGCCTTGGCGGACATGACCTGCTGGTCGGCGCTCGACAGCTTGCCCTTCGCCTGCTGGAGGGCCAGGCGGGCATCGTCGAGCGCCGACTGCGAGGCGACACCACGCTTCACCAGCGCATTCTGCCGGTCGTAGGTCGTCTGCGCGGTCTGAAGCGCATCGGAAGCGGTCTGGCGATCCGCCACCGCCTGCCGGTACGACGCCTTCAACTTCTCGACGTCGAGCCGGGCGCTTTCGAGATTGGCCTGCGCCTGCTCGACCGCGTTGCGGTAGACGCTGGGATCGATGGTGAACAGCTTCTGCCCGGCCGCGACGTGATCGTTCTCATGCACGAAGACATCGGCGATCTGGCCGCTGACCTGCGGCATCACCGTGACGCGGTCCTGCTGGACATAGGCGTCCTCGGTGTTGATGTAGCGGCCGCCGGTCACCCAGTAGTAGCTGCCGGCCACCACGAGGGCGAGCGGCAGGGCGACGATCAGCAGCTTGCGGATCGGGCGGCGCTTCTTGCGCGGCCCCGGTGCGGCCGAAATCTCCGGGGCGGGATTGGCGGCGGCCGGAGCCGGCGTGCCCGCCGCCTGCGCCGGCGCCTTGGTCACCGCGCTGTCCGGCCGCTCGGCGTCTTCGAAGGACTTCTTGTCTGGCTGGGCGTTCATGCGATTTCTCCGGTCGGCTCCCGCTCGTCGGCTGCGGCGACGGTGCGCTGGTCCTCGCGCTTCGTCATCTTCGCGGCTTCGCCGGCGGACAGATTGCGGCTGATGGTCTGAAGGGCTTCGAACAGCGTCGCCCGTGTCTCGGCGGACAGGCCGGCCTGCGCCTCTTCCAGAACCGACGCGGCGAGCGCGCGCATCGGCTCGAGCAGCGTGCGGCCCTTTTCGGTCGTGAACAGCTGGCGGGCGCGCCGGTCGGCAGGATCCTGACGGCGCTCGACGAGATCGGCGGCGACCATGCGGTCGACGTGACGGCAGACCGTCATCGGCTCGAGCTCGAGCAGCGCGGCGAGCGCCGACTGGCCGATCCCCTCGTTCTTCGAGATCCGGGCGATGATCTGCATCTGCGCGGAGGTCATCGGCAGGTCACGGCATTCCTGATCGAACCGGCGGCGCAAAAGGCGCGCGGTGTCGACGAGCAGGAAGCCGAGACTGGGAACGGACTCATGTGGCATGGCGGGGATATAATAAGCACGATTATCATAAGCAAGCGTAAAACGGCAGCCTGCAGTTCGTCGCAATGCAAAAATTTCTTTGCTTGAATGGTGACGTCTCGATCCCGCGGTCTTCCGGAGAAAAGTCGGTTCGGATCAGCAGGCGCGCAGGCGTCGGAGCGTCCTCGGACGAGGTCGATCCTCGCCCGCGACGTCGCTGGAGCAGCGAAGTCTATGCCGCTGTCTCAGTCTTCGATTCGGGCATCTCGAGCGCAAGCGGAAGTCGGCGCAGCGGCGCGGCTCCGTTCCCGGCGCCGGAACAGCGCCGGCTGCGCCTGCCCTCAGACCGCCAGTTCGCGCTCCGCATAGGCGGCCTCGCCGAAGACGCGGCGGTAGCGGGAGACTTCGGACGGCTCGCCGGTCGCCTTGGCCGGGTTGTCGGAGAGCTTCACGGCCGGTCGGCCGTTGGCCGAGACCACCTTGCAGACCACCGAGATCGGGTCGAGCCCGCCCATCGGTTCCGGCGCGACGCCGCGGAAGTCGTTGGTGAGATTGGTGCCCCAGCCGAAGCTCATGCGCACCCGGCCGTCGAAATGCCGGTAGGTCCGCTCGATCGAGTCGGAGTCCATGCCGTCGGAGAACACCAGGAGCTTCTCGCGCGGGTCCTCGCCCATCGCCTTCCACCAGGCGATGATCTCCTCGCCGCCCTCGATCGGCGGCGCGGAATCGGGACGGAACCCGGTCCAGCCGGCGAGCCAGGCCGGCGCGTTGCGCAGGAAGGCGGCCGTGCCGAAGGTGTCGGGCAGGACGATCAGGAGGTTGCCGCCATAGTAGCTCTGCCATTCCTGAAGCACCGCATAGGGCGCCTTCTTCAGCGCCTCGTCGTTCGGCGCGAGCGCGGCGAGCACCATCGGCAGTTCATGCGCATTGGTGCCGATCGCCTCGAGGTCCGCCTCCATCGCCAGGAGCACATTGGACGAGCCGATGAAGCGGTCGCCGAGCCCCTCCTTCAGCGCCTCGACGCACCAGCGCTGCCAGAGGAAGGAATGCCGCCGGCGGGTTCCGAAGTCGGTGATGCGCAGGTTCGGCAGGCTCTGCAGCCGCTCGACCTTCTCCCACATCTTGGCCTTGGCGCGGGCATAGAGGACATCGAGCTCGAAGCGCTTGAAATTCTTCATCGCGGCCCGCGAGCGCAGCTCGTTGACGATGGCGAGCGCCGGGATCTCCCACATCATGGTGTGGGTCCATGGCCCGTAGAAGTGCAGCTCGAACTGTCCGTCGACGCGGCGCAGCTCGTATTCCGGCAGGCGGAAATCCTCCAGCCATTCGAGGAAGTCGGGCCGGAAGATTTGCTTGGTGCCGTAGAAGGTATTGCCCGCCAGCCAGATCATCTCGCGCTTCGAGAATGAGAGAGAGCGCGCGTGGTCGAGCTGGTCGCGGAGCTCGCCTTCGTCGATGATCTCAGCCAGGCGCACGCCCTTCGAGCGGTTGATCAGCGAGAAGGTGACGTCCACGTCCGGATGCAGGCCGCGGACCATCTGCAGCATCAGCAGCTTGTAGAAGTCCGTGTCGAGCAGGCTGCGGACGATCGGATCGAGCTTGAAGGTGTGGTTCCACACCCGCGTGGCGATGTCGGTCGCAACCATCATCGGAACATACTCCTTCTACGCGGCCGCGCATCGGCCGCGTCGCGCCCGGCACGGCAGTCCGCCCGGCCGTGGCTCCCGCGGGCCGGTCCTCAGCTCTTCTGGTCGCCCAAACGGTTCACGACGCGCTTCAGGCTCGTCATTGACTGCGTCACGTTCGAGCAGTCGTGGACCGCCTCCGCAAGGGCCGTCTCGTCGACCGGCTTGCCCGGCTCGATCTCGTGCAGGAACTCGCAGATTTCCGTGACCCGTCCCTGGATCGAATCGATCGCGGCATCGAGATCTTTGCTCATCGCCCCATTCCCCGTCGAAAGTCCCCCTGAAAAATCCGTTACAGGAAGAACCACGGCGAAGATAGGCCCGCCGCCGCGGGACCGCCGGACGCCGCCGTGCCGGGCTTTCGCGTCAGGCGAAACGGCGGGCCGCGTCGATCGCGAGGCCGAGTCCGACCGAGCCGAAGGCGTCCGACTGGGCGATGCGCGCGGCCGGAAAGCGCGACGTGGCCGCCGCACGGACCGCCGGCACCTGCGCACCGCCGCCGGTCAGGATCACCGTCTCGACCGCCTCCGGGGCAACGCCGGCCACGGCGAGCGAATGATCGACCGCGGACCCGATCCGACCGACGAGTTCCGCCGTCGCCTGCTCGAACTCGGCGCGGGTCGCCGGCGCCTCCAGCAGCAGTCCCGCCTCCTTCAGCCGGATCAGCGTCTCGCCCGCGTCGGACAGCGCGATCTTCGCCGTCTCGACGGCACCGGCGAGGCGATGGCCGGAGCGGTGCCGCAGCATGTGCTCGAAGCGCGCGAGCTTGTCCGGCTCGGCCGCCTCCTTCTTCAGGCCCGCAATGTCGCGCGCGATCTTCGGCGTATAGAGCGTGTTGATCCGATGCCAGGTGGCCATGTCGTTGAAATACCAGACCGGCATGCGCCGCTTGCCGTCGGCGGTCTCGGATCCGAGGCCGAGCAGCGGCATCACCGCGGCGATCGACAGCAGCCGGTCGAAGTCCGTCCCGCCGACATGGACGCCGGTCGAGGCGAGGATGTCGGAGAGCCGGTCGGTGGCGCGCGAACGCTCGGGCGACAGCCGAACCACGGAGAAGTCGGAGGTACCGCCGCCGATGTCGACCACCAGCGCCAGCTCCTCCGCCGTCACCTGGCGCTCGTAATAGAGCGCCGCCGCCACCGGCTCGAACTGGAACTCGATGTGCCGGAAGCCCTGCGCCCGCGCGGCGGCCTCCAGCTGGTCCTGCGCCGCCCTGTCGGCGGCCTCGTCCTCGTCGACGAAGTGGACCGGCCGGCCGAGCACCACCGTGTCGGCTGCGACGGCTGCCCCGCCGGGCGCCCCGGCGAGGCGGTCGGCTTCCTGATCGAGCTGCTGCTTCAGATGCCGGAGAAAGCGCCCGATCAGATCGACGAAGGTCATGCGCTCGCGGCCGACCTGCGTCGTCTCCTCCATCAGCGACGTGCCGAGGATCGACTTCAGCGCCCGCATGAAGCGCCCTTCCGCCCCGTCGACATATTCGAAGACGGCGGCGCGCCCGAAATAGGTCTCGCCGTCCTCCAGGCTGAAGAACAGCGCCGAGGGAATGGTCAGGGCGTCGCCTTCGACGGGCAGAAGCCGCGGCTCGCCGCCGGGGCTCGCCAGGCCGAGGGTGGAATTGGTCGTGCCGAAGTCGAGGCCGGCGAAGGTCTTGGGCATGGCGAGGCTCGCGAAGGGAAAGCGGCACCTGCGGCCCGACCGCCCGAAGAAGGCGGGGCCGGCGCAAGATGCGGTAGCGTGTCGTGGTTCGCGGACCCTTTAGCCGATGCCGGCTCTCATTTGAAGGCGAGCGATCCGGACGCCGCTGCCTCCCGGCCTTCCGGCGGCAGCTGCTCCGATGCGGGATCGCCTGCCGGGGTCAGGCGGCGCCTTCCGTCTCCATGGCACCGAAGGGCAGATCGTCGCGAATGCGCGACAGGACGCCGACGAAGGCCCGGGCGAAGCCGTAGAAGCGCTCGCCGATCTCGCTGCGGTCCGCGACGCGGATCGCGTCTCCCTCGGCGTTGAGGATGGCGAACAGGATCCGTTCGCGGTCTTCTTCGGCGACCCGGACAGCCGCGATCCGCGAGGCATCCTCGAACGAGCCGTCGGACGGCATGTCGAACAGGAGTTCGCCGCCGATGACCTCGGCCGCCGAGCGCACGCAATCCTCGAACGTCTCGACCGAGAGATCGGTCAAGTCCAGCGCGAGCTCGAACTCCACTGCTTCCGCGGTCTCCCCGCCCATGTCCCTGCCAGTCGCATCGTGTTCGGCCTGGAGCCGCATGGCTGCCTCCTCGCGAAAGCGTTCTTTGTTTCACGCAGTTACGCCGACGGAAATGACCGAACTGAGGCAGACGTGACCGGTCTCGGCTGGACAGGCCCAGCGTTTTCGTCGGACATTACCCGGAGAGGACAAGAACCCAACGAGAAGATGTCCTCACGTCCGGGAGGATCGACCATGCTGGGACTGATGCAGGACTGGCCGCTCTTGTGCACCAAGCTGATCGACCACGCGGCGATCATCCATCCGGACCGCGAGATCGTCAGCCGCTCAGTCGAGGGGCCGATCCACCGGACGACCTATCGCGAGGCGCGGCTGCGCGCGCTGAAGCTGGCGCAGCGGCTGGAGCGGGAGGGCATCCGGTCCGGCGACCGTGTCGCGACGATGGCCTGGAATACCTGGCGCCACTTCGAATGCTGGTACGGCATCGTCGGGGCCGCGGCGATCTACCACACGCTCAATCCGCGGCTGTTCCCCGAGCAGATCGCCTGGATCATGAACGACGCAGAGGACCGCATCCTCTTCACCGACCTCACCTTCCTGCCGCTGGTGGAGGCGATCGCGCCGAAGGTGCCGAGCCTTGGGAAGGTGATCGTGCTCACCGACGCCGCGCACATGCCGGCGACGACGCTTCCGGATGTCGTCGCCTATGAGGACTGGCTGGCCGAAGCCGACGGCGATTTCGCCTGGAAGGTCGTCGACGAGAACACCGCCGCCGGCATGTGCTACACGTCCGGCACCACCGGCATGCCGAAGGGCGTCGTCTATTCCCACCGCTCGAACGTCCTGCATTCGATGATCGCGCAGCAGCCGGACGCGATGGGGCTGTCGTCGCGCGACCGGGTTCTGCCGATCGTGCCGCTGTTCCACGCCAATGGCTGGGGCATGGCGTTCACCTGCCCGATGGCCGGCTCCGGCATCGTCATGCCCGGCGCCAAGATGGACGGCGCGTCGGTCTACGAGATGCTGACGCGCGAGAGGGTGACGGTCAGCGCAGCCGTTCCCACCGTCTGGCTCATGCTGCTGCAGCATCTGGAGACGACGGGGGACGCGCTGCCGGACCTTCGCAAGGTGATCATCGGCGGCTCGGCCTGTCCGCGCGTCGTCATCCAGAAGTTCCAGGACGACTACGGCGTGCAGGTGATCCACGCCTGGGGCATGACCGAGACCAGCCCGCTCGGCTCGCTCTGCTCGATCAAGGCGGATTGTCAGGACCTCGAGGGCGAGGCGCTTCTCGACCTGCAGGAAAAGCAGGGCTTTCCGCCCTTCGGCGTCGAGATGAAGATCACCGACGACGCGGATCGCGCCCTGCCGTGGGACGGCAAGACCTTTGGCCGCCTGAAGGTGCGCGGGCCGGCGATCGCCAAGGCCTATTACAAGGGCCAGGGCGCCGAGTTCTTCGATGCGGACGGCTGGTTCGACACCGGCGACATCGCCCATATCGACCCGCAGGGCTACATGCAGATCACCGACCGGGCGAAGGACGTGATCAAGTCCGGCGGCGAATGGATCTCCTCGATCGAACTGGAAAACCTCGCGGTCGGCCATCCCGGCGTCGCCGAGGCCGCGGTGATCGGGCTGAAGCATCCGAAGTGGGACGAGCGACCGCTGCTGGTCGTCGTGCCGAAGCCCGGGCAGACCTTGTGCAAGGAGGACGTGCTCGGCTTCCTCGAAGGCAAGATCGTCAAATGGTGGATGCCGGACGACGTCGCCTTCGTCGAGGAGATCCCGCATACGGCGACGGGCAAGATCCGCAAGACCGCGCTGCGCGAGCAGTTCCGCGACTACGTCCTGCCGACCGCGTCGGACACGAACGGATGAGATCACGGTCGCGCCTGCCTTCAATGCCGGCACGGCCTGCTCTATGCTGCCGCCGGCATAGGGCTATGTGTGCGGCATGAACTCAGTCTACGGGCGCCTCCCCGTCTCGGGGCACTATCTCAGGAAGCGGCTGCGGCTCGCGGGTTTTTCCCGCAGCCTTGCGACCTTCTCGCTGCTCCTGATCGTCATCGGCGTCGTCGTCTTCCGGCTCGGCGGCATCGTGCCGCAGGCGCTGATCGGGCTGCTTCTGCTCGGGGTGGCGCTCGCCGCCCTCGCCTTCGTCGTCGCGCTTTACGGTCTGGCACGCGTCTGGATCCACGGCGTCACCGGCGGCGGGGCGGTCGTCGCCGGCTTCGGCGTATCCTTGCTGGCGCTGGCGCCCTTCGGCCTCGCCGCCTATCTCGCCTTCGCCAACCCGCAGACCAACGCCGCCTATACCGAGGCGCTGGCGCCGGACAGCATCGCCGCGGTCATCGATGCGGCCCAGCCGACCGGGCTGCCGCTCCAGGCGAAGACCCCGGCGACGCCGAGCATCGTCAGCGGCCGCCGCTATCTCGCCGACGCCCCCACGGTCTACAAGGCGGCGCGGGATGTTCTCGACGCCAAGGGTTGGAAGATCGACGGCGTCATCGCCGGCGATCCGGCCGTGGCGGCGGAGCGCCGCGCCAACGGCGACCTCGGCGTCAGCGGCACGGTGGACATCCCGGTTCCGACCCCGCGCTCCAGCGCCGAACTGGAGGCCTCCGCTCCGACGCCGCAACAGCCGGACAGCGATCAATACCGGATTTCCGCCGTCGCACGCGATCCCCTCTTCGCCCTGCCGAGCGACGTCGAGATCCAGATCGTTCAGGACGGCAACGAGACCTTCGTCGACATGCGCTCGGTCTCCCGCTCGATCGGCATCGACCTCGGCCAGAACCGCCGGTTCATCCGCAGCTTCCTCGACGACCTCGACGCGGCGATGACCGGCAAGGGCACGACCGACTGAGCAGGACGCACCGGGAGGGGCCGAGCCGGCGTTGCACGATCGAGCCGGTCGTCCGACCGCTTCACCGCAACTCGAACATCGATCCGGGCGAAGGCTCGGCGTCACTGCTCCGCACGGCGCCGTCCGCCACCAGCGCCTGAAGATGCGCCAGCACCGACAGCGCCGCAGCGCCGGTCAGCCGGGGGTCGAGCCCCCGGTAGATCGCCGTCACGATCTCCGGGATCGTCCGGTCGCCGGCCTGAAGCCGCGACAGGATCGCCGCCTCGCGCATGCGCCGATGCTGGAGGAGCCCGCGCACGAAGGCGGCCGGCCGCTCGACCGGGCCGCCATGGCCCGGCAAATAGCGCCGTTCGGAACGCGCGAGCAGCCGCTCCAGCGACGCCATGTATTGTCGCATCGAGCCGTCCGGCGGCGCGACGACGCTGGTCGACCAGGCCATGACGTGATCCCCGGACAGAAGCACGCCCGTGCCGCCGAGCGCGAAGGCCAGGTGGTCGGAGGCGTGCCCCGGCGTGGCGATGGCCTCGACCGCCAGACCGCCGAGGTTGAGGATCGCGCCGTCGTCGAGCGTGCGGTCGAAGACGAGTTCACGGTCGGCGGCGGCGTCGAGCACGACGTCTCCCGTCTCTTGCCCAGCCTGCGAGCGGATGCCGGCGCCTCCGACGAGCGGCGCGCCAAACGCCTGCGCGGCGCGGCGCGCGAGAGCGCTGTGGTCGCGATGGGTGTGCGTGAGAAGCACGGCATCGACGGTCCGTCCGCCCACGGCGGCGGTGATCGCATCGAGATGTGCCGGATCGTCGGGACCCGGATCCACCACGAAGCAGCTGGCGCCGTCCCCGACGACATAGGAGTTGGTGCCCATGAAGGTGAAGGCCGACGGGTTGTTCGCCGTTACCCTGATGATTCCCGGCTCCAGCGCGATGGCACTGCCATAGGCCGGGTCGAAATCGGTCGAGAGGTCCATACTGACTTTCCGCTCCCCCCTGCAGCCGGAGCACAGAGGCCCGGCATCAGGACCTTCGCCTATCCGAGTCTCAACATCGCGCGACGGCGCGCCAATGCAAGACAAGGCGGCCGCGAGCGCGGCGAGCGATTGCGCCGGCCGGTGAACCGCTTACCTTAGGCCCATGAACCCGCCATCCCAGCCGAATCGTCCGCGCCTACCATGACCGTGAGCCGAAACTATACCGGCCCCTGGCGAAAAACGCCCGGACGCCTGGCCGGGACCGCCTTCGTGCGGCTCTACCAGCTAACGCTGTCGCCGCTCGTCGGCAGCCATTGTCGGCACATCCCGACCTGCTCGGAATATGCCTATGAGGCGATCGCGCGCCACGGGCTCTGGCGCGGCGGCTGGCTGTCGACAAGGCGCGTCGCCCGCTGCGGCCCGTTCGGCACCCACGGCATCGACGAGGTGCCGGAGCGATAGGGTCGGCGGGCGCCGCCCCCTATCCGAGCACGAGCCGGTCGCGGCCGTCGCTCTTGGCCTGATAGAGCCTTTCGTCCGCGCGGCGATAGAGATCTTCGAAGACGCGGTCGGAGCGGGCGAGCGTCGCGGCGCCGACGCTGAGGGTCAGCGCGCCGGCGCCCAGGAAATCGTCGACCGAGCGGCGGGCGGTCTCCCGGATCCGCCGACCGATCTCGGCTGCCGCCTCGCGGTCGGCGTCGGGCAGGAGGACACAGAACTCGTCGCCGCCGATCCGCACCGCCTCGTCCCCGTCGCGGACCGACGAACGGATCGCATCGGCGACCACGATCAAGGCGCGGTCGCCGCTGATATGGCCGTACGTGTCGTTCAGCTGCTTGAACCCGTCGACATCGATGACGAGCAGCGACAGGTCCCCCCCTCCGGTGCGGGCATCCTCCACCATGTCGGCACCGATGGCGTGGAGCCAGCGCCGGTTGTTCAGCCCGGTGAGCGGGTCCGTGACCGTCTGCGCCTCGAGATCGCCGAGGGTCCGGTCGAGATCGAGGACCGTCGACTGCACGCTGGCCATCAGCCGCCCGGCAACATCGTCATAGGCCGATGGCAGGTCCGGACGCTGCCGCTCGGCCGCGTAGCGATCGAGCGCCTCCGTCGTCGCGGCGATCGGCTGCAGCATGCCGGCGACGCCTGCGATCGTCAGCCCCGTCCCGACCAGGGTCGCCGCGAGCGCCACGCCGAGGATCGGCAGGGCGGAGACGAAGTCGCCGCGCGAAAGCGTCCAGCCGACCAGCGCGATCAGCGGCACATGCGTCCCGACGAAGCAGATCGCGATGATCTTGCCGACATAGGACCGCGGCCAGCCGATGCGCTGCATGAAGATATACACCCGCAAGCTGATTCTCCTGTCAGGAAGCCTCTACCGGAAGGTACGGTAGCCCTATGATCGGAAATTGCGGTCTGGAAAAGTCGCCCCGCCGGCCATGGTTTCCGGATCATTAGCGCGAGGCGGGGCGTCCTTTGAGGTGCGGCTCCGGCAGAACGCAGCCGCGAATGCAGGGGAAGCGCGCCTGCCCTTGCGGCCGCAGACTTCTCGAGGGCCCGGATGCCGATGTCCTGCCTTGCGCCGAAGTGGGCGTCCAGCAATCCCGCGCTGGGAGACCCTGGCGACGGACAGGAAATCGACCAGGCCGCTCTTCGATGCGGCATTTTGTACTCGTCCCCGCCAGAGAAAGTCTGATGGCCGGGAACGAAATGCGCTATCGTGTCTTCCATGTCCTAAAGGGAGGACCCGGATGCAGCCGCCGCCGTCCAATCCGAACCTGATGATCGTCGAGGACGAACCGATGGTCGCGCTCGGCCTCGAAGCGCTTTTGAAGGAGCACGGCTACCGGGTCGCGGGCATTGCCGCCGACCTGGCCGAGGTCCTCGCGATCCTGTCGCGCGAGAGCGTCGACATCGCGATCGTCGACATCCATCTGGCCCATGGCTCGGACGGGGTGGAGGTGGCGGAGTTCCTGCGCCGCGATCACGACATTCCCTCGCTGTTCGTCAGCGCCGCGATCGGCGCGGCGGACGAGGCCCGGGCACTGGCGGCACGCCCGCTCGGCTTCATCGACAAGCCCTATGCCGACACCTGGCTCCTCGGCGCCCTCGGCGCGGCGAACGCGATGCGGCGCGAGGGCGTCGACATCTAGGCTGCTCCCTCGGGCGGCGAACGCCTTGCCCATCCCGGGGACCGAATGCGGCGCTTTCCTGAATCGCCGCCTCGTGCCACAGACCATCCGAGCGGGCAGCGCGAGACTTCTCCCGAATGAACGACGACAAGCGGACGGTGCCAGTGGATCCGGCGCTCCTTGGCTGACGCCCTCGCAACCTATGGCGGGCTCGCCCTCTCGTCCTTTCTCGCCGCCACGCTGCTGCCGGGTACGTCGGAAGCGCTGCTCTCCGCCCTCCTCGTCTCCGGCCGCGGCGATCCCCTCCTGCTGGTGCTGGCAGCGACGGCGGGAAACGTCGCCGGGTCGCTGTTCAACTGGCTCTGCGGGCGCTCGCTGATCCGCTTTCTCGATCGCCGCTGGTTTCCGGTGTCGCGGGCGAGCTACGACAAGGCGGTGCGCTGGTACCGGCGCTTCGGCCTCTGGTCGCTGCTCTTTGCCTGGGCGCCCATCGTCGGTGATCCGCTGACCGTCGTCGCCGGGACGCTGCGCACCCCGCTCCCGGCGTTCACGCTGCTGGTCACCGTCGAGAAATTGGCGCGCTATGCCGCCATCGCCGGCGTCGCGCTCTGGTGGACCGGATAGCCGCGCCGCCCGAAGAGAGGCCGGCGGCGGCTGTGGGTCGCGCTCCCGTGGATGGTGCCGCGCCGCTCAGCCGGCGAACTGGAAGGCAGCAAAGCGGTCGAGTTCGGCGTCGATCAGCGCCCGCTCCGCGGCGCTCGGCCCCGCGCCGACCGCCGTCCACTGCTGGATCATCAGCTTTTCGCTCGCGCGATCGGCCTTCAGATCGATCGCCGCGACGACGCGGTCGCCGACGAGCACGGGCAGCGCGAAATAGCCGGTGATCCGCTTGTCCTTCGGCACATAGGCCTCGAAGCGGTGCTCGTAGCCGAAGAACAGCGCCAGCCGCTTCCTCTGGATGATCAAGGGATCGAAGGGCGAGAGGATATGCACCAGATCCTCGGCGGGATGCGGCACGTCGGCCACCGCTTCCGGCTCGGCCCAGTGCTCGACCGTCTCGGCTCCCTCGATCGCAACCGGCACGAGCCGCCGGCGCCTGACACGCGCCTCGACGACCTCGCGGATGGCGCCCTTGCGCTTGGCGTCGAGGTGGCAGACCGAGTCGAGGCTGACGATCCCCTGCGCCCGCAGCGCCCGGTCGAGCAGATAATCGAGCACCTGTCGCTCGCTCGCCGGCCGCGGCCGCTTCTCCCAGCCGAAATGCCGATCCATCAGATCGTAGGTCTTCAGCATGCCGTCGCGCGCGCTGACGGTCAGGGTGCCGGCGTAGAAGCCGAGCTGCAGCGCCCGCTTCGACGGCTTGCGGCTCGCCCAGGCATGGTCCTTCTCGACCAGCACATCGTCGTCGATGTCGCGGATGGTGAGCGGGCCGTCGCGGCGGATGAGCGTCAGCACCTTCTTCAGATCCTGCGGCGTCACCGACCGGAACCAGTTCGAAGGCGCCTCCTTGTGCCGCTTCATGTCCGGCAGGAAGAAGCGGATGTCGCGCGTCGGCACGAAGGACAGGGCGTGCGTCCAATATTCGAACACCGACTTCTCGGTGCTCTGAGCATGGTGGAGGTCGGCTCGCCGATAGGCCGGGATCCGGTTCCAGAGGATGTGGTGGTGGCAGCGCTCGATGACGTTGATCGTGTCGATCTGCACATAGCCGAGATGCTCGACCGCCGCGCGGGTCGCCTCCGGCCCGGCGCCGAACGGCTCGCGGGCATCGAGCCGCTGCGCGCGCATCCAGACGCGCCGCGCATCGGCGAGCGACAGGTTCAAGGAGCGGCGGGGCTTCGGCATCTTGGCGGGCATCGGGCGCTGAGATAATGGGCCGGCGCGCCGATGTCAGCCCGGAAACCGGAGCAGCTTTCCGCGGGCGGGCTTCGACCCGGCGGTGGGGCGACGGTCGTCAGGCGGGTTCGACGAGTTGCCGCAGCGCGTCCGATGCCGGCCGGCCGAGCGCCGCTTCGAGCTTTGCCAGCCCCATCTCGCGCGCGAGATGCATCGGGCCACCCCGCCAGCGCGGAAAGCCGTAGCCGTGGATCTCGACGAGGTCGATGTCGGAAGCATCGCCGGCAACGCCCTCCGCGAGGATCGCAGCCCCCTCCTCCGCCATTCCGGCCACAAGGCGCGCGGCGATCTCCGCCTCGGCGAGGCCGGGTGCCTCGCGCGGCACGCCGGCCGCGGCAAGGATCGCCGCGGTCGCCGCCGAGGGGCGCGGCGTGCGATCGCCTTCGGCATAGTCGTACCAGCCGCCGCCGCTCTTCTGGCCGAGGCGGCCGGCCTTCACCAGCCTGTCGCCGATCGTCTCCGGAATATCCTCGCCCGCCGCCCGCGCCGCCTCCCGCTGGCGAAAGGCGATGTCGAGACCGGTGAGGTCCTGCGTCTCGAACGGGCCGAGCGCCAGGCCGAAGCCGCGCATCGCCGCATCGATCCGCGCGATCGGCACACCCTCGCGCGCGATGTCCTCGGCGCCGGTGCGATAGCGCTTGTAGATGCGGTTGCCGATGAAGCCCTCGCAGATGCCGCTCCGGACGCCGACCTTGCCGAGCCGCTCGGTGAGGGCGAAGGCCGTCGCCAGCGTCGCCTCGGCGGTTTCCGGCAGGGGCACGATCTCGACGAGCTTCATCACCTGCGCAGGGCTGAAGAAGTGCAGGCCGAGGAAGCGTGTCCTGTCGGATACCGCTGAGGCGATCTCGCGCGGATCGAGGAACGAGGTGTTGGTGACGAGGATCGCGTTCGGGCTGACGACACCCTCGAGCCGCCGGAAGACGTCACGCTTGACCGCGAGGTCCTCGAAGACCGCCTCCACGACGAGATCGCAGGGGCCGAAAGCGGCGAAATCGGTCGTCGTGGCAAGACCCGCGAGCACCGCGCTCGCGTCCTTCACCAAGCCCCGCCTGGCCGCGGCGGTGACCGCCGCCTCGACGCGCGCCCGCCCCGCCTTAGCCGCCTCGGCAGTGGTCTCGGCGAGCGTGACGGTCAGCCCGCGCTGCAGGAGCGCCGTGGCGATGCCGGCGCCCATCGTGCCGCCGCCGACGATGCCGACGGTTTCGACCTTCCGCGCCCCGTCGGCCTTCGCGGCCTTGGCGGCGCGCCGCTCCGCGAAGAAGACGTGGCGCAGCGCCCGCGCCTCCCCGCTGTCGCGCAGGCGCTCGAAGGCCTTCCCTTCGACGACCCGCGCGGCCTCGAAAGGCTCGGCATAGGCGGTTCGCAGAACGTCCAGCGCGACCAGCGGCGCCTGGCTGCCGCGCGCCTTGCGGCGGACCGCGGTCTCCTGTTCGGCCCAGAAATCGGGCCCGGGATCGTCAGGCGTCGGCCGCTCCGACAACGGCGCCGGACGCCGACCGAATGCAAGTTCGCGCGCATAGTCCATCGCCGCCTCACGCAGGTCTCCATCAACGACGCGGTCGATCAGGCCGAGGCGTGCGGCCCTTTCGGCCGAGATCCGCTCGCCCGACGTCACCAGCGCCACGGCATCCGCCGGTGCGAGGAGCCGCACGGTCCGCACGACGCCGCCCGATCCCGGAATGACGCCCAGCGTCACCTCGGGAAAGCCGAGCCGCGTCCCGCGCTCGGCGATCCGCGCGTGGCAGCCGAGCGCCAGTTCCAGACCGCCGCCGAGCGCATTGCCGTGGATCGCCGCCACAACGGGGAACGGCAGGCTTTCGATCAGCGCCGCGACATCGAAGATCGCTGGCGGCTGGATCGGCTGGCCGAACTCTCGCACGTCGGCGCCGGCCATGAAGGTGCGGCCGGCGGCGATCAGCACCGCGGCCGTGGGAGCATCGTCCCGCAGCCGGGAGAAGACGTTCATCAGCTCGACCTTGAGCGCGTGGCCGAGTGCGTTGACCGGCGGGTTGTCGGCGGTGACGACGGCGACGCCGTCGATGATGTCGGTCGAGACGAGGCTCATAGCGGGCTCCGGTTCTGGTGGGACGGATCGTCGGCCCGCCCTGTAAGACTTCGGTGTCGTCGCCGGTCAAGGCGTCTCCACCGGGATAAGCCCGGCGCCGCGCTCCGTCCACGGATCCCGCGCCGCGGACGGGACCGGGAACGCGGCTTGGCGCATCAGCCCAGCGGCCGCGGACCCCGGTACAGCGACCATGGGACTGCATCTTCGAACGCATCTCGTTGCCGCCCGCGCTGCGGCACTACCGGAAGAGCAGCGACCAGATCAGCGGCAGGATGACCGCCGTCGCCAGCGCGTTCAGCCCCATGGCGAGGCCGGAGAAGGCGCCGGCGACCTCGCTCTCCTGCAGGGCGCGTGCCGTGCCGATGCCGTGCGAGGCGGTGCCAATGGCAAAGCCGCGCGCGGCGGGATCGCGGATGCCCAGGCGGTCGAGCAGCAAGGGCCCGAGCGCACCGCCGAGAATGCCGGTGACGATCACGAACACCGCCGTCAGCGACGGCAGGCCGCCGAGCTTCTCCGAAATGCCCATGGCGACCGGCGCCGTCACCGACTTCGGCGCCAGCGAGACGAGGCTCACCGCATCGACGCGCATGACGAAGCCGAGTGCCACGGCCGTCCCCATGGCCGTCAGCGAGCCGATCAGCAGGCTCGCCGCCAGCGCCAGCGCGCTGCGGCGCACCCGTTCGAACTGGCGGTAGAGCGGGATCGCCAGGGAGACGGTCGCCGGCCCCAGCAGGAAGTGGATGAACTGCGCGCCCTGGAAATAGGTCTGGTAGCTGGTGCCGGTGGCGAGCAGAACGGCGACGATGGCGATCACCGTCGTCAGCACGGGGTTGAGCAGCGCCGGCGAGCCGGTGCGGCGGTAGAGCCACTGCGCGCCCTGAAAGGCGACCAGCGTCATCGTCAGCGAGAGGAGCGGGCTGGCGGCCAGATAGACCCAGATGTCGGCGAGCGACGCGGTCACTGCCCGCCCTCCTCGCCAGCCGAGGCATCCCTGCGGGCCCGCCCGGGGCCGAAGCGGTTCATGATCAAGGCGGTGACGGCAATGGTGACGAGGGTCGAGACGACCAGGGTGACGGAGATCGCCATCGCCTCGTTCTCCAGCCGCGCCAGGTGCTGCAGGATACCGGCTCCGGCGGGGACGAAGAGCAGGGACAGATTGCCGAGCAGCGTGTCCCCGACCTTGCCGACATCCTCCGGCACGCCGCCGCGCAGGACGAGGATCAGGAACAGGAGAACCATGCCCACCACCGGGCCGGGCAGCGGCAGGCTGGAGGCGACGGTGATCGTTTCGCCGGCGAGCTGGCAGAGAAAGATGACGGTGATGGCCTGGAGCATGGGAGCCTGATGTTCATCATCGGATTCCGGTTCAGCTATGTTGGCCCGAACAAGGGGCAAGCCGCCGCATCGCCGCGTAGACAGCGACGACACCGGGCGGCCGAAGTGATGGTTACCCTCTCGATTGACAAACACACACAAACATACGCACATGTCATCGGCTAAAGCACGAAGGGAGTGGCAATGAGCAAGTACGATGCCTTGGGTGCCTTTCTCGAAGGTCAGTCTCGCTCGCGCATCCCGATGACGTTTCGCGAGATCGAGCAGCTCCTGAACATGCCGCTTCCCGCTTCCAAGAAGAACCGCGCATGGTGGAGCAACAATCCTACCAACAACGTCATGACCTCTCAGTGGCTGAAGGCGGGCTACCGGACGGAAGCGGTCGACATCGCGGCTGAGCGCCTCGTTTTTCGGCGCGAGGATGCGGAACGCGGCCCAGGAAAGGATGAGGGCGGTCCAGCCGACCATGCGCAAGGCACCGAATCCCCGGTCGATCACCTCTTCGGCTGCATGAAGGAGACGTTGTCCTACCGGGGCGATACCGATCTGACCGCGCCTGCCGATCCTGACTGGGCGATGGCCTCCGATCGTGGCTGAGCGCCTGCTGCTCGACACCTGCGCGGTCATCTGGCTCTCCCAGGCTGCCAAGGTCTCGCAGCAGGCGATGGACGCGATCGGACGCGCCCGCGCCCCCGGTGGAAGCGTCTCGGTTTCCGTCATGACCGCCTGGGAACTCGGCATGCTGGTGTCGAAGGGGCGGGTCGCCTCGACGATGCATCCCGACCGCTGGTTCGACGAGTTCGTCGACAGAGGCCGAGTCGCAGTGGCACCCGTCACGCCGGTCCTGCTCGTCGCATCGTCCTATCTGCCGGGCGCCGTTCACGGTGATCCCGTCGATCGAATCATCATCGCTACGGCGCGCGAACACGGTCTGACAATCGTCACCCGCGACAGGGCGATCCTCGACTATGGTGCGGCCGGTCACGTGCGCGTCCTCGCCTGCTGATCCGCCACTGCCTCGCCCGCCGCGGCATCGCGACTGATGCTCCGCGCGCTGTGGATGTCGGGCACGAAGCAGAACTCGGCGCCCCGCGCGACCGTTTGCGTGCTAGGGGTTCCCGTTCCGCAGTTCGAGAGTCGCATGCGCTTTCCGCCCTCCTTCCTCGACGAGATCCGCGACCGGATCCCGATCTCCGACGTCATCGGGCGGCGGGTCAGCTGGGATCGGCGCAAGTCGCAGCCGGGCCGCGGCGACTGGTGGGCCTGCTGCCCGTTCCATGGCGAAAAGACCCCGTCCTTCCACTGCGAGGACCCGAAGGGCCGCTATCACTGCTTCGGCTGCGGCGTCTCCGGCGACCATTTCCGCTTCCTGACCGAGCTCGAAGGCCTCGCCTTTCCCGAAGCGGTGGAGCGGCTGGCGGGCGAGGCCGGGCTCGCGATGCCGGACCGCGATCCGGAGGCCGAGCGGCGCGAAGCGCAGCGCGCGACGATCCTCGACGCCATGCGGGAAGCCGCAGCCTTCTTCCAGACCATGCTGCACCAGCCGGAGGGGGCGAAGGCCAGAGCCTATCTGCGTGACCGCGGCCTCGACCCGCGCACGCAGGCGACCTTCGGCCTCGGCTACGCGCCGGACTCGCGCAACCGGCTGAAGGAGCACCTGGCATCCAGGGGCATCGGCAAGGCCGAGATCGAGGGCGCCGGGCTCGTCGTCCACGGCGACGGGATCGCGGTCTCCTACGACCGCTTCCGCGACCGGATCATGTTTCCGATCCACGACCTCCACGACAAGGTCATCGCCTTCGGCGGCCGGGCGATGGCGAAGGACGCGCAGGCGAAGTACCTGAACTCGCCGGAGACCGAGGTCTTCCATAAGGGCCAGGTGCTGTTCAACCTCGCCCGCGCTCGGCGCGCGGCGAAGACCGCTGGCACGCTGATCCTCGCAGAGGGCTATATGGACGTCATCGCCCTCGCCCAGGCCGGCTTCGAGCATGCCGTCGCGCCGCTCGGCACGGCGCTGACCGAGCGCCAGCTCGACCTCGCCTGGCGCACCGCCGGCGAGCCGATCCTCTGCTTCGACGGCGACGCGGCGGGGCTGAAGGCCGCCCATCGCGCCGCCGAGCTGGCGCTGCCGCTGCTGAAGCCCGGCCGCTCGCTTCGCTTCGCGCTGCTGCCCGAGGGGAAGGACCCCGATGACCTCGTGCGCGAGGGCGGGCCGGACGCCTTCCGCGACGTCCTCTCGGCGGCCCGGCCGCTGGCCGACCTCGTCTGGATGCGGGAGACGCAAGGGGGCGTCTTCGACACGCCGGAGCGGCGCGCCGACCTCGAACAGCGTCTGAAGGCGCTGTTCCGCCAGATCGGCGACGAGACGGTGCGCCGGCATTATCAGGACGATGCGGCCGAGCGGCTGCGCAGCTTCTTCGGCGCGGCTCCGGCCGGCGGCCGCGATCAACGCGGGCGGCGCGGCGAGGACCGGCGGCCGCAGGGTCGGCGGCCGGGCGCCGCCGGCGGACGGCGCTCCGCGATCTCGCAGCAGCTCGCCCGTTCGAGCCTGGCGATGCAGCGCCGCGTGCCGGAGCCCTCGCTGCGCGAGATCACCATCGTCCTCGGCTTCGTCAATCATCCGGCGCTGCTGGAAGAGGAGTTCGAGGCCTTCGCCACGCTCGACCTGCCGCCGGGCGATCTGTCGCGGCTGCGGTCTTCGGTGCTCGACGCCTATGCCGATCATTTGCCGGGCGACCGGGAGACGCTGCTCGCCGACCTTTCGCGCCGCGGCACGCGCGATCTGTTCGAGCATTTCGAGGCGAAGGCACGCGCGGTCCGGCTGTGGCCGGTGCTGGCCGAGGCGGCCCCCGAGGATGCGCGCGAAGCCGTCCGCCAGGCGCTGCGCTTGCACTACCGCTACCGCTCCCTACATCGGGAACTCGTCCAGGCCGAGGAGGCGCTGGGCCGGGAGGGGAGCGAGGCGGCCTACGCCCATATGATTGAGGTGAAGCGGGAGATCGAGCGAATCGAAGGGATGGAAGCGCTGATCGAAGGCTTCGGCGTGCTGTCCGGGCGGCCGGCCAAGGCGATCTGATCGGAAGTTATTGTTAACAAGCCCTTCCGGCGCGAAAAAACATCATAATCCGATGTCTTGAGGCTGTGCCCGTTGCACGGAAGCGCTTGACACAACATATGTTGTCGGCGGACAGGTGACGCCGTCCGATTCCTGAGATTGAATAATTGAAGAGCCGCGCCTTCTAGAAGGCGCCGTCCGGCCCGATCGTATCCCCCCGAGAACCGGCGGGCAATGGTTAAGCCGACGTTTACGGCGCGTGTTGCATCCCTATCTGTAGCCGGAGGCGCGTTGCTGGAGCGCTCCGAGTGGTCACGAGACGGGCGGCGGCGCACGAACTGGAGAATGGAACGCATGGCGACGAAGGCCAAAGAAAGCGAGGCGCCGGTCGAGGAGCGGACGGACGCCGCACCCGACGGTCCTCTGCTCGACCTTTCGGACGATGCCGTCAAGAAGATGATCAAGGCCGCCAAGAAGCGCGGCTTTGTGACCATGGACAAGCTGAACTCGATGCTGTCCTCGGACGATGTGACGTCCGAGCAGATCGAGGACATGATGGCCATGCTCAACGACATGGGCATCAACGTCGTCGAGGACGACGAGGAAGGCGAGCAGGAGGATTCGAACGAGAGTTCGGACTCGACCGAGGTCGCCGAGACGCAGTCGACCCAGGTCGCCACGACGCAGAAGAAGGAAGCCGGCGATCGCACCGACGATCCCGTCCGGATGTATCTGCGCGAGATGGGCTCGGTCGAACTCCTGTCGCGCGAGGGCGAGATCGCCATCGCCAAGCGCATCGAGGCCGGCCGCGAGACGATGATCGCGGGCCTGTGCGAGAGCCCCCTCACCTTCCAGGCGATCATCATCTGGCGCGACGAGCTCAACGACGGCAACATCATGCTGCGCGAGATCGTCGACCTTGAGGCGACCTATGCCGGCCCCGAGGCGAAGACGCCGGCGATGCAGCCAGCCGACGGCGCCGGGCTCAACGGCAACGGCGCCCAGCCGGCACAAGGCGAGGCGCGGGGCGCCGGCGAGACGAACGGCGAAGGCCTGCCGCGGCCGGGCGAGGACGAGGACGACGAGGACGACCTCGAGAACAACCTGTCGCTCGCCGCCATGGAGGCGGAGATCAAGCCGCAGGTCATGGAGATCTTCGACCAGATCGCCGACGGCTACCGGCGCCTGCGCAAGCTGCAGGACCAGCAGGTGGAGAACCGGCTTGCGGCGCAGGGGACCCTGTCGCCGAGCCAGGAGCGCGCCTACCGCAAGCTGAAGGAAGACCTGATCGCCGCGGTGAAGAGCCTGTCGCTCAACCAGAACCGCATCGACGCCCTGGTCGCCCAGCTCTACGACATCAACAAGCGCCTCGTCGGGAACGAGGGCAAGCTGTTGCGCCTCGCCGAATCGCACGGCGTCAAGCGCGAGGAGTTCCTGCGCGAATATCAGGGCTCCGAACTCGACCCGAACTGGACGCGGCACATCGCGAACCTGTCGGGCAAGGGCTGGCTGAAGTTCGTCCAGAACGACAAGGACGGCATCAAGAACCTGCGCCAGGAGATCCAGAACCTGGCGACCGAGACCGGCCTCGAGATCACCGAGTTCCGCCGCATCGTCCACATGGTGCAGAAGGGCGAGCGCGAGGCCCGGCAGGCGAAGAAGGAGATGGTCGAGGCGAACCTGCGCCTGGTGATCTCGATCGCCAAGAAGTACACGAACCGCGGCCTGCAGTTCCTGGACCTCATCCAGGAGGGCAACATCGGCCTGATGAAGGCGGTGGACAAGTTCGAGTACCGCCGCGGCTACAAGTTCTCGACCTACGCGACCTGGTGGATCCGGCAGGCGATCACCCGCTCGATCGCCGACCAGGCCCGTACGATCCGCATCCCGGTGCACATGATCGAGACGATCAACAAGATCGTCCGCACGTCGCGTCAGATGCTGCACGAGATCGGCCGCGAGCCGACGCCGGAGGAACTCGCCGAGAAGCTGGCGATGCCGCTCGAAAAGGTCCGCAAGGTCCTGAAGATCGCCAAGGAGCCGATCTCGCTCGAAACGCCGGTCGGCGACGAGGAGGATTCGCATCTCGGCGACTTCATCGAGGACAAGAACGCCATCCTGCCGATCGACGCCGCGATCCAGGGGAACCTGCGCGAGACGACGACGCGGGTGCTCGCCTCGCTCACCCCGCGCGAGGAGCGCGTGCTGCGCATGCGCTTCGGCATCGGCATGAACACCGACCATACGCTGGAAGAGGTCGGCCAGCAGTTCTCGGTCACCCGCGAGCGCATCCGCCAGATCGAGGCGAAGGCGCTCCGCAAGCTGAAGCACCCGAGCCGGTCCCGGAAGCTGCGGAGCTTCCTCGACAGCTGAACTGAAGGACGACGATGCCGTCGATCGCGATATTCTACGGCATCGTCGTCCGCATGTATTTCTTCGACCACAACCCGCCGCATTTCCACGCGCAATTTGGAAGTGCGAGAGCCTTGATCCGCATTTCCGATGGGCAGATCATTGCGGGTCGGCTGCCGACACGGCTGCGCAACTCCTCCGGCAGTGGACAATCGACCGTCAGGATGCGCTCCTGCAAAATTGGCTGCGGGCGTCGCGGGACGAGCCTCTCGAACGCATACCGGGACCGGACGGTGACGGGTATGACTGACTTGCAGTTCCCAATGGTCGACGTTGTCGCAGTCGATGCCATGCGCGGCCATCGTCTGCATCTTCGTTTTTCGACTGGCGAAGAAGGCGAGCTGTCGGTCCGCCCCCTGATCGACACCGATGCGCCGATGCTGCGTCCGCTGAAGGACGAAAGGGAGTTCGCGCGGGTCTTTCTCGAACTCGGAAATCCTGCGTGGCCATCCGGCTTCGATCTCGACGCGATAGCGCTCTACATGGATATGAAGGAACGGGGACTTTTGAGGCAACCGGCGGCCTGATCCGATGCTTCGCAGCAGCGGCTATGCTCCTGGGAGTGTCACGTCGCTTCAGAGGATCCGTGGTACTGTCCGTCCATGAGCGCGCTCCCCGAGCGACGCCCTGACAACGCCCTGCCTGAGCCTCGCACCACACAGGCGGCGGAGGGTTTGCGCCTGCGTCCGTTCACGGTCGCCCAGATCTTCGCGATGGTCGAGGCCGGCATCCTCGACGAGCACGATCGCGTCGAACTGATCGGCGGCGAGCTGGTGCCGATGTCGCCCAAAGGGATCCGCCACGAGCGGCTGAAGACGTGGGTCATGATGCAGCTCGCCGAGAAGCCGCCGAAGTCCGTCGCCTTCACCCCCGGGACGACCTTCACCCTGTCCGCGGACACGTTCCTCGAGCCGGACTTCGTCGTCTACGACAAGACCGTCGGGCTGGAGGGGCTGAACGGCAAGACCTGCCTCCTCGCCATCGAGATTGGCGACTCGAGCCTGTCCTACGACCGCGGGCGCAAGGCGGAGATCCACGCCGTCTTCGGCATCGCCGAGCTGTGGGTGATCGACGCCGTGCGCCTGAGGACGCGCATCCATCGGGACCCGACGCCGATGGGCTACCGGAGCGTCTCCGATATCGAGACGTCCGCCCTCCTCCGGCCGAAGTCGCTGCCGGAGGCCGCGCTGACCCTCGCCGAGGCCGACTGACCGCCCCATCTTCGGCACCGACGACAATCTGCGACGGAGCGTTCATGTCCTTTCTGAAGAAGCTTTTCGGCGGCGGCACGGATTCGGGCGGCAAGGGCTCCGAGCCGCAGGTCGCGGCAGAGGAGTTCTATAAGGGCTACGCCGTCGCCGCGACGCCGATGAAGGAGGGCGCGCAGTTCCGCCTGGCAGCGCGGATCAGCAAGGAGATCGACGGCGAGACGAAGACGCACACGATGATCCGCGCCGACGTCTTCCAGTCGAAGGACGAGGCCGCGAACTTCGCGATGCAGAAGGCGCGCTCGCTCATCGACGAGCAGGGCGACGCCTTGTTCTCGACGTAGCGGTATCGCAGTCGGTAAGAAGGCCGCTTGCCACCGGTCAGGCGGCGAACCCGTAGGACGCCTCGGCTTGCCGCGAACCGAACGCCGCCGAGGCTTCGAGGAAGATGTCCGCGCAGGCTTCCCAGCTATAGGCCATCGAGCGCTCCAGCGCGTCGGCGCGGCTGAGTGTCAGCGCAGCAAGACAGGCTTCCCGTAGGTCCGAAGATATGGCACCTGCCCGTGAGGCGCCGACGACGTCCAGCGGCCCGGGCTCCGGAAAGGCCGCGATCGGCAGCCCGCAGGCCAGCGCCTCGATCAGCACGATGCCGAAGGTGTCGGTCTTGGAGGGAAAGACGAAGACATCCGCCGATGCGTAGTAGCGCGCGAGCGTCCCGCCGAACTGCGCGCCGGCGAAATGCGCGTCCGGGTAGCGCTTCACGAGATCGCGCATCATCGGACCGTCGCCGACGACGAGCTTCGAGCCCGGCAGGTCGAGATCGAGGAAGGCCTCGATGTTCTTCTCCGGCGCGAGGCGCGACACCGTCAGGAAGATCGGCCGCGGCAGGTTCAGCGCGATCGGCTCGCAGGGCCGGAAGACGCTGCGGTCGACGCCGCGGGTCCAGTTGACGAGGTTGGTGAAGCCCCGCACGGCAAGCTGCCGGCGCATCGACTCGGTCGGCACCAGGCAGGCGGCGGCAGGCGCATGGAACCAGCGCAGGATCGAATAGGTGAGCGCTTCCGGCACCGGCGCCCGCTTGCGCAGATATTCGGGAAAGCGGGTGTGCAGGCTGGTGGTGAACGGCAGCCCGGCGCGCAGAGCGGCCCGCCGCGCGGCAAAGCCGATCGGCCCCTCCGTCGCGATGTGAATCGCCGTCGGCCTGTAGTCGCGGATGGCGTCGGCGAGGTGGTCGGAGGACACCAGCGCCAGCCGGATCTCCGGATAGGTCGGACACGGGACCGTCCGGAAATCCTGCGGGCTGACGATCTTGACCTCGCAGCCACGCTCGCGCAGCTGGTCGGCCAGGCTCGAGAGGGTGCGCACGACGCCGTTCACCTGCGGATGCCAAGCGTCGGTCGCGATCAGGAAGCGGTGCTGCATCAGGCGGCCTCGGCAGCTTTCTCGAGCCGCGCCTGATCGGCGATGGCCGCGGCATCGGCGGCCGAGCGCGCGCTCACGACCTCGCTCCAGCGAATGAGTTCGAACGAGCCGTCGTGCCGCTCGGCGATCGCGGTGCAGCTTTCCACCCAGTCGCCGGTGTTGACGTATTCGACGCCGGCGTGCCGCGTCAGCTGGGCATGGTGGATGTGGCCGCAGATGACGCCGTCGCAGCTCTGCTTTTCCGCCTCGTCGGCAAGCGCCGTCTCGAACGCCCCGATGAAGTTCACCGCATTCTTCACCTTCAGCTTCGCCCAGGCCGAGAAGGACCAGTAGGGAAATCCGAGGCGGCGGCGGATGGTGTTGAAGACGATGTTGATGGCGATCGCCGCGTCATAGGCCCAGTCGCCGAGATAGGCGATGATGCGGGCGTTGCGCACCACGACGTCGAACTCGTCGCCATGGATGACGAGGAAGCGCCGGCCGTCCGCCGTCATGTGCGTGTCGGACAGCTTCACCTCGACGCCGCCGAAATGCTCGCCCGGGAAGTCGCGCAGGAACTCGTCGTGATTGCCGGGGACATAGATGATCTTCGCGCCCTTGCGCGCCTTGCGCAGCAGCTTCTGGATGACGTCGTTATGCGCCTGCGGCCAGTGCCAGGAGCGCTTCAGCCGCCAGCCGTCGACGATGTCGCCGACGAGGTAGATCTTCTCGGCGTCGTGGTAGCGCAGGAAGTCGACGAGCATCTCGGCCTGCGCCGCCCGGGAACCGAGATGGACGTCCGAAAGGAACAGCGTCCGGAAGTGACGGGTTGTCGTCAGCTGGTGCATCGTCGCTGTCCCAAGCATCCTGCAAACCTTTGCTGCCCACCGCAAATGCCTGAGTCTCATTGCATTGGTGTGACGCGTGCCCGGGAGGTTCGATGTTCGCACAAGGGTTTGGCCGGGAAAGATTGCCTCACCCGCCCGATCGATTAGAAGGACAGCAACGATCGCGGGCAGCAGAGCGACGAAGGTGGGAGACGGCGGACATGTCGGAAACTGAGACCGGCGGCGAACGGCCGCAGACGGGCGACCTTGACGAGCAGGCGCTGTTCTTCCACCGCTATCCCAAGCACGGCAAGCTCGAGATCCAGGCGACCAAGCCGCTCGGCAACCAGCGGGACCTGGCGCTCGCCTATTCTCCCGGCGTCGCCGCGCCCTGCCGCGAGATCGCCAAGGACCCCGCCGCGGCCGCCCTCTATACCAGCCGCAGCAACCTCGTCGCTGTCCTGTCCAACGGCACGGCGGTGCTCGGCCTCGGCGACATCGGGCCGCTGGCCTCGAAGCCGGTGATGGAGGGCAAGGCGGTCCTGTTCAAGAAGTTCGCCGATATCGACGTCTTCGACATCGAGATCGACGCGCACGAGATCGACCACATCTGCGAGGTGGTCGCTGCGCTGGAGCCGACCTTCGGGGGCATCAATCTCGAGGACATCAAGGCACCGGAATGCTTCGAGGTCGAAGCCCGGCTGCGCGAGCGCATGCAGATCCCGGTCTTCCACGACGACCAGCACGGCACGGCGATCATCGTCGCGGCCGCCATCCGCAACGGCCTGATGCTCGCCGGCAAGAAGCTCGAGGACGCCCGGATCGTCACCTCCGGCGCCGGCGCTGCGGCGATCGCCTGCCTCAACCTCCTCGTCTTGCTCGGCGCCAAGGTGGAAAACATCACCTGCACCGACATCGAGGGCGTGGTCTACAAGGGCCGGGAGAAGCGGATGGACCGCTGGATGGCGGTCTATGCCCGCGAGACCGACAAGCGCACGCTCGCCGAGGTGATCGAGGGCGCCGACGTCTTCCTCGGCCTTTCCGCGGGCGGCGTGCTGAAGCCGGAATTCCTGGCCTCGATGGCCGAGAAGCCGATGATCATGGCGCTCGCCAACCCGACGCCGGAGATCATGCCGGACCTTGCCCGCGAGGTGCGGCCGGATGCGATGATCTGCACCGGGCGCTCGGACTTTCCGAACCAGGTCAACAACGTCCTGTGCTTCCCCTACATCTTCCGCGGCGCGCTCGACTGCGGCGCGACCGGCATTACTGAAAACATGAAGAAGGCGGCGGTGGACGCCATCGCGGCGCTGGCCCGGGAAGCCGTGTCCGACGTCGCCTCGCAGGCCTATGGCGGGGAGCCGGCGCTGTTCGGGCCGGAATACCTCATCCCCGCCCCGTTCGACCCGCGGCTGATCCTGAAGATCGCGCCGGCCGTCGCCCGGACCGCCGAGGCCGACGGCGTCGCGACGCGGCCGATCAAGGACATGCCGGCCTATCTCGACCGGCTGAACCGCTTCGTCTTCCGCTCCGGGCTGATCATGAAGCCGATCTTCGAGATCGCGCGGAACTCCGAGAAGCGGGTGATCTTCTCCGACGGCGAGGACGAGCGCGTCCTGCGCGCGACGCAGATCCTCCTGGAGGAGAAGCTCTGCCGGCCGATCCTGATCGGCCGCCCGGCGGTCATCCAGTCGCGCCTCGAACGCTTCGGCCTGACGCTCAATCCGGGCACCGATTTCGAAGTGGTCAACCCGGAAGACGACCCGCGCTACCGCGACTATGTCGACCACTATTTCGGCAAGGTGGGCCGCAAGGGCGTCAATCCGGAAACCGCCCGCACGATCGTGCGCACCAACACTACGGTGATCGGCGCGGTCTCGGTGTCGCGCGGCGAGGCGGACGTCCTGATCTGCGGCCTCGAAGGGCGCTTCCCGCACCATGTGCGCGACATCAAGCAGGTGATCGGCGTCGGCGACAGCGTCAAGAAGCTCGCCGCCATGAGCGTCCTGATCACCCAGAAGGGCACCAAGTTCTTCGTCGATCCCTATGTCCAGCGCGACCCGAACGCCGAGGAGATCGCCGAGATGACGCTGATGGCGGCGGCCGAGATCCGCCGCTTCGGCATGACGCCGAAGGGGGCGCTGGTCTCGCATTCGAACTTCGGCTCCGACGACACGGAGGACACGATCAAGCTCCGGCGGGCGCTGAAGCTGATCAACGCGGCCGCGCCGGATCTCGAGATCGACGGCGAGATGCACGGCGACGCCGCGCTCAGCGAAGTCATGCGCCGGCGCAACATGCCGCAGTCGACCCTGAAGGGCGAGGCGAACCTCCTGATCTTCCCCAGCCTCGACGCGGCGAACATCACGCTGAACGTCGTGAAGTCGCTGACCGAGGCCCTGCATGTCGGCCCGATCCTGCTCGGCCCCGCCTCGCCGGCGCACGTCCTGACGCCCTCGGTGACCTCGCGCGGCGTCGTGAACATGGCGGCGATCGCCGTCGCCCAGGCGGTCGGCCAGGAGCGATGAGGCGTTCGCGACCGCTCAGGATCGGATCTCTGCGTACGCCGGCGCCACCGGCCGCAGGCCGCCCGTTCGATGCCTGCCCAGGCGCGTAAGCTCAGCCTTGCCGAGGTGACGGCCATCGGCATCGGCGGAATGATCGGCGGCGGCATCTTCGCCGTCCTCGGTCTCGCGATCGCCATTGCCGGCCACGCGGTGGCTCTGACGCTCGCCGGGGGCGGCGTGATCGCGCTGCTGACGGGTGTCTCCTACGCCCAGCTCGGCCTCGCCTTCCGCGACGACGGCGGCAGCTTCACCTATATCGAGAAGGCGTTCGCGACACCCGCCATCGCCGGCTTCGCCGGCTGGCTTCTCGTCGGGGGCTATGTCGGCACGCTGGCGCTCTACGCCAGCGCCTTCGGCGACTACGGCGCGACGCTCGTCGTCGGCGCCGGCGGCGCGCCGCTCGCCACGGGTCTGCTCGTCGCAGCCGTCCTCGCGGGGTTTCTCGTGATCAACCTCTTCGGCGCCAAGCTCTCCGGCAGCGTCGAGCTGGGTGTCGTCGCGGTCAAGCTCGCGATCCTGGCGCTGTTCGCCGGCGTCGGCTTCCTCGGCATCCACGCTTCCCATTTCGTGCCCCTGTTCGACAAGGGGGCCGCCTCGCCTCTGGCGGCCGTCGCCCTGATCTTCGTCGCCTATGAAGGCTTCGAATTGATCCCGAACGCGGTCGACGAAATGGCGGATCCGCAGCGGAACCTGCGGCGGGCCATCGTCATCGCCATCCTCGTCACCACCGCGATCTACGTGGTGGTGGCGCTCGCCGCCCTCGGCAACCTGACGCCGGCGGAGATCCGGAACGACCAGGAATATGTTCTGGCCGTCGCGGCGCGGCCGATGCTCGGCCAGGCCGGCTTCGTGCTGATCGGCATCGCGGCGCTCCTGTCGACCGCATCGGCGATCAACGCCACCCTGTTCGGCGCGGCGCGCCTGGCAATGGTCATGGCGCGCGAGCGCGCGCTGCCGCGTGTCTTCTCCCTTCGCGAGCGCAGCCGGCCCGTGCCTTACGTCGCGCTCCTCGTCTTGACCGGCCTCGCCCTCGCCTTTTCGCTCGCGGCGCCGCTGTCGGTGATCTCCGCCTTCGCTAGCGCGACCTTCCTGCTGATCTTCGCCGCCGTGAATTTTGCCGCGCTGCGTCTCGCGGGCCGGATCGGCATCAACAGGCTGGTGCCGCTCGCAGGAGGCGTCCTTGCCGCCGCCAGCTTTCTGATGCTGCTCTGGCACACGGGCGCGACCGACCCGATGAGCGCTGCCACCATCCTCGGCGTCTACGCCGTCGCGGCCGCCATCGAGATCGGCCTCACCTGGCGCCACGGCAGGCGCGTCGCGTGGTCCGAAAAGGCTCCAGCGGAACGTGACCGATCCTGAACCGGCGCCGCTCCGCGCGTCGCCTCCGCCTCACCGGCCCGGATGGACCCGATCCGGCTCCTTCGCCGACGCCTCGCCCGGCGCCAGCATGAACCGCTCGAAGAACGCCGCGAGGTCGGCATGCGCGTCGAGCGGCAGGACGGCGGCGATGTACTGGTCCGGCCGCACGAGGACGAGGCAGCCGTCCCGGTCGATGCCGCGCAGGTCGAAGATGTCCGCACCTGGCGTGTGGTCGACGGTGAACATCTTCTCGTAGTCGATCAGACCGTAGCGGCCCTTCGCCGGCTTCAGGAAGGCCGGCATCGCCTCGACGTCGACATCGCGGTGCGCCTGCTGAAAGACCGCGCGGACATCGATGACGGAGTCGACGTCGGCGTTCGACGGCGTGTAACGCCGGACCGGCGATGCCGGATCCTCCGCGAGGAACCGGCAGAGCGCCGCGAGGGCGGAGCCGGGCGCCGCGCCGTCCCGGCCGGCGAAGGCGTAGAGCCGCCAGCGCCCGTCGGCCTCGGCGACATGACCGAGCTGCATCGGCTTGGCGTCGGCGAGCCGGATCACCGGCGCGGAGTGGAACCGCATGCCGATCGGAAGGCCGCTCGCGAGATGCTGGTGCTCGCCGGACGCGGTCAGCAGCGACGGCGTGTAGCCGGTCGCGGTGCCGGCCGTGTAGCGCCCGTGCCGGACGAAATAGTCCTGCGTCACCTTCGGATCCGGCTTGCGCGTCACGCCGTCCTTGCCGGTGCCGCTGAGGATCGCCGCCCATTCGCGGTCGAAATCGATCAGCTCCCGGGCGATCGCCTGCCGCTCCGCCGAATAGGTGTGGAGCAGCGCCGGGCCCGCGAGACCGCGCAGCACCGCGGCGAGCTTCCAGCTGAGATTGAAGGCGTCCTGCATCGAGACGTTCATGCCCTGGCCGGCCTTGGGGCTGTGAGTGTGGCAGGCGTCGCCGGCGATGAAGACCCGCGGCAGGCGGGACTGGACCTGGTCCTGCGGCACATCGTCGAACTTGTCGGTGAGGCGCTGGCCGATCTCGTAGACCGACCACCAGGCGACCTCCCTCACGTCGAAGGCGTAGGGCGAGAAGATCCGCTGCGCCGCCGCGACGAGATCGCGCTCGGTGATGTTGCGATTGCGCACGCGCTCGCCCGCCTTCAGCTTGTCGAGCTCGACATAGAGGCGGACGAGATAGCCGCCCTCCCGCGGGATGAGGACGATGCTGCCCTCCTCCTCGGACTGGATCAGCGCCTTCATCCGGATGTCCGGAAAATCGGTGACGGCGAGGACGTCCATGACGCCCCAGGCGGCGTTGGCCGAATCGCCGCGCAGCTCGCGGCCGAGCGACTGTCGCACCGCGCTGCGCGCGCCGTCGCAGCCGACGACGTAGCGCGCCCGGATCGTCTCGATCTCGCCCTGGTGCCCGGCATCCTGGCGCTCCAGCCGGACGGTGACGCCGGGGGCGTCGGGACTGGCATCGAGGTCGACGGCCAGATCCACGAGGCGCCGGTCGTAATGCGGCGCAAGGCGCGAGGGCGAGGACTTCATCACGTCGAGGAAGAAGTCGTGGACCCGAGCCTGGTTGAGGATCACATGCGGGAACTCGGAAAGCCCGTCCTCGGTGTCCTTGATCCGGCCGCTGCGGATAATCGCGCCGGGCCGCGTCTCGTCCGGCTTCCAAAAGCTCGTCTCGTTGACCCAGCAGGCCTCCTTCAGCACCTTTTCGGCAAAGCCATAGGCCTGGAACATCTCCATCGTCCGGCAGGCGATGCCGTCGGCCTGGCCGCGCAGGAGCGGGCCGGACTTCTGCTCGACGATCGCCGTGCGGATCTCGGGGAAGGCCGAGAGCTGGGCGGCGAGCGCCAGTCCGGCCGGTCCGCAGCCGACGACGAGCACGTCCACCGTTTCGGGCAGCGCACCGACCCCCGAGCCGCCCTGCGCGGCGGCCGGTTCGGCAATGTGAGGGTCGCCCGGGCGATAGCCGTTGAGATGAAACTGCATCGATTCCTCCACAAATCTCGCCCCGGCGCGGCGGCCGTCTCCACGATCGCAGCACCGTCGGGTCATCGGGCCTGTCTGGCTCCTGCGGCGGCAGCGCCGGGTGACCGGCAGCTCCAAGCCGGCAGACCGCGCGTTCCCGAACGCCGGCCACGACGGGATTTGATTAGTGTGCATATCGTTAGTATACATGTCAACGGTGCGGAATCAGGAGGACGCCATGACCGAGATGAGCGCGCGGCCCGGTCATCTGGCGCGGCGCTTCCAGCAGATCGCCGTAGCGATCTTCCACCGCGAGGTCGCAGCCGCCGGCTCGGACCTGACGCCGGTGCAGTTCGCGGCGCTGGAGACGGTCGCCGCACAGCCAGGCCTCGACCAGGCGACGCTCGCCGGCCTGATCGCCTATGATCGCGCGACGATCACCGGCGTCGTGGACCGGCTGGTGAACCGCGGCCTCGTCACCCGCGAGACCAGCGCCAGGGATCGCCGCGCCAAGCTTCTGGCGGTCACGCCTGCAGGAGAAGAATTGCTCGCCCGGATCGAGCCGTCGGTGGCAGCCGCGCAGGAGATCATGCTGCGGGGGCTGACGCCGGAGGAGTCGGCGGACTTCATGCGCCTGCTCCGCAAGGCCGTCGACGGCGCGAACGACCTCAGCCGGGCGCCGCTACGGTAGGAGCGGCACGGCCGGCCGCTCGCGCGGTCGCCGCTTCGGCGCAGCCGGTCCTGCGACCGGCGGGAAGAACCGCTCGTCTCGGCTAGGCCAGCCGCGCCAGCACGCGCTCCCGCCCGATCAGTGGGAGCAGCGCGGCGAGTTCCGGGCCGTGGTCGCGGCCGGTCAGCGCCAGGCGCAGCGGCATGAACAGCGCCTTGCCCTTGCGCCCCGTCGCGCTCTTCAGCGCGCCCGTCCAATCGCGCCAGCTGCTCTCGCCGATCGGCCCGTCCGGCAGATGCGCGCGGGCAGCCGCGAGGAAGGCGCGGTCCTCCTCCGGCAGATCCGGCCGCTCGAAATCGTCCGCGAAGACGATGCGCGCCCACGCGGCCGCCTCCGCCACCTTGGCGCAGTTGCCGCGCACCGCCAGCCAGAACGCGTCTGCGGCGTCGTCGGGTACGTCCATCGCCAGAATCCGGTCGCGCCCAGCCTCTGCCGGCATGGCGTGGACGAGGTCGGCGTTCAGCCGGTCGAGCTCAGCAGGGTCGAACTTCGACGCGCCGGCGGACGCCTCTCCGAAGGACAGCCGCGCGCCGAGCGCGTCGAGGTCGGGCATCGCCTCGATCGCGCCCGGCATGCCGACGAGGACGGCGAGCGAGGCGAGCGCCATCGGCTCGTAGCCGTCCTCGCGCAGCGTCGCGAGCGAGAGCGCGCCCGACCGCTTCGACAGCCCCTCGCCCGAGACGGTCGTCAGGAGGTTGTGGTGGCCGAAAGCCGGAACCGGGAGGCCCAGCGCCCGGAAGATCGCGATCTGGACTCCAGTATTGGTGACGTGGTCGTCGCCGCGGATGACGTGGGTGATGCCGAGGTCGCCGTCGTCGACGATCGAGGGCAGCGTGTAGAGATAGCTGCCGTCCGCGCGGATCAGCACGGGATCGGACAAGGAGGCGAGGTCGACGGTCTGGGCCCCACGCATCAGGTCGTCCCAGGTGACCTCCGTGCGCTCCGGCGCGAAGGGATCGGTGGAAAAATTCGGCAGCAGGAAGCGCCAGTGCGGTTTGCGGCCCTCGGCGGCGAACTGCGCCTTGTCCTCCTCCGTCAGCTTCAGCGCCTCGCGGCCATAGACCGGCGGGCGCCCGCGCGCGGCGAGCCGCTTGCGCCGGCGGTCGAGTTCGTCCGGCGTCTCGTAGCAGGGATAGAGCAGGCCGGCGGATCTCAGGCGTTCCGCCGCCGCATCGTAGAGCCCGATGCGCTCGGACTGACGCACGACGGTGTCCGGCCGGAGGCCGATCCAGGCGAGATCGGTCTCGATGCCGTCCGCATATTCCCGGCGGGAGCGCTCGGCGTCCGTGTCGTCGAAGCGCAGCACGAAGCGCCCGCCCGGATGTCTTTTGGCGAAGAGCCAGTTGAGCAGCGCCGTGCGCAGGTTGCCGATATGGATCCGGCCGGTGGGCGACGGGGCGAAGCGGACGGTGACGGTCATGGGGTCGACGTAGACAAGGCGGCGCCGCAAGGCAATCGCCCGTTGGGACGCGTGGGGCCTCGGCGGAGACTGCCGCGCCCGATCAGGCGTCGCCGCCGCCCGTCGCCTCCTCCGCCTCGTCCTCGCCCTCCTCCGGCTCCGCATCGGAGAGCCCTGCCGCGCCGGGCTCGACGACCAGCACGCCGCGCTCGGCGTCGATCGTCGGCACCGCGGCTTCCGAGAACGGGATCATTACGGTGCGGCCGCCCTCCGGCCCGACCTCCAGGATGTCGCCGGCGCCGAAATTGTGGACGCCGACGACCGTCCCGACAGTCTCACCGGCGACCGTCTCGACGGCGAGGCCGATCAGGTCGTCGAGGTAGAATTCGTCGTCCTCCTCCGGCTCCGGCAGAGCCGCCCGCTCGACGAAGAGTTCGGTGCCGTTCAGCCGTTCGGCATGGTTCCGGTCGGCGACCTCGGCGAAGCGCACGAGCAGCATCGCCTTCTGCGGCCGGACGGCCTTGACGGTGTAGCGGTTGCCCCCTTCGTCGAAGAGCGGGCCGTAGGCGCCGATCGCCAGCGGATCCTCGGTGAAGGACCGCACGCGGCATTCCCCGCGAATACCGTGGGCGCCGCCGATCACGGCGAGGAGGACGGGATGGTCGGGCTTGAACGGTGGTGACGACATGGCTTCGCAGAGAGTGGAACGAGTTCGGCCGGCGGCCGGATCGGCGACCGTATCGCCGGGTCCCCGGCCGCAAGGCACTAGCAGACGCCGAAGATTCCCGAAACGGACGATGTCTCAAGCGGCCGTCACGGTTCCCTACCCCTCGCTACCCTTCGCGACGATCGCCGCGCGGCGCGCCTCGTCGGCCTCGACGTAGAAGTCGCGCTTGGCCTCGTACATGCGCCGGTCGGCCCGCTTCACCGTGTCCTCGAGCCGTTCCGTCTCCAGCGACGTCGCGAGCCCTAGCGAGAATGACAGGGTCGGCCCGGCATAGAACTGGTTGTTGACCTCGATCAGTTCTTCCAGTTCGGCGACCATGTGCTTGCCCTCCGCCTCGTTCGTCGCCGGCATCAGGATGACGAACTCGTCGCCGCCGATGCGCGCGGCGCAGTGCGGCTTCTGCACGCCCTCGCGCAGGACCTCTCCGGCCCGGCGCAGCAGCGCGTCGCCGGCCGCATGGCCGAGCGTGTCGTTGACCGCCTTCAGCCCGTTGAGGTCGGCGACGATCGCCGTCACCGGCAGCGGCCCCTTGCGCTCCAGCCGGTTCAGCTCGTCGACGAAGAAGGAGCGGTTGTAGAGCTTGGTGAGGATGTCGTGCTTGCCGAGGAATTCCAGATAGGCCTCGGCCTTCTTGCGCGCGGTGATGTCGGTCAGCGCCACCTGCACCAGCGACCAGTCGCCTTCGCGCCCGGGGAACACCGAGAACTGCAGATGGACGTGCAGCAGTTCGCCGTCGAGCGAGTAGTTCACCACCTCGCGCTGCTGGAACAGCTTGCCGTGCCACAGGTCGATCAGCTGCTCGCGGAAATGCGGCTCCATGTCGTCGCGGAATACCTCGCCGAGGCGGTTGAGCAGCGCCGCCCGGTCGCCGGCCTTGAACAGGTCCAGCGTGTGCTGGTTCACGTCGATCACCCGGATCTCGCTCATGCAGCGCGCGACGAATTCCGGATGCACGTCGAGGAAGGTGCGGAAGTCGACGACGCCGCGCTCGCGGACCTCGTCCATCAGTTCCTTCACGACCGAGAAGTCCTCGACCCAGAGCGAGATCGGCGAGTGCTGGAACAGGCCCTTGGCGAAGGCCTCGCTGGCGGCGAGCAGCCGCCGGCTCTCCTCGCGCTCGGTGACGTCCTCGGTGCAGACGAGGACCCGGCTCCAGTCGCCCTCGTGGCCGGGCAGGATGCGCGCCTTCAGCTGCACGTCGAGCCGCTTGCCGCCGAGCGTGTAGTTGACGGCGAGGCTGGTGAAGGCGGTCCGGCCCTCCCAGAGCTGGCTCAGCTCGTCGACATGCGTCTCCAGCATGTCGCCGGAGAATACCGTGGCGATGTTGGCCCTCAGCTCGTCCAGGCTCGCCGCCTCGAACAGGTCGAGCGTGCGCTGGTTGACGTCGAGGACGCGGATCTGACGCGCGGCCGCCTCGACCAGGTCCGGGTCCTCGGCCAGGTGTTCGCGGATTTCGGTGACGCCCGCGGCACGCCAGCTCTCCATGAGCCGCTTCACGCCGCTGAAATCTTCCAGCCAGAGCGGCACCGGCGCGAGAGCGAAGCTGTCGGCGGCAAGTGCTTCGCTGGCGTCTGCGCGCGGCGGGACCGACGGCGCGGCCTTGGAATTCGGCATGGATGTCATCCCCCCGGACATGCGGATTTCCAGGCACCACCGATGCGCTCGGCCTGTCGGCGCCCACGACGTCGGCATACAGATTTAGTGTCCGAAAGTTAAGCTTACCTTGGGCTTTCCTATCCCGGTCGAATTCGACCGATTGCCAAGGGTGATGTGCGCGAACGCCTGAAACGCATGAGGCCGGCCCTTGCGGACCGGCCTCATGGAACACTGCGGAAGGCGCCGGGGGATCAGTCCGCGGCGAGCGCCTTGTCGAGCGACACCTTCACGACCGCCGTGTCGTCGCCGGCGATGCCGAAGTCGTTGTCCGTGGTCAGGACGATGGTCTTCGGCCCCATGACCGCCACGCCCTCGATCTTCTCCGGCATGTTCTTGAGGTCGTCGCTGTCGAGGATGAGCGTCTTCTGCAGCGGCTTGACGCCGGCCTGTTCCAGCTCGTCCGCCGACATCTGCTCCAGGCTCGGCTTGGTCGCCGCTTCGTCGAACTTTGCCGGCACGGTCGCGGCGTTCGCCAGGTCGACGGCGTAGAGCTTGGTGGTCTTGGAGACGCGCTCGAGGACGATCAGCTTGTCCTTGCCGAAGGCGGCCATCTCCGAGACCTTCACATCGGTGGGCTTGGCCTTCTTCTTGGCGTTGTCGGCCTTGAAGGTGTCGGCGTCGTCGAGGCGATAGGCGTATTCGCCGACGACCGTCTCGCTCTTCGGGTCGAACTTGAAGATGCGGATGAAGCGCGACGACTTGTAGGCCTTGGAGTCCGGGTTATCGAGCGGGCTCTGCATGGCGAAGTAGAGCGCCGAGCCGTCCGGAGCCGCGGTCATCGATTCGATGCCGCGGTTGAGGTGCCGCTTCATGATCAGCGCCGGCAGCACGCCCTTCACCGGATAGGAGGCGCCCTTGTAGTCGCCTTCGAGGCCCTTCGGCACCAGGCGCTCCAGCACCCTGCCGTCGGCCGCGATATGGGCGATCGAGGCGCCGTATTCCTCGCCGATCCAGAAGGTGCCGTCGGCCATGTGGGCGAGGCCCTCGGCGTCGAAGCCGTCCGGCGACTGCTGTATTTCCTTGCCGTCCGGCGAATAGGCGCCTTCGGTGTTGGTGGCCGTGAGCGGGTTCGACAGGCCGTTCAGCTTGTGGCCGTCGGTGCCCTTCAGCGGGATCTGCGAGACGACGGTGAGCTTGTTGCCGTCCCCGATCTTCATCTCGAAGATCGTCGGGTCGAAATCCGGCGCCGGAAAGATCTTGGCGTCGCCATTGCCGCCGCAGAGCTTGTCCTTGCCGAGGCCGATCAGCTCTTCGGCGTCCCCGCCGCAGTCGATGTTCGGGCCGCGGTCGGTGATCGTGTAGAAGACGTCGGCCGGGTCCTCGGCCCCATGCGTCGCGCCCGAGCCGAAGCCGACGGTGAGGTCCATCGTCTTGCCGTTCGGATAGGTCACGGCCGTCATCGGCATGTCCGGCGCCTTGAGCGTCGTGACTTCGGCGGCCGAGGCCGTGGCGGTCATCGCGGCCAGGCTGGCGGCGGTCAGAAGGGCGGTCTTGCGCATCGCGTCGTACTCTCCCGTTGGAAACTGGAAACGAGGCTCCGCTACCGGTCTCCGATGACAGTTCGACGACAGGACTTCGACAGCTTGCGCCCGCGGCGCGCCGTCGGACCGAGGAAACGGGTGCAACCCGTTGAAACGCAAACGGCGCCCCGAAGGGCGCCGCCGATGCGAAACATGTGGGACAGCCGCGCCTTACGCGCCGGCTTCCTCGGCCGGAGCCTCCGACGCGCTGGCAGCAGCCTCGGCGGCGGCCGCCGCGGCGTCCTCCTCGCGCTGCTTGCGCTCGGCCTCGCGCTCCTGCGCCTTCTTGCCCGGCTGGCCCTTGGTCGGGTTCTTGCGCTCGGGACGGTTGGCGATGCCGGCCTTGTCGAGGAAGCGCAGCACGCGATCGGTCGGCTGGGCGCCCTCGCCGAGCCAGTGCTTGATGCGGTCTTCCTTCAGCGTGACGCGCTCGGCGTCCTTCGGCAGCATCGGGTTCCACGAGCCAAGCTGCTCGATGAAGCGGCCGTCGCGGGGCGAACGGGCGTCGGCGACGACGATATGGTAGTAGGGGCGCTTCTTCGAGCCGGCACGGGCCAGGCGCATCTTCAGGGGCATGGTTCTCTTCCTTCTTGGCTTGTCGGTGCCGGCCTTCTGTCGCCGGCATCCCTGTCGCTGGATGTTTGGTCGTTCGGACGGCGCCTTGCGGCCCCGCTATTTCTTCTTCCCCGGCATGCCGGGAAATCCGGGAATGCCGCCGGAGCCGGGCAGGCCCGGCAGGCCCGGCAGGCCGCCCGGACCGCCAAGGCCCGGGGGCAGGCCCTTCGGCATGCCGGGCATGCCGCCGGCCTGCGCGGCCTTGGCGAGCTGCTCCAGCTCCTTGGGGTCCATCTTGGAGAGGTCGGGCATGCCGCCCGCGAGACCCCCGAGGCCCATCTTGCCGGCGAGGCCGCCCATCATCTTCTGCATCATGCCGCCCTTGCCGCCCTTGCCCATGGCCTTCATCATGTCGGCCATCTGGCGGTGCATCTTCAAAAGCTTGTTGATGTCGGCGGCGCTGGTGCCGGAGCCGGCGGCGATGCGCTTCTTGCGGGAATGCTTCAGAAGGTCCGGATTGGCGCGCTCCTGCGCCGTCATCGAGGAGATGATCGCGAGCTGCCGCTTCAGCATCCTATCGTCGAGGCCGGCGGCGGACATCTGGTCCTTCATCTTGCCCATGCCGGGCATCATGCCCATCAGGCCGCCCATGCCGCCCATCTTCTGCATCTGGCGGATCTGGTCGGCGAGGTCGTTCAGGTCGAACTTCCCCGACTGCATCTTCTTCGCCATCGCCGCGGCCTTTTCCGCGTCGATGTTCTCGGCCGCCCGCTCCACCAGCGAGACGATGTCGCCCATGCCGAGGATGCGGTCGGCGATGCGCGCGGGGTGGAAGTCCTCCAGCGCATCCATCTTCTCGCCGACGCCGATCAGCTTGATCGGCTTGCCGGTGACCGCGCGCATCGACAGCGCCGCGCCGCCGCGCCCGTCGCCATCGACGCGCGTCAGCACGATGCCGGTGATGCCGACTCGCTCGTCGAAGGAGCGCGCGAGGTTCACCGCGTCCTGGCCGGTCAGGGAGTCGGCGACGAGCAGGATCTCGTGCGGCTTGGCGCGCGCCTTGATCTCCGCCATCTCGACCATCAGCGGCTCGTCGATATGGGTGCGGCCGGCGGTGTCGAGGATGACGACGTCGTAGCCGCCGAGCTTGCCGGCCTGGCTGGCGCGCGACGCGATGTCGACCGGCCCCTGCCCCGGAATGATCGGGAGCGTCGCGACCCCGGTCTGCTCGCCGAGGACCTTCAGCTGCTCCTGCGCGGCCGGGCGCCGCGTGTCGAGCGAGGCCATCAGCACCTTCTTGCGCTGCTTCTCGGTCAGCCGCTTGGCGATCTTGCCCGTCGTGGTGGTCTTGCCCGACCCTTGCAGACCCACCATCATCACGACGACCGGAGCCGGCGCGTTGAGGTCGATCGGGACCTGCGTCTCGCCGAGCGTCGCGACCAGCTCGTCATGGACGATCTTGACGACCATCTGGCCGGGCTTGATCGACTTCAGGATCTCGGCGCCGACCGCCTTCTCGCGCACCCGGTCGGTGAAGCCGCGCACGACTTCGAGCGAGACGTCGGCTTCCAGGAGCGCGCGGCGCACCTCGCGCAGCGCCGCCGAGACATCCTTCTCGGAGAGCGCGCCGCGGCCGGTGAGGCCGTTCAGGATGGACCCGAGCCGGTCCTGGAGCGAATCGAACATCACATTTCCTTCCGTCCTTCCGGGAAGACCCGGAAAGGCTGTGGCCGTCCGTCCGGTCGAACCGGAGAAACAGCCGCCCTCCCGGCGTCACCCGCAAGGTGGGGCGAACACGCCCGTCCCGCAAACCCCGATGCGCGTCAAACCAACGGCACAAAGCATCATCGCATCCCCGGGCGAACACTCGCTGGGGGATGTGGACCTCCGGGCGGCTCCCGTCAGAAGACGGTCAAGGGGCCAGGTCGGCGGCTCGCGGACGACATGTCGCGGATTTGCGGTGGGTTGAAACAGGATGGGGGGCGGATGTCAAGGCCCAGCGCGGGAAAGTGGATTGGATGTCTAGCTAGGGGCTCGACGGTTATCGATCCCGGTCATTGGGAGAAGCGCGGGACGCGACGGGATCACATGAACAGGCGATAAGGATAGACGTTTCGCGGCAACTCTGGGACGTTCGCTATCGTGCGGGCCAGTTTTTGCGAATAGCAAATGCTGACCGGCACAGGGTCGTAGAGCGCGTCGTTGTTCCAATCCATTTTCGTGAGTGCCAACGCCTCGTGGGCTGTGAGTTCAAGCGGCCCGCTGCCAGCATGACGGATCAGTTGGAGCGGCCGGGGGATGCTCTTCTTGCCCTGATAGTAATCGCCCTTGGTCGAGACCTCGGGAGCATTGCCCGCCACCCATACCAAGGCGGAACTGCCCGTGCGGACCACCATCGTGCCGCGGGGCACGGGAAACCCCGACGGCTTTGACGGCGGCTTCTCTACTCCCGACTTGATGAGCCAGACGCCGCGCCAGCACGAAGCCGAACTCACCTCCACGCACTCTATTTCCGCTACGCCGGCAAGCGCGTCGAACGCGCCCTCGATTTCAGCCTCCTTGAAGGCGGTCGTTTTGTGAATGACCATGCGCTTTGGTAGGTTGCCGCCATTGCGCCCCTGATAGAGTTCCAGGCTACGGGCGAGGACCGCGCGCATGTCGTCGCGGCTGAGAAAGGGGTTCCTGCGGGCTTCGGCCACGTCGGCCACCGGGTCTCGTGCCTCGAACGCAACGAACTGCATGCCGCCGCCGTCCATGTCGAAGACCTGCGAGCAGCACGTCACATAATGCGCGTCTTGCTGGTCACCGCGCAGGGCATAAGCCAGCCCGATGTAGGCGGTATCCGCCGGCACGCCCTTCAGCGGCGCGAGCTTCCACGGCGTGCCCGCAGCCTTCACATACAGTGCGGTCGAAAGACGCCACGCGAGCGAGGCCTTGTAGCTGAAAGTGAAGACGCGATCGTTCAGGACTTGGGTCGGAATATTATACGTGGCACCTAGAGCCTTAAGCACGTCGTGTGCGTCAAAGAATTTGCCGCGTGTCGCCGTGTCCCAGTTGTCGGGAAAGTGGACCAGCACAACGTCGAATTCGTTGCGAACGGCGTCAAGTCGGCGGAGCGCTGCATCCATGGCAAGGTAGAGGCGATGCTGCGCGTTGCCATCTCCCGGCAGCTGGTCGAGGTGTTCAGGCCACTTGATGTGCGCGCTCGCAGGCGCGGCCTCGAGCGGCACGCGGAACAGGCGTTCGAAACCGGGATATTCCGGCACATATTCTGATCGGTCGGAAGGCCGATGCACGCTCCGCAACAGCTTCATCAGGTCGCCGCGACGATGGAAAGCGCTCTCCGGGCCAACCGTGGCGATGCGCACGCGGGAAGTGTATCCGCTAAACGATCCCCTCGAATACGGCCCGAAATTCAGGAGGCCGCGCAGTGGATGGACATCAACCTGGTTGGCGTCGGATGGCGAAAACGACAGGTCCGGCTCATCCAAGAGCGTGAATGGCGGCAGCTCGGTGAGGGCTGGGTTCGCCATCATTTGCTCCTGTCGAAGTAGGCATGGTGATGCGACGGGCGGGAATACCCTGTGACAGGTGACACCTTGAACACGGCATCGATGCCAGTGCCCTCTTCGAGCCCGAAGGCGTTTCGAGTCGTGCCTCCCGTTTCGGTCAGAAGCTGGGCCCACGCGCCAATAATGCTGGCCCAATTCCTATTATAGCGGCGAGCCCAGCGTTCGCGGCGCCAGTCAGCGGCGGGATCACCTCGGCGCTCGGCTTGCATACCCATTTCAGCCGGAGCTTCTTCGGCGACCAGATCCTCCGCACCCTCCCTTTGGCGAGTGTCTTGTCGGGGCAGCTGGACGAACGTGTAGGGCTCGAAGCCGCACCACCACTTGCCATCGACCTGTTCCAGCTTGAGGTGGACACCCTCCTGAAACGGGAAGCCAAGCCTGGGCACTGCGCCAAAGAGACTAGTGCCGTACGCGTCGCGCAGCCGGGATAGGGTTTGTTGCTGGCGCCGCGTTCGCTCAGGATCATCGCCGTCACGCGGTGTGGCGACGACGAGCGAATGGCCCGAACGCCTGTAGCGCGGGATGAGCGGGCGCTGTCGGGCGAGAGATCGCACGAGCGTGTCGTAGAGCAAGCCCATGGCCCAGCTATCGGCGACCGGATCTAGGTCGATCGTTCCAGCGAGCGATGGGCCGAGCGGAGCCAAGGCGTCCAGGATCTCCTGGTCCCGCCCGAACACCGCCAGCTCCCGCCCCAACGCGGCCGCTGTCGCTCGACATCCCTTCGCCTTGAAGATCTCGCGCACCTCTGCCGACGTCGTCGATTGGCTCAGCCTGATGCGCCTGGTCGCGGTCGGCATCGATTGAAGCAGAATTGCCGAATAGCGCAGCACCGGGAATGCGCGGGCTTTGGCATTTGGAATTTGAACAGGTACGAGGCGCGGCGTAGGTCGCCCTTCCATCACGCGATCGTAGAGCGCCTGCGGCAGATCGGTTGTCTTGATGATTTCGGCGACCAGCTCGTCGAACGTCGTGCATTCGACAACCGAAACGTCGACCCCGGCCGCCTGCGCGCGATCCAGGAATTCTGTGACCGCTGGGAGCAGACGGCCCGCTGATGAGGCGACCCAATAGAGCCCGTTGGGGAACGGGGAGGGTGAAGCCAGGACGTCGTTCAAGGCTTCCAAAATCGAAGTATCGCGTCCGCTGTAGCCGACGAACAGCATGCCAAATCTCTTGCCGGCCTCGACCAGCACGTGCCGCATGCGGGCGTCCTGCTGCTCCAACTCCGATCCGGTATTCTTGATTGCGATCGACTGATAATCTCCATGGAGTTTCGCAATTAGGGGCCAGTCGGATTCATCGAGGCAACGCATGGCGCGGTCGGCGGAGTCGATCGCCGCCACGGTGGGCCGTCTCTGGTCGGCGGTCGGCAGGATTGCGTTCGCGGTAATTGCCGCATCTTCCGCAAGCGGGTCGAAATTGGTCGTGAAGATGCAGTCGACCTTGCCCGCTGCCATCAGGCTGGCGAGCACCTTATGCCCGAAGCATGGCGTACCCTTGGCGATCGCATCCGCAATATATTGTCGACGGTGGCGAGGTTGAGGATAGACTGCTTCGAAGGCGGCTGCATATTCCGTGGGATCTCCATCCGGTGGCAGCAGCGATGTTCGACGAAAGAAATCATCGATCCGCTCGACCCAGATCGAATCAGCGGTATCGATTTCCCGCTTAGAAAGATTTGTCTCGCGGCAAAAGATTTGGGCCTTGAAATCGCGGATCATCGCATAACCGGTCGGAATGCCGGATGCCGCCGACGCGCCGGCGCCGAGAAACCATGCCACCAGATTTGGTCGTAGGGCAAAGGCCGTCGCAAATTGAGCTGCGGACAAGGTTGGGACCGAACTGATTTGCCACTCCCTGGATGGTATTCGAACTATGGATACTCCATCAGATTGCAGTTTGGCAGCCGCCGTCGCGCTCAGGCCGCGATGTTGAGCGACTAACGATGACCTAAGCCCGTTCGCGAACGATCCGCAACCGAGCGGAAGCAGACTGCCGCCGAGCGGGTAGACCCCGTGCACTAACTGCAATTATCTCCAATCCCCCCTAGCTTCCGCTCACCCGCATACTTTCCCATTAGCCCCCTTGCCCTTGCCCCTCCCCAACCTCACCTCCTCCCGCCACCCCGTCTCCGACCACTGCGACGGCCGGCGCTTCTTCAACCCGGCCGGCCTGCCGCCCGCCGGCCTCAAGGCGATCTGGGACTGGCGGCGGAGTGCCGATCCCGCGGCCTGGCCGGAGCGGTTCGAGAGCCCCTTCCCGCCGGACGCGCCGCCGGAGCGCGTGACGGGCGAGCGGTTGCGGCTCAGCCATATCGGGCATTCCGGCAATCTCCTGCAGACGGCGGGGGTGAACGTCCTCGTCGACCCGCACTTCTCCGCGCGCTGCAGCCCGTCGCAGCGGTTCGGGCCGATGCGGCATGCCGAGCCCGGGATCGCCTTCGCGGCGCTGCCGCCGATCGACGTCGTGCTCGTCAGCCATTCGCATTACGACCACATGGACCGGGCGACGCTGACGCGGCTCCACGACGACCACCGGCCGCGCTTCGTCGTGCCGCTGGGCGTCGACCGGATCGTGCGGGGCTGGCGGCGCAAGGCCCGCATCGAGGCCTATGACTGGCACGAGCGGGCAGAGCTCGGCGAGAAGCTGTCGGTGACGCTCTGGCCGGCGCATCACTGGAGCGCGCGCGGCGTGTTCGATCGGCGCAAGACGCTCTGGGCGTCCTTTGCGCTTCAGACGCCGGCCGGCTTCGTCTTCCATGCCGGCGACACCGGCTTCAACGCCGGCCGGGACTTTGCGGCGGCGCGCGAGGCGTTTGGCCCGGCGGCGCTCGCCGTCCTGCCGATCGGCGCCTACGAGCCGCGCGCGATCATGAAGCCGCAGCACCAGGAGCCGGACGAGGCGGTGCGCGCAGCGCGGCTCCTGGAGGCGGCGCTCGCCGTCGGCGTCCACTGGGGCTACTGGCAGCTGACCGACGAGGCGATCGACGATCCGCTGCGGCGGCTGGAGGCGGCGCTGTCGCGCTGGTCGCATCCGCCGGAGCGGTTCGTGGCGGCGCGGCCGGGCATGGTGGTGGAACTGCCGGCGGCGATCGATGCGGCGGCGACGGTGCGGCTGGTGCGGGAGGACGCACAGGCGGCGGGGTGACGCAGAGCCGTCATGCTGGCCGGCTGCGGCTTACAGCTTTCGGCCTTCGGCTTTCGGCTTTCGGCTTTCGGCTTCCGACAGGGGCCATCGACGCCTGCAGCGGCCTTGCCATCACGCGCGCTTGCCACCTCCGCTTCGTCACTCTCGGGCCCCGTCCCGAGCATCCAGGGATCGTCGGGCACTCTCCGCTTCCACCACAGAAAGTCGCCGCCACCAGCGCCGCGATCGTGGCCCCGGCCTCTCGGGACGGGGCCCGAGACCGACGACGTGGAGAGGTTCGCGGCCATTCTCGCGGCGGTTCGCGGGCCGGAGAGAAGGAGCAAAGCCGAACTCTCGCCTTCTTCCTCTGATTCTCCCGATGGCGGAGAATGCTTCGACGAACGCACCTTTCGGCGGGAAAGCGCCAGCCCATCCGCAAATCAGGTTGAAGCGGAAGATGTTCGCCTCATCTCTGCAGCATCACGACCGCCAGCGTCAGCGCGACCGCCGGCACCGCGACGACAACGCCGAGCTTCAGGAAGCGCAGCGCGCCGAACTGGATTCCCTCCCGCCGCAGCGCGGTCAGCCAGAGGATGGTCGCGAGCGAGCCGGTGACGGAGAGGTTGGGCCCGAGGTCGATCGCGACCAGCACCGCGTCGA
>NZ_JBFTEH010000039.1:0-2591 GCF_041027365.1 Jiella sp. M17.18 | reverse complement strand
TCGTGAAGCGGCAGATGTACGGGCGTGCCAAGCTCGATCTCCTCGAAGCCCGACTGCTCGGCGCCGCCTGATCGTCATCGAGAGTGCGTCAGACCCCAAACGGGACCCCTCTGCGGGTGTCGGATGCGCAACGGCCTCGTGATCGCGGAGCCGTAGGCGAAGCGATGACGAGGCCGTTGCGTACGGCGCTAGGGCAGTCGATCAGAGGCGGTTCTTGAAGCGCCAGCTCTCGTTGCCGGTCTCGATGATGTCGCAGTGGTGGGTGAGCCGATCGAGGAGCGCTGTCGTCATCTTGGCGTCGCCAAAGACCGAGGGCCATTCTCCGAAGGCAAGATTGGTGGTGACGATCACCGACGTCTGCTCGTAGAGCCGGCTGATGAGGTGGAACAGGAGCTGGCCGCCGGACTGGGCGAACGGCAGATAGCCGAGTTCGTCGAGGACGATGAAGTCCATCCGTGTGAGGTAGTCCGCCATGCGTCCCTGCCGGCCCGCCCGTCCTTCCGCCTCGAGCTTGTTGACGAGGTCGACGACGTTGAAGAAGCGGCCCCGGGCGCCTGAGCGGATGCAGGCTCGGGCGATGGCGATCGCCAGATGGGTCTTGCCGGTGCCGGTGCCGCCGATGAGGACGGCATTGCGCTGATGGGCGAGGAAGTTGCCGCCGGCGAGATCGCGCACCAGCGTCTCGTTGATCGGCGTGTCGTCGAAGACGAAGTCGTCGATGTCCCGGGCCAGCGGCAGCTTGGCGATGGTGATCTGGTATTTGATCGAGCGCGCCTGCTTCTCGGAGATCTCCGCCTGGAGGAGGTCGCCGACGACACGGCTCGGCTCGTGCTGACGCTTCACGGCCGTGGAGATGATCTCGTCGAAGGCCGCCTTCATGCCGTAGAGCTTCAGCTCGCCCATGGCGCCGAGGATCTCGGAGCGTTCCATCACAATGCTCTCCTGAGGTTGTCGTAGCGGGCGCAGTCGGCCGCCGGCTCGTGGCGAAGACGCAGCGCGTCCGGGGTCATGATGGTGATCGTGCGGGCGGGCTCGCGGGCTCTCGCCAGAATGTTGAGGATGACGTCGGCGGAATGGACGCCCTCAGCCAGCGCCTCCGAGCACGCGGCCTCCACCGCAGGCAAACCGTCGCTCAGCACCGCGGTGAGGATGTCGACCATCTGCCGCCCGCCATCGGGTGCGGTGCCGAGCTTGCGGCGGACCCGATCGAGATGTGCGGGCAGTATCCAGTCCTTGAACGGCGCGCCGTTCCTGAGTGCCCCCGGCTTCCTCGCCAGGACGGGCACGTAATGCCAGGGATCGTAGATCGTCTGGTCGCGGCCGAAGCAGCGCGAATGCTCGCCGATGATCCGCCCCTCCTGGCGGATCTCGATCCGGTCGGCGTAGGCGCGGATCTCTGCCGGGCGGCCGACGGCGCTCGCGGCGACGGAGTAGCGATTGTTGTCGAAGCGCACGAGGCATGTCTTCGACACCGAGACCGGCACGGCATGGAAGCCGTCGAAGCGGCCGCGATAGGGCACGAGGCTCGCCCGCTCCTCCTCGAACACCTCCCACACCGTCCGATCACGCTGTTCGGGATGGCGGTGCGCCTTGGCATAGGCGATCGTGCGGTCGAGCAGCCAGGCGTTCAGTTCCTCGTAGCTCTTCACCCGCAGGCGCGGCGTGAAGAAGCGCTCGCGCACGAGGCCGACCTGGTTCTCGACCTGGCCCTTCTCCCAGCCCGAGGCCGGCGTGCAGGCGACGGGATCGACGAGGTAATGGCCGCACATCTGGAGAAAGCGCCGGTTGTAGACGCGCTCCCGGCCGACGAAGATCGTCTCCACCGCCGTCTTCATGTTGTCGTAGATCCCGCGGGTGCAGGCGCCCTTGAAGAAGGCGAACGCCCGGTCGTGCGCATCGAACACCATCTCCTGGCTCTCCCGCGGGTAGGCCCGCACGAACAGCATCCGGGAATGGCAGAGCCGGACGTGGGCGACCTTCACCGTCACCGTCGTGCCGTTGATCAGCACAACCTCGTGGCTCCAGTCGAACTGGTAGGCTTCGCCCGGATCGAAGCTCAAGGGCACGAAGGCCGCGGCCGATAGCGAGGCCTGCTCCCGCTGCCAGCCTCGGGCGTAGCGGCGAACGGCGTCATACCCGCCCTCGTAGCCGAGCCCTCGCAACTCCTCGAAGATCCGGATCAGCGTCAGCCGCTCCCGCACCGGACGGGCATCGTTGATGGCCAGGATCCGGTCGAGCTCCGGCTTAAAGGCGCCAAGCTTAGGCATCGGCTGCACCGAGCGCTCGTACTCGAAAGCCGTCTCGTCCGAGCGCAGAACCTTGCGCACCACCTTCCGCGAGACCTTCAGCTCACGGCAGATCGCCTTGATCCCCTTGCCCTGAACAAAATGCGCACGGCGGATCTTCGCGATCGTCTCCACGACAAGCATCCCAACTCGGCCTCCGATCAATCTCGGAAGGCACTTTGAACCCCTGCGTCAGAGGGGTCCCGTTTGGGGTCTGACGCACTCTCGATGACGATCAGGCGGCGCCGAGCAGTCGGGCTTCGAGGAGATCGAGCTTGGCACGCCCGTACATCTGCCGCTTCACGA
>NZ_JBFTEH010000038.1:0-2788 GCF_041027365.1 Jiella sp. M17.18 | reverse complement strand
GTACGCATCCGGCGTGGACCGCGGTGAAGAACTTTTTCTCGCTTCAGCGGCAATCTGGGGCTTGCGCCTTTCGAGTTAAGCTATCGACGAGTTACCGGAATGTCGTGCGCGAGGTGGGCGTGACCCGTCGACGTGTCGCCGAAGGGTCACGCGTAACTCTAGTTGCGAATGCAACCATTTATTGAGGGATTCTTGGGCGATAGGGCGATCCGGAGTACGCCGTGGCGTCACGGCGTATGTCGGACTAACGGGGGTGTTGCGGGGTTTGGGACCGTACGCCGTATGCGTCCGCGGCCTTAGGCGGCGACTTTTTGCTCGGCGCTGCGGGTAGCAGACCAGTTCCACGGCAGGAGCTCGCCGAGACGGGTCTGCGGCGTGTCTGCGATGCGGGCGAGGACATCGGCGAGCCAGGCCTGTGGATCGACATCGTTCAGCTTCGCCGTGGCGATCAGCGTCAGCATGAAGGCGCAGCGGTCGGCTCCGCGATCAGAACCGGCGAAGAGCCACGACTTGCGGCCGAGCGCCAGGCCGCGGATCGCGCGTTCCGCGGCATTGTTGCTGAGGCAGATCCTGCCGTCGGTGGTGAAGCGGGCAAAGCCGTCCCAGCGTGTCAGCATGTAGTCCATGGCCTTGGCGACCGGAGCATGACGCGACAGGCGCGCCCGTTCGGTGCGCATCCACTCTTCCAGGTCGGCGAGAACGGCCACGCTCCGCTGCTGCCGGACGGCGAGACGCTCTTCGGCCGAGCGGCCGTTCACCTCGCGCTCGATGTCGAACAGGACGTCGATGCGCTTCACCGCCTCCAGCGCCAGCGGCGAGATCGGCGCCGCGTTCTTTCCCCGCCGGGCGCTCCTGGCGATGTCGGCGAGCTCGAAGAACCTGCGACGAGAATGCGCCCAGCACAGTGCCTCGGTCACGGGCCACGGACTTCGCTCCATGGCGTACAGGCGACCATATCCTGCATAGGCGTCGGCCTGGAGGATCCCGCCATAGCCGGCGAGATGGCGCTCGGGATGATCGGCCGTGCGGTCGCGGGAGGCGTAGAACAGGGCTGCCGGCGGCGCCACGCCGCCAAAAGGCCGGTCATCGCGGACATAGACCCAGACCCGGCCGGTCACCGTCTTGCCCTTGGCCAGGATCGGCACGGTGGTGTCATCGCCGTGCAGCCGCTCGGCGGCAAGGACATGCCGCTCGATCAGGTCGTGAAGCGGGCGAAGAGCATGGACGCAGGCGCCGACCTGGTCGGCGAGCGTCGACAGGCTGAGGTCGATCCCCTCGCGGGCGTAACGCTCCGACTGCCGGTTGAGTGGCTGATGCTGCCCGTACTTCTCAAACAGGATCATCGCGAGCAGGCTCGAGCCGAGGAAGCCGCGGGGCGTTGGATGGAACGGCGCCGGCGGCTGGGTGATCGTCTCGCACTCCCGGCAGGTGAACTTCTCCCGGACCGTCTGGATCACCTTCCACTGCCGCGGGATTACCTCCAGCGTCTCGGTGATGTCCTCGCCGAGCTTCGACAGTCTGGCCGAACCGCAGCACAGGCACGAGGTCGGCGCCGGAACGACCACCCGCTCTCTCGGCAGATGTTCTGGGAACGGCTTCTTCGAGGGACGCTTGCGGGTAAAGGCCTGCACGACCGTCGTCTTCGCCGCGGCCTGTTCGGCGGCAAGCTCGTCCTCGGTCGCGGCCGCCTGGGCGTCCTCGAGCTGCATCTCCAACTGGTCGAGGAGACGCGCCTTCTTCTCCGAACGCGATCCATAGAGCTCGCGCTTGAGCTTCTCGATCTCCAGCGTCAGATGCGCGATCAGCGCCTCGGCGTGCGAGGCCTTCGCCCTTCTGTTGGCCACTTCGGCCTCCGCCAGATCAGCACGCCGTTCGGCCGCTGCGAGGGCGACCTTCAGGGCGGCGATGTCGTCCGGCGCGGCGGCCATGGCGGGAGGCTCGAAGCAGTTCGTGACAAAGCCGATTCTGCCACAGAACCCCTCCAACACAAGGAGTTTATGCTATCCGACCGAACTCGGGCGCCAGGTTCTCTGCGGATGGCGCCAGTCGATCCCCTCAAGCAGGTAGCCGAGCTGCGCCGGTGAGATCGTCACCGTCCCATCCGCCGGCGACGGCCAGATGAAGCGGCCCCGCTCTAGCCGCTTCACGAACAGGCAGGCGCCTTGCCCGTCATGCCAGATGACCTTGATCAGGTCGCCGCGGCGGCCACGGAAGACGAACAGATGTCCGTCGTTCGGATCGCGCTTCAGCGTCTCCTGGACCATGAGCGACAGGCCGGGAAAGCCCTTGCGCATGTCGACGTGCCCTGCCGCCAGCCAGACCCATACCCCGCTCGGAACCGGGATCATTCTCCCGTTCTCGTCTTCGACGAGGCCGGCGGCGAACCCAGTCGATCGACCACCTCGAGAATGCGGGCAAGGGCACGGGCGTCGATATCCGCATCGATCCGGATAACTCGATTGCCGGACAGCTCGATCTCGACGCAGGGCCCTCGCTCGGAAGAACGGGCGTCGGCGGCAGCGTCCCGATCCCGCCCCGGTCCCTCATGAGGTTGGACCTCGGGCGACGACACCGCCACAGGCAGGAAGGTCGGGCCTTGATCATGCGCACCTGACCGTAACTTCCGGATCCAACGGTAGATCGATGACGGATCGACATCGTGCTGACGGGCGACGGCGGCGACGCTGGCGTCTTTCTCCAGCGCCGCCATCACGATCTCCTCCTTCAGGACTGTCGGCCAGTGCCGACGGCGGCCGCCATCCCGAACCAGATCAATCCTATGGTAGGT
>NZ_JBFTEH010000037.1:0-4080 GCF_041027365.1 Jiella sp. M17.18 | reverse complement strand
TCGAAGACACATGGCGCCGCATCGGCGCTCTGGTGGAAACCATCCAGCCCGCCGAATGCGCCAACTACTTCGCCAACGCCGGCTACGCTTCCGTCAAACCGTGAAACGCTCTAATAACTCTACGTAAGCGCGAAACCGTTCGGGAGGGCGGCAACGTGCGGGAGGGGCGAAATCTGGTAGGATGCGCTCAGCCACGCAGGCGCGGTGCGGGTGCTCCCAACGCCCGCACCGCTGCCGCGATAGCGATCACTCCGCTGCCCCTGCGATGTCCGCTTCCTGCTGGTTCGCTGCGATCGCTTCGATCAGCCTGATGACTCGCCAGCGCACCGAGAGGTCGCCGATCAGGCCACAACCGGGAGCGTCACTGGCGGCGCCATCTCCACGCGATTCCGTCCGCGATCCTTCGCAACGTAGAGCGCCTCGTCGGCCGCCTTGAACAGTCGCTTGAACGACACCGCTGGCCCCTGATCGCTCGCGACACCGATGCTGACGGTGACATTGCCGGTCCCTCGGTCGCCGTGGAAGACCTCGAAGTCTACCAGGCGGCGGACGCGCTCCGCCACTACGGACGCCGCCGCGGCTCCGGTCTCCGGCATCAGGACGACGATCTCCTCGCCGCCGTAGCGGGCGAGTGCATCGCGGGGACGTACGTTCGCCGAGACGACGTCCGCCACTTCCTTCAGGAGAACATCTCCCACGTCATGCCCATAGCGGTCGTTCATCGACTTGAAGTGGTCGCTATCGATGATCAGTACAGAGACGGGCTTGCCACTGCGCTGAGCGCTTTCAATGATCGCGACGCTCTTACGCTCGAGCTTGCGCCGGTTCGGAAGCTCCGTGAGCGGGTCCGTCGACGCGTCCGCCTCGAGTACCCGGCCTTGCCTGATCGCCGCCCGCTCGCGGGACAGGAATTTTCCGAGCACGACGACGCCGACGAGCGTCGCGACGGAGATCGGGCCGATCGTTTGCAGAAAGACGCGAGCGGGCTTTGCGACGGGAGCCGCCAGGATCAGTGCGAATGGCAGGTTCGCCACGGCGCCCAGCCAGACGAATTGACCCGTGGTGTAGGATTGTCCTGGCCGGAAGGCGACTCGGGCGAACGCCATGCCAATTGCGACCGTGCTACAGATGTTGACAACGCCGACGTCGGCGGACGGGCCACCGATCCACAGGCGCACGGTCGACGTGACTCCAGCGGCGACGAATGCCGCCCACGGGCCGCCAAATGGGCAGACGAGGGCGAGCATCACAGCTCTTGCGTCGACGAGTATTCCCGGCGCGAATTCGACGCCGTCTGCCATCGCGAGGGCGGCTCCGGCGCCGAACATCAGGCCGATTACCGCCCCCTTCTCCGGCGCATATCGAATATTCCTAATGATCGAACCGTAGCACATCGTGACGAGTGCGAAGATGCCGAGATCATTGACGATCGCGAGCGTGAAATCGGGCAGCGACATCTCGGCTCCAGAACACGGTACGGAAAACCATCGTATTCGTGGAGGATTACCATCGCGTCACCTTGGCAGGCGGGAAAGCCAGTCTCGCGGGCGCTACTCCGCCGCTTCTGTCCTAACGTCGGCTTCCGCCTCCCCTGCAGCGATCGCTTCGACGAGCCGGATGACACGTCGGCGCACGTCGCGCCCGCCTATCGCGGCGAAGGCTCGATTGAGATCTCGTCCCTCCCGACTGCTCGTGAACGCTGACAGGCCGCCGTCGTCAATCTTCTCCACTTGCGACGACTCGAAGAAAAACGAGACCGGCACGTTAAAGACCGCCGCCATCCGCTGCAGCCGGCCGGCCGGGACGCGGTTGGCACCCTTCTCGTATTTCTGCACCTGCTGAAAGGTCACCCCGAGGGCCTCGCCCAGGACGGTCTGACTCATGTCGAGCGCCAGCCTGCGGGCGCGGATGCGCTGGCCGATCATCACGTCAGCGTCGTCTGAGCTTGTCCTTGCCATGTAGCCCCCCCAGTTGCTTCCGAGAATATACCGGTGGGATCGAGGGCTGCAACTCACCTCGGCTGCTTCATCTGGCGGCGGAGAAGATCACAAGCATGGACGAGCCCCTTCGCGAACTCCGAGAACTCGCCCTGCGGCATTCCCTTCGCCAGCTCCTCTTCCATTCGGCGCCAGACTTTCCGGATCTGCTTTTGCATTCGCACGCCGGCCGGCGTCAGAGCGAGCAGAGTCAGGCGAGAGTCCAAGTTCGACGCCACGCGCACAACGTAACCGTCCCGCTCCAGACGATCCGTCATTTTGGAGACTGTTGACGGTTTAACATCGGTCTCAGCCGCGACGATGACTGACGAGAGCGGCTGGATGGGATCGAGCGCGTCGAGCAGTCTATCTTGTCCCGGTGAAAGACCGATCTCGCTGAGAAACACCATGTTCAGCGCCCGCGTTGACTTGGCGATCGACAGGAGGACGGGGACGACCGCGAGGTCTCCGTCGCCAGCAGCATGGCTTTCCCGAACTTCGAGCAGCATGTCCGTGATCCCGGCAGTTGGTGATCACGGAAACGTTAGCGGGCGAAGTTTCAGGAACAACTGATGCGACACCCGGCTAATGTCTTATCTGCGCTATTTGGCCGCATTGTCACTCGGCCCAGCGGAGTAATCCCACCAGTTTCTAGGCGGTCAATGGCTTACCGCGCCTATGGGCTTCGGAACCCGACGCCGATCCACAGTCAATATGCCCTCTCGCCTCAGACTTCCCTCCACGTCAGTCTTTGGAGGGCTCAGGTGTGGCCTCCGGAAAGCCTCCGACCAAGCTCTTGCTGGGAGCATCGGCGAAGGGAAGTCGGGGATCAGCATGACCCGCTTCAGAGATCGGCCGCGCAATGACAGACTCTACAGCAGCCACGAGAGCGGACGGCAAGAACGGCTTCGGCAGGAAAACAGCGCCAGCAGGCATTTCTGCGTCCAGAGGCCTGCGTGCACCTGAGGCAACGACGATGCCAACGGACGGCCAGCTCCTTCGAACGAGACGCGCCAGTGTGAAGCCGTTGATCGGTCCTGGCATATCCACATCGGTTGCGATCGCTACAATTCCGTTGCGGGCTTCCAGAAGCACGAGTGCCGTATCGGCACTGCCAGCTTCGAGCACCCGGAATCCGGCGTCAGTCAGGGTATCGCTCATAACCATGCGCACGAGGGGATCATCCTCGACCAGAAGGACAACCGGATGGGTGCTCGACACGGGGGCCAAACCCTTTGTGCATCGTCGTGTGCGCGAAAGAGACGAGCACAATCGGCGGAAGCCTAACGATAACCTAGACTTACAAGCTGGATGTAAGTTGCTCATTTTCGCGGACTTATTCGCTTTGGGCAACTGACGGTCTGGTCTGGCGCCTGCGAGGGGGGCGGTGTTGCAGCTTCCTTCTGCCGCACCACCTTTTAACAAATGATAGTCCGGCAGCTGAATCAGGTTGGGGTGCGCCCGTGGAAGCAAGAAAGTCAGCTTCCCCTATGATTCGTTGAAAAAGAAAATCTTGCGCTTCAAGTTTGTCCGCCGCTAACCCTTTGGCATCTAATGGCCTGTACATCTTGAAGGACTGTTCAAGGTGGCGACGGCATGGATGTGCGGACGACGCGGCTGACGGCCGCATATTTTTTGCCGGTTCTCGGCCTGTTGATCCTGACCGGCNCGGCATGGATGTGCGGACGACGCGGCTGACGGCCGCATATTTTTTGCCGGTTCTCGGCCTGTTGATCCTGACCGGCGTCTTCGTCGCGTTCACAGCCTATTGGTCTGCCACCGAGACCGATGTCGACTCCATCCAGCGCGAAACCACCCTTGTCCGGCGGCTGCTCGATCAGCGGATCGCGGATGTGACGAAAAACCAGCAGACGTCCACCACCTGGGACGATGCCGTCGACGAGGTGCTCGGACCACGCCATCTGGATTGGCTTGACGCGAACCTCGGCGTCTGGATGCACACCTACTTCGGGATCGATCGCGTCTTCATCCTCGACGGTGGCGATCACTCCATCTATGCGATGATCGGCGGCACCCGACTGGCGCCGGACACCTACTTCTCGCACGCGGCAATTCTTGCGCCGATCGTGGCCCGGCTCCGGCG
>NZ_JBFTEH010000036.1:0-5354 GCF_041027365.1 Jiella sp. M17.18 | reverse complement strand
GGCCTGCTGCGCGTGGTCCATGAGGCTGCGCGGCGTCTCCGGCTGTTCCTTCGATTCCGCCACGAGGACGTCGCCATTGGGAAGGACCTCGATCCAGCGGGGATGATCGAGGTCCGACGCAAAGGCATTGACCTGAAGCCCCGGCGCAGGGGTGGGCAGACGCCCGTTCTTCCAGCCCTCTGCGGCGGGAAGCTTCAAAGTCATGATTCCTTGTTTCCGCGCAGCCGGAATCTGGGGTGTCAGCCCGACGGCTTGATGCGACGGAGAACCAAAGCGCCTGACGAGCGCGACAGCGCCACCCACGACTTCAGTTGCCTTCGCAACAATTCCCATAGTCGACCGTCTCGTTCTGAAGAGCATGTAGGGAGAGTACCAACACCTGCAGGGGTTTGGCACAGATAAGCGGTTTTCATCGTGACATGAGGCTCCGTCAAGGCATTTCACGCTCCCGCATCGGTCCCAATCATCTTGCCAACGAGCAACCGGTCGAAGCTCTTGGCAGCTTCCCGCCTGCTGTACTCCAACCGGACGGTTCGCCTTCGGCCCGTTCGATCCACGTTGACGATCGTCGATCCTTCTCCCTCGGCCATTCCGGACGAAGGAGAACCGCAATGGGACACTCCGAGTATGATCCGGCGGTCAAGGCTCGACGAGCGTGGAACGCAGGGCGAACGGTCGGCGCGAAACGAGCCGTGAAGCCACAACAGGTCTGGGCATGTGGACCGGCATGCAAAATTCGCACGCCGTATCACACTTGACTTCGTCAGCCCGCTTCAGTTCGAAAGACGGGCCGCGTAAATGCGAAAACGCTTTCCACTCTCGCGAAGCAAGTTCACGGAGCCCTGTCGCAAAAGACGGCGCGGCTGATAATCTTCAAGTTCGCGATGGCCGCCGGCAAGACATGGAGAAGACTGAAAAGCGAAAACCGCTTGCCGATGGTCATCGCCGGCATCAAATTTAGAGACGGTGTCGCCGTCACCGCGGCCGCCGACCAACGCGCCGCCCGATCGGACCCGTCACCCAACTTCGGTCATAGCTCAGGTGCGAATGGGCGCGAGCTCGGGCGTTACTACGCCGTGACGCTGAACCCTGCGCGGCCAATTGAGACCAAACGGTCGGTTCATCGATCTGCGCCAGGGTCCCTCGCCAATCAACGCCATCGGCGAGGTGGAACGACGACGATTCATGTAGCCGACGTCTGGCGGAGGCTTGAAGCAAAAGGATAATATCCGCTCTGCTGGCTCTGCTGCTGTGGTCCGTCTGAGCTAAAGGCACCGGCGTGCCGGTCGAGCCACGTCGTCAAGTCGTCGAATGGCATGGGGCGGCCGAACAGATATCCTTGGAACTCCCTATAGCCGAGTTGGCGAAGTATCCTCAACTGGTCGGCTTCCTCCACCCCCTCCACTACGCATGTTAGTTTCAGGGAGGAGTACAACGCCAGGACCGAACGCAGGATATTCAGGCCCGGCCCCGTCGTGCAGCCATTGACGAAGCTCCGGTCGACCTTGACCTTGTCCACGGACAAGCGGTTCAGATAACCGAGGCTCGAATAGCCGGTGCCAAAGTCGTCGAGGGCAATCTGCACCCCGAGCGCACGCAACAGCAGAATTGACCTCTGTGCCGCCGCGAAGTCGCGCATGACAGCCGTTTCCGTCAACTCGAAGATAAGGCGCGACGGGTCGACGTTTCTCCGACGGATAAGCGTGGTCAGGGCGACTAGTGTCTCGGAGTTTGTGACGTCGTGCGCCGAAAGGTTGAATGATAGCTTTAATTCTGGCGGCAGTCGTTCAATCAGCGTAAGCGCCTTACCGAGAAGCACCATCGTCAGGTTCTGGATCAGACCAGTCCGCTCGGCGACCGTGATGAAGACGTCAGGTCGGACGTCGCCGAGCATGGGGCTGTGCCAGCGCGCCAGAGCTTCGACTGCGACAACGCCGCCAGTATGGCCATCGACCACCGGCTGGAGATGAAGCTCCATCTCGTCATCGAGGTTTGCTGTGCGCAGCGCTGCCTCGATGGCGCGTTCGGGTTTGATCTGGCGTTCGTGCTCGGCAGAATAGACCGTAACTGCCCCACGACGCTCACTTTTTGAATGATAGAGCGCATAGTCGGCGTGATCAAAGAGTTCATGCGCTGTCCGTCCGCCTTCCAGAAACACAGCCACGCCGCATGATGCGCCGATTTCCACACACATGCTTTCAAGATTAAACGGCACGCCTACAGCGTGGCAAAGTTGCTCGGCGGTATCCCGAGCCACCCGTTCGCCGGCATCGATCAGGAAACCAAATTCGTCGCCACCCAGACGTGCAACGAGAACTTGATCGCCGCCGGCAGCACGCAGCCTCTCGGCAACCTGTTCCAAAAGCCTGTCGCCGATGAAATGGCCATAGGTGTCGTTGACGGGCTTGAAGCGATCGAGATCGAGCGTCCCCACGGCGAACGGCTCACCATCTGCCGCAGCCCTCTCGACCCGCCGCTGCAATTCGGCGAAGAAGTGGCGGCGGTTTGGTAATCCCACCAGCGGATCCGTATGAGCAAGCCGCATGTTTTCGATGCTTAGCCGCTCCAGCTCGCTCCGCGAGGCGACGACTTCGCTGAAGCCACGGAAGCTGTTGATGAGAACCTGGAGCATGACGATCGACACCAGGACCACGTTGAGACTGATCGACACGAAGACCGGACGACCTTGGATTAAGTAAAAGGTGAGGAATGGCACGAAGACGGCGACGGTTACGCCGATCGCGGCCTGAGGCAGATGCATGAGGCAGAAGATGCAGCCCATGACAGTCACTGCGACAAACACCGCCACGTGGGCGTTCTCGTATGCGCCGCCATAGCCGTTCAGCCCAAGAGCCCAGCCGATGTAGGCGAGAGCGAGCAGGACTGCCAGCACGATAGTGAGACGTAACTGCCGAAGAGCTGAGGAGACGTCGACGTGGCGGCCTAGGCGCTTCAGCCAGACCAGCAATCGCGCCATCGACACGGAGATCAGCATTGCCGGCACAGCGAGCGTCATCCAGGCAGGTGCGACGTCAAAATGTGTGTAGGCAACCGCGACAGAGTTGACCGCTAGCAGCGCATAAAGAAGCGGCACCTGCCGCTGCAGCTCCTTGAATTGGGCTAAGACGATGTTCGGCGATACATCCCGCAACGCGAACCACTTTGCCACTTGCGCGACACTCATCAGACGTCCCCTTAGCCTTGCACGGATATCCTAAGAGGGAATCCTGAACGCGAGGTTTGGAAGAGCCGGGACTGTGAAGGAGCTTGAGATTGACCGCGTAATTCAAGGAGATGAACAGGATAAAAAAATCAGCAATTTCAAATCATAGCGGGAGTGCCGAAATGCCGTGCCCCGCACTGGAGAGATAAAGCAAGTAAAGGTTACAATAATGCGCCGATTGTATCAAATGTTAATGCTCTAGCAGACTGCGATAAAGCCCATCCACGGCAGCGCCTACGGCTTCCCGGATGACCATCGAATATACTACATGCTTATGTTCCATTTTTGCCTGTCGATAACCCTTTGGCATCTAATGGCCTGTACATCTTGAAGGACTGTTCAAGGTGGCGGCGGCATGGATGTGCGGACGACGCGGCTGACGGCCGCATATTTTTTGCCGGTTCTCGGCCTGTTGATCCTGACCGGCGTCTTCGTCGCGTTCACAGCCTATTGGTCTGCCACCGAGACCGATGCCGACTCCATTCAGCGCGAAACCACCCTTGTCCGGCGGCTGCTCGATCAGCGGATCGCGGATGTGACGAGAAACCAGCAGACGTCCACCACCTGGGACGATGCCGTCAACGAGGTACTCGGCCCGCGCGACCTGGATTGGCTCGACGCAAACCTCGGCGTCTGGATGCACACCTACTTCGGGATCGACCGCGTCTTCATTCTCGACGGTGGCGATCACTCCATCTATGCGATGATCGGCGGCACCCGACTGGCGCCGGACACCTACTTCTCGCACGCGGCAATTCTTGCGCCGATCGTGGCCCGGCTCCGGCGGCTCAGAAGGACGGCGGCTTCTCTCGATGATGCGCCGACATTCGTTCGGCGCTACGTGCTCCTGGAGAACCGACCGGCCGTCGTGAGCGCCGCGGCAATCATTTCCGACACCGGCAAGATCCATCAGGCGGCGGGACAGGAACCGGTCCACGTGGCGGTCGAGTTCCTCGACGGGCCGTTCCTGTCGAAGCTGGCGTCGGACTTCCTGATCCGGAACCCGCGGTTCTCCTGGACCGGGCATCTCGGCCCTCATGAGGCCGCGTTTCCGCTGGCGACTGACGGCACAGACATCGGCTATCTGCTCTGGACGGTGCAGCAGCCGGGAATGAAAGTGCTCGACCGGATGGTGCCGATCCTGGCGGGAGCAGGGATGGTCATCCTGCTGCTCGCCGGGCTCCTTCTGTTCCGGCTCTACCGCACGACCCGCAAGCTCGTAAGTTCACAGAGGCAGATCGAGCATATGGCGCATCACGACGCGCTGACCGGCCTCGCGAACCGCTTCTCCTTCGATCAGCGACTTGAACAACGGCTTCAGGAGTTCGAGCAGACGAGGCGAAGCTTCGCGGTGCTCTATCTGGATCTAGATCGCTTCAAGGACGTCAACGACACCCTCGGCCACCAGGCAGGTGACGAACTGATCCGCCAGGTGGCGGCGAGGCTGCTTTCGTTGGTGTCCGGCAAGGACATGGTCGCGCGGCTGGGGGGTGACGAGTTCGCGGTTCTGCGAGACGCGGTCACCGACCGAATGGAGATTGAAGTTCTCTCACGCCGCATCGTCGAGGCCATTCAGAGCCCGTTCGAGGTGGCCAAGCAACAGGTGGTCATCGGAATCTCGATCGGCGTCGCCATCGCCTTCCGGGATACGCTGACACAGCTTGATTTGGTCCGCCGGGCGGACGTGGCTCTGTACCGCGTGAAAAGCTCCGGCCGCGGCGGCTACGTCATCTTCGAAGAGCAGATGGAGCGGCTTGGGTTCGGTGGAGCGATGCGAGAGATATCAAGGCGGGGCTAGCGGCGGCTCCTCGCTGTCATTCGGCGACACGCCATGAGTCTCGATCAGCCAAACACAACCAGAGGTTTACTTCGCCGACCGGCTTCAGTCCAGTCGACACTTGAGCGGAGGCCGACGCCCGGCAGGCAGCCGGGCGCGGCATGTCGGATCAGCCCTGGATAGCCATCGAGCGCGCGACCTCGGCGGCGCTGATGCCTTCGAGGGCGAGGCCGTAGCCGGTGCCTGTCAAACGGCTTTGGAACGGGACCCCTCATCGGCGTCCAAACGGGGGTCTGACTCACAACTGATGCAGTTGAGGAGCGAATTGGCGGTTCCCGAGGGAGGTCGCCATGT